>NZ_JBHSMU010000014.1:0-288859 GCF_042655085.1 Massilia niabensis | reverse complement strand
GGCCCGATCGCCCGGCTTCTGTGGCCAGCGAACGGCCGGGAGGCTGGCTTGACCTGCTCGCGCCCGGAGGTTCAGTAGCTGTTGCCATATGGCGCTTCACGTAAACCAAAAACGTGTCGTAACCACACTCGATACGCTTTTGCTCGACCATGTGCGCCCAGATCGTCTTCACCGGCCAGCCCTCCTCCAGCGCTTCTCTCACGTCGTTCTTTACGGCCGTGAAGGCAACGCGATTCCGGTTGCGCCTGGCTGAATGGCGCGTTTGCCTGACCCACTCGGTCAATTGCTTGGTATAGGACTTGGCCATCGCGATGGTCCGTCTCTACGTCCTGGTTCTCGTCACTGATGATGGTCGCGCCGCGTCTCCGCCGGCCTGAAACCAGTATAGGAGAGCCGCTTATGGTTTCGATATAAACGGTGTGTCTTATTGATCCAGTCGAGGTTTGACCGAAAGTCCGATAGGTATCCTGCCTTGGCGTAATCGACTCGCAGAGTCGGGCAGGATAGGTGAAGTAGGCCCACCCGCGTAGCGTGTGTTCCTGCTTCACTCCCCCCTTATTCGCACTTCGTGCTCAACGGGAATCCTGCTCTGCGAGGCCAGGCGGCTGCCGCCGGCAAATTCGGAGGTGGACAATGAGCGAAAAGTGCACACGCAAGAGCACGCCGGCGGTCGAGGTGTACTGCTTGCCAGATGAGCGCACGCAGTTGCAGGTCAGCGCATGGGCTGTGCCCAAGGGTCCATGCAAATCCTCGTCGACCGTTGTCCATCCGGTACTGGTTGCCTCCAGCGACGGCGACCAGTTTTAGCAGCTAAAACGGATGCGAAGAGCCATGATCGCCAAGCACATTGCGATGAACGCTGCCACCAAGAGCAGCTTTGCCAGACTGGTACGCTACCTGACAGATTCGCAGGGCAAGGCGGTGCGCACCGGCGCCATCCGGATCACCAACTGCATGAACGACTCGGCCGACGTCGCTGCACTGGAGATACTCAATACCCAGGCGATGAACACCCGGTCCAGGGCCGACAAGACCTACCACCTGATCGTCAGTTTCCGCCATGGCGAACAGCCTGACGTAGCCACTCTTTCGTCGATCGAAGACAGCCTGTGCGCCGCGCTGGGGTTCGCCGGGCATCAACGGGTCAGCGTCGTGCACGATGACACCGACAATTTGCACGTGCACGTCGCCATCAACAAGATTCACCCCACGCGCTACACAATTCTTGAACCATTCCAGGCCTACCGCATCCTGGCGAGGCTATGCGACAAGCTGGAGGATGAGTACGGCCTGCAGAAGGACAACCACGCGCCAGGGAAAACAGCGTCGGAAAACCGCGCTGCTGACATGGAGCACCATTCGGGTGTCGAGAGCCTGCTTGGCTGGGTCAAGCGTGAGTGCGCTGAGCGAATGCGGGTTACGCAATCGTGGGACGAGCTGCACGCCCTGCTGCTTGACAACGGGCTGCGCCTGCACCCAGCCGGAAACGGCTTGGTGATAACTGCCGCCGACAGGACCACGGTCAAGGCCAGTTCGGTGGGGCGCGAGTTTTCCAGGCCGCGGCTGGAACAGCGTCTCGGTCCATTCCAGGCGGCGCCCAGCAAGCTAAAAACAGTCAGGCCGGCGCGGGGCTACCAGAAGCAGCCGCTTGCATCGAGCGTGGACACTACCGAGCTGTATTCGCGCTATCGGGCGGCGCAGGTGCGAGCGGCAGAGGGCCGGGTACGGGAACGAAACCAGGCACGCGCACGCAAAGAGCGCCGGATCGACGCAGCCAAGCGCACTGTGGGCCTTAAACGTGCCGCCCTCAAGCTGGTCTCGATACCTGGACCTGCGAAGAAGCTGATGTACGGCGCGCTCTCCCGTGCCCGGAGCGAAGAGATCGCTGCGATCAAGGTCCTGTACCGGCGCGAGCGCCAGGCAATCGATCAACGGCATTGGCGATGTCAATGGGCGGACTGGCTGCGCCACGAGGCCGCACAGGGCGACCTTGAGGCGCTGGCAGCACTCCGCGGGCGCGATCCGAGAAGCGTACTGACGGGCAATTCGGTCACGGGGAAAGCCCTGCCGCGACAGCCGGCGCGGCCCACTGGCCACGACAGCGTCACCAAGAAGGGAACAATCATCTACCACGTTGGTGGCAGCGCGATCCGCGATGACGGCGACAGACTGAAGGTCTCACTTGAAGCCGACCAGGCAGCCGTGCTGTCCGCGCTCGAGATGGCGGTCGCCCGTTTTGGCGGCCGCATCGCCGTCAACGGTTCTGACGGCTTCAAGGAGCAGATTCTCGTTGCGGCCGTCGAAGCGGGTATGCGCGTCACCTTTGCCGACGCCGCACTCGAACAGCGCCGCTTGGAACTGACCCAAGCCTCCACCGCGCAGCAAGAAGCAATGGCAGTACGTGCCGGACCAGCTTTGAGTTGCGAGAGTCGGTGCGACGGCGAGGACAGCGTTGTCGACATATACATGGCTGAACGAGGAAAAGAAAACGTCGATATCCTCGAGGTAAACAAGCAGGCCCGCTATACCCCTCTTCCCCCCAGCGTAGCCAAAAATGTCGGCACACAGCGCGTTGGTGGCCAGACGTTGGGCGCGCGGGTGGGCGTGAAGGCTCCTGTTCCCATGAAGGCGAAGAAACGGAGCAGATGAAGGTCGGGTTCACCAAGACGTTCGGTCATCGCAGGAAGCCAACGTGCATTCGTGAATCAGGCGTCAGCATTCCGGTCAAGTTTGAGGAGGGCTATGAGCCGCTTGTCGATCGCCAAATGGAGAGTAATCTCAATTGACAGAATCCGGCCAGCATCCTCCTACCTTCACGCAGCAGCCCGCCTTCGGCAGTCCACGTGCCATATTGGCGACCTAGTCGGAGCGTTCGCCAAATGCTCGCAGCCTTGGCCAACTAGGCCGGGCTCCGTGTAATAGAAAGCGCTACGCCCTCTTGCGGCGAACGGACCTGGCCTTTTTCTTGGCCGCGTTAAGAAGTTTGCGATTCTTTTGATCCCACTGTCTCACGGTGAATGCCTCGAATTCAGTGACGATAGCCGAGACGCGCGCATACCCCTCAGGCAAACTCAGCTTTGACGCGCCACCAGCAAGCTCCTCCAGCGACTGCCGGTCCAGGTCCGTTGTTTCAAGCAGTGCGGGCAACGGCGTGTCGAGCGCCTGCGCAATCGCTTCCATGATGCGCAGGGAGGGATTGGCATGGTCGTTGGTCAGATCTGAGAGAAACGAGACCGACATGCCAGCCTTCTTTGCCAGCTCATTCTTGCTCATCCCAACATCATCGAGGATGCGGAGGATGTTTGTCAGCAGGATCAGGTTGTACACATGGACTCCCATCGGATGAACAAGATTTAGCCGCTAAATTCTCACTGCACTGATCCCGGAACGAAGGACTCGTACGATTTGCTGCCTCTGCCTCCACCATTCGGCCGGGCAAATTTTCGCCCCTACCGCTTCATACACTTTGATCCATCCGAAATACCGGACAGATTCGCCTTTTCGGTCTCTCATGCGACCAACATACTGTACCCATGTTCGAAATATCGAAAAGGAGAAACAAATGATAGTCGCCGACTCTGCTGCGCGGCCCCTGGGCCGCGTCCTGATCAACCGTAAGCAGCTACTGCAAAAGGTACCCATGTGCGAACGTACAATCCTCGATATGGAAAAACGCGGTGAGTTTCCAAGGCGGTTCTCGGTTACGCCCCGGCTGGTCGCCTGGGATTTGCTCGAAGTTGATGACTGGATCGCGCATCACCAGGCTGCCAGCATTCAGCAGCCTGCGCCCGGCACTAGGTAGCGGCAGTGCACCACTGCTGGACCATGCTGGCCCACGATTGCATCATATGGCGGCGCTGCTCCGCATACTCCGCCTTGTTGTACACCGCGCGCACACCTCGCTGTTCGTGGGCCAGGCACTTCTCGATCCAGTCCGACTGAAAACCGGCTTCGTGCAGTGCCGTGGAAGCGGTACGTCTGAAATCATGCGGAGTGAAATTCGCGAGCGGCACTCCGTCGGCACGTGCGTACTCGAGGACGGCCATCGTTACCCGGTTCAGCGTGGCCTTGCTCATCGGCTGATCCCCATCGTAGCGCGAGGGGAAAATATAGCGCGAAGCGCCGGCACACGTCTTCAGTGCAACCAGGATGTCCAGCGCCGCCTCCGACAGGTAAACGTTGTGGGGATTACGGCGCTTCATCCGAGCTGCAGGAATCACCCAGACGCGATCCGTGAAGCTCACCTCGGACCACTCGCCCTCGCTCATTTCGGATTTTCGTAACATCGTCAGGAGTAGCAGTTTGACCCCGAGCCGAATAGTCGGACTCGTTGCCACCTTGTCGAGGAAGCGGAATACGAGACCGACCTCTTCCGCGCTCAACGCGCGATCACGAGGCTGGAACCGGGCAATCGAACTGGGTCGGACTTCGTCAGCCGGGTTGACGACTTTTTGCCCGCGATCCTTCGCATACCGAAACACAAGCATGACAACGTCGCGGGCATGGACTGCGGTTGCCGGGGCGCCCCGGTCGACGATGCGATCGCATAATCGGCGCAACTCGTCCGAGGTGACCTCATCCAGTTTCAGTTTTCCGAATGGACGTTTCAAGTCGCGCTCATACACGGAGCGGCGCATATCGCGCGTCGACTCGGCCATTGTGTAGCGTTCCAGCCATTCCTCGGCCCATTCGGCAAACGTATTTTCTTCGTGCCGGCGGGCCTGCACTGTCGCCTTTTGCCGTGCAGGCGATCTGCCGGCAGCAAGCGATTTCTTAGCCTCGTTCAGCAGCTCCCGCGCTTCGCCCAGCTTCAGTCCTCCAGGACCATAACGCCCAAGCACCAGCGTCTCCTGCCTGCCATTGATCGCATAGTTGTAGCGGAACGAAATAGTACCGGAGGTGAGCACGAATACATACAAGCCGTCACGGTCGGCCACCTTGTATCCCTTCTCCTTCGGCTTCAAATTCCTCAGTGCGGCGTCTGTCAACATGGACACCCTCCATACCATGATTGGGAACGCCCGTTTTCATGCCACTTTCTCTTTTATATTCAATCACTTAGCTTGGATTGATACCATGATTGAATGAGATAAAGCAACATGGTACGAGCACCTGTTTATGGTATCGCTCCAAACCGGGACCAATGTCGATACCATCAAACTTTGGTGCTTCGCGTTGCCAGAAAATGCCTGACTCTACCAGGCCGACCAATAAAAAAGCCCCTGAAATCAGGGGCTTGGGTCAAGTCTAATGCTAGAGAGTGCCAGCTACTGCCGGGCTGCGAATTATTCCCACTCAATCGTCGCCGGCGGCTTCCCCGAAATATCATAAACAACGCGATTGATCCCGCGCACCTCGTTGATGATCCGGTTCGACACCTTGCCGAGCAGCGAGTGCGGCAGATGCGCCCACTGCGCCGTCATGAAGTCCAGCGTCTGCACCGCGCGCAGGGCCACGACGTATTCATAGGTGCGGCCGTCGCCCATCACGCCCACCGACTTCACCGGCAGGAACACGGCAAACGCCTGGCTGGTCGCTTCGTACCAGTTCACCGGCGCCTTGCCGGCGTCGATACCGGCCACCGGCGGCAGTTCGAACGGGGTGTTGCGCAGTTCTTCGATGAAAATGGCGTCCGCTTCGCGCAGCAGGTCGGCGAATTCCTTTTTGACTTCGCCGAGGATGCGCACGCCAAGGCCCGGGCCTGGGAACGGGTGGCGGTAGACCATGCTGTGCGGCAGGCCGAGGGCGACGCCGAGCTTGCGCACTTCGTCCTTGAACAGTTCGCGCAGCGGTTCCAGCAGTTTCAGGTTCAGCGTTTCCGGCAGGCCGCCCACGTTGTGGTGGCTCTTGATGGTCTGGCCTTTTTTGCCTTTGCCGGCCGACTCGATCACGTCCGGGTAGATCGTGCCCTGCGCCAGCCATTTGGCATTCGTCAGCTTGCCGGCTTCGACCTGGAAGACTTCGACGAATTCGCGGCCGATGATCTTGCGCTTCTGCTCGGGGTCGTTCACGCCGGCCAGGTGGCCGAGGAACTGGTCTTCGGCATCGATGCGCAGCACCTTGACGCCGAGGTTCTTCGAAAACATGTCCATCACCATCTTGCCCTCGTCCTTGCGCAGGAGGCCGTGGTCGACGAACACGCAGGTCAGCTGGTCGCCGATTGCGCGGTGGATCAGGGCTGCGGCTACGCTCGAATCGACGCCGCCCGAGAGGCCGAGGATGACTTCATCCGTGCCGACCTGGGCGCGGATCTTTTCGACGGCTTCGCCAATGTAGTCGGGCATGTTCCAGTCGGACTTGCAGCCGCAGATTTCGTGCACGAAGCGGCCGATGATGGCTTCGCCCTGGGTCGTGTGAGTCACTTCCGGATGGAACTGCAGCGCGTAGAAGTGGCGGTCTTCGTCGGCCATGGCGGCGACCGGGCAGCTGTCGGTCGAACCCATCAGCTTGAAGCCTTGCGGCATTTCCAGCACCTTGTCGCCGTGGCTCATCCACACCTTGAGCATGCCGTGGCCTTCGTCGGTGACGAAGTCGTTGATGCCTTTCAGCAGGGCCGTGTGGCCGCGGGCGCGCACTTCGGCGTAGCCGAATTCGCGCACTTTGCCATTTTCGACCTTGCCGCCGAGCTGGGCGGCCATGGTCTGCATGCCGTAGCAGATGCCGAGCACAGGGACGCCGAGTTCGAACACGGCTTGCGGGGCGCGCGGGGAGTCGCCTTCCAGGGTCGAGTTATGGCTGCCGGACAGGATCACGCCGGCGGCGCCGTAGTTGCGGACGAATTCTTCGCTGACGTCGTAGGGGAAGACTTCGGAGAAGACGCCGGCGTCGCGCACGCGGCGGGCGATCAGTTGGGTGACCTGGGAGCCGAAGTCGAGGATGAGGATTTTGGAGTGCATTGAGGCAGTCAGAAAGTAATAATCAGGTCAAGGCGCGAATCACGGCGCGCATGGAAAAAGCGGCCGTCGCCGGCCGCTTTTTGCTTATTCCGAACGGTAGTTCGGCGCTTCCTTGGTGATCTGGACGTCGTGGACGTGCGATTCGCGCATGCCGGCCGACGTGATCTCGACGAATTCCGCCTTTTCGCGCAGTTCGTCGATCGTGGCGCAGCCGCAGTAGCCCATCGACTGGCGCACGCCGCCGACCAGTTGAAAGATGATCGCCAGCACGCTGCCCTTGTAGGCAACGCGGCCTTCGATACCTTCCGGCACGAACTTGTCGGCCTTGGCCGAGGCGTCCTGGAAATAGCGGTCGGCTGAGCCTTCGGCCATTGCGCCCAGCGAGCCCATGCCGCGGTAGGACTTGTAGCTGCGGCCCTGGTACAGGATGACTTCGCCCGGCGCTTCTTCGGTGCCGGCGAACATCGAACCCATCATGACGGTCGAGGCGCCCGCTGCGAGCGCTTTGGAGACGTCGCCCGAGTAACGGATGCCGCCGTCGGCGATGCAGGGCACGCCGGTGCCGGCCAGCGCTTCAGCCACGTTCGAGATCGCGGTAATTTGCGGCACGCCGACGCCGGCGACGATACGCGTGGTGCAGATCGAGCCCGGGCCGATGCCGACCTTGACGGCGTCCGCGCCGGCCTCGACCAGCGCCCGCGCGGCGGCCGCCGTAGCGATGTTGCCGCCGATGACGTCCACGTGCGGGTAGCGGGTCTTGATCGACTTCACAGTGTCCAGAATGCCTTGCGAGTGGCCGTGCGCGGTGTCGACGACCAGTACATCGACGCCGGCCGCAACCAGCAGCTCGACGCGTTCGCGGTCTTTCTCACCGACGCCGACAGCCGCACCGACCAGCAGCTTGCCCTGCGCATCTTTCGATGCGAACGGGTGCTCGTGCGACTTCATGATGTCTTTCACGGTGATCAGGCCGCGCAGCTCGAACTCGTCGTTGACGACCAGCACGCGCTCGAGGCGGTGCTTGTTCATCAGGCGCTTGGCTTCTTCGGTATTCGCTTCCTCGTTCACGTAGACGAGTTTTTCGCGCGGGGTCATCTTGGTGCGCGTCTCGGCGTCGAGGTCTTCCTCGAAGCGCAAATCGCGGTTGGTAATGATGCCGACCACCTGCTTGCCCTCAACCACAGGGAAGCCACTGAAGCCGTGCTGGTGCTGCAGGGCGATGACGTCGCGGATCTTCATGCTCGGAGGCACGATGATCGGATCGCGCAGCACGCCGGCTTCGAAACGCTTGACGCGCGCTACTTCACGGGCCTGGTCGGCCGGACGCAGGTTCTTGTGGATGATGCCAATGCCGCCTTCCTGCGCCATCGCAATAGCGAGACGGGCTTCGGTCACGGTATCCATCGCAGCCGAGAGCAGCGGGATGTTGAGCGTGATGTTGCGGGTCAGCTTGGTGCGAAGGGAGGTATCGGCCGGAAGAACGTTCGAGTAGGCCGGGACGAGCAGCACA
Source organism: Massilia niabensis (assembly GCF_042655085.1). Taxonomy (NCBI): domain Bacteria; kingdom Pseudomonadati; phylum Pseudomonadota; class Betaproteobacteria; order Burkholderiales; family Oxalobacteraceae; genus Massilia; species Massilia niabensis. The sequence continues at coordinate 280,453 of NZ_JBHSMU010000014.1, read as the reverse complement.
TCATCGAACGTGAGTGCTTTTTGAAGTAGACGCATACCATTTTCCTATAGGCGCAAAAGCGAATTATACAGAATGCGCGGAAAGGCGTCTCCAGTGGCCAAAAAAAGACCTTCAGCCAGCCTTTCGTTGACAGGGCTGGCCAATCATGAGGAAATCACAGTTCATACCGTAAGGAAATATTTTGATGACGCACACGCCGCTTCGCCCTCTTCTCTCCCGCCTGGTCGGCATCGCCCTGCTCTGCTGCGCCGGCCTGGCGCAGGCGCAGTTCGTCTGGATCGCGCCAAATGGTACCCGCCAGTACTCGGACCAGCCGCCGCCGCCCGGCACCCCGCCATCGAAGATTCTGAAGGCCCCGGGCCGTTCGGCAATGAGCGCGGGCGAGCCGGCCGGGATACCTCCTGCACAGGTTCCGCCCGTAGCGAAACCGAAGGGAATGACACTGGCTGAGCGCGAGGCGGATTACCGTAAGCGTGCCCAGGAACGCGTGGAAGCGGAGGGAAAGGCGCGAGACGAGGCAAAGCGCCTGACGGCCCAGCGGGAATACTGCAATGAGATGCGCAATTCAAAACGCATGTACGAGGCCGGCGCCCGGGTCGCGGCAGTGGGGAGCGACGGCAAGCAGCGCTTCCTGGACGACAGCGAGCGCGCCGAGCGCGCGGCGGCGATCGACAAGGCGCTGGCCGACTGCCGCTGAGCGCAGCCCAGCCAGAGGGCTTCAGTCCTGCGCCTTGACGGGCAGCGCCCGTCCGTGGGGATGCAGCGCCGGCGCGCCCACTACCCGGTTGCGCCCGCCGGCCTTGGCTTTGTACAGGGCGGCGTCGGCCCTTGCCATCAGGCCGTCCAGCGCTTCGCCCTCTTCCAGCATGGCCACGCCGATACTGACTGTGTAGCAGACCGCCTGCCCCGCCGGAACCGGCTCAAGCGCGGTGTCGAGCGCCGCGCGCACCCGTTCGGCCACCGCAAGCGCGGCCGCCGCGTCGGTGTCCGGCAGCAGGACGGCAAACTCCTCGCCGCCCAGGCGCCCGCAGTAATCGACCTCGCGCACAGCCTCGCGTGTCCGTTCCACGATCTCGCGCAGCACGCGGTCGCCCACGCCATGGCCGTGGCTGTCATTGATCCGCTTGAAATGATCGACATCGAACAGCAGTAGCGCAAGCGGCGAGCCGCTGCCCTGTGCGCGCGCGTGCTCGCGTTCGGCGAAGGCGGAGAAGGCGCGGCGCGAGGCCGCTCCCGTCAGGTGATCGTGGTCCGCCGCGTGGGCCGCGGCGGCGAGGATGCGCGCATTCGCCATCATCACCGCGCCCAGTGTCAGCGCCGGCAGCGCCAGCGTGCCGAGGGCCATGAAGACCAGGTTGTAGGTCGGCATGGCGTCGAAGGTTCCGGGCATCCACGCTTCGATCGCATACACGAGGCCGCGCACACCATGCGCGGTGCCGAGCGCGAGCGCCGCGACTTTCGTGAACAGGGTCGGGTAACGCAGGCGCGCATCGGCGGACACGGGCACGCTGGCGCCAATGGCCAGGCAGAGCGTGCCGTGGAACATGGAAACGCTGACGGTGCGCACTTCGATTGAATCGAGCCCGTAATGAAAGGCGGCGACGCCGCCCAGCGTAAGCAATCCCCCCACCAGCAGGCGTGCGCCCTGCACCGGCAGGCCGAGATGGCGCCGGAATCCGGCATACATCAAAGCAATGGTAACGAGAAACAGGCCATTTGCTCCTTCGATGGTCAGCAGGTCGGGCAGCGCGCCGCGCGCGGCGAACAAGAGCAGCGCCAGCACGGCAATAGCATTGGCCTGTCTCCATTCCTTGACGCCCACGACCCGGCTTGCTTTCAGCGAGGTCAGCACCAGCAGCATCACAACCGACATTGCGGTAGTCACCAGCAGGAGGATCAGGGCGCTGAGCACGTGGATGGACATGGCAGGACAGAGGCCGGTGGTGGGAGGCGCCGCAGCGCCACGGTCGCCGGTGTCAGGCGACACCTCGGCCCGAGGCCTGGTCACCGGGCGCCTGGCACGCGGAAGAGCCAGCCATCTTATCAAAATTCCCGTGCGGAAACCGAATAGGTTGCGTAGTTGCAACTCCCTTTTATAATGGGAAGCGACCAGGCGCGCCGCTCAGCGTGCAAATGCCTGTAGATGCCACTCAGGCAGGCGCGCGGGAGCCCGCCGTGTCTTTCTTGGCCGCGCGCCTGCGGCGCGAATCCTTGGGGTCCGCCACCAGCGGCCGGTAGATTTCAATACGGTCGCGGTCGCGCAGGGTCGTATCAAGCGTCTTCTTCTTGGCAAAAATGCCGACCGGCTGGGTCACCAGGTTAATGTCAGGGAAGGCCAGCAGCACGCCGCTGCCCTCGATCGCCTGGCCGATGGTGGTGCCGGGCGCGACCTGCATTGTGTGCAGGAATTCCGCGCGCGCCGTAGCGTAGCAGAGCACCACCTCCAGCATCTCAGACGCCATACACCACCTCGGCCCGCTTGCAGAACGAATCGACCATGCTGTTAGCGATCATGCCGAAGACCGGGCCGACCAGTTGCGCCAGGATGACGCTGGAAAACTCGTAGTGCAGGTCGAAATCGATCTTGCAGGCGTCGGCGCGCAGGGCCTTGAAATTCCAGGTTCCCTCGAGCATCTTGAAGGGGCCGTCGACGAGGTGCATCTTCATCTGCGTGGGACGCAGGTTGTGGTTCGCGGTGGTGAAGCTCTGCTTGACGCCGTGGAAGTTGATGCCCAGGCTGGCCACCAGCTTGTCGTCACTGCGCTCGAGCAGCTTGACGCCGCTGCACCATGGCAGGAACTTCGGATAATCTTCCACCTTCGCCACCAGATCGAACATCTGTTCAGCGCTATAGCCCAAGAAAACTGATTTGTGCACTACTGCCATTGGTCAACCGTTTGTTATGATGTTGGACGAGTTGCATTTCTGCGCCCATCAGGGCGCGATAGCCGTAGTTTAACCGACCCGCGAATTTTCGCTATTTCATGAGCATCGCTGACAATAAAAAAGCATTTTTCGACTACTTCATCGAGGACCGCTACGAAGCGGGCCTGATGCTGGAAGGTTGGGAAGTCAAAGCCATCCGCGACGGCCGCGTGAACATCAAGGAAGCCTACGTCGTCGTGCGTGGCGACGAGCTGTTCCTGTTCGGCGCGCACATCAGCGCCCTGAGCACCGCGTCCGCCTTCAGCCACCCGGAAGCCCTGCGCACCCGTAAACTCCTGCTGCACCGCGCCGAGATCGACAAGCTGCGCGGCAAGGTCGAGCGCTCGGGCTATACGCTCGTGCCGCTGAACCTGCACTTCAAGGGAGGCCGCATCAAATGCGAAGTGGGCCTCGCCAAGGGCAAGAAGCAGCACGACAAGCGGGCCACCGAGAAGGATCGCGACGCCAAGCGCGAAGTGCAGGCGGCGCTGAAGACGCACAAGCGTTAAGCAATCGTGGGCCGGGACGCATGCGTCCCGGCCCACGCGCTACATCACGCCAGCTTGCTCAACCTCCAAGCGGCAAAGCTCCCCGCCAGCCCCACCCCCACTCCGCACGCCAGCTTGAACGCACTGTCGAACAACAGCGGCGCAACGAGCCCGGACACCAGCGCGAACGACATCATCTGGATGAACCCGAGCATCGACGAGGCCAGGCCGCGGTTGTCCGGGAACAGCCCGAGTGCGTTCATCTGGATCGCCGGCATCGCCACCGCCAGGCCGAAGGTGTAGATCGCCAGCGGCAGCACCGCCCACGGCACCGCTGCCGGGAACAGCGCGTTGTAGCCGATATTGATCACCGCCGCGACCAGCATGGTGCCGAAGCCGATCCACTTCATCTTGCCTGGCGCCATGGTCGCGGCACGCTTGCCGCCCCAGCCCGAGCCCAGCACCATGCCGCCGATGAGCGGGATGAACATCCAGGCGAAGGCCGTCTCCGGCAGGCCGAGGATCTCCATCACGAAGTTCGCCGCCGAGCCGATGTAGAGCGACAGGCCGCCGAAGGCCAGGCCCACCGACAGCGACAGCAGCAGGAACTGCGGATGGCGCAGCACCAACATGTAGTTGCGCGCGATCGTGCCCGGGTGGAAGGCCTGGCGCTTCTCGGGCGGCAGGCTTTCGGGAAGCAAGCGCAGGGTCATCGCGATCAGGAGCACGCCGAAGGCGGCCAGGAACAGGAAGGTCGAGCGCCAGCCGAAGTGCACGTGCAGCCAGCCGCCGATGATCGGGGCGATCGCCGGCGCAAGCCCGAACACCATCATCATGTTCGACATCATCTTCTGGGCCTCGGCACCCTTCAGGCGGTCCTGGACGATCGCCTGGCCCACCACTGAACCGGCGCCGGCCGACAGGCCCTGCAGCGCGCGGCAGGCCAGCAGCCAGCCGAAGCTCGGCGCAAAGACGGCCCCGATCGAGCCGATCGTGTAGAGCACCAGGGAAACGAGGATCACGCGGCGCCGGCCGAAGGAATCGGACAGGGTGCCGTAGAACAGCATCATGAAGGCGAAGGTAAACAGGAAGACGGAGAGCGTCTGCTGTACGGCGACGGTGCCGACCCCGAATTCGCGTCCGATGGCAGGCATGGACGGCAGGTAGGTGTCAATGGCGAGGGCGCCCGCCATGCCGAGGCATGCGAGGACGACGGTGAGTGTTCTGTACATCAAAAGCCTTTTAAAACAAAGCGCGCCGCAACAGGCGGCGCGGGAGGCGGCGATTGTACAGAGATTTCCGTCAGGCCATCGGAGGCAGGATCACTCCGGCCCTTTCAGGCAGATCGGCGCCGCACCATGCAGGCGCCGCCACACACTCAGGGGCACGCCCTCCGCGCGCCGGAACTCTCGCGCCAGGTGGCTCTGGTCGGCGAAGCCGCAGCTGTGCGCGATATCGGCCAGCGTTCGGCCCGTGCGCACCATCAGTTCCCGGGCGCGTGCCAGGCGGCGTTCGACCAGCCAGCGATGCGGCGTAATGCCGGTGCTGGCCTTGAAGGCCCGGCCGAACTGACTGACCGACAGCTGGCAGAGCGTAGCCAGTTCGATAACACCGACCCCGCTCTGCAGGTTCGCCTCGATATACTCTTTCACACGCGCTTCCTGCCAGCCGGCCAGGCCGCCGCGCGGGCCAGGCACCGTCTCGCACCGGCCCTCGTACCTGGCACGCAAGTGGCGGTGCACAGCCAGCAGCAGCGATTCCAGGAACAGCTCGGTTGCCGGGCCGGCAGGATCGACCGACACGCGGGCGATCTGCGCCAGGTGGGCCAGTACCGGATCCTCGGCCCCGTTCAGGGTCGGCAGATCGCCCAGGCGCGCAGTATCGTCGGCTTCGGAGATGTCGTCGAGCGCCGCGCGCGGCAGGTAGATCTGCACGCACTCGTAATCGGAAACCAGGTTCGCTGTTGGCCGTGTACGCAGGTCGAGCATGGTTAGTGCACCCGGGGCATACGGCTTGACGTCAATGCTTCGCCCGTCCAGCCACAACTGATGGCCGACCAGACGGCGCAGCTGCACTGCCAGCAGTAGTGCGGGTTCGGCGGGGATGGCATCGGTCATGCCGGTGCCGGGACCGTCGTAACGCAAGTGGGTAACGGCAATGCGGTTCTCCAGCACCGCGCTGCGCACAGCCGGCGGCGTGCTCCGCAGGTTGAAATACTCGCCCATTGCCTGGCCATAAGCCTTGCCCATCCGTTCTCCGTGTTCCTGGGGCGCCGCGCTTGTGACATGCTTTATCAAGCGTGTGCCGATGTTTGCGATAGCCGTTTTGTACCGGTCCTGGCGGTTTCGTTCTATCCGTAGTGTTTACGTTCATTATAATGAAAGGCTAACACTACCCGTAAAGCACGGTTCGGGCCGTCCCGACATGGTCTGCTTTCTTCCGGGCGGTAGTCTCATCAAGCGGCCTTTCCCTAAAGCGATCGCAGCAAACAGTAAAAGAAACAAAAGATGCGCACATGTTCCAGCTCCCTGATCAGTCGAGTTCTGCTCTTATTGCTCGTTTACCTCTCTACCCTGCCAGCGGCACATGCCCTTGACCCCACGATCCCCCTGGGTGGCTACCGCCATGAGCGCTGGAGTCAAGTCGACGGCGCCCCTGGCCTGATCGATGCAATTGCTCAGACGGAGGACGGCTGGTTGTGGATGGCAAGCCGCCGCGCAGGTCTCTACCGTTTTGACGGGGTCCGGTTCATCCGCTACACGAGCGCGGACGGAAGCCGGCTGCAGAATACTGGCATCAGCGCCTTACAGTCCGGAAGGAACAATTCACTTTGGATCGGCCACGGGATCGGTGGGCTCAGTGTCCTGCGCGGCGGTCGACTGCACCACATCCTCACGCCTGACAAGACCGACAGCGTCTTTGCCATTACGCATGCAAACAACAACAGTACCTGGATTGCGACTGGCCGTGGCTTGTTCGAAGTCCGGGACGACAAGGCAACACGCGTCGATAAAGCCAGGGGTTATGGCGGTGCCCGCAGCGAATATGTGATGGCCGACAGCCAGGGCCGTGTCTGGGCTGCCGACGGCATCAATCTCTACGTCCTGGAATCCGGAAGCACGGTATTTCGCCGGGTACGGCAGGTTTCAGTCAACCCCATGATGATCGAGGCGCCAGACGGCAGTGTTTGGCTTGTACTCGGCAAGCGGTTTGAAAGACTGACGCCTGCAACGACCGGGCGAAGCCCGCGACAATCCCGGCGAGGCAATATGTATCAGTCCGCCTTTGACGCAGATGGAAATGTTTGGACTGGCAATTGCCCTGTTGGGCTGTGTGTAGTGCGCTCCGATACCTGGAAAGAGAGTGCGAGCTTCGACCTCATGTCGAGCAAGGAACGGCTGGATCAGCCGTGGCAGATGACCAGCCTCCGGGTGCTTTCGGTCTTCGTCGATCGTGAACATAATGTATGGGTCGGTACTGCCGGAGGCATAGAGCGACTGCGCGACCAACCCGTGCATATGATCGAGGAACTGATCGATCGTGGAGCTGCCCTGGCGCTGCCACATCCGGACGGCCGAATCGTTGTGCTTGAAAGATGGCGATTGAATGGCACAGTCGGCCTATCGGACATGGTAGATGGCAAACTCGTTCCCAGCGACAACCCCCTGCATGTGCAAGTCATGGCCCGAGCGCCCGACGGTAGCCTGGTACTGGCAGGAAGCCGTGGAATCGAACGACAGTACGCCGGCAGTGCAAAGAAAATTCCCTTCCCGCCAATTAATTTACCTGCCGGGCAGATTCCTACGTTTCGCACCATAGCAGCCGGCAACGATGAATTATGGCTGCGCATTTCGCAGCACGGCACGTGGCGCTTTCATCAAGACAAGTGGGTGCAGTTCAAGGAGATGATCAGGCCCGCGATCGCTGTCGGTGGCTCAGGCGAAATGTATGTCAACAGCGGCAATGAGTTATCCGTCTTCGAAGGCGACCATATACGGAAAATTAGTACGGAAAATCCTGATATTGGCCACGTCGAGTATATCCATGCTGTTGGAGAAGTCTTGGTGTCCGGAACCCGGGGCAACGGCGTGATCAGAAATAACCGGTTGGAGCTGATTCGCATTCCCGCTTTCAAAGGGCCGGCAGTGATAAGTGGAATCGCGCGTGGACAGGATGGTCAGTATTGGCTGAATTCTTCCCAAGGTCTGCTACAGGTCTCGGAAGACAACTGGAAACGTACGATGCGCAACCCTGAATTGCCATTAAAAGGAGAGCTTTTCGACGCTCTCGATGGCTATACTGGCGAAGGTGAGGCGATCCTGCTTGCTGATACGGCTTTCGTCGCCGGCGACGGCAAGCTCTGGCTGGCTGGAGAACGTGGCCTGGCATGGCTCGACCCAGGTAAACTGCAACCGAACAAGGTCACGGCGAATGTCGAGATACTGCGATTAAGCTCGGGAGGAAAAAGCTACCTGCCGGGTGCCCTGATCAAGCTTGGCAATGGGTCGCAAGACGTGGAAATTGATTACTCGTCTCCAAGCCTTCGTATTCCGCAGCGCGTTCAGTTCCGATACAGGATGGTTGGCGTCGATGAACAATGGGTCGATGCAGGCGCGCGCCGAACCGCTTTCTACCAAAGCCTCGCGCCTGGAAACTATACATTCGAAGTCGTGGCGCTGAATGAAAACGGACTGCCCAGCCCCCAGGTGAGTTCGCTGCGCTTGCAAATAACGCCTTACATGACGCAGACGTGGTGGTTTTATGCCTTCTGCGCTGCGGTCCTGGTGCTGATCCTGCTGTTGATGTATCGGATGCGCATGCGCCACCTGGCCGCACGGCTTGAAGAGCGCTTCGAGATTCGCTCCAAGGAGCGTGAGTCGATTGCGCGCGCCCTCCACGATACGTTCCTGCAGAGCTTGCAAGGTTTATTCTTCAGCATGCAAGCGGTGATGACCAGGCTTCCCCCTGGCAGCCCGGCCCGTGTCGAGTTCGACACCTTGCTCGAACGTGCAAGGCGCGTGCTGGCAGAGGGACGCGACGAGGTCAAAGGCCTGCGCAGCGAGTTTGGATCGGATGAAGACTTCTGGGAAGCGCTGCAACGCGACATTGCGTTGATCATTCCCGACAGTAGCGAGCGTGTCCAGATCACAGGGCCCAAGGGAATCGATTCGCTGCATACGCAGATCCACCACGATGTCTATGCCGTCGTGCGTGAAGCGGCTGTCAATGCGTTGCGGCACACACAAAGCATGGTCGTCATCCATGCCTCGCCTGATCCAAAGGCATTCGTTGTATCGGTAACGGATCGTGGCCCCGGATTGGGGCCCTACAAGGCCGGCAAGCACAGCCACTACGGCCTGCAAGGGATGCGTGAACATGCTGCACAAATCGGCGGGCGCCTCGATATCGAAGACATCGAGGGGGGCGGTACACGCGTCACCCTGTGCATCGCTGCGAAGCTGGCCTACGTCGATCCGGACAAGAATCTCAGGGCGGGCTGAGCGGTGCCTGCCCCGGGATCGGGCAGGTATCGCCCGGACCGGAAGCACCGCCCGCCGGGGTGAAACGAATTTGCAGGTGAGCGAATTACCGACGATTCTGATAGCCGCCGAAGACCGTGACCGGACTCCACGCCGGAGAAATCCGGGGCAGCGACGGTGACAGGGGCGCGTACTCACCCGCGCCATACACCACCTTGCCGTTAACGACGGTCAGCACGCTCTCGAAGTTTTTAATCTCTTCGGTATTGACCGTGAAGTAATCCTTCGGCAGCACGACAAAGTCGGCGTACTGGCCGCGCTTGATCGTCCCTTTGACCTTTTCTTCACCGCTCATCCAGGCCGAGCCGGTTGTCATCAGCTTCAGGGCCTCGTGGCGGGTCAGGAGATCCCGCTCCTGCCAGGTCTTCATGCCGCCCGCGGTTTTACCGGTAACGGCCCAATAGATCGAGGGCCAGGGGTTGTAGCTCGACACCCGCGTGCCATCCGTGCCCAGGCCCACCGGAACCTTCATTTCCAGCATTTTGCGGATCGGGGGCATCTGGCGTACCTGCGCCCCATAACGTTTCCAGTACGACTCCCCCTGGAAGTGCATGCGGTTTTGCACGGCAACGCCGCCGCCCAGTTTCTTGATACGTGCCAGCTGCGCATCCGTGATGGTCTCGCCGTGGTCGACGATGAAACGCAGCCCGTTCAACGGCGTTTTCGCGTTGACTTTTTCGATGACGGCCAGGTCGCGGTCAATACTCTCGCCGTAGGTGGCATGCAGGCGGAATGGCCAGCGGTTCTTCACGAGCAGGCTCACCACCTGTTCCAGTTCTGCTTCCATCGAGGCCGGCAGGTCGGGGCGTGGCTCGAGGAAGTTTTCGAAGTCGGCCGCGCTTGCGACCAGGTTTTCGCCACCGCCTTCGGCCGAGAAGCCGTTCGCATAAAACATGTGGTCGTTCTTGTTCGGGTGGGTCATCGCCACCCAGCGCTGGAAGTCTTCGAGCTCCTTGCCCGCTTTCTGCGCGAACAGGTAGTACGAGGTGCGTACGGTCAGCTTGCCGCCGCGCGCCAGTTCCAGGGTCACTACGTAGTCATCCGGATAGTTCTGGAACCCGCCACCGGCATCGATCGCACTGGTGACGCCCAGGCGGTTGAGCTCACGGTAGTACTGCAGCGTCGAGTTGAGCTGGTCTTCACGGCCCAGCGTGTTCGTCTTGGCCAGAGTCGAATACAGGATGAGGGCATTCGGTTTCGCAATCAGTTTGCCGGTCGGATTTCCGCTGGCGTCCAGCTCCACGACGCCATCCTTGTACTTCGTGTCCTTGTCATAGCCCAGCGTCTCGACGCCCTTCTTGTTCAGGAAGCCCAGGCCATACAGGTAAAGGATGAAGACAGGCTTGTCCGGCACGGCAGCGTTGATTTCCTCGAGCGTCGGCAAGCGCTTTTCCTCGAACTGGTATTCGTTCCAGCCGCCGACCACCTTGACCCATTGCCCATCGGGCGTGCGTTCGCCCTGCTCCTTGAGCATCGCCAGCGCGCGCTTGAGCGACGTGACGCCATCCCAGCGCAGTTCCATGTTGTAGTTCAGGCCCTCGCGGATCACATGGGTGTGCGAGTCGTTCAGGCCCGGAATGACGGTGCGCCCGCGGGCATCGATGACCTGGGTGCCGGCGTGCCGGTGCTTCAGGATGCGGGCATTGCTCCCCGTCGCCAGGATTTTCCCATCCTTCACGGCGATTGCCTGGGTGAACTCGCCTTCGCGCGTCATCGTGGCGACTTTGCCGTTCGTGAGAATCAGGTCGGCCTGACCCTGGGCCTGCGCGATCGCGGCCAAAGACAGGCCGAGGCTGACCGCCAGGACCTGGAGGGACGCGCCAGCGGCGCGCTTGATGATACTCATGGTGTTTTCACTTTCTTCGTTGGCATGCGTGGAAGCCTGATGCGGGGCAGGACTGCGACAGTCGTCACGATAGCGGCTACCCGTCGAGCCGGCCCCTGTCATTTGTCAGGGCCTGCCGGCAGGGGCAGCTCAGCGGCTGCCGGACTGTGTAATCTGGAGGCGCTCGGCGTAACGCACCAGGTCCGGCAAGGAGCGCGCAGCCATTTTTTCCATCACGTTGCGCTTGTGGATCTTCGCCATGATTTCGCTGACTCCCAGCACATGGGCAACCTGCTTGATGAGCAGCCCCCCGATGACCAGCGCCATCGTCTCCCGTTCCCGCGGCGTCAGGCTGGCATGCCTGAGGCGCAAATCAGCCAGCTCGCGCCGCACGGCGTAGTTGGCCTCATCGAAAGCCAGCGCGTCGCGCACGGCACATAGCAGGTCGCCGGGGATGACCGGCTTGGTCAGGAATTCTATGGCCCCGGCCTTCATTGCCTGCACCGTCAGCGGGATGGAGCCGTACCCGGTCATGAAGATGATGGGAATCGCCAGGCCCTGCCGCGCAAGCTCCGCGGCGATGTCCAGGCCGCTGGACTCCGGCATGGCCATGTCGCAGATCAGGCAGGACGGTGCATCCGGCTTTTCGGCCGCGAAGAAAGCGCTGCCCGTGGCGAAGTCGCACGCGTCAAAGCCCTCTGCCATGAGCAGGTTCATGACCGAGCTGCGTACAGCGTGGTCATCGTCGACAACGTAGACAACTGGTTTCATGTTGATTCTCCTGGCCGGTCCCAGCAAGAGACTATGCCTGCCGGTTCCGCCAGTGTAAAGGTAACGCTACAACCATAAGGTTGCCTGCCACGCGCCCCGATCCTGCCGCCATGCCGCTCGATGATGGAACGACAGATGGCCAGCCCCATGCCGACGCCGTCAGGTTTGGTTCCGGCGAATGGCTCGAACATCTGCTCATACGTGGAGGACGTGGCAGCGCCCACGCCATTGTCCTCCACGCACACCTCGACCTGATTGCTGTCGATGGTCCGGGAGGCTATGCGAAGCATGCGCTCGCGCCCCTGGACCTCGCGCATCGCGTCGACCGCATTGCTAACGAGGTTGGCGAATACCTGCCGGAGTTGATGCGGGTCGCCTTCAAGGCTAATCGGTTGGTCTCGCAGATCAAGTTCGACTGCGATGTGGTGACGATCCAGTTCGCCACGCATGATCAGGAGAACCTGGGGAACCAGTGTGTGCAAATCGATCGGTTCCGATCGTGGGCGTCGATATGCGAGCGCTTGCAGCGTCTGGATGACCGTTCCCGCGCGCTGGCTTTGCCCGATGATCGCCCGCAGCAGTTCCTCCAGCTTGGCGGCATCCAGCGAGTCGCGTTGCAGCCGGACGAGCGCGGCCCATGCATTCGATGAGATCGACATCAGGGGCTGGTTCACTTCGTGCGCGATCACGGCGGCCATCTGGTGGACGGTGGCCCGACGCGCACCACGTGCCAGTTCCGCCTGCGCTTCGCTACGTGCACCCTCGTCCGCTTTCCGGCTGCTGATGTCGCTGACGGTGCCGACATACACCTTTCCACCCGTTTCAAGCATCGGCTGGCCGATCACGGAAAGGTGGCGGGTCTCGCCGTTCGCGGCGACTATCCGATATTCGAAACGCGCTGTGCGCTGCTGCGCTACCGCCTCGCCGAGCGTGCGGATGACATGGTTGCGGTCACGGGGGTCGATATGCTGCACCAGTGCGTCGAAATCGCTGGCGGAGACGCAGGGATCGAGCTCGTAGATCCGGCAGAACCCGGCCGAGCAGTTCACGACGCCCTGCCCTACATCCCAGGTCCAGCTGCCGCTCTGGTTGATCCGTTCACCGATCAGGAGCAGTGTCCGGCTGTCCAGCGGGCCGTCCAGCGGGTAGTCGGCGGCAGCACCGCTCACGACGGCACTCGGCACGTTCCGAGCCGATCCTCCATGTACGCGCACAGCAGTTCCGGATCGACGGGCTTTCGCAACAGGGCAAGCGCGCCGGCCTGCAATGCTCGCTGCTCCATATCGTGGCCGCCATGACCGCTGATGAACAAGACCGGCAGGTCGAGTCCAAGCGCCACGCAGCGCTCCTGGATTGCAAAACCATCCATGCCACGCAGCTTGATGTCGAAAACCGCAAAATCGATAGTCTTCAGATGCGCCGAAGCGAAAAAAGCTTCGCCCGAATCGAAGACAAGTGCGTTGAAGCCGCTCGCCTCGAGCAGATTGATCATGGCGGAGCGGACAGCCGGGTCATCATCCACAACGCAGACAGTCGCGTTGTGCGGGTCGTATGCTTGCACGCAGTCCGTGGATCCGGCAGTGCCGCCGTCGCCCTCAGACCGCATGATCGCCCGCTGCCGGCTGCTTGTCCTGCCCGGCAGGCTGGGCAGGTGCCGGCGGCTGGACCCCGGTAATCTGCGCAACACATTCCGTACGAAGCCAGGCAGCCGTCACTGGCTGGCCGCTGACCAGCTTCTTTACTACGGGAAGGGCCTGCTCGCCAATCAGGATGCCGAGCAGTCCGACAAGTGCAATGGCCGGAGGCGCTGGCGAGCGCACCTGCAACAACGCGTAAATGATACCTACGAGCACACCTGCGGCGAGAGTAACGATGTAAATCTTCATGAAGTCTCCATCAGAATCGATCAATCCGTACACGGATCGCTGCCGCAGGCGTCGAATAGCTCGTATGCCAAAGGTCCGTCCGGCCGCCACCAGCTATTGGCCAGTGCCGGCTTCATCATAAGGAAGTGCGGCCAGTCCAGACAGTATCCAAAGGTATAGTGCCCGCCTGCCCGATCGACAAAATCCCCACGTTTCGCGACTACCTCGAACCTGGTACGACTTTCGTATGAACGGCTTATCGCTGCGGCGCACCATAATCAGATTGCCAACGCGCCTGCACCTGCGCGCAATCACTCTCGCACAGCGGAAAGCACGGATCATGAACCCAATCGACGCGCCATCGAAGCCGCCCAACGCCATGTCGCCATCCCCTGCCATCGTCATTCCTCCCCTGTCTGTTCAAGAGGCCTTGGCGCCAGCGACAACCCTCGCCGTGTGGGAGCGGGTTCGCCGCATGCCGGCCGGGTATTGGCGAGGGCTACAACGCTGCCGGGAGGACAAGCACGGTGTTCCGGAATTGTCGGCAGCAGCCGCTCTCGCCGGACGCATACCTCACGCCGTCATCGCAGGTGAAGTTGAGCATGCACTGGAATATGGCACGCGCAGTACCACGGCGTTGGCATGCATGCTGCTGGCGTCGATAGCGCTCGAATGCCATGACGGTGGAGACGACGCATTGGCGCTGGCCCAGGCGGCCCTGCACCTGGCGGCGCAGCCCGGGCAGGCTAACGGCAGCTGCGTCCTTGTCATGCATGCGGCCCTGGTCATGGCGCGCACGGGGGGGCTTAGTCGCGCGGCCAGCACGCTCGAGCAATTGCGCAAGGACGTGACGCTGCCCCTGGCGGCCCATGTGCACTGGGCAAGCACGGCATTCGCTGCGGGATTGCCGCTGGCCGAATTACTGCACGATCTGCAAAAGCTGGAGCGCAATCAGCCTGCCCGGCAGCTGCATGCGAACGCACAAGCCGAACTTTCGCTCCGCCTTGGTCTGGTCAAGGCACTGTCATGCCCGGCATCGACGTCAACTGTTCAGAAACCGGCCTCACAAGGGGTCCCTGGCAAGGAGCCCGGTTCGGCTTACTGGGTTACACGGTTGCAGGCGTCCTGGTACGCCGGCGATATCGACAATGCGCTTGCTGCCTCGCGCCGCGCTGCTGGGTTGATCGGTCCGTGCACGCCAGTGGCGGATGTCCTGTGTTACCACCTGTTCTCGGTCCTTGCACTTGGCCGTTCGCATGCCCCGAGCGATGCGTCGGCCCTCGATATGCATTGCTTTGCCTTGCACCGCCTCGCATGTGCCTGGCCTGCGAGCGCCGCAGCGTTCGCCGAGCTTGCAAGCGCGGTACGCGACCGATGCGGGGGCAAGACCCTGGCTGCCCTGCATGGCGTGGAGCGCGTGTGCGATGTCGCCGCCCGACGCGGTCAGCAATGGCTGGCGGCCCTGGCGTCGGAAGAGGCGGCGCTGGCCGCCTCGAACGCAGGACTGGATTCAGCAGCAACGCATTATCGCCAGCAGGCGCTTGCAAGCTACAAACGTTGGGGTGGCCTCGGCCGCGTGGAGATGCTCATCCGTGAGTGGGGGAACATGTCGCACGCTCCGGCGCAAGAGACGTGTGCCGAGAACGAGCGCGTGCGCCGTATCCAGGCAGGAGAAATCGGCCTGTCGATCGCGCATGAGGTCAACCAGCCTTTGGCGGCGATAGCGCTGCATTCATCTGCTGCGCGCAAGTGGCTTCGCCGGCCCGAGCCCAACGTCGAACGTGCGCTGGCATCGCTAGGCCTGATCAGCGAAGCCGGGCGCCATGCAGGTGAGATCGTCCGCGGTATCCAGCGCCTGGCGTCCGATCAGGAAAACGAAATTGGCTGCGTAGCGGTTGATCAAACCATCAGCGACACCCTGCGCTCTCTGCACCGTCCCTTGCGCAAGCATGGCATCGAACTGGAGCTTGCCCTGAATTTGGGTCAGGCAGTGATACACGCGAACCGCGCCCAGTTCCAGCAGGTCGTCACCAACCTGGTCGTCAATGCCATCGAAGCACTGTCCGCTACCGAGCGCTCGCTGGGACCGCGCCGGATTCGGGTCGAGTCCCGCTTGGCCCAGGTGGAGGAAGTCGAAATCATTGTCGAGGACAACGGCCCCGGGATTGCGCCCGTCAATCGGGATCGCATGTTCCGACGCCTCTTCACAACCAAACCCGACAACACCGGATTGGGATTGCCGATCAGTCTTGCGATTGTCCGCGCCCATCATGGACATATCGACTTCGAACCGCGCGAGCCCCGCGGAGCATGCTTCCGTGTCCGCTTCCCGGTGCGCGGGCCGCAGTCCTGGGCAGTGGCGGGCGAATGATATATTTGAGCCAAGAGCAGAAAGCAGGAATCCACATGACCTCCGAGAACTCGACGCCGATCCGCGTCCTCATCGCCGATGACCATCCAATGATGCGCGAAGGGATCGCTTCAGTACTGCTGGCGCAGGGCGGCATCGAGATCGTTGCCAGCGCCAGCAATGGCGAAGAGGCGATCGCACACTTCGCCCGCCACCGGCCGGACGTGTCGCTGATCGACTTGCAGATGCCGGTCAAGGATGGCCTCGAGGCGATCATCGGCATTCGCGCGCTGCAACCCGAGGCGCGCATTATCGTCCTGACGACATACAGTGGCGACGCCCGCGTCGTTGCGGCCCTGAAAGCGGGGGCCTCATCCTATCTTCTGAAAGATGTGCCGGGTGAAGAACTGGCCGCAACCGTTCGCCGTGCCTACAATGGGGCAAGCGTGCTGGCGGCGGTGGCACGGCGCGAAGTCGAGGGACACTACCCGGCCGACAAGCTGTCGGTACGTGAGCTCGACGTACTGCGGTTGGCTGCCAATGGGAATTCGAACCGGATCATTGGCGAGGCATTGTCGATCAGCGAACCGACCGTCAAGAGCCATATGAGCGCGATCCTGGTCAAGCTCGGCGCCAGCGATCGGACCCATGCAGTCACCCTGGCGCACAAGCGCGGTTACATAATCCTTTGACTCGCCGGTGGCGACGCATCACGCCGAAGTTCACTGCCGCTGCCCTCTTCCCTTAGTTCCTTGTTCAGGAAAAAATTGAGTGCGGTGCGGATGACGGCGATGGCAGCGAGCTTGCCGATCTGCTCCCAACTGGGCGCAACCGACGTGGACAGGATATCCGCAGCCAGCTGCAGCTCCAGGGCGAGTGTCAGGTAGCGCGCAAAAGCCAGGCGGATCGGCACGAGCGTTCGCTCTCCGCAGGTCAGCGTGTATTGCACAAGTCCCGCCATCACGACCAGCACGCCGACGGCAACGACGCCTGCGCCCAAGGCTTCGACCAGAAGCCTGAGCCACTGCACCCATGCGCTTACCTGCTCTTCGACGTGTTCGAACACAGTATCTTCCTCGCTCCATCGATCGTGAAACAGTACAAGCAGGAGGCGGCAGACATCTCCACGACTGCCGCCTCCGGGGCTTAGTTTGCCGGGACCGGAGCGAGCGTTTCGTGGCTGCTCTTGTTACGTGGATCAGCCTTGTGCACCATGGTGTAGGCGTAGTCGACACCCATGCCGTAGGCACCCGAGTGCTCGCGCACGATATCCATGACGGCATTGTACGAATCGCGGTGCGCCCAGTCGCGCTGCCACTCGAGCAGCACCTGCTGCCAGGTGACCGGCACCACGCCGGCCTGGATCATGCGCTGCATCGCGTAGTCGTGGGCCTCCTTGGACGTGCCGCCCGAGGCGTCGGCAACCATGTAGATCTCGTAGCCGCCTTCGAGCATGGCGCACAGGGCGAAAGTGGTATTGCATACTTCGGTCCACAGGCCCGCCACGATGACCTTTTTCTTGCCATTACGCGCCAACGCGTCGCGCACCTTCTGGTCGTCCCACGAGTTCATCGAGGTGCGCTCCAGGATCTCCTTGCCGGGGAATACGTCGAGGACTTCCGGATAGGTGTGGCCGGAGAACGACTGGGTTTCCACGGTGGTGATCGTGGTCGGGATATCGAACACCTTGGCGGCCTTGGCCAGCGCCACGGTGTTGTTCTTCAGGACCTGGCGGTCGATCGACTGGACGCCGAAGGCCATCTGCGGCTGGTGGTCGATAATGATCAGTTGCGAGTTATGCGGAGTCAGGACTTCGAGTTTTGGATTGCTCATGGGTGTTTCCTATCAGGGTGGTGGGAATTGACGGTGCCGGAGCGGCCGCTACCAGGATCGATCTTAGGGCTGCGCGGCATTTGAAATAACTATCCAAAGGTATACGTCAGGCCTCAGCTGGCTTCAGCAGGTTCCCCGACTGCGATCAAGGCGACGAGGATCAGCAGGGGCACGGCCAGCGCAAGGAAGCCATACTGGTGGAACCCGAAGGCTGCGATCACGCACCCGGCCGCGAACGACAGCAAAGGCCAGGCAAACTTGCCCAGGCGGGCATCCAGTTCAGCGTCGCGGCTACCGCGGGCATAGTCGACCGAGTCGATGACCATCTGCGTGACGTTACCGGTCATCATTGAAGTGGGCGCCAGGTGCCCCAGCAGGAGACGGCTGGTGGCGCTATGCGCGCCCATTGCCGCCGCACCGATCAAGCCGGACGCCATGGCCCAGCCGTCCGGACCCGTCGCGCCTGGAACCGAAGCCATGCCGGCCGCCATGAACAAGGCAAGCAGCAGGAGCTCGAGTACGAATGCCGGCCGCAGCGCCCTCGCTTCTCGCTGTTCGCAGGACGCGATCAGGACACGCGCGGCTGCGACCCCGGCAATGAAAGCCGGGAAGGCCAGGAATTTGAGAAGGATCGGCATGCTTCCCGGATCGGCCAGGGCCGCGCCGATCAGGATGAAGTTACCGGTCACATGCGCGGTAAACAGCCCGAACAGCGCTAAAAATCCCAGGGTGTCGACATACCCTGCCAAAAATCCCAGGCTGGTTCCCTGCAGGCGGTGACATCCTAGCTTCGTCATATGGTGCTCCTCTGAACATTGGTTCGATAAAAACAGGAACACTAGACTGCTTGCGCCTTTTTTACCCATCCCAAATGGTCAGGTGGCTCGCGATCGGGTAGGTTCGCCTTCGGGGTATCTGTTTGTATATCTAGACCCGATGTCCAGTCGTCTCGACAATGACGTTCGGTACCGCCTTGCCGGTGACGGTTTACATTGAAGAGTCAGCATATGAACATTCCAGGTCCTGCAGCGGGCGATGTGCGCATCATGGATAACACCATTTCCGTGCTGATCGCCGACGACCATCCACTCATCCTGGACGGGCTCGCGGCGCTGATCGAGTCCGAGCCTGGCTTCGTGCTGGCAGGGCGAGCCACGGACGGCGTGCAGGCGCTGGCAATGTACGCGCATCTGCGCCCGGACGTCATGCTGATCGATCTCCATATGCCTGGTGGTGGCGGCATGGAAGCCATTTCGCGCATCAGGGCACTGGATACGGAAGCCCGGATTGTCGTCCTCTCCGGCTACGAAGGCGAGGAAGACGTATTTCGTGCCCTGGATAGTGGCGCCAGCGCCTATCTGCTCAAACGGTCCGGCGCCGAACAGGTCATGCAATGCATCCGCCGGGTAGTCGAGACCGGCCGCTTCGTGCCGCCCGAGCTGGCAAGCAAACTCGCCAGGCGCATCGCATGCGATGCGCTGTCGAAGCGCGAACTGGAAATCCTGACTTACATCAGCACGGGCAAGAGCAACAAGATGGTTGCCCGTGCGGCCGGCATCGGTGTCGGCACCGTCAAATACCACGTCAACAACATCCTGTCGAAGCTGAACGTTTCATGCAGAACCGAGGCGGCATGCGTCGCCATGCAGCGCGGGCTGATCCATCCATACTGAACCGGAGCACAACAATGAACCAAGCCACCCATCGAGCAGGCAGCAGCGCGCCGCTCATCCTCGTCAACGGTTGCTTCCATACGAACGACAGGAGCAATCCACAGGCCAGCGCCGCCGCGATCCAGGACGGCAGGTTCCTTGCGGTCGGCGACAGCGATGAAGTCATGCGGCACCGTACGGACGAGAGCCAGGTGATCGACCTGAACGGCCGCACCGTGATTCCAGGCCTGAACGATTCCCATATCCACCTGATCCGCGGCGGCCTGAATTACAACCTCGAACTACGCTGGGAAGGCGTGCCCTCGCTCGCCGATGCGCTGCGCATGCTCAAGGAGCAGGCCGACCGTACCCCGAACCCGCAGTGGGTGCGCGTGGTCGGCGGCTGGAACGAATTCCAGTTTGCCGAAAAGCGCATGCCGACCATTGAAGAGATCAACCTGGCAGCGCCGGATACCCCGGTATTCGTCCTGCACCTGTACGACCGCGCGTTGCTCAACCGCGCGGCGCTGCGCGCCGTTGGCTACGACAAGAACACGCCGAATCCGCCTGGCGGCGAGATCGTCCGCGACGCCGCCGGCAACCCGACCGGCATGCTGATCGCACGACCGAACGCGATGATCCTGTACGCGACGCTGGCCAAAGGCCCTGCCCTGCCACGCGAACTGCAGGTCAATTCCACGCGCCAGTTCATGCGCGAACTGAATCGCCTCGGCGTCACCAGCGTCATCGACGCGGGCGGCGGTTTCCAGAATTATCCGGAAGACTACTCGGTCATCGACGAACTGGCGCGCGAGGATCAGCTCACGGTGCGCGTGGCCTATAACCTGTTCACCCAGAACAAGGGCAAGGAGCTGGGCGACTTCGAGAAGTGGACCGACACCGTCGAACTGCACCAGGGCACCGACTGGTATCGCCACAATGGCGCCGGCGAGATGCTGGTGTTCTCGGCCGCGGACTTCGAAGACTTCCTCGAGCCGCGCCCAGACCTGCCCGAGACCATGGAAGACGAGCTGGAAAAAGTGGTGCGCCACCTGGTGTCGCAGCGCTGGCCCTTCCGCCTGCACGCCACCTATGACGAATCGATCGACCGCATGCTCGACGTGTTCGAAAAGGTCAACCGCGACATTCCGTTCGACGGCCTGCACTGGCTGTTCGACCATGCCGAAACCATCTCGCCGAGGAACATCGACCGGGTGCGGGCGCTCGGCGGCGGCATCGCGATCCAGCATCGCATGGCGTTCCAGGGCGAGTTCTTTGTCGAGCGCTACGGGGCTGAGGCGGCCAAAGCGACGCCGCCGATCAAGCGCATGCTCGACGCCGGCATTCCTGTCGGGGGCGGCACGGACGCCACCCGCGTGGCCAGCTACAACCCCTGGACGGCCCTGTACTGGCTGGTCTCGGGCTGCACCGTCGGCGGCCTGCGCCTCTACGACGCGGGTGCGCGCCTGTCCCGCGAGACCGCCATCGAATTATGGACCAGTGGCAGCGCGTGGTTCTCGAACGACCAGGGCAAGAAAGGCCGCATCGCCGAAGGCATGCTGGCCGACCTTACCGTGCTGAGCGCCGACTTCTTCCGTATCCACGAGGAGGCCATCAAGGATATCGAGTCGGTGCTCACCATCGTCGGCGGCAGGGTCGTCTTCGGCCAGGCGGAGTTCACCGCGCTCGGCCCACCGCGGATTCCCGTGCTGCCGGACTGGTCGCCCGTGAACAAGGTTCCCGGGCACTACAGTGCGGCGCCGCCACAAGCGCTGATGCCGCTCCCGCACCAGTGCAAGAGCGCCTGCGGCGTACATGCCCACGCCCATGACCGTGCGCGCAAGTCATCAGTTCCGGTAACGAACGTGACCGGTTTCTGGGGCGCGCTGGGCTGCAACTGCTTCGCCTTCTAACTTCTTGCCAACACCCCTGAAAGGACATCCATGAGCACCAATCGCACCATCAACACCGTCACCGCCAAGGACGGCACCATCATCCACTTCACCGACTGGGGCCATGGCCAACCGGTTGTGTTCAGCCACGGCTGGCCGCTGCAGGGCGACGCCTGGGAAGACCAGATGATGTTCCTGGCCGAGCACGGTTATCGCGTGATTGCACACGACCGCCGCGGCCATGGCGCTTCGAGCAAGCCATGGCACGGCAACGACATGAATACCTACGCGGACGACCTGGGCACCCTGATCGACGCCCTGGACCTGACGAATGCCATGCTGGTCGGCCATTCAACCGGCGGTGGCGAGGTGGCGCGCTACATCGGCCGTCATGGCACCGGCCGCGTCGGCAAGGCAGTGCTGATCGGCGCCGTCACGCCACAGATGATGAAATCCGACGCCAATCCGGACGGCGTGCCGATGTCGGTCTTCGACGGCATCCGCGATGGCGTGAAAGCCGATCGCGCACAGTTCTTCCTCGACCTGGCAGGACCTTTCTATGGTTTCAACCGTGAAGGCGCGAAGGTATCCGAAGGCATGCGCCAGACCTTCTGGCTGCAAGGGATGCGCTGCAGCCTGCGCAGCGCCTACGCGTGCATCAAGCAGTTCTCGGAGACGGACTTCTCAAGCGACCTGAAGAAAATGACGGTCCCGACCCTGGTCATCCATGGGGACGACGACCAGATCGTTCCCCTGTCCACGACAGCGCGCCGCGCCGTTGAGCTGTTGCCCCAAGCGACGCTGAGCGTCTATGAAGGCGCCGGCCATGGCCTGCCCCAGACGCACAAGGAGCGTCTGAACGCCGAACTGCTGGCGTTCCTGCGCTCGTAATGCGCCCACGCACCCGGCGGCGCCGGGTGCAACCACGTACGGAATCGGCATGAACAAGAACCGGCTCGAGGCGTTCAGCGACGGCGTCATCGCCATCATTATCACCATCATGGTCCTGGAACTCAGGCCGCCGGAATCTGCCGCGGTAGCGGATCTCGCCACTGTGTTCCCCGGATGGCTCCGCTACCTGCTCAGTTACGTGTATGTCGGAATCTACTGGATCAACCACCATGCATTGCTGAACAAGTTTTCGCGCGTGGATGGGGGAGCGCTCTGGGCGAACATGCACTTGCTGTTCTGGATGTCGCTCATTCCCTATGTTACGGCATGGGCCGGCGAAAACCCGATGGAGCCGGTCCCGGTGGCGCTGTATGGCTTCATCCTGCTGATGTGCTCGATCTCGTTCATGCTGCTCTCGTGGCGACTGCACGCGGCAGAGGCGGTCTCGAAGCAGGCGGCCGGATACAGGAACAAGAACCGGCTGTCGATAGGGCTCTACGCCCTGGCGATTCTTGTATCGCTGTCGCATCCCCCCACTGGTTCTCTCATCCATGTCCTGCTCGCCCTGATCTGGATCTATCCGGATCGCCGCGAGCAGGCGGGAAGTTTTCTATGAATAAGCACATTAGCTATGGAATGGCCGCGTGCCTTGTACTCGGTACAAGGCACGCGAGCGCCCAAACGGGCGCACAGGTGTACGGCCGCCTCAACATCTCGGTTGAGCGAATGACAGCCTCGCCTGGCGCGGATGTCCGCGGGGCTAGGGTCACGCGCCTTTCGAACAACCGTTCCGTGTTCGGTTTTCGCGGCAAGGAAGAACTGGGTGACGGCATGAACCTGGTGTACCAGGTCGAAGGGGCGCTGGCGCCGGATACGGGAGGGGGCGCGATCGCCCAGCGGGACACCCGTGTTGGCCTGGAGGGCCGGCATGGCACCCTGCTCTTCGGCCATTGGGCAAGCGCCTACAGCGCGGCCACGTCCGGGTTGGACCCGTTTTACGTGACCACGGCGGCGTACTCGAGCATCCTTGGCAATGGATCGGCTGCCTCGACAGACCACGAGAACGACAAGGTGTCTTTCGATCGCCGCCAGGCCAATTCGGTCCACTACTGGACGCCATCCTGGGGTGATGCCCACCTGCGCCTGACGCACGGCCTGAGCGAGTCGCGCCAGGGCAGCCCCAGCAAGCCTTCGCTCACTTCCGTCGCCGCCATCCTCGACCGCGGCGCATGGTATGTGTCGCTCGCGCATGAGATCCATCGCAATTACCAGGGCCCGGGGCTTGACGACACGGGCACCAAATTGGGCGTGGCCTACCGGTTCGGTAACACGCGTGTGGCGGGTGTCGTGGAGCGGCTGGAGTACGAAACAGTCACTGGCGAGCTGGGGCGCACCGCATGGTATCTGTCGCTCACGCATCAGATGGGCGCGCATGGATTGCGCGCCAGCCTTGCACGCGCCAACGACGCGCGCGGCAGGTCGACAGACACGCTTGGGTACGTGCAAGCCGGCCCGGATAGCGGCGCGGTGCACATGACGGCTGGCTATGAATATGCCCTGTCCAAGCGCACAGCGCTGCATGCCTACCTGACCCACCTGGACAACGAGCAAAACGCGGTGCACGACTTCGGCATCAACCAGCTGGGGGCCGGGACCGGTGCGACGCTCAAAGGCGCGACGCTTGGAATGCGGCACGCGTTCTGACGGCCGGCGGTTCCTGCACACGCCAGCCACGCCATACATTTCGATAGTGTCCGTCACAGCAATGCTGCCCTACTCTGTTTCACCATCGGTATGCACGATACCGGCAAGCCCAATGTTCACCCAGAAGAGCAAACTATGAACGACATCACCACTGCATCAGGCATTCCCGTTGCCGACAATCAGAACTCGATTACCGCAGGTCCGCGCGGCCCTGTCCTGCTGCAAGACTTCCACCTGATCGAAAAGCTCCAGCATTTCAATCGGGAGCGGATCCCTGAACGCGTCGTGCATGCCAAGGGCTCGGGGGCCTTCGGCACGTTCACCGTCACGCATGACATCACCGGGTACACCAGGGCGCAAGTATTTGCATCCCTCGGCAAGCAAACCCCGGTATTCCTGCGCTTTTCGACAGTGGGGGGCGAGAAGGGTTCCGCCGATACGGAACGCGATCCACGCGGCTTTGCGCTGCGGTTCTACACCGAAGACGGCAACTGGGATCTCGTCGGGAATAACACGCCGACGTTTTTCCTGAAGGACGGCATCAAGTTCCCGGACTTTATCCATACCCAGAAACGAGATCCGCAGACCAATCTGAAATCGGCCCGGATGATGTGGGACTTCTGGAGCAATGCGCCGGAGTCGCTGCATCAGGTCACGATCCTGTTTTCAGACCGCGGTACGCCGGACGGCTACCGGCACATGGACGGCTTCGGCAGCCATACCTACAGCCTTATCGATGAGAACGGCGGCCGCGTCTGGGTCAAATGGCATTTCAAGACCCGACAGGGCATCAGGAACCTGTTGGCCGCTGAAGCTGTCCGCCTGGCAGGGACTGATCCGGACTACGCCCAGCGCGACCTGTTCAACGCGATCGACAGGGGCGACTTCCCGCGCTGGAGCGTTGAGATCCAGGTCATGACCGATTCGCAGCGTGTCGACTGGGAGAACAAGACCGGATGGGATGCGTTCGACCTGACGAAGGTATGGCCCCAGGGCGACTTCCCGCGCCAGCCCGTCGGTGTGCTGGAGCTCAACCGCAACCCCGAAAACTATCATGCAGAAGTCGAGCAGGCCGCCCTGTCGCCGTCGAACGTCGTGCCGGGTATTGGCTACAGCCCGGACAAGATGCTGCAGGCACGCTTGTTTGCCTATCACGACGCACAGCTCTACCGCGTCGGGACGAATCACCAGCACCTCCCGGTGAACAGGCCCGTGTGCCCTGTCCACAACCAGCAGCGCGATGGCGCAATGTCGATCGCCAACGGCGGGGCGGCACCCAACTATGATCCGGTGCGCTCCGGTCTCCCGGCCTCCGGAGGGTATGGCCACGGTGACGCCGGCTGGGAACTTCATGGTACGGCCGGAAGGTACGACACGCGCCCGGTCGACGACCACTATACCCAGGCCGGCAACCTGTATCGCCTGCTCGGCGCCGACGCGAAGCGGAACCTGGTCGACAATATTGCCGCCTCCTTGAGCCATGCCGATCCTGCAGTGCAGGACCGCCAGTTACATCATTTCATGAAGGCAGACCCGGCATACGGCCATGCTGTTGCTTCCGCTATCAGTGCGCTCCGGAACGGAGCCTAGGTACACATGCCTGAGTCGATGTCCGGCCTGTTGCGGGAATATGGCGCCCTACTGTTGTTCCTGAACGTCCTGCTTGTTCAACCGGGCCTGCTGATTTCCGCGATGCCTGCCTTGATCATTGCCGGCAGTCTTGCAGCACGACCCGCACGTCTCCCCTTTGAAAAACGGCATCGATGGCTGGGTTCAGGCGGGATTTCCAGTCGAGCCCGATCCAGTGAGAATCGGGCTTTGAGCGTGCCGAGCTAGTCGCGCAGCGACATGCCGAAGCGCTCGAAGCGCGGCGTCCAATTTGCCAGGATATCGGCCGACACCAGCAGGCGCTCGGCGCGCCCGATCAGCAGGTGGCGCGGCACGAAACCGATCACGCGCGAGTCGGCGCTGTTGTCGCGGTTATCCCCGAGCATCAGGTACTGGCCGGAAGGCACCACGACCGGGCCGAAGTTGCGCGCGCCCGTGACCGCCTGCGGGATCAGCTGGATGCGGCGCGCGTGGCCGTCGATGCTTTCGCTCACGCGCAGCGCCGCCACCTGCCCTGCCCCGATCGGCTCCATCACCTGCTGGGGCTTCTCATAGGCGGCCTCGACGCCGTTGATGACGAGGCGCTCGTCTCGCATTTCGACCACATCGCCCGGCACGCCGACCAGGCGCTTGATGAGGCGCGTGCCGTCGACGGGCGAGCTGAAGGTGACGACGTCGCCGCGCTGCGGCTCGCCGGTATGGGTGACCACATGATCGGTCAGCGGCACTTTCACATTGAAGGCCAGCCGGTTCACGAACACGACGTCGCCCTCGAGCAGGTTGGGCCGCATCGAGGCCGAGGGAATCGGGTTCCAGTCCGCGACCGCCGTCCGGAACACGCCGAACAGCAACATGAACAGCAAAAACCCCTTGTTGGCGCGGATGAAGCCCTTCATTGCAGTCTCCTGATGTGGTGGTCGATACCCACCTTATACCGGGAGTTTCCGTGTGGATGCTTTGGAAATGCTTAAGGCTTCGACGACGCTAGGGCCGCCTGGGTCGCAGGCTGTACCAGAGACTTACCAGCACCGGGGCGCCGAGGGCGAACGCGGAGACCAGGTCCCAGATCCCGTCGCCGAGCAGGGCGCTGATGAGGCCAATGATGGTGAGGATGCCGAGCAGGATCGGCATGCCCCAGAGCGCCATGAAGCGCCCGCTCATCGCCCCTCTCCCGTGCGCGCCAGGGCCGGCTTCGGGGCTGTCCGCGCATGCTGCGCGGCCTGCACGTGGCGCTTCTCGGCCTGGCCGCGCTTGATCCAGAGGTACAGGCCGCTGCCGAGGACGATGATCGTCGCCACGTCGAGCAGCGCCCACAGCAGCTGCATCCAGCCGCCGCCGTAGTCGCCGAAGTGCAGCGGCTGCGACACCAGCAGCGCCGTCAGGTACCAGGGCAAGTCGCGGTGGTCGGTAATGGCACCCGTCTGCGCGTCGATCAGCACCGGCTTGTACAGGCGCGACGAAAACGCTTCGTTGCCGCGCATGTAGACGCCGTAATGGCGCGGGCTCGCAAAGGGCGTGCCGGGGAAGGCGACGAAGCCGACCTGCATGCCGGGCGCCGCCTTTTCCGCCAGCCTGATTGCCGCATCCATCGAGGCCAGCCGGCCCAGCGGCGGCGCGCCCTTGTAGGGCTCGAGCATGTCCGCAATTTCCGTCTCCTGCCAGTATTTCAGCAGCACGTCGGCCCAGGTATTGATCATGCCGGTGGCACCCACTACCAGCGCCCACACCAGCGTGACGATGCCAAGCAGGTTGTGCAGGTCGAGCCATTTCAGGCGCCGGGTGCGGCCATGGCGCACGGTGCCGAATTCGAGCTTGCGCATGAAGGGCGCGTACAGCACCACCCCGCTGACCAGGGCCACCAGCAGCAGCAGCCCCATCAGGCCGAGGAACAGCTTGCCCGGCAGGCCCGCGAACAGGTCCACGTGCAGGCGGAACATGGTCGACATGAAGGCGCCGCCCTCGAAAGCCGGCTCGGTGATGACTTTTGCCGTACGGGCGTCGACTGCGATCGGCTTGTAATCCTCGTCGTTCGGATGGTCGCCGAGGGTCACGTTCCAGATCGCCGGCTCATCCATCTCCTGCGAGATGTACATTGTGATCTTGCCTGGGTACAGGGCGCGCGCGGAGGCGATCACCTCGTCGACATTCGCGCGCGGAGGATTGGCGGCCAGGGCCGGCGCCAGTTCTGGAGCCTCGACGTCGTTGCCGAGCAGGTGGCCGATCTCGTGGTGATAGATCAGCGGCAGGCCGGTCAGGCACAGCAGGAGCATGAAGACGGTGCAGACCAGGCTGCTCCACTTGTGGATCCAGCTCCAGCGGCGTAGGGAGTGTGATGACATGGTGTGTGTTCGATGATGAGCGGCAAATGATAGTAGTTCTCATTTACATTCGCAAGCTTTGCACGCATAATAATGAGAACCATTCTCATTAACAAGAAAACGAAGATATGAACCGCTTGCGCTTCCCCCTCACACCACTCGCCCTTGGCGCCCTGCTCCTTGCCAGCCACGCCGGCGCCCAGACCGCCGATCCCGCCGCCCCTCCTGCAACCGGGGAGCCCATGGCGACCGTGGTCGTCACGGCCTCCGCCGACGCTTCCGCCCAGGGCCTGCCGCGCGCCTACGCCGGCGGCCAGGTCGCGCGCGGCGGGCGCCTCGGCCTGCTCGGCAACCTCGACATCATGGACACGCCCTTCAATGCCAGCAATTACACCCAGGCGCTGATCCAGGACCAGCAGGCGCGCAGCGTGGCCGACGTGGTGCAGAACGATCCATCGGTGCGCGTGGCGCGCGGCTTCGGCAATTACCAGGAGCTGTACGTGATCCGCGGCTTCGCAGTCAACTCCGACGACCTCGCCTACAACGGCCTGTACGGCCTGCTGCCGCGCCAGTTCGTGGCCTCTGAACTGCTCGAGCGCGTGGAAGTGTTCCGCGGCGCGAACAGCTTCATCAACGGCGCGGCGCCGGGCGGCGGCGGCATCGGTGGCATGATCAACCTGGTGCCGAAACGCGCCCCGAACGCGCCGCTCAACCGCGCCACCTTCGGGGTCGAGAGCGGCGGCCAGCTGTACGGCGCAGTCGACGTGGCGCGCCGCTTCGGTCCCGAGGACCGCGCCGGCCTGCGCGTGAATGCCGTGCGCCGCGATGGCGAAACCGCGATCGACCGCGAGGAGCGCGAGCTGAGCGTGTTCTCGATCGGCGCCGATTACCGCGGCCGCGGCTACCGCGTGTCGGCCGACGTCGGCTACCAGAACCATCAGCTGGACAAGGCGCGCCCGAGCGTGACGATCGCGTCAGGCCTGCCGATCATCGCGGCGCCCGACGCCGACAGCAACTGGGCGCAGCCATGGACGGTGTCGAAAGAGCGCGACGTCTTCGGCACCCTGCGCGGCGAAGTCGACCTCGGCAAGGATGCGGTGGCCTGGGCCGCCTTTGGCGCGCGCGAGGGAGATGAACTCAACGTGCTGACGAACACCACGGTCACGGGCGTGGACGGCGGCGCGACCATGAGCCGCTTCGACAACGTGCGCGAGGACCAGGTGCGCACCGGCGAAATCGGGGTGCGCGGCACGCTGCGTACCGGTGCCATAGGCCATACGCTTTCGGCCACTGCCTCGGGCTTCCATTCCGAGTCGCGCAATGCGTTCGCGCTCGGCGACTTCGCGGGCTTCGCGACCAACATCTACCGGCCGCGCGATGTGGCCGCGCCCCCGACCGGCTTTTTCCCGGGCGGGAACATGGCGGATCCGCTCCTGACCCGCAAGAGCATCCTGTCGAGCGCCGCGATTGCCGACACGCTGTCGTTTGCGGGCGACCGGGTGCTGCTGACGGTCGGCCTGCGCCACCAGCGCATCAAGGATGCCGGCTTCGATTACGTCACCGGCATCGAGAATTCGCGCTACGAGTCGAGCGCGAACACGCCCGTGTTCGGCCTGGTCTACAAGCCGCTTGATGGCGTGTCGCTGTATGCGAACTATATCGAGGCCTTGCAGCCGGGCGCGGTCGCTCCGGCTGCCGACAACCTGGGCCGGCCCCTGACGAATCCGAATGCCGTGTTCGCGCCCTACCGCTCGCGCCAGAAGGAAATCGGCGTCAAGCTCGACGGCGGCAAGTTTGGCGGCAGCGTGGCGCTGTTCACGGTCGCCCAGCCCCAGGCCTATATTCAGGACCGCACTTTCGGCCTGTTCGGCGAGCAGCGCAACCGTGGCCTCGAGCTGTCCGTGTTCGGCATGCCGGCAACGGGCCTGCGCCTGCTGGGCGGCCTGACGGCGCTCGACTCCCAGCAGCGCCGCACGCCGGGCGGCGCCTTTGACGGCCGCGAAGCGATCGGCGTGCCCGAGATCCAGTTCAACCTCGGCGCCGACTGGGATGTGCCGGGCGTGCCTGGCCTGGCCCTGAATGCACGCGCGGTTTCGACCTCGCCCCAGTACGCGGACGGCGCAAACCTGCAGCGCGTGCCGTCCTGGACGCGGCTGGACCTGGGCGCCAGCTGGAGCACGCGCCTGATGAACCGCGACGTGACGCTCCGCGCGCGCATCGACAACGTCACGGACAAGAACTACTGGGCCTCGGCCGGCGGTTATCCGGGCTTCGGTTACCTGGTGGCGGGTGCGCCGCGCACGCTGGTGGTGTCGGGGTCGGTGGACTTCTAAACGGCCAGCTCAGGTAACCAAATACGCGGCCATCATGCCGAGGATGGTGGCCAGCAGCATCAGCAGGAAGAAGCCAAGCAGCCGCCCGACACCGCGCAGCTTTTGCCCGCGCGGGCGGCTGACCAGCACATACACGATGATCGCGACCGGCTCGAGCAGCAGGATCGCGATGTTGGCCCAGACCGAGCGGCGCACGCCCCGTGCGTCGCGGTCGAGCCGGAACCAGCAGAAGGTCAGGAAGCTCGACAGGAAGGCGGACACGATCGTCCACCACACCGGTTCGGGGAGCTGCCGTTCCTCCGCCATGCCGGTGACGAAGCCCGAGACGAGCATCGTCGCCAGGATCCCGGCCAGTATCCGGCGCGAGGCGGTGGTGTGCTCGACCGCTTCCGCGCCCGGGGTGCTGCCGTCAAGGCTCATTTCTGGGTTTTGACGATGTGCAGCGCGCTGGCGATCAGCCCGCTCATCTCGCCCAGGTTGGCCGGCACGATGATGGAATTGTTCGTCTTGGCCAGCTTGCCGAAGGCGTCGACATAATGCTCGGCCACGCGCAGGTTCATCGCGTCCTCGCCGCCCGGTTCGCGGATCGCGGCGCCGACCTGGCGCAGCGCGGTGGCGCTCGCTTCGGCCAGGGCCACGATCGCGCTCGCCTCGCCCTGTGCGCGGTTGATCGCGGCCTGGCGCTCGCCTTCGGAACGCGCGATCGACGCCTCACGCTCGCCGCTGGCGATGTTGATCTGTTCCTGGCGCCTTCCTTCCGAGGCGGCGATCAGGGCACGCTTCTCGCGCTCCGCGGTGATCTGGCGCTGCATCGAGTGCAGGATCTCTGCCGGCGGCGTCAGGTCCTTGATCTCATAGCGCAGCACCTTCACGCCCCAGTTGGCGGCCGACTCGTCGATCGCATTGACGATCGTGGTGTTGATGTGGTCGCGCTCCTCGAAAGTCTTGTCCAGCTCCATCTTTCCGATCACCGAACGCAGCGTGGTCTGGGCCAGCTGGGTGATGGCCTGCACGTAGTTCGAGGCGCCATACGAGGCACGCATCGCGTCCGTCACCTGGTAGTACAGGATGCCGTCCACCTGCAGCTGGGTATTGTCCCTGGTGATGCAGACCTGGGGCGGCACGTCGAGCGGGATTTCCTTCAGCACGTGCTTGTAGGCGATGCGGTCGATGAAGGGAATCACGATGTTCAGGCCCGGCGCCAGCGTCGCGTGGTACTTGCCGAGGCGCTCGACCACCCAGGCGTGCTGCTGGGGCACGACGTTGATCGTCTTGAAGACGAAGACGATTGCGATGACGAAGATGACCAGCGCCACGATTTCAAACGAAAATTCCATGAGCATCCCTGATAGATGAGTGACAAGTACGAGTTATGAATTGGCGACAATCAGGCGGTTGCCCTGCACCTCGACGATGCGGAAGTCGCCCGCCTCGGGAACCGCGCCGCCGCCCAGTTCCACGTCCCACAGCGCGCCGCGGTACATGACGCGCGCGCGGCCGTTGTTCCAGGCATGGACGGTGACGCGCCCGCCGATGTCAAGATTGACGTTCTGGTCGCGCGTCGCGCTCTGCTTTGCCGGCCTGCCGAAGCGGCTGCGGTGCAGAACGCCGGTCGCGCCCAGGCCAACCGCGGCCGCGACCAGGGTCTGGATCGGCCCGCTCCAGCCGAGCAGCGCGGCAATGCCGCCAAAGGCGAGGCCAATGGCGATCATCAGGAGGTAAAACGTTCCCGTGAACAGTTCGGCCACGACCAGAATGCCGGCGCCGACCATCCAGTTCATCCAGTCCGACATGTCATCCTCCTCATCGATTCTTGTATGGCGACTGCGGCGCCAGGTGACACGGAAAACCCCCGCCGCCGCTGGGGGGACGAGGGTTTCCAAAAGTCTAACTTGTTCCGGCGTCGAGTCAAGCTATTTGTTGCCTTTGAGCTATTAACTCTGCCACGACAAGCAGTTCGCCGTCCGGCGCCGGCCCGACCCTGCGCAGCGTCAAGGCATCCGGGCGCGGCAGGACAGGTTGTTCCCACTTTTTCGCTGTCTAACACCTGTGCCTTCTTAACCAGGAGCGGGAAACCATCATGCGCAGCCAGATCAGCGAGGACATCACCTTCCGCAAGCTCGAAGTGCTGATCGCCTACATGGACGGCGGCAGCCTCACCAATGCAGCGGCCATGCTCGGGATCAGCGCCGTCAGCGTCCACCGCGCCCTGCACTCGCTCGAGGAAGGCATGTCTTGCCAGCTGTTCGGCCACAAGGGGCGCAACCTGATCCCGAACGAGGCGGCGCGCGTGCTGGCCGAGGCCAGCCGCGACGTCATCGGGCGGATGGGCGACGGCATCGCCGCCACGCGCCAGGTGGCCGGCTATTCCGCGAGCCACCTGAAGATCGGCTCGCTGTACTCGCTCACCAACAGCACCACGCCCGAGGTCATTTTCGACATGCAGCTGCGCCGCCCCGACCTGCAGACCGAGCTGGTGCTGGGATCGAACGCCGACCTGCTGGCCAAGCTTCGGCAGAACCTGGTCGACGCCGCCCTGATGGCCGTGCCGGGCGACGACCCCGACCTGATCTCGATCCCGATGTTCGAAGACGACATCTTTTTCGCCGCGCCCGCCGGCTCGCCCTACGCCCGGGAAACGGCGATCGACCTGCGCCAGTGCGCGCGCGAACACTATGTCAGCCTGAGCGAAGGCTTCATCACCTACCAGGGCTTCGTCGAAGCGTTCCGGGTGGCCGGCTTTGCGCCGACCGTGGTCATGCAGGTGGGCGACATTTTTACGCTGATGAACCTCGTCAGTGCGGGACTCGGCTATACGCTGCTGCCCGGGCGCGTGCGCAACGTTTTCGGCGACAAGCTGCAGCTCATTCCACTCAAGCCGGAATTTCGCATGCGCCAGACGATCGGCGTAAACTTCCTGCGCGTGCGTGAGCGCGATCCGAACCTGCTGGCCCTGGCCGCGGTGTGCCGCATGCTGCGGGCCGGGCGGCACGGCGCCGGTATGGCGGCGTGAGGAACACTTACGCTTACCGTAAAGATTACGCCGTCCGCGCTAATTGATCACGGACGGATTCGGCGCTACCTTGGTCTCAATTGTCAGGAGCACTACGTCAGCACCACCGTCGGCACGACGTGCCGTGCAGTTCATTCGTTGGAGGCAAGCCGATGTCCTCTCACATGATCTCGATTTATGCGCTGATCGCAATGTTCGTCCTCGCCACGGCCCTGCCGATCAACATGGGCGTGATCGCCTTCGTCGGCGCCTTCCTGGTCGGCACGCTGGTCGCCGGCATGACCACCAAGGCGATCATGGCCGGCTTTCCCGCCGAGCTCTTCCTCACCCTGGTCGGCATTACTTACCTGTTCGCACAGGCGCAGAACAACGGCACCATCGACTGGCTGGTGCGCCTGGCGCTGCGCGCGGTGCGCGGGCGGGTGGCGGCCATTCCCTGGATCATGTTCGCCATCACCGCCCTGCTGACGGCGGTGGGCGCTGTCAGCCCGGCGGCGGTCGCCATCATCGCGCCGATCGCGCTGGGCTTTGCGGCCAAGTACGGGATCAATCCCCTGATGATGGGCCTGCTCGTGATCCACGGCGCCCAGGGCGGCGGCTTTTCCCCAATCAGCATCTACGGCGGCATCACCAACAAGATCGTGCAGAAAGCCGGGCTGCCGATCTCCGAACTGACCACCGCTTTCGTGAGCCTGGGCGTGAACTTCGCCGTCGCGCTCCTGCTGTTCTTCATGTTCGGCGGCATGGCCCTGATGCGCCAGCGCCAGGGTGGACCGTCCGGCCCCCTGCCGGCCTTTAACACCCAGGTCGCGATGCCCGCCTCCGGCCCACAGATCTTCGACGAGTCCGAAGGCGAAGCGCTGAGCGAGGAGCGCCTGATCATCAAGCGCTCGCCCGATGCGCTCAATGCCAGCACGGCGCCCGCCACGGCCGGTGGGCCCGGGGCCACCGGGGCAGGCGCCGCAGCCTCAGCCGTGCCGGTGCACGAGGGCGCCACGATGCAGCAGATGCTGACCGTGCTCGGGCTGATCGCGCTGGCGGTGCTGACCCTGGTCTACAAGCTCGACATCGGTTTCGTCGCGATCACCATCGGCCTGCTGCTGTCGATCATCGCCCCGAACGTGCAAAAGCGCGCCATCACCCAGGTGTCGTGGCCGGAGATCATGCTCATCGTCGGCGTCAGCACCTATGTCGGCGTGATGGAGAAGATGGGCACCATTACCTTTGTCGGCCACAGCGTCGCCGGCCTCACGTCGCCGCTGATCGCCGCCCTCCTGCTGTGCTTCGTGGGCGCCGTGGTGTCGGCCTTCGCTTCGTCCACCGCCGTGCTCGGCTCGCTGATCCCGCTGGCCGTGCCCTTCCTGCAGTCCGGCACCGGGGTCGACCCGATTGGCTTCATCGCCGCGATGGCGGTCTCCTCGACCATCGTCGACGTCAGCCCGTTCTCGACCAATGGCGCGCTGGTGCTGGCCAACGCCCAGGGCGTCGACCGCGACGTCTTCCTGCGCCAGCTGATGATTTACGGCGGCATCGTCACCCTCGCGGCGCCGGTCGTGGTCTGGTTCCTGTTCGTTGTTCTCTAGTGGAGAGGCCGCGATGAGTCAAGCCAAGGTTGGGCTTACCGGCGTCGGCCGCACAGGGCGCCAGTGGAACCGCCTGCAGGAAAACCGGGCTGCGCGCCTGGAGCGGGCGCGCAATGTGCTGGGCGGTGCGCTGGCCGGCAAGGTCGTCGACGCCTCGCAGGTGGTCGCGCTGATGCACGAGGTGATCGAGCCGGGCGACCGCGTCTGCCTCGAGGGCAACAACCAGAAGCAGGCGGACTTCCTCGGCAAGGCCCTGGCCAGGCTCGACCCGGCGCGCGTGCACGACCTGCACCTGCTGCTGTCGGTGCTGTCCCTGCCAGAGCACCTGGACGTGTTCGAGAACGGCATCGGCGCGCGCCTCGACTTTTCCTTCTCCGGCCCGCAGGCGGCGCGCCTGGCCCGGCTCGCAGCAAGCGGCAAGCTCAACATCGGCGCGATCCACACCTATCTAGAACTGTTCGGCCGCTATTTCGTCGACCTGACGCCGCGCGTGGCGCTCGTCGCCGCCGAAGCGGCCGACCGCGATGGCAACCTGTACACCGGCCCGAATACCGAGGATACCCCGGCCATCGTCGAGGCCACCGCCTTCAAGGGCGGCATCGTGATCGCCCAGGTCAACCGCGTCGTCGATACCCTCCCCCGCGTCGACATCCCGGCCGACTGGGTCGAGTTCGTGGTGCCCTCGCCGACGCCGTATTACATCGAGCCGCTGTTTACGCGCGACCCGGCCCAGATTTCCGAGATCCAGGTCCTGATGGCCATGATGGCGATCAAGGGCATCTACGCCGAATACGGGGTGCAGCGCCTGAACCACGGTATCGGCTTCGACACGGCCGCGATCGAACTGATCCTGCCGACCTATGCGGCGGACCTTGGCCTGAAGGGCAAGATCGCCAGCTACTGGGCGCTCAATCCGCACCCGGCGCTGATTCCCGCGATCGAGGCCGGCTTTGTCGAGTCCGTCCACTCGTTCGGCTCGGAGCTGGGCATGGAAAACTATATCCGCGCGCGGCCGGACGTCTTCTTTTGCGGCCCGGACGGCTCGATGCGCAGCAACCGCGCCTTTTCGCAGGCGGCCGGCCACTACGCCTGCGACATGTTCATCGGCTCGACCCTGCAGATCGACTTGCAGGGCAATTCCTCGACCGCGACGACCGGACGCATCTCCGGCTTCGGCGGCGCCCCCAACATGGGCAGCGACGCGCGCGGACGGCGCCACGTCAGCCCGGCCTGGCTGAAGGCGGGCCAGCAGGCGCGCACCGGTCGCGATACCGTCCCGCGCGGCCAGAAGCTCGTGGTGCAGATCGTGGAGACCTTCCGCGAGCACATGGCGCCGGCCTTCGTGGAAGAACTCGACGCCTGGAAGCTCGGCGAGCAGGCCGGGATGGCGATCCCGCCGGTGATGATCTACGGCGACGACGTGACCCATATCCTGACCGAGGAAGGCATTGCCAACCTGCTGCTGTGCCGCACGGGCGAGGAACGCGAACAGGCAATCCGCGCCGTGGCCGGCTACACGCCGGTCGGCATGGCGCGCGACAAGCGCATGGTGGAAAACCTGCGCGACAGAGGCATCGTCCAGCGTCCGGAAGACCTCGGCATCGACAAGCGCCTCGCCACGCGCGACCTGCTCGCCGCAAAGAACATGAAGGACCTGGTCCGGGCCTCCGGCGGGCTGTACGAGCCGCCGAAGCGCTTTCGCAACTGGTAATGGAGCTGTACTAAGGAATCAGCATGGAAACCCTGCATTTTCGCTTCGAAAACGGACGCCGCCAGCTGGCGGCACAGCCGCAACTGGTAGGCGTGGTCAGCTCCGGCAACCTGGAAGTGCTGATCGAGCCGGCGCCCCTGGCCGGGGGCTGCGAAATCGAGATCCGCACCGCCGCCAACGGTTTCGGGCCTACCTGGCAGGCCGTGATGGCCGACTTCCACGACCGCTGGCAATTGACGGACACCCGCATCTGCATCAACGACATGGGCGCCACTCCCGCCGTGGTCAGCCTGCGCCTCGACCAGGCCGCCGAGACCATGACGGGAGGCTTGCCATGAGCTATCTGGAGTGCAACGCGCGCGAGCGCATCGCCCAGGTGTTCGACCCCGGCTCATTCGAGGAATTCCTGCCGCCCTCGCTGCGCATCGTCAGCCCGCACCTGGCGCAGCTGGACGCGCCGGTGTCCTTCGACGATGGCGTCATCGTGGGCCGCGCGCTCTTGGATGGCCAGCTCGTCCTGGGCGCCGCCCAGGAAGGAGGCTTCATGGGCGGCGCCGTCGGCGAAGTGCATGGCGCCAAGCTGGTCGGCATGCTCGAGCGCGCCGTGCGCGAACGCGTGCATGCGGTGCTGCTCCTGCTCGAGTCGGGCGGCGTGCGCCTGCACGAGGCCAACGCCGGGCTGATTGCGGTCTCGGAAGTCATGCGCGCGATCCTCGAAGTGCGCTCGCAGGGCATTCCCGTGGTGGCGCTGATCGGCGGCGCCAACGGCTGCTTCGGCGGCATGGGCATCGCGGCGCGCTGCGCCAACGCCATCGTCATGTCCGAGGAAGGCCGGCTGGCGATGTCCGGTCCGGAAGTCATCGAAACGGCGAACGGCGTCGAGGAATTCGATTCGAAGGACCGGGCGCTCGTCTGGCGCACCACCGGCGGCAAGCACCGCTACCTGCTGGGCGACTGCCAGCGCCTGGTGCTCGATGACGTGCAGGCGTTTCGCCAGGCGGCGATCGACGTCATTCGCGAGGCCCAGGGGCAGGCCGAGCTGACGCGCGCCGAGCTCGAGGACGAACACATGATGCTGGCGACGCGCCTGCGCGACTTTGGCGGCATCGCCGAACCCCTGGACGTCTGGAAAGCGCTGGGCATTCCCGACCCGGCCGCGATCCCGATGCTCGACGCCTTTGAATTCACCGGGCTGGCACACGCCTATCGCAAAGGAGTCCATTGATGGACTGGCAGACTGTGGCATCAGGGCTTTTCCCGCAAGGGCACACCATCCACGAGCATGACCATTTACTGTCCGGCACCGGTACCGTGGACGGCGAGACGGTGGCCGTCATCGGCACCACCGGGCATGCACCGATCGGTATCGAGATTGCGCTTGCCCAGGCGACGGCCGTACTGGCGACCGTGCGCGCGAACCCGGGGCGGCCGATCCTGATCCTGGTCGATACCCAGGGCCAGCGCCTGCGCCACCGCGACGAAATGCTGGGCATTAACAGCTACATGGCGCACCTCGGCAAATGCATCGACTTCGCCCGCCGCCAGGGTCACAAGGTGATTGGCCTGGTGTACGACCAGGCCCTGTCGGGCGGCTTCATCACGAGCGGCCTGATGGCCGACGCCTGCTTCGCCCTGCCCGACGCCACGATCCGCGTCATGGGCCTGCCGGCAATGGCGCGCATCACCAAGGTGCCCGAGGAAAGGCTGACCGAACTCGCGAAAACCGACCCGGTCTTCGCGCCGGGTGCTGAGAATTACCTGCGCATGGGTGGCCTGCAGGCGCTGTGGGAGGGTGACTTTGCCCCGTTGCTGGCCGCTGCGCTGGCAAGCGACGACCAGGTCGATCGACGGCGCCTGCTCGGGTTCGAACGCGGCGGACGCAAGCTGGCGCATCCGGTAGCGGAAGCGGTGTCCACAGGCAGCCATGTTGGCGCGGCCTGAACTTGCGCGACACAACCTGGTCTGGCTGAGCCAGGCCGGCTGGGAGCGTGCTGCCGCCTTGGCGGCGCCCGGCGCACGCGATGCCGGCGATGCGCGTGCTGCCATCATGCGCTGGGGCCGGGCGCGCTGGCCCGCCGTCGCCACCCGGGTCCCACCCGGTCTCGCGCCGGGCGATGTACCACTCGGACTGGCACTGCCGCCGAGTGCGAGCGACGGCGCCAAACCGCGCATCGCCTTCATTGCGCACATGGCCGATATTGCTGACACCTGCCCCGCCCTGCCCCTTGCGCAAGCGTTGCCGGCTGTCCCCGAAGCATGGCGCGGGCCATTGACGGCCCTGCTCGATGAAGCCGGCAATGCCCGCCTCGACGTGCGGGTCTATGGTTCGGTCGCGTTGCAGGCGCTGACGGGGCAAGGCTACCTGACTGCCGCTTCCGACATCGACCTGCTGCTGGCGCCGCGCACGCTGGAAGCATACCGCTGCGCACTGGGCCTGCTGGCGCGCCACGCGCTCCTGCTACCGCTGGACGGGGAGATCGTCTTTCCGCAAGGCTGGACGGTGGCGTGGAAGGAGCTCCTGCACCTGCCAGGTGCCACGGCACGGGTGCTCGCCAAATCGCTGCGTGGGGCGGAGCTCGTGACCGTGGGCAGCCTGCTGGCAGCCTTGAGGACAGACAGATGCACGGCCTGATCGCCCCCGCGGACATGGCCGGCGCCCGCGCGGCCCCTGGCCTGCCCGCCGCAGCGCCGGTGCATGAGGACGAGCGCGGCTTCTGCCTGCGCATTGGCCGCCTCGCCCTGCGCAGCCTGTACGCCGAGCTGACCCTGTATCCGAAACCCGGCCTGGTCTCGCTGCGGGACAACGGCAGCCACGACGACATGAGCGCCGAGACCTTCATGCGCAGCATCTTCGCGCTGCGCCACTACTTCGTGCGCATCACGCTGGCCGGCAGCCGCGGCGCACCCTTCGGCGTCCTGGCGGCGCTCGGCATCGAGGCCGAACGGCGCATGCTGGCGGCGACCGGCGGCGTCAACACGCACCGCGGCGCCATCTTCGGCCTGGGCCTGCTGTGCGCCGCCATCGGCAATTGCCGCGCGCAGGGCGAGGCCTTGAGCGCGCAGGCGATCCGCGCGGCCATGGTCGCGCGCTGGGGCGCGGCGCTGGCGGCGCACGCGCGCACGCCGAATACGGGCTCCCACGGCCGGCGCGTGGCGGCCCGCCATGGCGTCGGCGGCGCCCGCCACGAAGCCGCGCGCGGCCTGCCTGCCGTGTTCGAGGTCGCCTTGCCGGCCCTGCGCCGCGCGCTCGCCGCCGGGCGCGGACAGCGGCGGGCGCGCGTCGACACCCTGTTCGCCCTGATGGCCCATATCGGCGACACCAATGTGTATCACCGGGGCGGCGCCGCGGGCGCGGCGACCGTGTCGCGACATGCGCGCGCCTTCCTCGCCAGCGGCGGCACCGGCGCCGCCGGCTGGGAAGAACGCGCCGAGCGCTGCCACCGCCTGTTCGTGGCGCGCCGGCTCTCGCCCGGCGGCGCCGCCGACCTGCTGGCGGCCGCCTGCCTGGTCGACGCCGTGACGGCGGGCGACGCCTGACCATGGGTTCCAGGCTGGCACTCCTCTGCCCCGGCCAGGGCGCGCAGCACCGGCACATGTTCGACCTGGCGGGGACAAGCCCCGGCGCCAGCGAACTGCTGGACACACTGCTTCCCGCAATAAGGCTCGACGCAACGCTTGCGCAGGTGCTGGAGGACGACGCCCGGCTGTTCTCGAACCGACTCGCCCAGCCGCTGATGGTCGCGGCGACGCTGGCCAACTGGCGCGCCCTGGCCGCCGTGCTGCCGGCGCCGGCCCTGGTGGCCGGCTACAGCATCGGCGAACTCACCGCCTGGGCCGTTGCCGGCGGATTGGCGCCGGCGGCCGCGGTGGCACTGGCACGCGCGCGCGCCGGGCTGATGGACGACTGCGTCGCGGCAGGACCGGCGCAGGCGCTGGTCGCCATTTCCGCCCTGCCGTACGGCGCCATCGATGGCGTGATGCGCCGGCTCGACTTCCACCTCGCCATCGAGACCGGGGACGACAGCTTCATCGCCGGCGGACCTGCCGCCCAGGCCGCCGACCTCGAACGCGCCATCGGAGCCCTTGGCGGCCGCGCAGGCCTGCTCCCCGTCACCGTCGCCTCGCACACGCCATTCATGCGCGGCGCCGTGGACCCGTTCGCCGCCGCCTTACGGCAGCACGCCATCCCCGACCCCGCCGTGCCCGTCCTGTCCGGCATCTCCGCCGAGCGCCTCAATCACGGCGCGAAGGCAATCGAGCACCTGTCGCGTCAGTTGGCCGAACCGATCCGCTGGAAGGATTGCATGGACGCGCTGGTGGAGGCCGGCATCACCGTGGCGCTGGAACTCGGCCCCGGCGCCGGCCTGTCGCGCATGCTGCAGGCACGGCATCCGCAGATCGCCACCCGCTCCGTTGCCGACTTCCGCTCACTGGGCGGTATCGCCGCCTGGCTGGGCCGCCATGTCGAGTGAGCTGTCAAAAAACCTATTCATCAGTCCGATACCTGATATTGCCAATGAGAATTGGCCGAAACGCCCGAAGGAGCCTATAACGGGAGTATCGGCAATCCACGCGAAACCGGCTTTTGCCGGACGCTGCAAGGCAATCTCAGGAGATCATATGAAACAGGTATTGAACGCAGTGGCAACGCTACTGATGCGCGCCGCCCACGGCCGCGCCGAACAGGTCATGCACATGCAGGCGCAGGCGCGCAGCAAGGCCGCTGAAGACTACCGTGCGAATGCGGGCGGCTGGAACTAAGCGTTTGCCCAGCCCTGCATGCACACACGCCAACCGCCCGGTTGGCGTTTTTTTGCCCGAGCCATAAAAAAACCCTCGCCACCGCGAGGGTTGGCGAGGGTTCGGTCGACGGCAGTGAAGTACTGCGCGCCGGATTACTTCGTGTTCATCGACGCCAGCTTCTGCCAGGTCTCGATCACAGAATCCGGATTGAGCGACATCGACTCGATGCCCTCTTCCACCAGCCACTGGGCGAAGTCCGGGTTGTCCGACGGCCCCTGGCCGCAGATGCCAATGTACTTGCCCTGCGCGCGGCAGGCCTTGATCGCCAGCGAGAGCATGGCTTTCACGGCCGGGTCGCGCTCCTCGAAGTCGGCCGCCAGCAGCGGCATGCCGGAGTCGCGGTCCAGGCCCAGGGTCAGCTGGGTCAGGTCGTTCGAGCCGATCGAGAAGCCGTCGAAGAACTCGAGAAAGCGGTCAGCGAGGATCGCGTTCGATGGCACTTCGCACATCATGATGACGCGCAGGCCGTTCTCGCCGCGTTTCAGGCCGTATTTCGCCAGCAGGTCGATGACCTTCTCGGCCTGGCCCAGGGTGCGCACGAACGGGATCATCAGCTCGACGTTGGTCAGGCCCATCTCTTCGCGCACGCGCTTCATGGCCAGGCATTCCATCTCGAAGGACTCGGCGAAGTCCTCGGCCAGGTAGCGCGCGGCGCCGCGGAAGCCCAGCATCGGGTTTTCCTCGTCCGGCTCGTAGCGCGAACCGCCGATCAGCTTCTTGTACTCGTTCGACTTGAAGTCGGACAGGCGCACGATCACCGGCTTGGGCCAGAAGGCGGCGGCGATGGTTGCCACCCCTTCGGCCAGCTTGTCGACATAGAAGGCTTTCGGCGAAGCGTGGCCGCGCGCCACCGATTCCACCGCCTTTTTCAGGTCGGCGTCGATGTTCGGGTACTCGAGGATGGCCTTCGGGTGCACGCCGATGTTGTTGTTGATGATGAATTCCAGACGCGCCAGTCCCACGCCGTTGTTCGGCACCGACTGGAAGTCGAAGGCCAGCTGCGGGTTGCCGACGTTGAGCATGATCTTGGTGGCGATCGGCGGCAGTTCGCCGCGCAACACTTCGGTGATCTCGGTTTCCAGCAGGCCGTCGTAGATCTTGCCTTCGTCGCCTTCGGCACACGACACGGTCACGAAGGTGCCGTCTTTCAGCAGTTCGGTCGCGTCGCCGCAGCCGACGACGGCCGGCACGCCCAGTTCACGGGCGATAATGGCCGCATGGCAGGTACGGCCGCCGCGGTTGGTGACGATCGCCGAGGCGCGCTTCATGACCGGCTCCCAGTTCGGGTCGGTCATGTCGGCAACCAGCACGTCGCCCGGCTGCACGCGTTCCATCTCGGACGGGTCCTTGATGACGCGCACCGGGCCGGCGCCGATCTTCTGGCCGATCGCGCGGCCCTGGGTCAGGATGGTGCCGGTACCCTTCAGGCTGAAACGCTGCTGGGCGTCGGTCGACTTCTGCTGCGATTTCACGGTCTCGGGACGCGCCTGCAGGATGAAGAGCTTGCCGTCGCGGCCGTCCTTGCCCCACTCGATGTCCATCGGACGGCCGTAGTGGTTTTCGATGATGACGGCGTACTTTGCCAGCTCGACGACTTCGGCGTCGGTCAGCGAATAGCGGTTGCGCATCTCGATCGGCACGTCGACGGTTTTCACCGAGCGGCCGGCTTTCGCCTCGCTGGTGAATTCCATCTTGATCAGTTTCGAGCCGATGTTGCGGCGGATGACGGGCGACTTGCCCTGCTGGAGCATCGGCTTGTGGACGTAGAACTCGTCCGGGTTGACCGCGCCCTGCACCACGGTTTCGCCCAGGCCGTAGCTCGAGGTGATGAAGACCACGTCCTTGAAGCCCGATTCGGTGTCGATCGTGAACATGACGCCGGCCGCGCCGAGGTCGGAGCGCACCATGCGCTGCACGCCGGCCGACAGCGCCACTTCGGCGTGGGTGAAGCCTTTATGCACGCGGTAGGAAATCGCGCGGTCGTTGTACAGCGAAGCGAAGACATGCTTCATGGCCTCGAGCACGTTGTCGATGCCGACCACGTTCAGGAAGGTCTCCTGCTGGCCCGCGAACGAAGCGTCCGGCAAGTCTTCGGCGGTGGCCGACGAGCGCACGGCGAACGACATCTCGGCGGTCGAGTCAGCGACGAGGCGCTCGTAGTAGCTGCGGATTTCCTCTTCCAGGCGCGGCTGGAACGGGGTCTCGACGATCCACTGGCGGATTTCGGCGCCGGCGGCGGCGAGCGAGCGCACGTCGTCGATGTCGAGGCCTTCCAGGCGGGTGGCGATGCGGTCGGCCAGCGACGGGCCGCCATCGATCGAGTGGCCCAGGAAGTCGCGGAAAGCCTCGGCCGTGGTGGCGAAGCCGGTCGGCACGCGCACGCCGGCTTCGGCAAGCTGGCTGATCATTTCGCCGAGTGAGGCGTTCTTGCCGCCGACCGATTCGACATCGGTCATGCGCAGGTTCTCGAACGCGGCCACATAGACGCCGGTGGCTTGTTCGGGTTCCTTCAATGCTGCGTTGGACAGGTTAGTCATAGTAAAACACCCTTGCTTGATGATAGAAATCTGTAGTGCGGGCCGCCGGCGAGCGTTCTTGTTATTCTGGTCGCCGTGCAGCACAATGCCAAATCGTTGCCGAGCATTCTACATCGGGTATCGCGAATTCACATCGCACAACACTGCAACCCTGACAGCAATAGTTAAAAAAATATTATGACAGTTGAAGGCCGCCCATCTCTCCCCCCCGCCACGCGCACCGTGTTCTTCGTGTCGGACGGCACCGGTATCACCG
The DNA here is from genome assembly GCF_042655085.1 of Massilia niabensis. Lineage (NCBI taxonomy): Bacteria > Pseudomonadati > Pseudomonadota > Betaproteobacteria > Burkholderiales > Oxalobacteraceae > Massilia > Massilia niabensis. The sequence goes on along the minus strand of NZ_JBHSMU010000014.1, from coordinate 236,555 downwards.
CCGAGACCTTCGGCCACGCGGTCCTGAGCCAGTTCGAGATGCGCTTTCGCCAGATCCGCATTCCCTTCATCGACACGCTCGACAAGGCGCGCGACGCGGCGCGGCGCATCAATGAGGTGTATCACGCGGACAACCAGCAGCGGCCGATCGTGTTCTCGACCCTCGTCAAGCACGACCTGTCGGGCGTGATCCGCGCGGCCAACGGCATGCACATGGACCTGTTCCAGACGTTTGTCGCGCCGCTCGAGATGGAACTGGGCGTCAAGTCGACCCACACCATCGGGCGCATCCACAACATCGTCGACTCCGAGGAATACAAGAACCGGATCGAGGCGATCAACTTCTCGCTGGCCCACGACGACGGCCAGTCGCACAAGAACCTGGCCGACGCCGACGTGATCCTGGTGGGCGTGTCGCGCTCGGGCAAGACGCCAACCAGCCTGTATCTTGCCATGCAGTACGGTATCAAGGCCGCCAATTACCCGCTCATCCCGGACGACTTCGAGCGCGGCAAGCTGCCCTCGTCGTTGCCGCAGTTCAAACACAAGCTGTTCGGGCTGACGATCACGCCCGAGCGCCTGGCCGAGATCCGCAACGAACGCCGCGCCGGTAGCAAGTATGCGTCGATCGAGAATTGCCGCTATGAGGTGAACGAAGCGGAAGTGATGATGAAGCGCGAAGGGATTCGCTGGCTGTCCTCGACCACCAAGTCGATCGAGGAGATCGCAACGACGATCCTGCAGGAAATCAAGCCGGACCGGCGCGAGTACTGACAAGTTCGAAGGGCACGCGGCCGGCTTGCAGCCGGCTTGCACAGGCTCGTCAGCCGGCCATGCCCTTCTTGAGCAGCTCGGCCACCAGCTCGTTCATGTCGCGTCCTTCGTCGGCGGCGCGGCTTTGCAGTTCCTTCACCAGGTCGCCATTGAGCTTGACCGCGAATGGCACCAGCCCTGCCGCGCGGTCGCGTTCGCGCTGCTCGCGCTTGTCCGGCGCGGGCGCCTCGCCGCCCCCGATCGCGCCGCCACGCGCGCCCATCTGGTTCATCAGTTTCTTGGCGTCGCTCTTTGCCAGGCCGGTCTTTTTCATTGTGGATCTTTCGTTCGTTTCTAAAAATGCATTCTAGCGGTGATGCGCATCCGGCAGCGCGTGCCTGGCATGAATTGATTTCGCCCCGGCCTGAGATTTCCTCGTTTGCCCGCGCGCCGGCCCCACGCCACCATGCGAAGACAATCACACTTCCATGGAGACAAACATGTTACTCAAAGATCGCGTGGCAATCGTGACCGGCGGCGCCGGCATCAATGGCCTGGGGTTTGCCACTGCCCGCATGCTGGCGGCGCACGGCGCCCAGGTCGTGATCCTCGACCTGGCGGCGGCCAACCCGGCTGCGGCGGCAGCCGAGCTCGGGCCGCAACATCTCGGCGTGGTCGCCGACGTGACCAGGCGTGACGAATGCGAATCAGCGGCCGAGGCCGCGCTGGCGCGCTACGGGCGCATCGACATCCTGTTCAACAATGCCGGCATCACGCAGGCCAAAAAGACGCTCGACATCACGGACGCCGACTACGATGCCGTGCTCGATGTGAGCCTGCGCGGCACGCTGCTGATGTCGCAGGCGGTGCTGCCGGCCATGCAGCGCCAGGGTGGGGGCAGCATCGTCAACACCTCGTCGGTGTCGGCGCAGCGGGGCGGCGGCATCCTCGGCGGTCCGCACTATTCGGCCGCCAAGGCCGGCGTGCTCGGGCTGACAAAGGCCATGGCGCGCGAATTCGGGCCCGACGGCATCCGCGTCAACGCGATTACACCTGGACTGATCGCGACCGACATCATCAAGGGCAAGCTGACGGAGGAACGCAAGGTCGAAATCGCACGGGAAATCCCGCTGGCACGCCTCGGGCGCGCCGCCGACATCGGGGGCGCGGTCGTCTTCCTGGCCAGCGAGCTGTCCGCCTACTGCACCGGCATCACCCTCGACGTCAACGGCGGCATGCTGATTCACTGATCGAACGGGCGGCCGGCACCCTGCCGGCCGCTTCACGCTCCAGCGCCGGCGCCCTGCGCGCCCGCGCCCACCAGGCCGCGGATCCAGTCCAGCACCGTGCGCACCGCCTGCAAGCCTTCGCGGCTCTTCGGCACTGCCAGGTAGTGCGCGGTCGCCTCGATCGCCAGTTCCCCGAACGGGCACACCAGCTTCCCCTCGCGCAGGTATTCCTGCACCAGCACGCTGCTTTCGATGCACATCCCCAGCCCGTTTTCCGCCGCGCTCAGGGTCATGAACGCGCGGTCGAGCCGCAGCCCGCGCACCGGGTTGCCGCAGCCGGGCGCGAAGCACGCGATCCACTCGTCCCACGAAGTCAGCGAGACATCGTTCTGGATCAGGTAGAAGTTTTCGATGTCGCCCGGCGGCAGCGGTAGCGTCCAGCCGTCGACCAGCGTGGGACTGCACACGGGCAGGTAGCGCTCATGCGCGGAGATCGGCTCCACGTGCACGCCGGCCGACGCCGGCGGGCGGCCATAGGTCACCGCCACATCGACCCCGCTGTGCGAAAAATCGGGCGCCTGGTGGACCGCCCACAGCCGTACGTCGATTTCCGGATGGGCGCGCAGGAAGGCCGGGAGGCGCGGCATCAGCCAGATCGCGGCGAAACTCGGCGCGCACTGGATCGTCACCACCTGCTGCCTGTCGCTGCGGTCGAGGATCGTGCGCAGTTCGTCGTCGATCTCGCCGAACGAGCGCCGGATCACCTCGAACAGCCGGGCGCCGGCCTCGGTTGGCACCACGCCACGTCGGGCGCGTTCGAACAGCAGCGTGCCGAGCGCCTCTTCCAGGGTCTGGATCGAATGGCTGACCGCCGACGCGGTGATCGACAGCTCCTGCGCGGCGCTGGCGAACGAACGGTGCATGTAGGCCGCCTCGAATGCCTGCAGTCCCTTGAGGGAGGCCTTGCGCAGGGCGCGGTATCGCTGAACTGGTTTCATCTATTGGTAAGAAATACTCGCTATACGGTTCATGGGTGCATTTATACACTGGTCTCCATCAAGCGCTGCACAAGACGGCGATCCGATCGCTGCGATCAACTACTGGAGACACACATGGAACACGAATCAGATCACCAGCGACGCATGGCCGCCCTGCGCGGCGCGGCCTACCGCATCCGCCGCTACGCCCTGCGCATGGGCGAAGTCCAGGGCCAGGGCTATGTCGGCCAGGCCCTCGGCATGGCCGACATCCTCGCAGTTGCTTACCGGCATGCGCTGAATTATCGGCCTGACGAGCCGGAATGGGAAGGCCGCGACCGCTTCCTGCTCTCGCACGGCCATTATGCGATCGCCCTCTACGCCGCCCTGCTGGAAGCGGGCGTCATCCCGGAAGCCGAACTCGACACCTACGGCAGCGACGACAGCCGCCTGCCGATGTCGGGCATGGCGACCTATACGCCGGGAATGGAAATGTCGGGCGGCTCGCTCGGCCAGGGCCTGACGATTGCCGTCGGCATGGCGCTCGGCCTGCGCCAGAAGAAGAATCCGGCCTTCGTCTACAACTCGATGTCGGACGGCGAACTCGACGAAGGCGCGACCTGGGAAGCGGCCATGTCCGCCGCCCACCATCAGCTCGGCAACCTGATCACCCTGGTCGACGTCAACAACCAGCAGGCCGACGGGCCATCCGGCAAGGTACTCGGCTTCGAGCCGCTGGCCGACAAGTGGATCGCTTTCGGCTGGTACGTCCAGCGCGTGGACGGCAACGACATCGAGGCCGTGCTCGCCGCCTTCGACGCCGCACGCAGCCATCCGCTGCCGCAGCCGCGCGTGATCCTGTGCGACACCCTGATGGGCAGCGGCGTGCCCTTCCTCGAGGAGCGCGACAAGAACCACTTCATCCGGGTCGAAGCCGACGAATGGCAGCAAGCCATCGCGATCCTCGACGCCGAGCACACAGGAGACACCCAACACGCAGGAGACACCCAATGAGCGCCACCGCCACCAAACCCCGCCTGACCACCTCGGCGATGATCGCCTCGATCGCCAGCGAAGGCCAGCGCACCCGCAGCGCACCGTTCGGCAACGCCCTCGTGCAACTGGCCGCCGGGCGGCCCGACATCGTCGGCATGAGCGCCGACCTGGCGAAATACACGGACCTGCACCTGTTCGCCAAGGAATACCCGGAACGCTTTTTCCAGATGGGCATGGCCGAGCAACTGCTGATGGGCGCGGCCGGCGGCATGGCCAAGGAAGGCTTCACGCCCTTCGTCACGACCTACGCCGTGTTCGCATCGCGCCGCGCCTATGACTTCATCCACCAGGTGATCGCGGAAGAAGACCTGAACGTAAAGATCTGCTGCGCGCTGCCGGGACTGACGACCGGCTACGGTCCCAGCCACCAGGCGACCGAGGACATCGCCATTTTCCGCGGCGTGCCGGGGCTGACCATCGTCGACCCGTGCGACGCGCTCGACACCGAGCAGGCCACCGTCGCCATCGCCGCACACAAGGGCCCCGTCTACATGCGCCTCCTGCGCGGCAAGGTACCGCTGGTGCTGGACGAGTACGATTACCAGTTCGAGCTCGGCAAAGCCAAGCTGCTGCGTGACGGGCGCGAGGTGCTGGTCATTTCGAGCGGCATCATGACGATGCGCTCGCTCGAAGTGGCGGAAAGCCTGCGCGCGGATAATATCGGTGTCGCGGTACTGCACACGCCGACCATCAAGCCGCTCGACGCGGAAACCATCGTGCGCGAAGCCTCGAAACCTGGACGCCTGGTGGTCGTCGCCGAAAACCATTCGGTCGTCGGCGGCCTGGGTGAAGCGGTGGCGGTGGCCCTGCTACGCGCAGGCGTGGCCCCGCCCTTCCGCCAGATCGCCCTGCCGGACGCCTTCCTCGATGCGGGTGCGCTGCCGACGCTGCACGACCGCTACGGCATCTCGACCGAGGCGATGGCGGCCAGCATCAAGTCCTGGCTTCGCTGAGTACTCGCCCAGGACGAACGCACCGAAGGGCAGTGCCAGGAGGCGAAGACCTCCGGCCTGCCCATGGCTGGAGAGTGCCGACAAACGGCACCGGAACGATAATAATGGAGACACACATGAAATCGCATACCGTCATTTCCCCGGCGGGCGCCGCCGGCATCCCGTCCGCAGCCCAGGATCTCGAATCGCGCGCCTATGGCAAGGTCGTGCGCCGGCTCGTCCCCTTCCTGATGCTGTGCTATCTCGGCGCCTACCTGGACCGGGTCAACGTCGGCTTCGCCAAACTGCAGATGCTCAGCGACCTGGGCTGGAGCGACACGGTCTATGGCCTCGGCGCCGGCGTCTTCTTCCTCGGCTACTTCCTGTTCGAAGTTCCGAGCAACATGATCCTGCACCGTTTTGGCGCGCGCCGCTGGCTGGCCCGGATCATGATCACCTGGGCGATCATCTCGGCCAGCTTCAGCATCGTCGAGACCCCTACCACCTTCTATATCCTGCGCTTCCTGCTCGGCGTGGCCGAGGCCGGTTTCGCGCCGGGCGTCATCCTCTACATCACCTACTGGTTCCCGTCGGCGCGCCGCGCCAAGGTGATGGCGATCTTCTTCATGGCGATCCCGCTGGCAAGCATCGTCGGCGCCCCCCTGTCGGGCTGGATCATGGAGTCGTTCGCTGGCCTGCGCGGCCTGACGGGGTGGCAATGGCTGTTCACGCTGGAAGCCTTGCCCTCGCTCCTGCTCGGCATCGCGATCCTGTTCTACCTGGACGACAGCATCGACGATGCCAAATGGCTGACGCCGGAAGAAAAGGCGCTTCTCAAACGCAACATCGCCGCCGAAGAAGGCGAGAAGGTCGCGCACCATTCGGTCGGCGCCTTCTTCTCGGACCGGCGCCTGTGGCTGCTGACCGGCGTGTATTTCTGCATCGTGATGGGCCAGTACGGCATCACCTTCTGGCTGCCCGCCATCGTCAGGAATGCCGGTGTGACTGGCGTTGGCATGGTCGGCCTGCTGGCGGCCATCCCCTATACCGTCGCCCTGCTCTGCCTGCCGTTCGTCGGCCGCAGCTCGGACCGCACCCTGGCTCGGCGCCTGCATTGCGGCGTGCCGATGCTGGTTGCCGCGGCGGCGCTGTTCGCCCTGCCCTTCACCGACGGCGTGACCAGCGCGCTGGTGCTGCTCAGCGCGGCGGCGGCCGGCGCCATCTGCGGCACGGCCCAGTTCTGGGCGCTGCCGACGGCTTTCCTGAGCGGCATGTCGGCGGCGGCGGGTATCGCCACCATCAACTGCATCGCCAACCTTGCCGGCTTCTTCTCGCCGTCGATGGTCGGCTGGCTGAACGACTTCACCGGCAAGCAGGGCGCCGGCCTCTGGCTCACTGCCGGCGCCCTGGCCGTCGGCGCCTGCATGCTCGCCTTCGTGCCCGGGAAAATGGTCGACCGCTGACCGGGTGGCGGCGCGCCGCGCCGCCTGACCTCCTCCTTCGCTTTCTCGTCTCTGGACTGCGCCAGGCGCCCGCCTGGTGCGGATGTGTTCGTCCTGACGCCACACCATTTCGGAACCCCATCATGAAAACCGTCTCCCTGCGGCTGACCTGCTGCATCCTCCTCCTGTCCTCCCCTGCTGCATGGGCGCAGCACGGGCCCCTCGTCTACGGCCTGGTCGACCTGCACCTTGGCCACACCACGCACGTCAACCCCGACGGCGGCAACGCCCTGCGCATCGGTTCCGGGGGCATGAACAGCTCGCGACTCGGCTTTGCCGGCAGCGAGGCACTGGGCGGCGGCCTGAAGGCGGTGTACCAGCTCGAAATGGGGATCGCAGCCGACACCGGCGTCGCTGACACGCCCCTGTTCAAGCGCCAGGCCACCGTCGGCCTCGAAGGCCGTTTCGGCAGCCTGCTCGCCGGCCGCGCCTTCACCACCGTCTATGATTTCCTGCTGCCCTATGACCCGATGGGCTATGCCCCCTTCTACTCGTGGGCGCCCACCGGCAACGGCAGCGGCAGCAACAAATACGGCATGACGCTAGCCTTCGACAACATGCTCAAATACGCCGGCAAGTCGGGCAGCCTGAGCTATGGAGCGAGCCTCGGCGCCGGCGAGGGATCGGCGAGCGCCGACGGCGCGAAAGCGGCGGCAGCCGTCAACTATGCACGCGGGCCGCTTGCCTTTGTCGCTGCTGCCGAGCGGATCAACGCCAATGCGCCGGCCGGCACCGGCGAGCGCACCGCGACCACCACCTGGCACCTCGGCGCGATGTTCGGGCGCGGCCCGTGGAAGCTGCAGGCTGCCGTGCGCGACTACCGGCGCAGCGGCGCGCAGCCCGGCCTGCCCTCTGAGCGCGCCAGGCTGTACTGGGCAGGCGCCAACTACCAGGCCACGCCCGCCACCACGCTGACCGGCGCGCTCTACTACCAGGAGGTGCAGGAAGGAACGAGCGACGCCGACGCCGACCCGGCCATGGTAGTGGCGCGTGTGCGCCATGCGCTGTCGCGCCGCACCGACCTGTATCTGGTGGCCGCCTACGCACGGGCCGGACAGGATAGGCGGGTCAGCCTGTCGCGCGACGAAGCCGGCTCCGGCGACAGCCAGCGTAGTGTCCTGGTGGGCATCCAGCACCGCTTCTGACGCCGGCGCAGCAGCCGGCGGCAACGCGGTAAGATGGCGCATCCCTCCATTCCTGTCGAACGCCATGTCTGCCAACTTAGCTGCCAACCCAGCCGCCAACCCCTCATCCCTACTGCGCCACGTCGTCCTGTTTTCCTTCAAGGCCAGCGCCAGCGCCGAGCAGGTCGACCGTGTCGTCGGCGACTTCGGCACACTGAAAGACGCCGTTCCCGGCATCGAGGCCTATGAATGGGGCACCAACGTCAGCCCGGAAGGCCTGAACGACGGCTTCACCCACTGCTTCACACTGAGCTTCGCCACCGCCGAGGCGCGCGACGGCTACCTGGTCCACGCGGCGCACCAGGCCTTCGTCGCCACGCTCGGCGCCTGCCTCGAACGCTCGCTGGTCGTGGATTACTGGACCCAGTAACACCGCCGGCACGCTGTCGTCCGCCACCCTCCATCATGTAGAATCGCAGCCTTGACTTTGACGGGCAGCGGCAACATGGGGTGGCTGGACAAACTGTTAGGCGGCGAGAATGCGGACAAGCGCAGCGCCGTCGCTAGCGCATCGCCCGTGCCGGCGCACGCCGATCAGCGCTCGAGCGCCGCCGAGATCGACGCGACCTGGTACCGCTGGCTCGCGGCCGCATTGCCTCCGTATGCCGTGCCGGACCGCGAACAGCGCGTCCTGGACGAGCTGGCGCGCCTGGCCGAGGCGCCGCTGGCCGGCGCCGCGCTGGTGCCGCGCATGCCCGAGATCATCCCGCAGCTGATGCGCAGCCTGCGCGACGACAGCATGAACGCCGCCGAACTGTCGCGCCAGCTGTCGCAGGACCTGGTACTGGTGGCCGAGGTCTTCCGCGAAGCGAACCGGCCCGCGTATCTGCCCCGTTACCATGCCGGCCCCCCGGTCAGCAGCATCGAGGCGGCCATCATGCTGCTCGGGCAAAACGGCATGCGCATGCTGCTGGCCCGGGTCGCGTTCCGGCCGATCATCGGCATGGGGAGCGGACGCCATGCGCGGCGCGTGGCGCCGGCCATCTGGCGCCAGTCCGAAACCTGCGCGCTCGCCGCCAGCCGCCTCGCTCCCTCCATGCGCGCCAACCCGTTCGAGGCCTACCTGGCCGGCCTGATGGAAAACATCGGCCTCGTGGTCGCGTTCCGCCTGATCGACCAGGTCTGCCCGGGAGAAACGCTGCCGCACTCGGATGCCTTCATTGCCGCGCTGTTCAACGGGGCACGCGTCCTGTCGGCGCGCATTGCCGCGCTGTGGGAGTTTCCCGATCCGGTTACGCAGGCCATCGCGGCGGCTGGCGGCAGCGGCGCGAATAGCAACAGCGGCAGCAGCGCGCTGGCGCAGGCGCTGGCGCTGGGTGACCGCCTGGCCAAGCTGCGCCAGCTGGTCGACGGCGCCGTATTCCAGCCCGACGCCCCCGTCGTCACCGACGGCTTGACCGAGGCGGCGCTCGATTGCTTCGACAGACTTGGGGACGAAGAGTAGCGGCAGCTCAAGCCAGCATGCGCTCCGGATGGCTGTAGACCACATGCCTGCCGCCGCGCACGAAGCCGGCCAGGGTCAGCCCGGCTTCCTCGGCCATGCGCACCGCCAGTGCCGTCGGCGCCGAGATCGCCGCCAGCATGCCGAAGCCGGCGCGCGCTGCCTTTTGCACCATCTCGAAGCTGGCCCGGCTGGTCACGACCGCAAACCCGGGCGGAGGCTCGGCGCCGGCGCGTGCCAGCGAGCCGACCAGCTTGTCGAGCGCATTGTGGCGGCCGACGTCTTCGCGCACGCAGTCCAGGCGGCCTTCGGGATCGGCCCAGGCCGCCGCATGCACGGCGCCGGTCGCATGGTGCAGCTGCTGGCGCGCCGCCATGGCCGCCATCGCCCGGTGCAGCGCGGCCGGGTCGAACCGCGCCGCGGGGGCCGGGGGCGCCTCCGGCAGGCAGGCTTCGCGCTCGAAATATTCCAGGCTCTCGACGCCGCACAGGCCGCAGCCCGTCTTGCCGGTACGGGCAGCCCGCGCGCCCTTCATGCGCGCCATGGCGCCGGCGGCAATCCGCAGCGAGACGACGATACCGCGCGCGGTCTCTTCGACCTCGATGTCGTAGACGTCGCGCCGCTGGCGCACGATGCGCTCGCTCAAGGTAAAACCGAGCGCGAAGTCTTCCAAATCGAGCGGCGAAGCCAGCATCACGGCATGGGTGATGCCGTTGTAGGCCAGCGCCACCGGCACTTCCTCGGCCACCAGCTCGCTGCCTTCGCACATTCTGCCCGCTTCCCAGCGACTGGCAGCCAGGCGCTGCGTGGCCTCGGGCGCGGCGCCGAGAAAAGCCTCCGCCGCGTTCATGGCGCGCTCCCGCTGCGCTCGACCAGCACGTCGATCGCCTTGGCCGCCGGCACCTTGCTCTCCCTGGCGTGGTGCCAGAGCGGGATCAGCGGATTACATTCGGGGAAGTAGCCGGCCACCGCCCCTTCCGGAATATCGTAGGGCACCACCGCCAGGCCCTCGACGCGGCGCTCGACGCCGTCGTTCGAGGGGCAGCGCAGGTTGACCAGGTCACCCTGCGCCAGGGCCCGCCGCGCCATGTCCGCCCGGCTCATGAACAGCACCATGCGGCTGCCGTACACCCCGCGGAAGCGGTCGTCATGGCTGTAGACCGTGGTGTTGAACTGGCCGTCGCTGCGCACCGTGAACAGGCGCAGGGTGGCTGAATCGTCGGCATCGCCCGCATCGTGCTCCAGGTCGGGGTTGCCCGGCAGGCCTTCCGGCACCGTGAAGCCGGCCTTGCCGCTCTCGGTCTTCCATTCGCGGCGGGCCGCGCCCACCGGCTTGCGGAAGCCGCCGGGCGTCCACATGCGCGCATTGAAGTCGTGGAAGATGTCGGGATAGGTTTCGGCGATGGCGTCGCGGATCCGGCCGTAATCGGCGACCCAGGCATCCCAGTCGACCCGGGGATTCGCATCCAGCGTCGCCCTGGCGATGCCGGCCACGATCGCCGGCTCCGACAGCAGCGCCGGCGACGCCGGTTCGGCCATGCCGCGCGAACCGTGGATGCAGGCCGTGCTGTCCTCGACCGTCACCGCCTGTTCCCCGCCGCGCTGGCGGTCGATCTCGATCCGGCCCAGGCAAGGCAGGATGTAGGAGGCCTTGCCGTGGATGACGTGGTTGCGGTTCAGTTTGGTCGACACCTGCACCGTGAGCGGCAGTTCGCGCCAGGCCGCCTCCATCAGCACCGTCTCGGGCACCGCGCGCAGGAAATTCCCGCCCAGCGCGACAAAGGCGGGCACCTTGCGCGCCAGGATCGCTTCGCACGCCTCGACGGTATTCATGCCGGTCGCCCTCGGCGGCTCGAAAGCGTATTGCTCCTTGAGCTTGTCGAGCGGCGCCAGTTCCGGCTTCTCGGTGATGCCGACCGTGCGCTGGCCCTGCACGTTCGAGTGACCGCGCACCGGGCAGACACCGGCGCCGGGCTTGCCGATGTTCCCGCGCAGGAGCAGCAGGTTGACGACCATGGCCACGTTCTGCACGCCGTTGCGGTGCTGGGTCAGGCCCATGCCGTAGACGCCCAGGACCGCCTCGGCGCGCGCGTACACGCCTGCCGCCCGTTCCAGCGCCGCCCGGGCCAGCCCGGACTCGCGCTCGATGTCGGTCCAGGGGCAGGCGCGCACGGCGGCCTCGAATGCCTCGAAGCCGTCGGTGTGGGCGGCGATGAAGGCGGTGTCGAGCACGCGCGCGGCGCCGCCGGCCAATGCGGCATCGTCGAGGTCGAAGATCGCCTTGCACAGGCCCATGATGGCGGCCGTATCGCCGCCCGGCATGAGCTGGAGGTACTGGGTGCTGATCGGCGTTTCCTGTTTCGTCAGCATCTCGAGCGGGGACTGGGGATTGGTGAAGCTCACCAGGCCGCGCTCGCGCAGGGGATTGAAGGTGATGATCGGCACCCCGCGCCGGCGCGCCTCCTGCAGCTGGTGCAGCATGCGCGGGCTGTTCACGCCCACGTTCTGGCCGAAGAAGAAGATGCAGTCGGTCTGGGCGAAGTCATCCAGCACCACCGTGCCGACGCCGTCGCCGATGGTCTTTTGCAGCGCCACCGAGGTGCTCTCGTGGCACATGTTCGAACTGTCGGGCAGGTTGTTGTTGCCGTACATGCGGGCCAGCAGCCCATACATGTAGGAGGTTTCGAGCGAAGCCCGGCCCGAACTGTAGAACACGACCTGCTCGCGCTCGGCCGCGCGCAGCGCGGCGCCGATCTCGGCGAACGCGGTCTCCCAGGACAGCGGGCGGTACGTGTCGCTGGCCGCATCCCAGCGTAGCGGTACCGTCAGCCGCCCCTGGTCTTCCAGCGCATGGTCGCTCCAGGACTCGAGCTCCGTCACGGTGTGGCGCTCGAAGAAGTCGGCGCCGATCGCCTTGCTCGTCGTTTCCCAGGCGGTCGCCTTGGCGCCGCTTTCGCAGAATTCCAAGGGGTGCGGGTTGGCGGGCTTCGCCCAGGCGCAGCTGACGCAGGCAAAGCCGTCGGTTTTGTTCTGCTTGAGGAGCAGAGCGCTGTCCTTCACGACCGTCCGCTGGTCGAGCAGGATGTGCGCCACCTCGCCCACCGAACCCCAGCCGCCGGCCGGCATGCCGGGCTTCTCGATCCGTAGTTTCCGTGATTCCTCGCTCATGGCACCCCTCCCTGAAATAGAGCGCCCACCCTAGACCCCGGCATCGCCTGCCTCTGTGCGCATGCGCACGCACGGTCGACGATGCCCGCGCGTTCCCGGGACAATCGCGGGACAACCGGGGACAATTGCGCGACATCTGCGCGCCGCACGGGCCAGCCTGCCGCTCCGTGCCGCCAGCAGCTATACTGCCGGGACCATGCGCATCCAGCTGTTCTCCGACCTCCACCTCGAACGTTATCCGGCCTTCCAGCCACGGATCGCGCCCGGCATCGACGTGATCGTGCTGGCCGGCGACATCGGCTCCTACCAGGAAGGCTCGCGCCTGGGCGGCACGGACTTCGGTCTCGAGCGCTTCGCTCCCGCCCTGGGCGTGACCGATGCGCGGGTGCTCTACGTGCCGGGGAACCACGAGTACGACGGACTCGAATTCGACGCCGCGCACGCCCGCCTGCGCGCCACCTGCGAGCGCCTTGGCATCACCTGGCTCGATCGCGAGAGCCTGGCCGTCGACGGCGTGCGCTTCGTCGGCACGACCCTGTGGGCCGATTTCGATGCCCTCGCCGCCGGCCACGCCCCGGACAAACAGCAGCAGCTGCACCAGAAGGCGATCCGCGCGGCCAACTATTACCTCGGCAAGAACACGACCCTGCGTGACGGCGAGCCGGTGCTCGCCGACGGCTGGCGCGCCATGTCGCTCGACTGCCAGCAATGGCTGCGCGGCGCGCTGGCCCTGCCCTTCGACGGCCCCACGGTCGCGGTCACCCATTTCGCCCCCAGCCTGCGCAGCGCCGATCCGCGCTACGGGATCACGCCCGGTACCGCGGGCTTTTGCAATGCGCTCGACGAGCTGTTCCCCCTGGCCGAGGTCTGGATGCACGGCCACCTGCACTGCTGCAACGACTACACGGTCACGGGCGTGCAGGACGGGCGGCCCTGGTCGTGCCGGGTCGTGGCCAATCCGCTGGGCTACCTGAGCAAGGGCGAACAGGACGGCTTTCGCCCCGAGCTCGTGATCGAACTTTAATCCTGCTGCTCAGGCAACGTTCAGAACTTCATCTCCAGCGTTGTGCGCAGCTTGACGCCTTCCGGGTAGGTCCAGCCGCGTTTCTCCGTTCCGCGTAGCGGGTCGGTGTAGCTGATCTCGAAGGCATTGTCCTCGTTGAGCAGGTTGGACGCGGCAACCCGCAGCTGGACTTTCGGATTGAATTTCCATACCGCGTAGGTTTCCAGGTCGGTGTGCGCAGGCGAGTAATAGCCCCGGTTGGCGGCGACGCGGACAAAACCGCCACTGCGATGCACCAGGTTGCCGCCGGCCGTCAGCGCACCCGCCTTGTAGTCAACCCCGAGGTTCGCGGAGAGTGGCGTTTGCTGCTCCATGCGGTTGTCCGGCCCGGGCACGGACGCAACGCGCGACCAGTTGCGGCTGACATTGGCGCGCAGGTCGATCTCGGGCGCAGCTTTCATGAGGGCCTTGAGCGGGAATTTCGCTTCCAGCTCGAGGCTGCGCAGGGTGGCACGGTCCTCGTTGGACGGCGTGAAGATCCAGCGCAGGCCATCGAAGTACACGCGGTTGCTGGTGTAGTTGTCGATGCGACGCAGCGAGGTGCTCGCCGAGACCATCGCCCCTTCCGCCCAGTAGTGCTCCCAGCCGGCGTCGATGCCCCAGGCCAGCTCCGGCTCGAGCGCGGGATTGCCCTGGTAGTCGGCCTCGGTGGCGCTGTTGTTCTCCCAAGCCTGGCGGCGCGGCACCAGGCTTTCGAGTCCCGGCGCCTTGTAGGTGCGGCTGACGGCCAGGCGCAACTGGTCGCCCTTGCCGCCCGGGAGCTTGTACAGGGTCTGGAAGACCGGGCTCAGGACGCTCGAGCGCACACGCGTGTCCTCGACCGTGTTCCCGGCGACCCGCGTGCGGATGCCTTCCCAGCGCGCGCCGAGGTACACCGACCATTGCGGCGTCACTTCCCACTCATCCTGGGCGTAGACGGCGAAGCGTGCCACCTTTGCCGTGAAGGTCTCGTCAGGCAGTTGCCCGGGAGGCAGCGGGCGGACCGTGTCGCGCTCGGCGCGCAGCTCGTCGCTCTCGTTGCCGCCGGCATCCCAGCCCAGCGCCAGCACATGGCCGCCTTCAAAAGCGCGCGTGTATTTGCCGGTGCTGCTGACACCCTTCCAGCGCACCTCGGCGAACACGCTGCCGTCGGTGGCCGGGCGTCCCCTGCTGTCGACGCCCGAGCGCGGGTGAAAATCACGCCGAGCCGTGTTCTCAAGGCCGAGCTTCGTTTCCAGTTTCGCGCCGGAGGCCAAGGTGTGGGTCCAGCGCAGGTCCGATTTCAGCAGCGTGTTCTCGCCCTCGGCCCTGGTGTGCAGGTCGGGCACCGGTGGCGGATTCCCGACGAAGGTCGTCACCTGCGGATGCGCGCGGTTGCGGAACCGGACGGCGTTCACGAGATTTTCCCATGACAACGTGTCGCCGTTTTCCAGCTTCCAGTTAAAGCGCGGACCGAGGTTGATCTTGCTGGTGTACCCGCGCTCGGGCACGACCGTCGCGCGCCGCAGGTCGACCATGCCGCCGGGCGCGGTGTTCTCTTCGAAACCCAGGGCCTCGCGTTCGAAGTTCTCGTGGCTGCCGGTGGCAGACACCGAGTACGACGACCGCTCGCCGCTCTCCCCCAGCTGCAGGTTCAGCGTCGGCCCGTGGAAGTCGCTCGAATGGAGGTAACCGAGTTTGACTTCGCGTTCGCGCTTGCGCGCGGCCTTGCGCAGCACGATGTTGATGGTGCCCGCGACCGATTGGGTCGACATCTCCGCCGTGGCGGAGCGCAGCACTTCGATGCGTTCGACCTGCTCGGGCGACAGGGTGTCGATCGCAAAACCCGGCGACATGCGCTCGCCGTTCACCAGCACCTGGGTGTAGCCCGCGCCGAGCCCGCGTATCTGCACTTGCAAGCTGCGTCCCGAACCGGTGGTTACCGTGACGCCGGGGATGCGCTTGAATACGTCGAGCACGCTGGCGTCGCCGTAGCGCGCGATTTCCTCGCGGCCAATGACGATCCTGGTCGCCGTGTCGTCGCGGCGCGGATCGTAGCTCGCTGCCGTCCCCTTGACTTCCACCCTGGCGATCGGGTCGGCAGGAACAGGCTCCTGTGCAAATGCCGTGGCGCACAGCCCGGCGACGAGGACTACCAGATAACGGGGACCCAGCGACGCCATGCTCTACTCTCCAGAAATAAGTTTTTCCTGTTATTGGAACATCTACACTCCGGAGGATAGCACCATATAGGCTCGCAATAGAAGATGGAATTGCTACTACATAGCAATTTAATGGCAACGCTAACGCAAAAGCCCTGCACATGGCCGGGCTTGGTGGTCTCCGAAGACGTTCCTGGCAGGCTCAGCGCGTCAGCGCGGCACGCTCGTCCAGGGTGAGCACCCTTGGCTGGCGCAGCGGTGCGCTGCCATCGGACAGGAAGAAGGGATTGTTGCGGTAGCCGCCCCCAATGCGGGCGCGCAGGATGCTCGTGCCGATCTTGACTACCGCCCAGGCGGTGCGCACCGGCGTCGGCTTGACAGGTGCAAGCGCCGAGCCGGTCTCGACGACGATGCGGGAACGCCCGAGCTGGCGGTCCAGGGTTTCGGGCGGCGCGTCGAGGCAGGCGCGCACCAGGCCGACATACGGGGTTTTCCGGTCGCGCGGGGTGTTGCCGATCGGCGTGCGGCAGCAGGTCGCATACCAGCGGTACAGCCCGCGCGGGCTGAGCGACATGCAGCCCAGGTGCTCGAGCCCGCTCGTGAAGCGTACCGCGCCCGGCAGCGTGGCCGCTACCTCGGTGCCGCCCGCAGCGTCGAGCACGTCGGCTTTGCCGCCTTCGCGCTCCAGGAAGCGGGCAAAGGCCTGGCAGTCCTTGCAATAGCAGACCGCGCGCGCGGCCACGCCCGCGGCATCCACCTCGCCCTGCAGCTTGCCGCACCGGCAGCGCAACTCGATCGTCATGGCTTACTCCAGGAAGTCCGCGCCGCGCGAGGCGGCTGCCAGTTCCGCCGCCGTCGGGAGCGGGTGGCGCCGTTCGGCCGGCTTCGTCAGCACGCGTTTGGCGACTTCGAAGGGCACGCCCATGCCGGCGAGTTCGCGCGCCGGCGAGGCGCGCTTGCCAGATGCGGGGGTGTGGGTGGCTGCGTCGATCAGCAGCGCGGTTTTGTAGTCGCTTCGTCGGTCCATGTGGTCATCCTATCATGCCCACCGGAGCGTCTGACAAAACGTACAGGGCAAGGCGCACCGTCGAAGACAGTACGTGAGTACGGCGAGACGGTGCAACGCCGCCATGTGCGTTTTGTCGGGCGCGACCTTAGAAGAAGTGCTGCCAGTCTTCGAGCCACCCCGGGAACGCTTTCGCTTCCATCGGATTGGCGATGTGATAGCCCTGCGCATAGGTACAGCCGAGCCCCTGCAGGAAATCCCAGTCCTGGCGCGTCTCGACGCCGACGGCGACCGACATGCGGTCCAGGCTGTGCGCCAGGCTCATGCACGAGCGCAGCACGGTGCCGAGCGGCCGGCGCTTGGATGCGCCATCGACAAAACTGCGGTCGATCTTCAGTTCCGTGAACGGGATGCGCGCCAGCAGCTGCAGGTTCGAGCGGCCGGTGCCGTAGTCGTCGATCGCCAGGCCAAAGCCCATCATGCGCAGGCGTACCAGGCGCTCGATGAAGTTGGGGTCGGTATTCAGGACCGAAGACTCGGGCATCTCGAAGGTGATGTAGTCGGGCAGCACCGTGTGGCGGCTGAGGCAGGTCGTGATCTGGCGCAGGAAAGCCGGATGGGCGAGCGTCTCGGGCGCCAGGTTGATCGAGATCGAGATCGGCGTGCCCTGGTCGTGGAACCAGCGGCAATGCTCGACGGACAGCTCGATCATGCTCCAGTCGAGGAAATCGATGCGGTTGTTCTGTTCCAGGGCCTCGATGAAGGCCGAGGGGCCCAGCAGGCCGTGCTCGGGATGGCGCCAGCGCGCAAAGGTCTCCAGGCCCTTCACCTGCCCGGTTGCCAGCTCGATCTTCGGCTGGAAGAAGGGCTCGAACTGGCGCTTCTGCAAACCCGAGCCGATTTCGGCGAACGAGAAACGCGGCGTCTCGTCGACCAGGTCGTGCGTTGCCTGCGGCACGTAATTGTCGATGAGCGGCTTCAGCTTGGCGGCGGTGACCGGCTTGCTGACGGAGCCGAGCAGGTCGATGCCGTAGACCTGGGCCAGCGTCTCCACCGAAAACAGCAAATTCGCCGGCTGGGCGCCGGTAACGACCAGGCTGATGCCGGAGTCGAGCGTGGCCAGGTTGCGGATCAGCTCGAGGCCGTCCATCCCCGGCAGCGCCAGGTCGATGATCGCCACATGCACGCGCGGCGTGAAGCCGGCCTGGAAGGTGCGCAGGGCCATGTGCCCGTCCGGCACGTCCGTCACGCGGCTGGCGCCGAGGCGGCCCAGCATCTCGACCAGCGACGCGCGCTGGGCGTTGTCGGCTTCGGCGACCAGGAAGTGCAAATGCGCGATGTCCATCTCGACTCCAAAAACTGTTAACCCGGGACAAGATTAACCCGGCGGCGGCAGTGCCGTCTAGCTTCCCTGCTGGCGCAGCTGTTCGAAGAAGCAGATGGCGGCCGCGGCGGCCACGTTCAGCGACTCGACCTGGCCGCCATGGGGGATCACTACCTGGTGCGTGGCCATGGCCATCAGCTCGGGCCCCACGCCCTGCCCTTCGTGGCCGAGCAGCCAGGCCACGGGGCCGCGCAGATCGACCTCGTACAGTTTTTGCTGCGCGTAGCCGCTCATGGCCAGCACGGGGATGTTCGACTGCTCAATCAATGCGCCCAGGTCGACGTTCTCGAAGATCTCGAGGACGAAATGCGCGCCCATCGCCGCCCGCAGCACCTTGGGCGACCAGCAGAAGGCGGTGCCGGGACTGCAGAACACCTGGGTGATGCCGGCCGCGCCCGCGCTACGCAGGATCGAGCCGACGTTGCCCGGGTCCTGCACCCCGTCGAGCAGGACGGCGGAGACCGTCATGGCCGCAGGCTGGCCTGGTGCCGGGGTCTCGACCAGGAACAGCAGATTCACGCCATGCTCGACCTGGCTGAGGGCGCCGAACAGCGCATCCGGCAGCACCGTCACGTGGGCGCGCAGGGCTTCGCAACGCTCGACGATGTCGGCCACCTCCGGGTTGTGCAGCGCCTCTTCGGAGACGATGCAGTGGGCCGGTGCGCCGCGCAGGTCGAGCCAGGACTGGCACAGGTGCACGCCGTCGAGCAGCGTGCGGCCGGCCTTGCGGCGCGCCTGCGAACTGGCGGCGAGCGCCTTGAGTTCTTTATAAAACGGGTTGTCGCGCGAGGTGACGGTCTTCATGCAGGCTGGACCTCGTCCGCACAATCGAAGGCGTCTTCGACGCTTGGGGCGAACAAGTCGACCTGCAGCAGGTTGCGCACCGGCGCGAACGAGCGGCGGTGGACCGGCGACGGGCCGTGCTGGCGCAGGCGCTCGAGGTGCAGCGCCGTCGAATAGCCCTTGTGCTGGTCGAAGCAGTACTGCGGGTACTGTGCGTGCAGGCGCACCAGCTCGGCGTCGCGCGCGGTTTTCGCCAGGATCGAGGCCGCCGAAATGGCGTGGCACTTGTCGTCGCCCTCGATCACGGCGTGGGCGCGGATGCTCATCGGCGGGCAGCGGTTGCCGTCGATCAGGGCAATCGTCGGCAGGGTCTGCAGGGCTTCGACGGCGCGCCGCATCGCGAGCATCGTCGCATGCAGGATATTTAGGGTGTCGATTTCGTCGCAGGACGCTTCTGCAATCGCCCAGGCCAGCGCGTACTCGCGGATCTGCGGCGCCAGCTCGTCGCGGCGCGCCTCGGTCAGCTTTTTCGAGTCGCGCAGGCCCTCGATCGGGCGCTTCGGGTCGAGGATGACGGCGGCCGCGAAGACCGGGCCAGCCAGCGGGCCGCGGCCGGCCTCGTCCACGCCGCAGACGATGTCGAGGTCGGTGAACGGACGCAGCCGGGGCGGCAGGCCGGGATAGAAATTGACGCGCTTTTTGCTCATTGCTTGTTACTTGACTTGTATTTCGTTCAGCTGCTGGCTTGATGCCCGGCGCCGCTCATGTGCCGCTTATTTGCCAATCACCCGCAGCACCGCCTCGGCGCTCACCGAGGCACTGTTGCGCAGCAGGCTATGGTGCATCTCCGTAAATCGCCCTGCCAGCTTATCGCGTCGCGCCGTGTCGTTCAACTGCGCCCACACGGCATCCGCCATTGCCTCGGGGGTGGCGGCATTCTGCAACAGTTCCGGCACCAGGAATTCGCGCGCCAGGATATTCGGCAGCCCGATCCAGGGCTGGTAGCCCATGTGGCGCATGATTTCCCAGGATGCGCGCATCACCTTGTAGGCGATGACCATCGGCTTCTTGAACAGCGCCACTTCCAGGGTTGCCGTGCCCGAGGCCACCAGCACCGCGTCGGCCGCGGCAATCGCCGTGTGCGAGCTGCCGTCCACCAGTGTCAAGGGAACACCCTGCAGGCCTGCCTGCGCCACGATCTGGTTGAAATAGGCACGCTGCCTGTCGCCCGCCATCGGCACCACGAAGCTGAGGCCGGGGTCGCGTTTGGCAAGCAGGCCGGCGGCGCGCACGAAAGGCTCGGCCAGGTATTTCAGTTCGCCCATGCGGCTGCCCGGCATGATCGTCACCACACGGGCATCGGGCGCCAGCCCGAGCGCGGTGCGCGCGGCCACGGTATCCGGTACCAGCGGAATCGTTTCCGCCAGCGGGTGGCCGATATAGGTCACCGGCACGCCGGCGTCGCGGTAGATTTGCTCTTCGAACGGAAAGATCACCAGCATGTGCGACACCGCGCGCTGGATCTTCTTGATGCGGCCGCCGCGCCAGGCCCAGATCTGGGGGCCGACGAAGTGCACCGTCGGAATCCCCTGTGCACGCAGCTGCTCTTCCAGCCCGAGGTTAAAGCCGGGATAGTCGGCGCCGATGAAGGCGGCCGGCCTCTCTTCAAGAAGGCGATCGCGCAGGCGGTTCTGGATGCCCTTGATTTCGCGGTAGCGCGGGATGATCTCGAACAGGCCGCGCACGGTCAGGGTCTCGAGCGGCACATCCGATACAAAACCCTGCTCGATCATGCGCGGGCCACCGATGCCGTGGAAGCGCGCGTTGGGCAGATGCGGACGCAGTCCCGCGATCAGGCGCGCCGCGAGCATGTCGCCGGACACCTCGCCGGCGACCATGGCTAGCGAAACGCCAGGCGGCGTGACGAGGGACAGCTTAGCGGACGATGCCACGGGTGGCGGCGCCCAGGAAATCGCGCATCGCGCGGATCTCGCCTGCCGCTTCCGGCATGTTGGCTTCTTCCTGCGCGAGCGCCGCTTTCGCTTCTTCCAGCGTCAGGTTCGAGCGGTAGATGTGCTTGTAGGCGGCGCGCACGCCGTCGATCTGGGCACGGGTGAAGCCGCGGCGCTTGAGGCCCTCGATGTTCACGCCGCGCGCGCCGGCCGGGTTGCCCGAAACGAGCACGAAGGGCGGCACGTCCTGGGTCAGGCTGGTGTACATGCCGATGAAGGCATGCGCGCCGATCTTGCAGAACTGGTGCACGCCGGCGTAACCGGACAGGATCGCGTGGTCGCCCACGTGGACATGGCCCGCGAGCTGCGCATTGTTCGAGAAGATCGTGTGGCTGCCCACCTGGCAGTCATGGGCCAGGTGCACGTAGGCCGAGATCCAGTTGTCGTTGCCGAGCCTCGTGACGCCCTCATCCTGGGCCGTGCCCAGGTTGAAAGTCACGAATTCCCTTACCGTGTTGTCGTTGCCGATCTCGAGGCGGGTCGGCTCGCCCTTCCACTTCTTGTCCTGGGGCGCGGCCCCGATCGAACAGAACTGGAAGAAGCGGTTGTTCTCGCCGATGGTCGTGTGGCCTTCGATGACCACATGCGGACCGACCACGGTGCCGGCGCCGATGCGCACGTTCGGCCCGATAATCGAGTACGGGCCGACCTCGACCGAGCTGTCGAGCTCGGCCCTCGGGTCGACGATCGCACTCTGGTGAATCTTGTTCATTTACTGCCCCGCTGCCGCCGGTGCGGTCTCGTTTGCACGAATCGTGCACATCAGTTCACCCTCGACCGCGACCTTGCCGTCGACGCTGGCCGTGGCCTTGTACTTCCAGATGCCGCGCGAGACGCGCAGGATCTCGACATCCATCACCAGCTGGTCGCCAGGGCCCACCGGACGCTTGAAGCGTGCGTTGTCGATGCCGACGAAATACACCACCGAGTTTTCGTCGGGCTTCACGTCCATCGTCATGAACGACAGGATCGCGGCGGTCTGCGCCATCGCTTCGATCATCAGGACGCCCGGCATCACCGGCTGGTGCGGAAAGTGGCCGTTGAAGAATTCTTCGTTGACGGTCACGTTCTTGATGGCGGTGATGCGCTTGCCGATTTCGACATCGAGCACGCGGTCGACCAGCAGCAGCGGATAGCGGTGCGGCAGGTATTCCTTGATCTCGTTGATGCCGAGGGTACGCTTTGCGGTGGGGGTGGCAATAGATTCGGTCATTTTTGTTCTGTAATCGTTTTGATTGTTTTTTCCAATGCGCGGATCTTGTCGCGCATGGTGTTCAGGTTGCGCACGATCGCGGCCGACTTCTCCCATTCGGCATTCTTCGCCAGCGGATAAAAGCCCGTGTACTGGCCGGGTTCGAGCACCGAGCGCGAGACCATGCTGCCCGACGAGATGTGCACGTTGTCGGCGATCTCGAGGTGCCCGAGCACCATCGCCGCACCGCCGAAGGTGCAGCGGCTGCCGATCTTCGCGCTGCCGGCCACGCCCACGCAGCCGGCCATCGCCGTATGCTTGCCGATGTGGCAGTTGTGGCCGATCTGGATCTGGTTGTCGAGCTTGACGCCGTCTTCGATGACCGTGTCGGCCAGGGCCCCGCGGTCGATCGAGGTGTTCGAGCCGATGTCGACGTCGTCGCCGATGACCACGCGCCCGGTCTGCGGGATCTTGATGTAGACGCCCGCCTCGCTGGCGAAGCCGAAGCCGTCGCCGCCGATCACCGCGCCCGAATGCACGATGCCGCGCGCGCCGATGACGCACTGGCGGTGGAAGGTGACGTTGGCGAAAAAGCGCGTGCCCTCGCCGACAATGGCTTCCTTGCCGATGAAGCAGCCGTGGTCGATCACGGCGCCGGCATTCACCACTGCACCCGCTTCGATCGTGACATGTGGGCCCACGTGGGCGCTGGCGTCGATCTTCGCGGACGGGTCCACCACCGCGCTCGGGTGGATGCCCGGCGCCGGCGCGCTTTCCTCCAGCGACACGAAGTACTGCGCGGCGCGGGCGAAATAGGCGTAGGGGTTGGTGGTGACGATGCGCGCGCCGGCATAGGTGGCGGCGACGGACGGATCGTCCAGCGGCGACAGGATCAGCGCGGCGGCCTCGCTTTGCGCGGCCAGCGCGCGCAGCTTGCTGTTGGAGAGGAAGCTGATCTGGGTCGGGCCGGCGTTGTCGAGCGGGGCGATCGAGGCGACGACGAGGTCGGGGTTACCGAGCAGCTGGCCGCCGAAACGCTCGACCAGGTCGCCCAGGCGCACGCCCTGGGGGTGTGATTCGCGTTGTTCCAAAATATTACTTGTCCATCAGTTTCAGGATCTTGTCGGTGATGTCGATCCGGGGACTCGACCACGCCGCTTCCTGCAGCACGGCGTCCAGCTTTTCCTGCTCGGCGATCTGTTCGATGATCTTGAAGGCCTTCTGGGCGATGGCGGCGCGTTCTTCACCCTTGCGCTGCATCAGGTCTTCCGTGAACTCGCGGTTCATGCGCTGCACGTCTTTTTCCATGTCGAACAGTTCGCGCGCGCGGCGGGTGCGCTCGACGTCGGCCAGGCGCGGCGCATCGGCGTCGAACTTCTCGCTCATCTGCTTGAACTTGGCCACCATCTCTTCGGTCGTCTTCTGTCGCTTCGAAAACTCGGCCTGGATCTTGGCGTCGGCGGCCTTGGCCATCTTCGACTCGGTCATCAGGCGCTCGGTGAACACGAAGCCGATGCGGCCCGTCGTCTGCGCCATGACCGGTAGCGCGCTGGCGCACAGCGCCGCCAGCAAGATCGCAGAAGGCACACTGCGCGGCAACGAGGCTATCAGGTTTTTCAACATAATTCTCCGCGATGAAAAGGTGTAACGCAAAGGTGGCACCGACGGGCGGCCGGTCAGAAGCCCGTGCCCATCTGGAACTGGAAGCGCTCGAGCTGGTCGCCCGGTTTCGCGTTCAAGGGCTTAGCATAACTCAGGCGCAGCGGTCCGACCGGGGAAATCCACGACAGGCCGATACCGGCCGAGTAGCGCAGCTCGCCGAGGTAGATCTTCGACTTCTCCTGGAATACCTGGCCGCCGTCGGCGAAGGTGAACCAGCGCAGGCTGCGGTCCTTGCTGCCCGGGAACGGGAACTGCAATTCGACACTGCCGATCACGCGCTTCGAGCCGCCGATGGCGTCGCCGTAACGCGGATCGACCACGCCCAGGGTCGAGCTTTCGTAGCCGCGCACCGAACCGATGCCGCCGGCATAGAAGTTCTTGAAGACCGGGTAGGCGTCGCCGCCGATGCCCTTGCCGTAGTCGAGTTCGCCGCGCAGGGCCAGCGTCATCCAGCTCGTGATCGGGCGGTACCACTGCTGTTCGTAGACCAGGCGGTAGTACTTGGCGTCGCCGAACGCGTCGATCTCGATGTTGGCGCGCTGGTAGCGGCCGACACTCGGGGTCAGCGCGCTGTCGCGGCTGTCGCGGCCCCAGGCCGCAGTCAGTGGGATCGCCAGGCTCGTGGCGGTACCGATACCGTTGGCCGGGCCGCCGTTCTGCGCCACGAAGGACTGGTACAGGGTCGGGCTGGTCTCGTCGGTCGTCAGCGAAGTGCGCTCGATGCCGGCGCCGAAGTAGACGGTATCGGTTTCCGAGAACGGCACGCCGAAGGTCATGTTGCCGCCGTTCTGGCGCACCGTGTAGGAACCGATGTTCTCCAGCGGCGGACGGGTCGTGCGGTGGTACAGCTGGAAGGAGCGCGAAATGCCGTCGTCGGTGAAGTACGGGTTGGTGTTCGAGAACGCGATCGTGCGGCTGTACTTCGAGGTGTTCAGGTCGATGCCGACCGTCTGGCCGCTGCCGGCAAAGTTGGCTTGCTGGACCGAGGCCGTGAAGGTGAACTTCTCGGCCTGCGAGAACGAGCCGCCGATCATGAAGTTACCGGTCGGCTTTTCCTCGACCGTCAGGTTGACGTCGACCTGGTCGCCTGTGCCCGGCGACTCCGGCGTGTCGACCTTGACTTCCTTGAAGTAGCCGAGGCGGTCGACACGGTCGCGCGAGAGCTTGACGCGGTCGGCGTCGTACCAGGCGCCTTCGAACTGGCGGAATTCGCGGCGGATCACTTCGTCGCGGGTGACGGTATTGCCGGCGATGTTAATGTGGCGCACATAGGCGCGCTTGCCCGGATCGACGATGAAGGTGAAGGCGACTTCGCGCTTCTCGCGGTTGATTTCCGGGTTGGCGTTGACACTGGCAAATGCGTAGCCGAACGTGCCCAGGCGGGCGGCGATGCGCTTGTTGGTCGCTTCCTGCAGCGCGCCCGAATACGGCTTGCCCGGCTGGAGCAGGATCAGCTGGCGCAGTTCTTCCTCGCGCCCGAAGGTCTCGCCTTCCAGGGCAACCGAGGACACCGTGTACTTCTCGCCTTCGGCGATGTTGATCGTCAGGTAGATCTCGCGCTTGTCCGGCGTGATCGAGACCTGGGTCGATTCGACGTTCGCTTCCAGGTAGCCGCGGTCGAGGTAGAACGACTTGATCGCTTCCAGGTCGCCGGTCAGCTTGGTCTTGGAATACTGGTCGGCTTTCGAGTACCAGGTCAGCCAGCCGGAGGTCGAGAGCTGCAGCACGTCGCGCAATTCCTTGTCCGAGAAGACCTTGTTGCCGACGATGTTGATACCCTTGATGCGCGCGACATCGCCTTCGTCGACGTTGAACATCACGTTGACGCGGTTACGCTCGATCGGGGTGATGGTGGTGGTGATCTTCACGCCATACAGGCCGTGCGACAGGTACTGGCGTTTCAGTTCCTGTTCGGCGCGGTCGACCGAGGCCTTGTCGTAGATCTTGGTCTCGCCCACGCCGATGTCGCGCAGGGCCTTGATCAGCATGTCCTTCTCGAATTCTTTTGTACCGGTGAAATCGACCGAGGCAATCGCCGGGCGCTCTTCGACCAGCACCACCAGCACGCCCTTGTCTTCTTCCAGGCGGATGTCCTTGAAGAAGCCGGTCGCATACAGCGCCTTGATCGCAGCGACGCTCTTCTCGTCGTTGAAGGTCTCGCCCACGCGCACCGGCAGGTAGGTGAACACGGTGCCGGCTTCAGTGCGCTGGATGCCTTCGATCCGGATGTCTTTCACGACGAACGGTTCGACGGCAAGCGCAGGGCCGGCACACAGGGCCAGCACAGCCGCGCCGATCAGGCTGCGACGAACGAACGGCAGGGCAAAACGATCTTGTTGTGATTTCATTGGCTAAATCAATGGGTCAGTCATTGGACAACGTACATATACTTGTGTGCCGGTGGCGCGCGTCTCTCAACTCCTCTAGAGCCGCTGCGACAGGTCATTGAAGATGGCGAGCGCCATCAGCATGAACAGCAGGGCCACCCCCGCACGCTGTGCGAATGCGGTGATCCGCTCGGGCAGGGGGCGCCCGGTCAAAACTTCCAGCGAATAATACAGCAAATGGCCACCATCCAGCACTGGAATTGGTAACAGATTCATTACACCAAGGCTCACGCTGACGACCGCGATGAAGCTCAAAAAGGTCGCCAGGCCCAGGCGCGCGGTCTGCCCCGCATAGTCGGCAATCGCGATCGGTCCGGTGATATTCTTCAGCGACGCCTGCCCGGTGACGATCTTGCCGATCATCTTGAAGGTGAGGGTCGTCATTTCCCAGGTGCGGCGGGCGCCCTTCTGCACCGCCTCGAGCGGGCCTGATTGCACCGTCACGCGCTCGAGCGCCGGCGCCAGCTGGACGGCGGCGATGCCCTGCCCTTTTGGGTCGCGCTCGGGCGTGAGCGGCAAAATGATCGTCTCTCCCCCCGTCGTCTCGCTGCCGCGGCGCACCTGCAGTTGCATGGTGCGGCCCGGCGCGGCGCGCACGGCCTGCACGAATTCGGCCGCATGTACGAACGGCTTGCCGTCGGCGCCCAGCACCACGTCGCCGGGACGCAGGCCGGCACGCGCGCCGGCGCCGCCATCGACCGTCTTGCCGACGACCGGCATGCCGATCCAGACATCCAGTCCAAGGGTGGCCATGACGTCGCCTTCCGGATCGGTCCTGGCGATGACGCTTTGCGGGATGGTGGCGGCGTAGCTGCTGCCGTTGGCGGCGCGCACGTCGAAGCGCGCTTCCCCCTTGTCGATGGCCAGGCCAAGCACCTCCCAGCGCAGGTCGCCCCAGGAGGCGACCGGCTCGCCGTTGACGGCAACGATGCTGTCGCCGCCGCGCAGGCCGGCCGCATGGGCCGGCGTGTTTTGCGCCATCGGCCGCAGCTTGGTCGCAGGCTCTTCGGTGCCGTGCACGAACAGTGCCGCGAACAGCACGATGGCGAGCAGGAAGTTGGCGGTCGGGCCGGCGGCGACGATGGCGATGCGCTTCCAGACGTTCTGGCGCATGAAGTCGCGCTGCGCGTCCTTCGGGTCTTTCGGCGCCGTTTCCGGGTCGCGGCTGTCGAGCATCTGCACGTAGCCGCCCAGCGGCAGCGCCGAGACGGCCCACTCGGTCTGGTCCGGCCCGAAACGGCGCGACCAGACGACCTTGCCCATGCCGAGCGAAAAACGCAGCACCTTGACGCCGCAGGCGCGCGCCACCCAGTAGTGGCCGAGCTCGTGGAAGATGATGAGCGGCCCCAATGCAAGCAGGAAGGCCACCGCGGTGTAGAGGAAGTTCATGGTCGTGTCTCGGTAGCCTTAACTACGCGTTATGCCGGCGACGACCTGCTGCGCGGCGCGGCGCGCCTGCGTGTCCTGGTCCATCACGGCTGCAATGTCGTGGGCGGCGCCGTGCGCGTTTTCGTCCATCACGCGCCGCACCACGCGGTCGATGTCGCGGAAACCGATGCGCCGCTCGAGAAAGGCTTCGACCGCAATCTCGTTGGCGGCGTTCAGCAGGGCCGGCGCGGTGCCGCCCGCGCATAACGCATCAAAAGCGAGTTTGAGGCAGGGGAAGCGCACGTAGTCAGGCTTGTGGAACTGCAGTGCGCCCATGCTGGTGAGGTCGAGCTGGGCCACGCCGGAAGCGATCCGCTCCGGATAGGCCAGCGCGTGCGCGATCGGGGTGCGCATGTCGGGGTTCCCGAGCTGGGCCAGCACGGAGCCGTCGGTGTACGAGACCATCGAGTGGATCACGCTTTGCGGGTGGATGACGACCTCGATGAGGTCGGCCGGTGCGCCGAACAGCCAGTGCGCCTCGATCACCTCCAGGCCCTTGTTCATCATGGTCGCCGAGTCGACCGAAATCTTGCGGCCCATCGACCAGTTCGGGTGCTTGCAGGCTTCCTCGGGCGTGACCTCTTCCAGCGTCTCGACCGCGCGCGTGAGGAAAGGCCCGCCCGACGCGGTCAGCAGGATTTTCGCGACGCCGGCCGCCGCCGGGTCGCGCGCATAGGTGCCGGGGAGCGACTGGAAGATGGCGTTGTGCTCGCTGTCGATCGGCAGCAGCGTGGCCTTGTGCTCGCGCACGGCGTCCATGAACAGCTGGCCCGACATGACGAGCGCTTCCTTGTTGGCCAGCAGGATTTTCTTGCCCGCCCGCGCTGCCGCCAGCGCAGGCGCCAGTCCGGCGGCGCCGACGATGGCGGCCATGACGGTGTCGGTATCCGGGCTGGACGCGATCTCGCACAGCGCCGCTTCGCCATGGCTGACCTCGACCGGCAGGCCGGCGAGCAGGCGCGACAGTTCAGCGGCGGCTTGCGGGCTGCCGACCACGGCGCGTTGCGGACGGAACCGGCGGCACTGCTCAGCCAATTCCTCCACGCGGCTGTGCGCGCTCAGCGCGTAGACCTGGTATTGCCCGGGATGACGCGCGAGCACGTCGAGGGTCGAGACGCCGATGGAGCCGGTGGCGCCCAGGATGGTGATGCGTTGCATGTGAAACTCCTTACAGCCTACAGCCAGGCGCCGACCAGTGCCGCCAGCGGCAATACCGGCACCAGGGCGTCGATCCGGTCGAGCACCCCGCCATGACCCGGCAGCAGGTTGCTGCTGTCTTTCATGCCGGCGCGGCGCTTGAGCTGGGATTCGAACAGGTCGCCGACGACACTGGCGGCGACAATCAGGATCAGGGTCAGGTACGTGACGGCCCAGCCGAGGCTGGCCTGCACGCGCACGGGGAAGGTATTGGCCAGCGCCTCGCCGCCGAACAGGATGACGAGGGTGGCAATCACGATCACGGCAACGCAGCCCCCATACACGCCTTCCCAGGACTTGCCCGGAGAGATGGAAGGGGCGAGCTTGCGCTTGCCGAAGGCCTTGCCCGAGAAGTAGGCGAAGATATCGGCGCACCAGACGATGGCCAGCACCGACAGCAGGTAGAGCGGCGAATACGCATACAGCGTGACGATGGCGGCAAAGCAGCCCACCAGGGTAATCGCATAGGTCAGGCTGAACAGCGTATTTCGCGTGCTGTCGAGCGGCGGCAAACCCATCTTCAGCGAGGGCACGAAGCGCACCAGCCAGAGGGCGACGCTGAAATAGAACCAGAAGCTCGGGGAGAGCCAGAAGATGGAAGTGGAGACGCTGCCGGCGATGAAGAAAATCCATACGAACAGGGCCGTCCAGAGCCCGGCCACGAGCACCGCCTTGCCGGACTTCGGGTTAAACAGGCGGAAGGTTTCCCAGATTGCCACCCCGAAGAAGGCAGTGGCCACCACCGCAAAGGCCGTGTAGTTATTGGAGTACAGGACCGGCAGGAGCACTGCCAGCAGCACGAGCGCGGTGAGGACCCGGGTTTTCAGCATCAGTTTTTGTTGGCTACTTGTTCGCCGGTGCGGCCGAAACGGCGCTCGCGGCTCTGGTAAGACGCGATCGCCGCGTCCAGCGACTCGACCGAAAAGTCGGGCCAATAGGTGTCGGTGAAGTACAGCTCGGAATAGGCCAGTTGCCACAGCAGGAAGTTCGAGATGCGCTCTTCCCCGCCGGTGCGGATGAACAGGTCCGGCTCGGGCGCATAGGCCATCGCCAGGTGCGGCGCGAGCATGTCTTCCGTGAATTCGGTCACGCCCGGATTGGCGGCCACCATCTTGCCGGTGGCCTGCATGATGTCCCAGCGGCCGCCATAGTTGGCGCAGACGGTGACGGTCAGGCGCGAGTTGCCGGCCGTGCGGCGCTCGGCGTTGGCGATCATGTCGCGCAGCTTGGGATCGAAGCGCGACAGGTCGCCGACGACCTTCAGCCGGATATTATTCGCGTGCATCTTCGAGACTTCGCGCTCGAGCGCGGTCACGAACAGGCGCATCAGCAGCGACACTTCCTCTTCCGGGCGGCGCCAGTTTTCCGAGGAAAACGCGAACAGCGTCAGGTATTCCACCCCGCGCAGCACGCAGGCCTCGACCAGGCCGCGTACGGCTTCGACGCCCTTGACGTGGCCCGCCACGCGCGGCAGCAGCCGCTTGGTTGCCCAACGGCCATTACCGTCCATGATGACGGCGATATGGCGCGGGACGGCCGGCACATCCGGAACAGCAGTTGTCGAACTCTTGAAGATCATAAATCCATTGCCATGACGGCGAATACGGGACAAAAAAAGCGAACTACCGGGCGGCGCCTCGCCGACCGGTAGTGGCTTAATGCATTATTTTAATACTCCATTACTACACGATCTTGCCTGGCGCACTCGGCTTATTGCCGAGCGCGCCAGCATCTTACACGGTCAGGACTTCTTTTTCTTTTTCCGCAACCATCTTGTCGATGTCGGCGACGAATTTGTCGGTCAGCTTCTGGATGTCGTCCGAGGAGCGGCGCTCGTCGTCTTCCGAGGCGGTCTTGTCTTTCACCATCTTTTTCAGCTGCTCGTTGGCGTCGCGGCGGATGTTACGCACGGCAATCTTCGCGTCTTCGGCTTCCGACTTGACCAGTTTCACCATTTCCTTGCGGCGCTCTTCGGTCAGCGCCGGGGTCGGCACGCGGACCAGTTCGCCGAAGGTCGACGGGTTCAGGCCGAGGTCGGAGTCGCGGATCGCCTTTTCGATGGTGCTCAGCATCTTCTTTTCATACGGCTGGACACCGATGGTACGGGCGTCGATCAGGGTCACGTTGGCCACGCCGGTCAGCGGCGTCGGCGAGCCGTAGTAGTCGACCGTGATGTGGTCGAGGATGCCCGTGTGGGCGCGGCCGGTACGGACCTTGGCCAGGTCGGCGCGCAGGGTTTCGATCGACTTGTTCATGCGCTCTTGCGCATTCTTCTTCACGTCAGCTAAGGACATGCTGCTCTCCTGTTATTGGGTATTGGTGTACGGTTTTGGTACGGATATCAAACGTGGACCAGGGTGCCTTCGTCTTCGCCCATGATCACCCGCATCAGGGCGCCCGGCTTGACGATGGAGAACACCTTGATCGGCAGCTTCTGGTCGCGGCACAGGGCGAACGCGGTCGCGTCCATCACCTGCAGCTGCTTCGAGATCGCCTCGTCGAACGTGATCGACTCGTAGCGGGTCGCGTTTGGATCCTTCTGCGGATCGGCAGTATATACGCCATCGACCTTGGTGGCCTTCAGGACGATCTGCGCGCCCACCTCGGCGCCGCGCAGGGCGGCTGCGGTGTCGGTGGTGAAGAAGGGGTTGCCGGTGCCGGCGGCGAAGACGACGACCTTGCCTTCTTCCAGGTACTGCAGCGCTTTCGGGCGCACGTAGGGCTCGACCACCTGGTCGATGCCGATCGCCGACATCACGCGGGCGGTGATGCCGACGTGGCGCATGGCGTCGGCCAGGGCCAGCGCGTTCATGACGGTGGCCAGCATGCCCATGTAGTCGGCGGTTGCGCGGTCCATGCCCTGCGCCCCCGGCGCGACGCCGCGGAAGATGTTGCCGCCGCCAATCACGACTGCCACCTCGACACCCGCCTTCGCCACCTCGGCGACGTCTGCGACCATGCGGTCGATGGTGGCGCGATTGATGCCGAACTGATCGTCGCCCATCAGCGCTTCGCCAGACAGTTTAAGGAGGACTCGTTGGTAGGCTGGTTTTGTCATGATGAAGCGCTCTCCTAAGTATTGTTTCGAATTCGGGTCTGGCCGGGCCAATCGAGCCGGGCCTCATCTGCCAATGTACAGATGGTGGCGAAACAGGCGCGCACGGGCCGAATGGCCGGCGGCATTTTTCCCCGCAGGGCGGACCCGGGAGTCCACCCCGCACCCGGCCCCATGAAGTGGCCGGGTTAAAAAAACGGGCCTTGCGGCCCGCTTTTCACATTACTGCTTGTTCGCAGCCATCTGTGCTGCGACTTCTGCTGCGAAGTCGTCGACCTTCTTCTCGATGCCCTCGCCCACGACGTACATCGTGAACGCCTTCACCGTGGTGTTGCTTGCTTTCAGCATCTGCTCGATCGACTGCTTGTCGTTCTTCACGAATGCCTGGTTCAGCAGCGACACTTCTTTCAGGTACTTCTGGACCGAACCTTCGAGGCGCTTGGCCAGGATTTCCGGCGACTGGGCCGGCTTGCCTGCGGCGGCAGCCGCGTCGGCATCTTCCTGGGCCTTCAGCTGGGCGACCGAACGCTCTTTCTCGATCAGTTCAGCAGGCACTTGCTCCGACGACAGGGCGACCGGCTTCATCGCGGCGATGTGCATCGCGACGTCCTTGCCGACCTGCTCGTCCGCGCCTTCGTACTCGACCATGACGCCGATACGGGTACCGTGCAGGTACGAAGCCAGCTTGCCGACCGTCTCGAAACGCTGGAAGCGGCGCACGGTCATATTCTCACCGATTTTGCCGATCAGTGCCGAACGCAGCGCGTCGAAAGTCTGGCCGCCAGCGTCGAGTTGCGACAGGGCTTCCACGTCGGCCGGGTTCTGCTCGGCGACCAGCTTGGCTGCCAGGTTGGCCATGGCCAGGAAGTCGTCGTTCTTGGCAACGAAGTCGGTTTCGCTGTTGATTTCGACCAGCGCGCCGACGTTGCCGGCGATGTAGCTTGCCACCACGCCTTCGGCGGTCACGCGCGACGATGCCTTCGATGCCTTGCCGCCCAGCTTGACGCGCAGGATCTCTTCGGCACGACCCATGTCGCCTTCGGCTTCGGTCAGGGCCTTCTTGCATTCCATCATTGGCGCATCGGTCTTCGCGCGCAGTTCACCCACCATCGCTGCAGTAATTGCTGCCATGTTTTTCTCCTCAATTTGATTCATGTAGGGTGCGAATGCCGGGGGCGTGAGCACGATCTTTTGTGCTCGAATCCCTTCCCCGAATGACATTCACACAATGTCTGACTGGAATTCTTGCGCTTAAAAAAAGGGGTGCTCAGCCACGGCTCGGCACCCCTTCTGTTGTCGCGGCGGACCGAAGTCCGCCATTCTTGCAACTTAAGCCTGCTCGGACACTTCGACGAACTCGTCGCCGCCGGCTGCCTTGACCATCTCGGCAACTTCGTTGGTGGCGTTGGCACGGCCTTCCAGGATCGCATCGGCGACGCCGCGTGCATACAGGGTGATCGCCTTCGACGAGTCGTCGTTGCCCGGGATCACGTGGGTCACGCCTTCTGGCGAGTGGTTGGTATCGACGATGCCGATGACAGGGATGCCCAGCTTGCCGGCTTCGGTGATGGTGCCCTTGTGGTAACCGACGTCGACGACGAAGATCGCGTCAGGCACGCCGCCCAGATCCTTGATGCCGCCGATCGACTTCTGCAGCTTGATCATTTCGCGCTCGAACATCAGGCCTTCTTTTTTCGACAGCTTCTCGACCGAACCGTCTTCGATCTGGGCTTCCATGTCCTTCAGGCGCTTGATCGAGGTCTTGATGGTCTTGAAATTGGTCAGCATGCCGCCGAGCCAGCGCTGGTCGACGTAAGGAACACCAGCGCGCTGGGCTTCAGCGGCGATGATGTCGCGCGCCTGGCGCTTGGTGCCGACCATCAGGATGGTGCCGCGGTTGGCCGAGATCTGCTTGATGGTTTTCATCGCATCCTGGTACATCGCCATGGTTTTTTCCAGGTTGATGATGTGGATTTTGTTGCGATGACCGAAGATGAACGGTGCCATCTTTGGGTTCCAGAAACGGGTCTGGTGGCCGAAGTGAATACCGGCTTCCAGCATTTCGCGCATAGTAACGGACATGTAATTCTCCAGGGTTAAGTCTTGAATATCGGCCAGTCACCTCGAGGGCACCCTTGTAGGCCGATTTCGCGATTTGAATAAATAAAATAGACTACTTTTGACAACATTGCCGGACCTCAGCCCGAGCAACCCGAGATTCTAGCGGGATTCGGTCGGCTTTTCAAGCTTCGCGTTCGATATTCGACAGCGCGCGCGGGGCAAATGGGATAGCGGCGCCCTCCCCGTCCTCGGCAACGGCACGGCCAATCCCTTATAATGTGAGGAACATTGCAAAGGGCACCACCCCGACCCGGCGCGCATAACCTTACTGAACCGAACTCTCATGTCCATCTCCATCAAAACCGCGGAAGAAATCGAAGGCATGCGCCTCGCCGGGCGCCTCGGCGCCGAAGTGCTCGACTACATCACGCCCTTCGTCAAGGCCGGCGTCACCACGGGCGAACTCGACCGCCTGTGCCACGAATACATGACAAACGTGCAGGGCACCACGCCGGCGCCGCTGAACTATGCGCCGCCGGGCTACCCGCCCTTCCCGAAGGCCGTCTGCACCTCGCTCAATGACGTGATCTGCCACGGCATTCCGGGCGACAAGGTGCTGAAGAACGGCGACGTGATGAACATCGACGTCACCATCATCACGGAGGATGGTTTTCACGGCGACAACAGCCGCATGTTCTTCATTGGCGAACCATCGATCCTGGCCAAGCGCCTGGCCGAAGTGACCTATGAGTGCATGTGGCTCGGCATCTCGAAAGTCAAACCCGGCGCTTATTTGGGTGATATTGGCCACGCCATCCAGCAGCACGCCGAAAAGAACGGCTACAGCGTGGTGCGCGAGTTCTGCGGCCACGGCATCGGCCGGGTATTCCACGAAGAGCCGCAAGTGCTGCACTATGGCAAACCGGGCACGCTGGAAAAACTCGAGCCGGGCATGATCTTCACGATCGAGCCGATGATCAACGCCGGCCGCCGCGACATCAAGGAAATGCCGGACGGCTGGACCATCAAGACGAAAGACCGCAGCCTGTCGGCCCAGTGGGAGCACATGATCCTGGTCACTGAAACCGGCTACGAAGTGCTGACCACCTCCGCCGGCACCCCGCCGCCGCCCGCCTTCGTGCTGGCTGCCAAGAAAGACGCCGTCCCGGCATAAGGAGCCACCGTGTCCCCCGCCCTCCTCGACCAGGCCCGTCCCGAGCTGAAAGCCCGCCTGAAAGCCGAACGCCAAGTCTTGTTCCACGCGTTCCGCGAGGACGGCAAGCCCGAAAAGCTGCTGCGCGGCCTGCGCCAGCTGGTCGACGATATCCTGGGCGAGGCCTGGCTTGCCGCGCGCCTGCCCGCCACTACGGCGCTGGTGGGCGTCGGCGGCTACGGGCGCGGCGAACTGTTTCCCCATTCCGACGTCGACCTCCTGATCCTGCTCGGCGCCCCGCCGGACGCCATCACCCAGGCCAGGCTGGAAGGCCTGGTGCAGCTGCTGTGGGACCTGGGCCTGGAGATCGGGCACAGCATCCGCACGGTCGACGAATGCATGGTCGAGTCCGCTGCCGACATTACGGTGCAGACCAGCCTTCTCGAGGCGCGCCTCGTCACCGGCGACGCGCCGCTCTTCGCCCAACTGCAAGAGCGCTACCAGGACGCCCTGGACCCGCGCGCCTTTTTCCAGGCCAAGACCGCCGAGATGCGCCTGCGCCACGCGAAGTTCGAGTACACGGCCTTTTCGCTGGAGCCGAACTGCAAGGAAAGCCCGGGCGCGCTGCGCGACCTGCAGGTCATCCTGTGGGTCGCAAAAGCCGCGGGCCTGGCCAATTCCTGGGGCCAGTTCGCCACGCGCGAACTGATCACGCACGAGGAAGCCCGGCAGCTGATGGAAAAGGAGCGCGCCTTCAAGGACATCCGCGTGCGCCTGCACCTGCACACCGGCCGCCGCGAAGACCGCCTGCTGTTCGACGTGCAGACGGCGATCGCCGAATCGTTCGGGCTGACTGGCGACGCGCCGGGCGAAGGTGCGCGCCGCGCGTCGGAGTACCTGATGCAGCGCTACTACTGGGCGGCCAAGGTCGTCACCCAGCTCAATACCATCCTGCTGCAGAACATCGAAGCGCGCCTGTTCCCGCAACCCGCGGTGGCGGTGCCGATCAATGCGTGCTTCAACGATGTCAACGGCTTCATCGACATTGCGCACGACGACACCTTCGAAAAGAATCCTTCGGCGCTGCTCGAGATTTTCGTGGCCATGACCGAGCGCCCGGACATCAAGGGCATGACCGCGCGTACCACGCGCGCATTGTGGCATGCGCGCTGCCTGATCGACGAGGCCTACCGACTCCATCCGGTCAACCGCGCCCATTTCCTGCGCATCCTGAAAGCGCCGCAGGGCCTGGTGCACGCGCTGCGGCGCATGAACGACATGGGCGTGCTGGGACGCTACCTGCCGAACTTCCGCCGCATCGTCGGCCAGATGCAGCACGACCTGTTCCACGTATATACGGTGGACCAGCACATCATGATGGTGGTGCGTAACCTGCGCCGCTTCACGATGAGCGAGCACGCGCACGAATACCCGTTCTGCAGCCAGCTGATCGCCAACTTCCGCGACCGCTGGCTGCTGTACGTGGCCGCCCTGTTCCACGACATCGCCAAGGGCCGTGGCGGCGACCATTCGCAGCTCGGGCGCGAGGATGCCTTTGAATTCTGCCGCGACCACGGGCTCTCCGAGGCCGATACCGAACTGGTGGTCTTCCTGGTCGAGCAGCACCTGACGATGTCGCAGGTCGCGCAGAAGCAGGACCTGTCCGACCCGGACGTGGTCCAGTCCTTTGCCGCCCTGGTGAAGGACGAGCGCCACCTCACCGCCCTGTACCTGCTGACGGTGGCGGATATCCGCGGCACCAGCCCGAAAGTGTGGAACGCCTGGAAGGCGAAGCTGCTGGAAGACCTGTACCGCATCACGCTGCGCGTGCTCGGCGGCGAGCCGCATTCGGCCGACCGCGAACTGCGCATGCGCCAGCAGGAAGCCCTGGCCACCCTGCGCCTGTTCGGCCTGGACCAGAGCGCCCACGAGGCCCTGTGGAGCCAGCTCGACGTGGTCTACTTCCTGCGCCATGACGCTTCCGACATCGCCTGGCAGACGCGCTTCCTGCACGACAAACTCAAGAGCGACAAGCCGGTGGTCAAGGCGCGCCTGGCGCCGATCGGCGAAGGCCTGCAGGTGGCGGTGTACGTGAAGGACCAGCCGGACCTGTTCGCCCGCATCTGCAGCTATTTCGACCGCAAGAACTTCAGCATCCTGGACGCCAAGATCCACACCACGCGCGACGGCTATGCGCTCGACAGCTTCCTCGTCACCGAGGAAAACTTCGCGAGGAACTACCGCGACATCATCAGCCTGATCGAACACGAGCTGACGGGCCTGCTGCAAGCGCAGGCGCCGCTGCCGCCCGCCACGCGCGCCCGCCTGTCGCGCCTGTCGCGCCACTTCCCGGTCGCGCCGACCGTGGAGCTGCGGCCGGACGAGCGCGGCCAGTACTACCTGCTGTCGATCGGGGCGAACGACCGCACGGGCCTCTTGTATGCGATTGCCAGCGTGCTCGCGCGCTACCGCATCAACGTCCATACCGCGAAGATCATGACCCTGGGCGAGCGCGTCGAGGACGTGTTCCTCGTCGACGGCGCCAGCCTGAACAATCCGCGCGTGCTGGTGCAACTGGAAACCGAGCTGCTCGACGCGCTGGCGATCTGAACCGTCCGCCTCACTTCTCGCTTATTCACTTATTCACTTATCTTTTTTTGCTTCATTGCAGCCCCGACCTATGACCGAACCGCTCCGCCTCTCTAAACGAATGTCCGAACTCGGCCTGTGCTCGCGCCGCGAAGCCGATGAATGGATCGCCCGCGGCTGGGTGCGCGTCGACGGCAAGGTCGTCTCCGAACTCGG
Organism: Massilia niabensis; assembly: GCF_042655085.1. Lineage (NCBI taxonomy): Bacteria > Pseudomonadati > Pseudomonadota > Betaproteobacteria > Burkholderiales > Oxalobacteraceae > Massilia > Massilia niabensis. Next base: position 199,006 of record NZ_JBHSMU010000014.1, on the reverse strand, counting down.
CAGCAAGGTGCTACCGACCCAGCGCATCACGGTCGAGCGCCAGGCCGCGGCCGAGCAGTCGAAACGCGTCACCATCCTCATCAACAAGCCGATGGGCTATGTCTCGGGCCAGGCCGAGGACGGCTACACGCCGGCGGTGGCCCTGATCAAGCCGGAAAACCGCTGGCCCGATGATCCGGCGCCCGAGCAGTTCCACCCGACCCAGCTGCGTTCGCTGGTCCCGGCCGGCCGCCTCGACATCGACTCGGTGGGCCTGCTGGTGCTCACGCAGGATGGCCGCGTCGCCAAGCAGCTGATCGGCGAGACCACCTCCGTCGACAAGGAATACCTGGTGCGGGTGGAGTACACCAAGCCCGGCAAGCTGCCCGACAGCGACCTGAAAAAGCTGAACCACGGCCTGTGGATGGACGGCAAGCCCCTGCTGCCGGCCAAGGTGCGCTGGCAGAACGAGGACCAGCTCAGCTTTACCCTGCGGGAAGGCAAGAAGCGCCAGATCCGGCGCATGTGCGACATGGTGGGCCTGAAGGTGATCGGCCTGAAGCGCGTGCGCATCGGGCGCGTGAAGCTGGGCGATTTGCCGGTCGGGCAGTGGCGGTATCTGGCGGCGGACGAGCAGTTTTAAACAAGAGAACCGTTGGATGGACGGGATTTCAGCCCCTGGACTGAAATCTCCCATCCACCCTGCGTCTCTCCCGATGCAAGGTTGCTTGTAGGCATATTCCTACAAGGATATGTTATAGTTGCATTCCCTGCACTTATACAGCGTGCTCCGCACCCAACCTATGCGCATGACCATCCGGGCCGGCTTCGTCCTGTTCCTCACGCTGTTCTCCGCCCTGCTCCTGGCCGCTCCCGCATCCGCCGCCTCCCCGGTCTACCAGTTCTCGCCCGTCAACCAGTACAACCTGCAACTCTCGGCTGGCTTCTGGAACCCGATCGTGCGCTACGTGTCGGAGAAGAGCGGGGTGCGGCTGGAGCTGAAACTCGGGCGCACTTCCGCCGATACGACCAGCTTTGTCCTGACCCGCGAAGTCGACTTCGCCTTCACCAACCACCTGTTCAGCCCCGAGCGCGAGAGACTCGGCTGGACGGTGTTCGCGCGCCCGGACCGCCCGCCCGTGCACGCCCAGATCGTCGTTCCCGTTGACTCGCCGGTGCGCAGCCTGGCCGACCTGGCGGGCAGCACCGTGGTCTTCTCCGGCCCGGAAGCCCTGCTGGCCTACAAGATTCCCCATGCCGAACTGCTGCGCCGCCGGCTCAAGGTCAATGTCGTCTTCACCGGCAACATGGACGCCGCCTTCGCCCAGCTGTTCAGCGGACGGGCACGCGCGGCGGGCGCCCATTCGGAACTGGCGCAGCGCTACGGCGCGCGCGAGAACAAGGCGTTCCGCGTCCTGTGGACCTCAGCCCCGTTCAACGACCTGGCCCTGATGGCCTCCCCTCGCGTGCCGCGCGCGCACGTGCAGGCGGTCGCCGATGCTTTCGTGAGCATGGGCCGCGAGCCGGAAGGCCGCAGGATCCTGGCCGCCGCACTGGCACTGGTGCACGGAGGCGAAGCGCTTTCCGAATCCCTGTCATTCGTCGGCGCCACTGGCGCGGACTACGACGCCTACCGCCGCTTCCACCATGCCGCTCCCGCCAACCCGCGCTAAGCGCGCCCGGATGCTGGACACCATCGACCGGATGCGCCTGGTCCCGCGCTCGCTCGCCGGCCGCGTAATCGCCCTGTTCGGGCTGGTCATCATCAGTTTTGCCTGCGTCGGCCTGGGCATGTTCTACCGCCTGCAGTTCCTCCAGCATATCGACGAGACCCAGGACAACGCGATCACGCTCATTGAAGTGGCGGCGCAGGCGGTCGAGGACGGCGCGCTGATCGGCGACTACGACACCGTCGACCGCACCCTGGCAAGGATGATGGTCCGCTCGCCCTTCAAGCGCGCCACTTTCATCGACCTCGGCGGCGGCGTGATCACGATCGAGGCCCCGTTCGAGCCCGGCGCCACGCCGGCGCCCGGATGGCTCGCGCGGCGCATCGGCGGCGAACTGGTCGACATCAACCGCGTCGTGTCGGCCGGCGGCAAGGATTACGGCGTGCTGCGCCTGGCCTTCGACGAACGCAAGCTGGCCGCGCAACTGTGGGCCTTGGTGCTGCAGACGGTCAGCCTGACCGCAGTTGCGGTGGCGCTGGCACTGGTGTTGTCGCGCTGGCTGCTCGCGCGCTGGCTGCACAATCTCGGCCGCCTGCGCTTCTACGAGGCGGACGACGACGCGGCGGACGGCGGCGCCGACATCTTCAGCAGCGAAGCCGTCGGTAGTGATACACCCCTCGAAATCCGCGAGGCGATCCAGGCGGTCAACCGCAGCGCCGCCAGCATGCGCGACCAGTACGGCCAGCGCATCGACACGCTGATGCATTCCCTGGTCCAGCACAAGAGTGCGCTCGATCAGGCCGCGATCGTCTGCGAGGTCGACCGCGACGGCCGCGTGACGGCCGTGAACGAGCAGTTCGTGCGCCAGTCGGGCGTCGCGCGCGAGCAGCTGGTCGGCTCCGCGCTGTCCCGCCTCGGCGGCGGCTGGACGGCGTCGAACCTGGTGTGGCGCGGCGAGGTGGCCGTGCCGGCGCCAGGCGGCGAGCACCACTGCTGGCGCACCATCGTCCCGATCGTCGACCACGCGGGCGGCGTCGAAAAATACATCTGCATCGATTTCGACATCAGCGAGCGCAAGCAATTCGAGGACGCCATCGTGCGCAGCGCCATGCGCCAGGGCCTGCTCGCGCGCCTGGGGCGCAAGGCGCTCGAGGCCGGCCCCCTGCAGGAGCTGTTCGACATGGCCACGCTGCTGGCCTGCGACGGACTCGAAGTGCGCCACGCCGTCCTGTTCGGCTTCGACCTGGAAGACGGCAGCGCGGCGGCGCGCGCGGCGAGCGGCTTCCCGCCCGGCGTCCTGAAAGCCCCCTTCCCCCACTTGGCAGGCCCGGCATCGAGCGACCGCCTGGGCGCCTGGAGCGTGCGGGTGCTCGGTCCGGACCACGCCGGCAGCGGCATCGAAGCCTTCGTCGTCTGCAGCGACCGCCTCTACGGGGCGCTCGGCGTGTACGCGCCCGCGCAGCGCACCTTTCAGGAAGACGAGGAGGCCTTCCTCAACAGCCTGGCGAATATCCTGGCCAGCGCCGTCGAGCGCGAAGATGCGAAGAACCGCCTCACCTGGCTGGCGCAGTTCGACACTCTGACCGGACTGCCGAACCGCCGCCGGCTGGCCGCCTGCCTGGAGGACGCGATCGCCGGCGCGGCACAGCGCGACGGACGCGCCGGCGTGATGTTCATCGACCTCGACCGCTTCAAGAGCGTCAACGACATGCTGGGCCACAGCGCCGGCGACGCCCTGCTGGTCCAGGCCGGGCGCCGCCTGCAGGACTGCGTGGGCGCGCACGACGTGGTGGCGCGCCTGGGCGGCGACGAATTCGCGGTGGTGCTTCCCGCATTGGTTGCGGCGACCGAAGCCGAACCCGTGGCGCGCCGCATCGTCGACGCACTGGCCCAGCCGTTCACGCTGCAGGGCCAGCAACTGTTCGTCTCGGCCAGCGTCGGCATCGCAGCCTGGCCCGACGATGGCGCCGACGCCGACACCCTGCTGAAAAGCGCCGACACGGCCATGTACAGCGCGAAGAACAGCGGCCGCAACAACTACCAGTTCTATGTCCCGGAAATGAACGCCGACGCGGCGCTGCGCCTGCAGACCGAGCACCAGCTGCACCTGGCGCTCGAGCGCGGCGAGTTCGAACTGCACTACCAGCCGAAGGTGCGCCTCGGTAGCGGCCACGGCGCGGGTTCGCTGAACGGCGCAGTTACGGGCTTCGAGGCACTGCTGCGCTGGCGCCATCCGCAGCGCGGTCTGGTGGCGCCGGTCGAATTCATGTCGATCCTCGAAGAGACCGGCATGATCCTGGCGGTCGGCGAATGGGTGATCGGCGAGGCGTGCCGCCAGTTGCGCACCTGGTCGGCCGTGTTGCAGGAAGTGCCGCCGGTGGCGATCAACCTGTCGGCGCGCCAGCTTGGCCAGGCCGGCTTTGCCGAGACCGTGCGCGCGATCGTGGCCGCGGCCGGCGTCGATCCGCGCCTGCTGGAATTCGAGCTGACCGAATCGATGCTGATGGCCGACCCGGAAAGCGCGGTGACGATCCTGCAATGCCTGAAAGCCCAGGGCATGCGCCTGTCGGTCGACGACTTCGGCACCGGCTATTCGAGCCTGGCCTACCTCAAGCGCTTCCCGCTCGACGCCCTGAAAATCGACCGCACCTTCGTGCGCGACCTGCCGGCCGACAGCGACGACGCGGCGATCACCAAGGCCGTGATCAGCCTGGCGCACAGCCTGCACCTGAGGGTGGTGGCCGAAGGTGTCGAGACGGCCGCCCACCTGCGCGCGCTGCAGGCCTATGGCTGCGACGAGATCCAGGGCTATTACATCAGCAGGCCGCTGCCGGCGCAAGCGTGCGCGGGCTGGTTGACGCAGGGGGCCGAGCTGGCTGCCTGACCCTCCGCCCCTCGATCAGGCCACCGACGCTTCGCGCTTCGCTGCCCTTTTCGATGGCGCCGCGCCCTTCTTCGGCTTGCGCCTGAACTTCAGCCAGACCACGATCCCGGTCACGAAGAATGCCAGCGGCAGCAGGCCCACGAAGCTGATGAAGACCTTGCCCGCCGCACCAAACGCCTCGCCGCTGTGCAGCGGGAACAGCGCGGCCAGGAAGCGGTCGCCCCCCGGTGCGCGCAGCGGGTCGGCCACGCGCAGGATGGCGCCGTCGCGGGCGTCGATACTGACGCGGGTGGCGCCCGGTCCCTGGCGCAGCTCGCCCGGCTGGCGCACCCGCACTTCCCAGGGCTGCGTGGGGCTGGCCGGGAAGTTGATGCGGCCGACCCGGGCCTCGGGATAGCGCGCCTGCGCGGCCGCCATCGCCTCGGCCACCGACAGCGGCGCCAGAGCGGCACTGCTCCGGCTCATCGGCTTGTTACTCGGTTTTTCGTTCGGCGTGACCGTTGCCACCGCCCCCACCAGCGGCGCCACCCAGGTCGGCATGTTGAAGTGCACGCCCGACAAGCCCATGAACAGCAGCACCGGCGCGCAGAAGAAACCGGCCGAGCGGTGCAGCTGGAAACTCAGGCGCGGCCATGAGCCGCCGAAGCGCACCGACAGCGCGCTGGCGATCGCCGAGCGCGTCATGCGCGGCCACCAGATGACGATCCCGGTGAGCGTCATCAGGGCCAGCGCCATGCCCTGCACCGCGATCACCACCTTGCCCGCCTCGCCGGCCAGCAGGTAGCGGTGCAGGTGGAACAGGGTCGGCACCAGCAGCGGCCGGGAGAGCCCCGCCTCGCCCCAGTTGCGCTCGCCAAGCACGGCCAGCGTGGCCGGGTCGAGCATCACCTGGCGCGTCACCGGCTGCTTCCACGCGCTCTGATCCTTGCCCGGCCGGTACCAGGCGACAAACACGTCGCCCGCCCGCTCGGGGAGCATCAGCATGGTGGGCTTGCCGTAGCGCGCGTCGGCCGCCAGCAGGTCGTGCACGGCCTGCACCCTGGCGGGTTGCACGCGCAGCGGGTCGCCCTCGCGCATGGCGGGCGGCGGCTTCACATGCAGCAGGCCCGGGTTGAGCATGGCGTCGAGCTCGTGTACCCAGGAGAGCAGCGAGCCGCTCAAACCCTGCAGGACCAGGATGGTGCCGAAGACCAGGCCGGTCCACAGGTGCACGGTGCGCAGTAATGACTTCATGTCAGGCAGTCCAGATGAGAATAATTCGCAAACAGCTTGTATTTGCAAATGTGAATCGTTATCATTCGCAATTGTACCTTGCGTCGCAGCAAACTGTCCCATCCAGAGCCACAGGAAAAAAAATGACCCGAATCAAGCCGCTGTCCCTCGCCGTCGCCACCGCCTGCTCGTTCATCGCCGGCATGCCCGCCACGGCGCAGCAGGCGAACGCAGCCGACACCGAAGGACAGGTGGCTTCGGTGGTCGTGACCGCTACCCGCGGCGCCAAGGCGGTCGACAAGATCCCGGGCGCGGTGACCGTGATCGGCCAGCAGGACCTGGCGGCCCAGTACCAGATCGCCGACGACCCCTCGCAGGCGCTCGCCACCTTCGTGCCCGGCTACTCGCCGAGCCGCCAGAAGATGAGCTCGACCGGCGAATCGCTGCGCGGCCGCCAGCCGCTGATCCTGCTCGACGGCATCCCGCAATCGAACCCGCTGCGTGCCGGCATGCGCGAGGGATACTTTGCCGACAGCGCCATCATCGAGCGCATCGAAGTCATCAGCGGCGCCTCGGCCGTGCAAGGCATGGGCGCGACTGGCGGCATCATCAATTACATCACCAAGTCGCCGCGGGTTAACGGCACCACGGTCGGCCTCAACGCGCGCGCCTCGACCCAGTTCCGCTCGGACAACCTCGACTGGAAGACCGGCGTCACCGTCACCCACAAGACCGACGCCTTCGACATGCTCGGCTACGCCAGCGTTCAGCGGCGCGGCATGAGCTACGACGGCCGCGGCCGCCGCCTGGGCATCGACACGGTCCAGGGCGACACCCTGGACACTCGCGGCCACGACCTCTTCCTAAAGCTGGGCAAAAGCTTTGGCGACCAGCGCATCCAGCTCACCGTCAACCGTTTCGACCTCGGCGGCGAGGGCGACTACAGGAACCAGCGCGGCGACCTGGCCGCGGGCGTGCCGACCAGCTCCGTGCCAGGCACCCCCGAGGGCGAGCCGACCAAGAACGAGGTGCGCAGTGTCAGCCTGGACTATCGCCACGCCAACCTTGCCGGCGGCGCCTTCACGGCCCAACTGTTCAAGCACGACTTCGAAGCGCTGTATGGCGCGACCAATGCCGTCACCTTCCAGGACGCCAGGATCGCGCCTGTCAATGCCCTGTACGACCAGTCGCACATCGTCGCTGACAAGGTCGGGTCGCGCATTACCTGGGTGCGTCCCGACACCGTCGTCCCGGGCCTGGAACTGACGCTGGGCCTCGACATGCTGCGCGACCATACGCTGCAGCGCCTGGCCGTCACCGACCGCACCTGGGTGCCGGAACTGAAGTTCCAGTCGACGGCGCCGTTTGCCCAGCTCGAATACGAGTTCGGCAACTTCACCGTGCGCGGCGGCGTACGCCGCGAGCGCGCCAAGCTCGAAGTCGACACCTACACGACGCTCGCCTTCTACCGCAACACGCAAGTCGAAGGCGGTTCCGCGAAGTCCACCAAGTCGGTCAAGAACCTGGGCGCAGTCTGGCGCTTCGCGCCACAGTGGTCGGTCTTCGCGGGCAGCTCCGAAGGCTTCGGCCTGCCCGACGCCGGCCTGCTGCTGCGCGGCGTGAACTCGCCCAACCAGTCGGTCTCGAGCCTGGTCAACCTGCAGCCCATCGTCACCCGCAACAACGAGGTCGGCATCAACTGGCGCGGCGAGCGCGGACAGGTCGGGCTGTCGCGCTACGATTCGCGTTCGAAACTGGGCAGCGTCATCCGCATCGTCCCGGCCGGCAACGGCGTGATCGGCATCGTCGAGCGCGTGCCAACCGTGGTCAAGGGCTGGGAAGTGAGCGGCGACTGGCGTCCGACCCGCGACTGGTCGGTCTTCGGCAGCTATGCCCGCACCGACGGCAAGACCGCCGCCAGCCAGGGCGCGCCGCTCGACCTCGCGCTCGGCGCGCGTTCGCAGGGTCCGAACAAGGCCGTGCTGGGCACCAACTGGCGCCTGCTGGCCGGCGCCCAGCTGCGCCTGCAGGCCACCCACTTGTTCGACCGCGACATCAACATCGGGCGCCGCGTAGGCACCAGCAACCTCGAGGAACACTTCGTGGGCTACACCCTGGTCGACCTGTCGTCGAGCTTCGACACCCCCTACGGCCGCTTCGGCGCGGGCATCGAAAACCTGTTCGACAAGCAGTACGTCGGCTACTACTCGCAATCGGCGGCCGCCCTGGACGCCGGCAATACCTATGCCGGGCGCGGGCGCACCCTGGCCCTCACCTGGAGCCGGATGTTCTGAGGAGGCGGGGGCCATGCGCCCCTGCGCCGCCATATTGTTCCAATGCGCCCTTTGGCAGCCGTCCGGCCCTTCCCCGATTGTCCGTCTCCCTTTCAGGATTGCATCTTCCTTTGCCCTCGCGTAGCATGCAACGGCTTGCCGCCGGTCATGAGCCAGCGATGGGTACCATTCAACAAGGGAGACAAATGAAAACGGAAATCCTGCCGTACAGCCAAACCCGCTCGTTCGTGACAGTCTGGATGATCGAGTTGTGGGAACGCTTCGGCTATTACGGCATGCAGGCGCTGATCGTGTACTTCATGGTGCAGCGCATGGGCTTCGATGACGGCCGCGCCAACCTGGTCTGGGGCGCCGCGGCGGCCCTGATCTATGTCGCGCCGGCCATCGGCGGCTGGATCGGCGACCAGGTACTCGGCACCCGCCGCTGCATGGTGCTGGGCGCGATCATCCTGTCCCTCGGCTACGCGCTGATGGCGATCCCATCGACCAACACCTGGCACCTGTTCTCGGCGCTGGGCGTGATCGTGGTCGGCAACGGCCTGTTCAAACCGAACACCGCCAACCTGGTGCGCAAGATCTACGAAGGCGACGACTCGAAAATCGACAGCGCCTTCACCATGTACTACATGGCCGTGAACGTCGGCTCGACCGTCTCGATGCTGGCGACACCCTGGATCAAGGACTACGTCAACACCACCCATGGTAACGAGCTCGGCTGGCACGCGGCCTATGCCTTCTGCAGCGTCGGCCTGATGATCGGCCTGCTGACCCTCTTCCTGATGCGTGCCACCATCCGCCATGTCGGCTCCGTTCCCGACGACAAGCCGCTTCACATGGGCAAGCTGGCCATGGTGCTGGCCGGCGGCGTGGTCGCGGTCGGCGTATCGGCCGTGATCCTGCAGTATCAGAGCCTGGCGCGCATCTTTGTCTACCTGGCCGGTGTCGTGGTGCTGGGCATTTTTGCGCACCTGATCAGGAAAAGCGAGCCGAGCGAACGCGCCGGCCTGATCGCGGCACTGGTGCTGACGCTGCAGACCGTGTTCTTCTTCATCTTCTACCAGCAGATGTCGACCTCGCTGTCGCTGTTCGCGCTGCGTAACGTCGACCTCGAATTCACCGTGCTCGGCAGCCACCTGTGGACCTGGTCCCCGGCCCAGTTCCAGGCACTGAACGCGATCTGGATCATGGTGCTCTCCCCGGTCCTCGCATTCATGTACACGCGCGCGGGCCGTACCGGCTCGGACCTGTCCATCGCCGGCAAGTTCGCGCTGGGTTTCGCCGTGGTCGCCGCCGGCTTCTTCACCTACGGCTTCGCGGGCTATTTCGCCGTCGACGGCATGACCTCGTCGTGGATCATGATCATCGGCTACGGCCTGTATTCGCTGGGCGAACTGCTGGTTTCCGGCCTCGGCCTGGCCATGGTGGCGCGCTATGTGCCGGCGCGCATGGGCGGCTTCATGATGGGCGCCTATTTTGTCGCCAGCGGTATTTCGCAATACCTCGGCGGCGTGGTGGCAAACCTCGCCAGCGTCCCGCAAGGCATGACCGATCCGCTGCAGACACTGCCGATCTACACCAGCCTGTTCAACAAGCTGGGCATCGCCGCCGTGCTGTGCACCCTGATCGCGCTGGCGGTGCTGCCGATGATGCGCAAGCTGACGGCCACGCACCACGCGCACCAGTAATCCACACCAACCGCATGAGGGCCGCTTCGTTGATCAAGCGGCCTTTTTTTCATGGGAAACGACATGACCATCCTCACCACCGAACGCCTGCGCCTGGAACCCTTCGAGGACCGCCACTTCGACGGCCTGCAGGCGATGAACCGCCTGCCCGAGGTAATGCGCTTCATCAGCGGGCAGCCGGAGACGCCGGAGCAGACGCGCGCCGGCATCGCGCTCGTCAGGGAGCGCTGGGCGAGCTACGGCTTTTCGTGGTGGGCCTTCATCGAGCGCGAGACTGGAAAGCTGGTCGGCGCCGGCTGCATCCAGTACCTGGGGCGCGATCCGGCCAACCCGCATGAGATCGGCTGGCGCCTGGTGCCCGAGCGCTGGGGGCAGGGATTGGCTTCGGAGGCAGCGCGTGCAATGGCCGGCTGGGCCTTCGAGACGCTCGGCGCACCGCAGCTGTGCGCGGTCTGCCTGCCGGAAAACGCCGATTCGGCCAAGCTGATGCGCCGTCTCGGCATGCGCTACCGCGGCGTCGAAGAGTGGTACGGCCGTCCGCACGCGGTATATGCCGTCACGCGCGAACAGTGGTTCGAAAACGAGGGAAAGCGCGGCTAGCGCCGTGGCGCCACCAGCGCCAGCAGCGTGTCCGGATTGACCGGCTTGACGAGGTAGTGGTCGAAGCCGGCGGCCCGGGCCCGGGAGCGGTCCTCGGCCTGGCCGTAACCCGACAGGCCGATGGCTACCGGCCCGGCGCCATCCTGGGCTGCGCGCAGGCGGCTCACCACTTCCAGCCCGTCCATGCCGGGCAGGCCGATGTCGCAGACGACGACGTCGAACTTCCCGGACAACAGCGCCTGGAGGCCCGCGGCGCCATCTTGGGCCATGCTCACGTCGTGGCCTTCCATGTCGAGGAAGGCCTTCAGGGTTTCGGCGGCGTCGGGATTATCCTCGATGATGAGGACCCGGCAAGGGGCGCTGGCGGCGCTCGTCTCGACGGGAGGCAGCGGGGCTTGCGGCATGGCGCAGCCGGGCAGGCGCAGGATGAAGCGGCTGCCATGGCCGACGCCGGGGCTCTCGGCCCGGATCGTCCCGCCATGCATCGACACCAGGTTGCGCACGACGTTCAGGCCCACGCCCAGGCCGCCTTCCGAGCGGGCGAGCGAGCGCGGCCCCTGTGTAAACAGGTCGAAGATGTGCGGCAGTACCTCGGGCGCGATGCCGGTGCCGTTGTCGGCCACGGTGGCGACGACCTCGTCGCCGGCTTGCGTGACGTGCAGGGTAATGGTGCCGCCGTCGCCGGTGTATTTCGAGGCGTTGCCGAGCAGGTTGGTAAATACCTGGGCTAGGCGCACCCGGTCGCCCCGCGTCCCCACCGCTTCGGGCGGCAGGTGGACCTCGAGCTGCTGGCCGCGTTCGCGCACGCGCGGCAGGACGGTTTCGACGGCCTGGTCGATGACCTCGGCCAGGGCCAGCGGTTCGCGGTGGATCGTGATCTTGCCGCTGCTGATGCGGGCCGCATCAAGCAGGTCGTCGAGCAGGCTGGCCATGTGGTCGACCTGGCGCCGGATGACTTTCGAGAAGTTCAGGACCTGGGGCGAGGCGTTGACGGAGCGCTCGAGCAGCATCGACGACATGCTGATCGGCACCAGCGGATTGCGCAGCTCGTGCGCGAGCATGGCCAGGAATTCGTTCTGGCGCCGGTTGGCCGCCTCGGCCTCGTCGCGCAGGCTCTGTTCGTTGATGGCGGCCAGCACCAGGTGCTCGTTGGCGTCGCGCAGGCGGGCGACGCTGCGCTCGAGCTCTTCCTTGTCGCGCAGGGACGCGCGCAGGCGCGCGACCTCTTCCTCGAGGCCGCCGATGTGGCGCAGCAGTGCGCCGGTATAAGCATCGGGCTCGGTCACGGCCTGGTCATCGGAAAGCTGCAGGGAACGCTGCATCGAGCTGGATTCTTCCTCCTGAAACATCCCCTGGCCTCCTCATTTGGGCACGAAGCCCTGTCCCGACCCGCCATTCAGGACGCCGGCCACTTCGGTGGGGAGCTCGTCCACTTCAAGCCCTTCGCTGGTGATGCGGTATTCGCGCAGGTCCGTACTGTGCGCGCTGCCGCGCACCTTCACCACCGACATGAACTTGTGCAGCCTGCCGTCGACCTCGGCGTAGCGCAGGGCCACGATCGCGTCGGTCAGGTAGGCGATGTTGGCCTGGCTGAGGCGCAATTCGGTAAACACGTCGTCCTGGCCGATCGTCACCACGGCGCTGACGCCTTTCTTGGCTACCATCGACAGGAGGCGGAAGACGGCCAGGCGCAAGTCGGCGTGGAATTCGGGCGCCATGTACAGCCCGAACTCGGACAGCGAATCGATCACCAGGCGCTTCGCGCCGGTGCGTTCGAGGGTCTGGAGCAGCTCATCCATGAGCTCGTCGACCGTCAGATCGAGCAAGCGGCTCTCGACCACCGTGACATTGCCGCTCTGCACCAGTTCGGCCAGCTCGGCATTGCGCAGGCGCGGCGTGCCCTTTTCGAAGTAGAGGGCGACGCCCTTCTCGCCCGCGCGCGCGCCTTCTTGCAGGAAGCGCGTGGCCATGATGGTCTTGCCCGAGCCCGTCGGGCCGACGACGAGCATCGTATGGCCTTGTGGCAGGCCGCCGTTCATCAGGGCATCGAGCCCGGGCACGCCGGTGGCGATGCGGCGCGGTTCGCGGTCGACCTCCACACCCGGCAGCCGGTCATCGGCCAGCGCCGGCAGGATGCGCGGATACACGCGCAGGCCGCCGTCGGTGATCCGGAAATTGTGGGAACCGGCCAGGTGCGCGCGGCCGCGCATCTTCATGACACGCATCTTGCGTACCACGGTGCTGTGCTCGTGCACCTGGGCCAGCGACAGCATGCCGTCGGCGACCGTCATGATCGGGTTGGCCTCCGGGTCGGAACTGGCGTATTCACCGATCAGGAAGGTGGTGGCGTGCCAGCTCGTCATGCGCGTGCCCAGCTCCTGGATGAAGTACTGGAGGTCGGCCACACCCTCGTTGCCGGACTTGGCCGTCTGCACCACGGAACGGAACGAGTCGACGAACACGAGCGAGGGCCCGAAGGCCTCGACCTCGAGCATGATGCGCTCCAGCACGCCGCTGAAGTCGCCCGTGCGCAGGCTTTCGCTCAGGTTCACGTAGCGGATCGACGGGCCCACCTTGTCCAGGTTGAAGAAGGCGTATTGCTGCTGGTAGCGCAGCATTTTCAGGGGCGGCTCGCCCAGTACCGTGAAGAACAGCGCGCGCCGCTCGGGCGAAGCGAGGGCGAACATGATCTGGTGCGCGAGCGTGGTCTTGCCGCTGCCAGGAGGACCGGCGATCAGGTTGAACGAGAACTCGGGCAGTCCCCCGCCAAGGAGAGTGTCCAGTCCCGGCACTCCAGTGTTCAAGAGACCCAAGGATACTTTGTCGGTCATTTACTTCTGCTCCTGTCCATGCTTCTGCCCTTGCTTCTGCCCATCCGCGCCTTCCAGAGCGACCTGTAACAGCTGTTTTGTTAGCGCTTCGCCGATCAAGGTACCCAGCAGCGTGGTGAAAGTGTCGAGCATGGCGGCGTTCGCGGCCGGCGCATGCTCGGGCCCTATCTCGTTCAGGATTCTGGTCAGGGACGCGAACAGGTCGGGCACGGGACGTGCGCCGTCGCCCGAGGTCAGCCGCTCCGAGCGCATGTTCGTCAGACGCACCGCGCGCCCGACGAGCGCGCAGAAGCCGCTCTCCCCGATCAACGGCGTGAGCTGCACGCTCAGGTGCAGCCAAGGCTGCACCAGTGCCGCGACGCCCGGGACCTCGCCCCCGGAATTTCCGGGATGGCTGGGCCTGCTCGTCGCGTCGGCATCAATTGTCGACCGTGGCCGCTGGCCTTCTGTGTGGTCCATGCTCGCTGTTCAGCTGTTTGTTATGTATCCGGCCGCCTGCTGGCTGCCTGATTCCTGATTATAAAGGCAATGTGAACAATTTAAAAAACAAAATATACAGTGCGGGCCACTCCGGCTTGCCAGCTCCGCCAGTAAAACGTGCTGGCTGCGGCGGTGCCGCTACGACATAATGCAAGGCAATTGTTAACATGAGGATCGAACAATGATGCAGACGAAGCTCGGGGCCGCACTGTGCGTGGCAGGACTCATCGCCGCTAGCGGCGCCACCGCCGCCGGGGCCGCCGCCCCAACGACCCCTGCAGCGAAGGCCGCTCGCACCGCACCCGCAGCGGCCACGGCGGCGGACCGGCGCTTTGCCGCCATCCACCAGGCCGAGTGGCGCTGGCGCGTGGAACAGCGCCTGGCGAACGACGACAAGTCGCCGCGCCGGGTGCGCCCCGAACTGCCGCGCGTCGACGCCGCCACCCAGGCGCTGCGCCTGGCCTACTGGCAGGACGTGCTGCGCCGCCTCGACGATGTTAAACCGGCCGCCCTCTCGGCGCCCGAGCGCATCAATTACCAGGTCTACCGCGCCCAGATCGCCGCTTTTGTAGAAGAACTGCGCTTTCGCGAGTTCGAAGCCCCGGTCAATGCCGACAGCGCCTTCTGGACCGACGTCACCTATGGCGCGCGCCAGCCGTTCGCCGCGGTCGAGGATTACCGCAACTACCTGAAACAACTGGCCAGCCTGCCCCGCCATTTCGACGAGCAGGCAGCCAACATGCGCGCCGGACTGGCGCGCGGCTTCACGCCGCCGAAAGTGACCCTCAAGGGCCGCGACGCCGCCCTGGCCTCGGTGGCGGGCGCGAAGCCCGAGGACACCGTCTTCTACACGCCCTTCAAGACCATGCCGGCCTCGATCCCGGCGGCGGAGCAGGAGGCGCTGCGCGCGCAGGCCCTGGCCGCCATCCGCGAGGGGGTGCAGCCGGCCTATGCCCGCGTCCTGAAGCTCATGCGCGAAGAGTACATGCCCCGCGCGCGCGACACGCTGGCCGCCGCCAGCCTCCCGGACGGCCAGGCGTATTACCAGTCGAAGATTCTCGAATACACGACCATCAGCATGAGCGCGGACGAGATCCATCGCATCGGCCTGGCCGAGATGGCGAAGATTCGCGCCGAGATGGCGGTCACGATTGCCCAGACCGGTTTCAAGGGCGACCTGCCCGCCTTCCTCAATTTTCTCCGCACCGATCCGCGCTTCTACGCCAAGACCCCGGAAGAACTCCTGATGCGCGCGGCCTGGACGGCGAAGAAATTCGACGCCAAGGCGAGCCAGTACTTTGGATATTTGCCGCGCCAGCGCTTCGCGATCCGCCCGGTGCCGGACGACCAGGCGCCCTACTACACGGCCGGACGCGGCGGCCCCGGCGTCTACCTCGTCAACACCTATAACCTGCCCGCGCGCGCGCTCTACAGCCTGCCGGCCCTGACCCTGCACGAATCGGCCCCGGGCCACGCCTTCCAGATGCCGGTCGCGCTCGAGCAAAAAGGCGTGCCGCCGTTCCGCAGGGCCTACATTTCCGCTTTCGGCGAAGGCTGGGCGCTCTACACCGAGCGCCTGGGCGTGGAGATGGACATCTACGAGACGCCCTATGAAGTCTTCGGCATGCTGAGCTACCAGGCCTGGCGCGCCTCGCGCCTGGTGGTCGACACCGGCGTGCACGCCAAGGGCTGGACGCGCGAGCAGGCGCAGGCCTACCTGAGGGAGAACACGGCGCTCTCGAGCCACGAAGTCGAGACCGAAGTCGACCGCTACATCTCGTGGCCGGGCCAGGCGCTGTCCTACTACCTGGGGCAGATGGCGATCATGGAGGCGCGCGCAAAGGCCGAAAAAGCGCTGGGAGCGAAATTCGACATCCGCCACTTCCACGACACGGTGCTGCAACTCGGCTCAGTGCCGCTGCCGGTGCTGGCCAGCCGCATCGACAGGTTCATTGCGGAGGGCGGGCCGAGCCCGTATCCGAAGGAAGGCTGAGCGGCCTGCCTAGGACGCGTCCCGCAGCCACGCGCGGGCCGCGTCGACGTCATCGTAGAACACCCGGTAGTCGCCTTCGCCGAAGGCGATGCGGGCCAGGTAGGCGATTTTTGTGTCGGGCACGACGATCGCGCGGCGCAGTTTCATGGTGCCGGGCTGGTCGTCGAGTTCCTGCTGCGTCAGGGTCAGCCTGGCAGGCGGCGCGATCATCCCGCGGGCGTCGTACAGCACGCCGCACAGGCCGGTCTGGCGGGCCAGTTCGAGCACCTGCTGCTGGCACAGGCGCAGCGTCGCTTCATCCATTTCGCCGTGCTGCTCCACGAGCAGCAGGTCGCCGCTGACGCTGACGCGCAGTTGCGAAGGCTGGGACATATCCTTTACTTCAGTCATTCGAATACTTTCCGCTTCCATTGCAGCGATCAATCGTCCGCTGCCGGATCGAGGCCGGGGAACATCACTTCGGTAAAACCAAACCGCGAAAAATCGGTGATTCGCATCGGGTACAGGATGCCGAGCAGGTGGTCGACCTCGTGCTGCACCACGCGCGCATGGAAGCCGTCCACCTCGCGCCGGATCGGTTTGCCATGCTGGTCGACGCCCTCGTAGCGCAGCCGGGTAAAACGCGGCACGCTGCCGCGCAAACCGGGGACCGACAGGCAGCCTTCGAAGCCCTCTTCCATCTCGTCCGACAAGGGCGTGAGCACGGGATTGAGCAGCACGGTTTCCGGCACCTGCGGCGCTTCGGGATAGCGCGTGTTGTGCTGGAAGCCGAAGATGACGAGCTGCAGGTTGATGCCGATCTGCGGCGCGGCCAGGCCCGCACCGTTGGCGGCATGCATGGTGTCGAACATGTCGGCCACCAGTGCATCGAGCTCGGGCGTGCCGAATTCAACCACGGGCTCGGCCACGCGCAAGAGGCGCGGGTCGCCCATTTTCAGGATTTCACGAACCGCCATTGCCCTTCTCCTCGTGTGCTGGCTGCGCCAGCTCATTTGCCATCTGTCCCAGGAAGGCGCGGAAGCCCTCGGCCGTCTCCGGGTGCTTCAGTCCCATCGCGGCGGTCGCCTGCAGGTAACCGAGCTTCGAGCCGCAATCATAACGCTGTCCGTCATAGCGGTAGGCGAGCACGCGCTCGGCGCGCATCAGGGCGGCAATGCCGTCGGTGAGCTGGATTTCGCCGCCGCTGCCCGCACCCAGGTTTTCCAGGTGCTTGAAGATCGCGCCGCTCAGGATGTAACGACCGACCACGGCCAGGGTCGACGGGGCTTCGTCCGGCTGGGGCTTTTCGACGATGCCCGACACCAGTTCCAGGCCGGCCCGGTACGGGCTTGCCGAGACGATGCCGTACTGGCGCGTCTGCGCGCGCGGCACGTCCTGCACCGCCAGCACGCTGCACTGTTCGTAGCCGAAGACTTCCGTCATCTGCGCCAGGACCGGGCGGGTGCCGCCCTCGGTATCCATGAAGTCGTCGGCGAGCAGCACGGCGAAGGGCTCGTCGCCCACCACCGGGCGGGCGCACAGCACGGCGTGGCCGAGACCCAGCGGCGCCGACTGGCGGATATAGATGCAGGTGACGTTCTTCGGGATCACCTTGCGCACCAGGTCGAGCAGCGCCTGCTTGTTGTGCGCTTCCAGCTCGGCCTCGAGCTCGTAGGCCTTGTCGAAATGGTCTTCGATGGCGCGCTTGTTGCGGCCGGTGATGAAGATCATTTCGGTGATGCCGGCGGCCACCGCCTCCTCGACCGCGTACTGGATCAGCGGCTTGTCGACGATCGGCAGCATTTCCTTCGGTTGCGCCTTGGTGGCCGGCAGGAAGCGGCTGCCGAGGCCGGCCACGGGGAAGACTGCCTTGCGGATTGGGTTCATCGTTGACCTCTCATGCTCATTCTTGTTTTTCATTCAATTCGGCGAGCAGCGCCAGCAGGCCTGTTTCGTCGAGCACGGTGACGCCCAGCGCCCCCGCCTTCTCCAGCTTGCTGCCGGCTTCCGCGCCCGCCACCACGTACGAGGTTTTCTTCGACACCGAGCCCGACACCTTGCCGCCGGCAGCCTCGATTAGTGCGCCGGCTGCGTCGCGCGACATGGTCGGCAGCGTGCCGGTCAGCACAAAGGTCTTGCCGGCCAGGCCGCCTTCAGGGGCGGCTGCTTCCTCGGGCAAGGCCTCGAGCAGTTCACGGCGCAGGGCCGACAGGTTCGCGAGGATGTCGCGGTTTCCGGGCTGGGCCATCCAGCCTTCGAGGGCGCCGACGATGGTGTCCGGCAGCCCGAAGACACTGAACACCCGCAGGTGCGCCAGATCGTCGAGCGTGCGCCCGGCCAGCAACTGGCGGGCACGCGGCTCGGTCAGCTTCGGGATATCGAGCGCGGCCAGCAGCGCCACCTCGTCCAGCTTTTCGCGCAGCTGGGCTTTCGGTACGTGCTCGCCGCGCGGGGCCACGCCCGTCGCCAGCAGCGCATCGATCGCGCGCTGGTTTTTTTCTTCCGCGAAGAATTCAGCGATCGATTCCGCCACGGTGCCACCGATGTCGGGCAGCACGCGCAGCAGCGCCGCCGGGGCGCGACGCACCAGCGCCAGGCTGCCCAGCCAGTCGGCCAGGGTCTTGGCGGTAGACTCGCCGACGTGGCGGATGCCGAGCGCAAACAGCAGGCGCTCGAGCGGCGGCTGCTTGCTGGCGGCGATCGCGCCGAGCAGGTTGTCGGCCCACTTGGTCGGGACCTTGCCCTGCCTGACGGTCTCGGGCGTGACACCCTCGCGTTCATCGGCCAGGCGTTTCATGTCGAGCAGGTCGGCCTGCGTCAGCTTGTACAGGTCGGCCACGCCGTGGATCAGGTTGCACTCGACCAGGCTGTCGATGTAGCGGTCGCCCAGGCCTTCGATGTCCATCATGCGGCGGCCCGCGAAGTGGCGGATCGCTTCCTTGCGCTGGGCCGCGCAGGACAGGCCGCCCGAGCAGCGCGCGATCGCCTCGCCCTCTTCGCGCACGACGTGCGAGCCGCACACGGGACAGGTCTTCGGCAGCTCATATACGGGCGGCTGCGGCACGGGGCGGCGTTCCAGCACCACCGCCATCACTTCGGGGATCACGTCGCCGGCGCGGCGCACGATCACGGTGTCGCCCACGCGCACGTCCTTGCGCCGCACCTCGTCTTCGTTGTGCAGCGTCGCGTTGGTGACGGTAACGCCGCCAACGGAGACGGGAACCAGGCGCGCCACCGGGGTGATCGCCCCCGTGCGGCCGACCTGGACGTCGATGGCCTGCACGACGGTCAGCGCTTCCTCGGCCGGGAACTTGTGCGCCAGCGCGAAGCGCGGCGCGCGCGACACGAAGCCCAGCTGCCGCTGGTCCGCCAGCCGGTCCACCTTGTAGACCACGCCGTCGATTTCGTAGGGCAGCGAATCGCGCCGCGCGCCGATGTCCTTGTAATAGCCGAGCAGGCCATCGCGCCCGGTCACGACAGCGCGCTCTTTCGACACCGGCAGGCCGAGGCGGTCGAACCAGTCGAGCACGCCCGAATGCGACTCCGGCATCTCGGCCCCCTCGAGCAGGCCGATGCCATACGCGAAGAAACGGAGTTTACGCTGGGCCGTGATGCGCGCGTCGAGCTGGCGCAGGCTGCCGGCGGCCGCATTCCTCGGATTCGCGAACTCCTTCTGGCCGGCCTCGCGCTGGCGGGCGTTGAGTTTGGCGAAATCGTCCTTGAACATCAGCACTTCGCCGCGCACTTCCAGCACGTCTGGTATGTCTGGCCCGTGCAGGCGCAGCGGGATCACGCGCACGGTGCGGATGTTGGCCGTCACGTCTTCGCCGGTATAGCCGTCGCCGCGGGTGGCGGCCTGCACGAACACGCCATTCTCATAGCGCAGGCTCATCGCCAGGCCGTCGAACTTCAGCTCGGCCGCATAGGCCACTTCGCGCGCATTCTGGTGCAAGTCCAGTCCCTCGCGCACGCGGCGGTCGAAATTGTCGACATCTTCAATCTGGAAACCGTTGTTCAGCGAGAGCATCGGCACCGCGTGGGTCACCTGCTTGAACTCGGGGATGGGCGCGGCGCCCACGCGCGAGGTCGGCGTATCCGGGGATACGCGTGTCGGGTGCATGCTTTCCAGTTCCTGCAGCTCGCGGAACATGCGGTCGTACTCGGCGTCGGGAATCGTCGGCGCGTCGAGCACGTGGTAGTTGTAGATGTGGCGGTTCAGTTCCTCGACCAGCGCCGCCATGCGCGCCAGGTCGTTATCGGGCAGGCTCGCGGGTTGGCTGGATGCGTCGCTCATCGAGACCTCAGCTGAACAGGCGCAGCGCGCGGGTCGATCCGGCCGGGATGTCGGCAGCCTCCATCTCCGTGTAGAACTCCTTGACCTGGCCGTCGATCTCTTCCAGCGTCGAGTCGAGCAGCGGCTGCTCGAAGTCGTCGACGACGGTCGCATCCAGGCGCAGGGCGAGTTCCTTGGCGCAGCGGACCATGGCGGCGAAGCCGTCGCGCTCGGGCGCCACGACCGGCACGTCGAGCAGCAGCGTCAGGCGGTCGGTGGTATCGGCGCCAAGCGTGACGTTGGTCGACAGCGTGAACAGCACGCCCCCATGCCCATCGGGCATGGCGAAGCGCCCGCTCGGGCCGACGTCGAAGCCGGCGTTTTCGAGCGCGCCGATCAGGGTCGAGATCGCCCATGGGGCGCCGTTCGATTTCAGGTTCACGCCCAGCTGGGCATCGTGGCCGGCGACGAATTTGTGCAGCGTGCGCGCTTCGCTCATCACTTCGATCATGTCCGGCACTTCCGGCTCGGCGCCGATTTCGTCGGCGACGGCGCGCAGGCGCGTCACCAGTTCCGAGTATTCGAGTTCGTTCAGGGCCGTGGTGCGGGTGGCCATCTGCACGCCGGCCTGCAGCTTGGTGTAGACGCCGCCGTGCACGATCGGCTCCCAGTCGCCGCTCACGGCCAGGCCGATGTAGTGGATCGGTTTGTTGCCGACGCGGCGCAGCTTGGACAGCGAGGGCAGGATCTTGTCGCCGCGCGCGGCGCCCTCGAGCGCCAGCGGAATCAGGCAGTCGATCAGCGGGTCGACCAGGTTCTCGGCCGCCTCGGCCGGCGGTGGCCCGGCGGTCACGCCGGGCGCCGCGGCCAGCGGTCCGGCCGGCGCCAGCGCTTCGACGCCATGCGCGCCGCCGGTACCCGGGGCCGCGCCGGCACCCGGGGCGCCGCCGCCGACCGGCGCCGCCGCTTGCGCGCCGAAGGTCGGATCGATGCTTTCGGCGCCCGGCATGCCGCCGATGTCGAGCACCGGCTCGCTGCGTTCGAGCGGCGTGCCGTCGGCGCGCATCAGCACATCGTCATGATCGGAGGCGAAGGCGCGTTCGACGCTCTTGCGCGCCTTGTGCTCCTGCCACTTGTTATAGGTGATGACGCCGACGACGAATACGCCGCCTGCCGCGATCAGGCTCATTTGGAAGTCTGTCATGCTGCTTGTGCCTCAGTAGCGAAATGTGCGGCGGACTCCATGTCCACCGCCACGATGCGCGATACGCCCTGCTCCTGCATCGTCACACCGATCAGTTGATTGGCCATTTCCATCGCAATTTTATTGTGCGAGATGAAAAGGAATTGGGTATGTTCGGACATGCGCTTGACCATGCGGCAGAAGCGCTCGGTATTGGCGTCGTCCAGGGGCGCGTCGACCTCGTCCAGCAGGCAGAACGGCGCCGGGTTCAGGCGGAACATTGAAAACACGAGGGCGGTCGCCGTCAGCGCCTTCTCGCCGCCCGACAGCAAATGGATCGTCGCGTTCTTCTTGCCGGGCGGCTGGGCCATGACCTGGACGCCGGAGTCGAGGATTTCGTCGCCCGTCATCACCAGTTTCGCATTGCCGCCGCCGAACAGGATCGGGAACAGCTCCGAGAACTGCGTGTTGACCCGGTCGAAGGTGTCCTGCAGCAGGTCGCGCGTTTCCTTGTCGATGCGGCGGATCGCGTCTTCCAGCGTGGCGATCGCCTCGTTCAGGTCGGCGTTCTGGGAATCGAGGAAGCGCTTGCGTTCGGTGGCCGTGGCCAGTTCCTCGACCGCCGCCAGGTTGACCGCGCCCAGCGAGGCAATCGCATTCGTCAGGCGCGTGACCTCGCCCTGCAGGTACTGGGGCTTGAGGTCGGGGTCGAGCTTTTGCGCGAGCTGTGCCTCGTCGGCGCCGGTGGCCGCCAGGGCTTCCGCAAACTGTTCCTGGTTCAGGCGCGCGGCCTGCTCCTTGAGCTGCATCTCGGTAATGCGGTCACGCTGCGGCTGCAGGCTGCGCTCGGTGCCGGTGCGCCCTTCCTCGGCATGGCGCAAGGCCTGCGCCACCTGGTCGAGTTCATGGCGCGCCTCGGACAGCGCCTTTTCCTGGCTGGTGCGGCGGTCGAGCAGTTCCTGCAGGCCCTCGTGGGCGCTGCCGCTTTCGAGGGCCGACAGCTCGGCCTGGCCGCCGGCCAGGCTTTCGGCCACCTGCGCCGCCTGGCTGGTGGCGGTGGCGATGCTGCGCCGCAGCTCTTCGATTCTGGCGCGGCCGGTCTTCTCGGCGAACAGCGCTTCCTGCGCCCCGCGCTCGAGTTCGCGCAGCTTGTCGCGCGCCTCGGCGAGGGCGCTTTCGCGCTGCAGGAACAGGGTCTGGCCGTCTTCGAAGCCGCCCTGCAGTTCGGCCAGCTCCATGTCGAGCTGCTCGAACTGCTGTTCCGCTTCCTCTTGAACCTGCCGCTGTTCTTCTTCCTGGGCGGCAATCTCGGCGAGATCGACGTCGATCTGGCTGCTGCGCTGGTTGAAGCGCGACTCGACCTCGTTCTGGCGCACGACCTCGATCTGCAGGGCGTGGGTCTCGCGCTGCAGCGTGGCGATGCGGGCGCGCGCATCCTGCAGGCGCCGCGTCAGTTCGGTGACAAGGGAGTCCGCACGCGTCGCACGACTGCGCGCCGCGTCCAGCAGCAGGGCCTGGGCGCGCAGCTGCGTGCTCGTGTTCTCGATGTCGTGCTGGCGCTGCAGCATGCCGTCCTGCTCGGCATCGGCCGCGTAGAAGCGCACGCTGGAACTCGTGACGACATGGCCCTGGCGGGTGACGAAGGAGCCGCCCTGCGGCAGGCGCGCGCGCTCGGCGAAAGCCTCGGTCGCCGTCTCGGCGGCAAACACCAGGTGCAGCCAGTCATTGAGCACGCCGCGAATCCCGGGGTCGTTCAGTTTCAGGAGGCCGGCGAAGGATTTCAGGCCGGGTGCTTCGACCGCGCCCGGGGCGGCCGGGGCCGGCGCATACAAGGCCAGGCGCGCCGGCGGCGCGTCGCCCACGAAAGCCTTGGCCCAGTCGATGTTCGACAACTCGAGCGCGCCGGCGCGCTCGCGCAGCACCGCTTCCAGCGCCGTCTCCCAGCCTTCCTCGACATGCACTTTCTGCCACAGGCGCGGCAGCGTTTCGAGTTCGTGCTTGCGCAGCCAGGGCGCGACCTTGCCCTGGGTTTGCACCCGGTCCTGCATCTGCTTCAAGGCCGACAAACGCGCTTCGAGCTGGGCATTCGTGGCGGCTTCCGCCTGGGCCTGGGCCTGCGCGGCGCGGCGTTCCGTCTCCGCGGCGTCCTGGCCGGCGGCCGCTTCTTCCTGCAGCAGGGTCTGCTCTTCCAGCGCCTGCTGCTTTTCTTCCAACTGCATGCGCAGGTTGGCCAGGTGGGCGCTGTCGGGCGGCGCCAGCATCTTTTTCTCCGCCTGCAAGCGCTCGCGCCGGGTCGCCAGGCCGTTCAGGATATTCCCGGCATTGCGCCCGTGGGCGGCAGCCAGTTCGATGCGCTGGCGCACTTCGCCGATGCGGGCGCGCGCCTCCTCGCTCTTGCGCTGGGCTTCGCGCCAGGCGGCGTCGAGCTCCGGCAGGCGTTCGTTCTGGCTTTCCACCGCGATCTGCGCGCCTTCCGCGCGTGCGGCCAGTTCCTCGACCCGCCAGGTCGCTTCCTCGATCTGCTCTTCGTACTCGCCGGCCTGGGCCAGCCACCCATCCCGCTGGGCGGCCAGGGTGCCGAGCTGGTTTTGCAGGCGGGTGCGCGACTCGATCACGAACTTGATCTGCGCCTCCAGGCTGCCGATCTCGGAATTGGTCTGGTACAGCGCGCCCTGCGCCGTATGCAGGCGGTCGCCGACGGCAAAATGGTGCTGGCGCAGGTGTTCCAGTTCCAGCTCGACGCTCCGCAGCTTCGCTGTCTGTTCTTCCAGGCTGTTCTGGGCTTCTTCCATCTCGCGGAAGCAGCGGGTCTGTTCGGCGGAGGCTTCGTTCTTGCGCAGCAGCCAGAGCAGCTTCTGCTTTTCTTCCTGGTCGGCCTGCAGCTGGTGGAAGCGGTTCGCCACCGCCGCCTGGGCTTCGAGCTTTTCCAGGTTTGCATTCAGCTCGCGCAGGATGTCCTCCACGCGCAGCAGGTTTTCGCGGGTGTCGGACAGGCGGTTTTCCGTTTCGCGGCGCCGTTCCTTGTATTTCGAGACGCCGGCTGCTTCTTCCAGGAACACGCGCAGCTCTTCCGGGCGCGACTCGATGATGCGCGCGATCATGCCCTGGCCGATGATGGCATAGGCGCGCGGCCCCAGGCCCGTGCCGAGGAAAATGTCCTGGATGTCGCGCCGGCGCACGGGCTGGCTGTTGATGTAATAGGTCGAGGTGCCGTCGCGCGTGAGCGTGCGCTTGACCGCAATCTCGCCGTACTGGCCCCACTGGCCGGAGGCCTTGCCGTCGCTGTTGTCGAACACGAGTTCGACCGAGGCGCGCCCCGAGGGCTTGCGGTGCGTCGAGCCGTTGAAAATGACGTCCTGCATCGACTCGCCGCGCAACTCCGACGCTTTCGATTCGCCCAGCACCCAGCGCACGGCGTCGATGATGTTCGACTTGCCGCAGCCGTTCGGACCGACCACGCCGACCAGCTGCCCAGGCACCTGGAAATTGGTGGGATCGACGAAAGACTTAAATCCCGACAATTTAATGGAGGAAAGTCGCACGTTGCTTCGGTTGCCAGGGAGTCGTTAAGGGCGCCATCATACCATCTGTTGCTTGCATTTCGGCCAAGTCTGGGATAGCCGACGCTCGGCATTCATTGCCGAGGCTGCGCGCCCCGCACCGAAGATTAACGAGATGAAATAGTGTCGGGCTCAGCCGGCGTCGTTCACGGCTTCCTGCATTGCTTGCGTCAGCACGCGTCCGACGACGCCCTCGAGCGAGACGACGCTGACGCTGCCGGCCTGGAAAGCGTGCACTAGCTTGTCCGCCGGCAACGAAAACGACTCCTGGCGCGCGCCGGCCGAGAAGATGAAGAGCGTGCGCAGCGGGCTCACCCAGGCCAGCTTGACCTTGCGCACGCTGCCGTCGGGCTGGGTGAACGCCAGGTGCATGCCGCGCTCGAGCTCGTCGATCGGGCCCGGCGGCTCGGCAGCCTGGTCATCGTCGTGGGCCACGGCCTGTTCGTTGGCGATGCGGCGCAGCGCGTCCTGCTGCGCCGCCTCCACCGCCAGTTCCAGCTGGCGCTGGGGCGACAGGTCGAGCGGCGCGCGGACGATCGACAGGTGGCATTTCGCCAGCTCGGCAAAAAACTCCAGGCGCTGCGCATCCTGCCATTTGACGGCGTCCAGCCACTTGTTCAGGGTCGCGAGCAGGCCGGGGAGTTTGGCGATCAATGCGCGGCGCTGCTCCTGGGTGGCCTTCGGCTTCACGGTCCAGACGAGCTCGTCCATCGCCCGGGTGGCATTGTCGACCGCACCGGGGCGCTCGTCCTCGATCAGCCAGGCAAAGGTCAGCACATCGACCCAGCGCTGTTCGAGGAAGCTCGAGACGACGGCGGTCAGCTCGCCGTCGGCCAGGCGCACGGCAATCGCCTGGCGCGCGCTGCGGCTCGCCAGCGCCTGCTTCTCGAGCTGGGTCGCGCGGGCGATCGGTGCGGCGATCGCCTCCTCGGCCGCACGCTCTTCGCGGGCGAGTTCCGCCTCCAGGTCGGCCACCGATTCGGCAAAGACCGCGGCCATGGCTTCCGGTTGCGCCTGCGGCTGGCGCCCAACGCGTTCGACGCCGCGGCGCATGGCCTGGACCACCGGGTCATCGACGCTGCTGCGCTGCTCCCAGCCCATGCGCGAGACCAGGTCGATCATCTTGCGCGCCGGATGCGCTTCTTCGAAGAAGAAGTCCTGGTCCAGCAAGGCCGCTTTCAGGACCGGCACCTGCAGGAAACGGATCAGCTCGCGCGTCTCCGGCGGAATGCTGTCGTCGAGCAGGACGGTTTCGAAAATGCGCGACAGCAGGTCGAGCGTGTGTTCCTCGCCGCGCGACAGGCTGCCCTGCGGCAGGCTGGCTTTCAGGCGCGGCAGGTAGAAGACGTTGTGCGGCAGCGCTCCGGGCGCAGGCGCAGCCGCGGACGGGAACGCGGACGCCGGCGCGAACGCGGCAGGCAAGCCCGAAGTCAGGCCCGCCAGCAGGTCGAGCAACGAGGCTCCCGCCACCGGTCGGCCCGCCGCGCCGCCCGGGCCGCCGAAGCCGGCAGCCGCGATCACCTCCCTGGCATCGCCATGCTGCGCGTGCGCGCCGGATGCTGCCGGGGCATTCGGGCCGGCGGGGCCGGCCTCGCCTGTTGCGGACATGCAGAAACCGGAGGCCGCGCTCGGCCGCCAGCCTTTACCCTGCGGCATATTCGGCAAGTCCGGCACCAGGGCGGAGTCCGCGCCATCGGTCCCCTGCAACAGGTTGCGCAGTTGTTGCGCCAGCGCGGCATCCATGCCCGGGCGCCGGCCGCGGCCGGCCGGGTCGCTGCTCTTGCTGATGTGAAGGCGGCCGGCCTTGGCCTTGCTGTGCGTGCGCAGTTCTGCGTCGAGCGAGGCCAGCAGCGGGGCGAGATCGAGGAACAGTTCCGGCCGCAGCAGCGGCAACAGCAGCGGGTGCGCTTCCAGCTCCGGTTCGAACGCGCGCCAGGCGTCGTGGATGGCGGCCACGAACACCTCGGGACGGAAGGGATTTTGCGCGGGGCGCAGCAGGTCGCGCCCGAGCAGCAGCCCGAGGCGAACGCACAGGCTGGCCAGCACCTCCGAATGCGCGATCTCGAAAGGCCGGCAGAGCGCGCCGAATGCGACCTTGTTGTCCATCACGTCCATCGGCACCAGGCTCAGCGCGTCCAGGGCGGGCGCGCCGGCGCTGGCCGGAAGCAGTTCCGCCACCTCGGCGCGCAGGCCCGCTTCGATCGCTTCGCCGGCAAGGTGAATAAAGGCGTAGGCATTGCTCTTTAACAGGTTGCCGGCCTTGGTGCGCAGGTAGGCGGCCTTCGGGTCGGGCCCGGCGCTGGTCATGTCGAGCATGGCGGTAACCAGGCGGTTGGCCATGGCGCTCAGTTGCTCGTTGGCCGCCGCGCTCGCCGTGCGGACGAGCGCCGCCAGCACCGCGCGCGGTGGCGCGGGCGTCAAAACGGGCATCGAATCGGGTTCGGGAATCTGGGGCGCTGCGTGGGCCATGGTGTGCGTCAATCGTTGGCGCAGGTGCGCCGGCTCCCCCATTGTGGCACATTATTTCCAGAAAGCAAGAGTTACCCAATCCAGGCGCTAGTTTGTCGCTGCGCAGCGGTGTCCATGCCACAGCTTTCCCTGCCGTATAGCATAAATGTCCTACTGGCATGTTCCCCATTGAGATGGCACAAGCGCAGACTGTTTCCTTTCCCTAACATTACAAGGTCCACCTTTCACCATCCCGTCCGAGGAACTTTCCATGAAACAGATTCGACAGCTCGACACCAGGCTCAAGATCCTTGGCGCCTTCGCCCTGCTTTCCGTGCTGTCCGCCGCGTTCGTGCTGTGGCTGCTGTCGCGCCTGGGAGAGGCGGCGGCGCCGATATGGGGCAACGCCCTGCTTTTCCTCGGCGCCGGCCTCGGCCTTTCCGCCGCGCTGGCGGCCTGGCTGGCGCGCGAGGCCACGCGGCCGATGGCCGAGGCGCTACAACTGGCGCAGCGGGTGGCCGGGGGCGACCTGCGGGTCCGTGCCGAGGCTGCGCAGCCCGGTAGTGGCGGCGCCCTGATCGGCGCCCTGGCCACGATGGCCGGCAAGCTGGCGGCCACCATTGGCGAGGTGCGCGCGGGCGCCGGGCAGATCGAAAACGGCGCGCAGGAGATCGCGGCCGGCAACCTGGACCTGTCGAGCCGCACCGAGCAGCAAGCGGCCTCGCTCGAGGAAACCGCGTCGTCCATGGAAGAGCTGACCGCGACGGTGCGCCAGAACGCCGATCACGCCCACCAGGCCAGGGAACTGGCATTGTCGGCATCGAACGTGGCGGTCAAGGGCGGCGAAGTGGTGGGCGACGTGGTCGGCACCATGGCCTCGATCAACGATTCGTCGAAACGGATTGCCGAGATCATCGGCGTCATCGACGGCATCGCCTTCCAGACGAATATCCTGGCCCTGAATGCCGCCGTGGAAGCGGCGCGCGCGGGCGAACAGGGACGCGGCTTTGCCGTCGTCGCGTCGGAAGTGCGCAGCCTGGCGCAGCGCTCGGCGGCGGCTGCCAAGGAAATCAAGGCGCTGATCGACGATTCCGTCGCCAAGGTCGACGCCGGCACCACCCTCGTCGACAAGGCCGGGCGCACGATGGAAGAAGTGGTCACCAGCGTCAAGCGCGTGACCGACATCATCGGCGAGATCGCCGACGCCAGCGCCGAGCAGACCGCGGGCATCGAACAGGTGAACAAGGCGATCGCCTCGATGGACCAGGCGACCCAGCAGAACGCGGCGCTGGTCGAGCAATCGGCGGCGGCCGCCGCCTCGGTGCGCGACCAGGCCGCTGTCCTGAGGCGCACCACCGACGGCTTCGTGCTCGCCGGCGACAAGGCGCCGGTCAAGGCAGCGGCTTCGGCGGCCGCGACGCTGGTCCCGCCGCCGGCGCGTACCGGCGCCGCGCCTAAGCTGGCCGCCGTGCAGAAAACCGCCCCGCCGCCGCGCAAGGCCGCGCCCGCTTCCGCCGCTGCTTCCGCCCCGAACGCTCCCCCCGTTGCCACTGCCAGGGCGGCCCGGGCGGCGGCGCCAATCCGGCGCGCGGCAAGCAATCCGGATATGGATTGGGAAGAATTTTAAGTCTTGCCCCTAAAATAGATTGACGAATTAAAAACATCGATTATTTTCAATATGTAGGCGCACACTCTACACGAGCTCAGGCGGTGATCCGATACCGGCGAAACTGTTCGGCTCGCATGATTGCACCACCGAAAACTACGGATGAAAAAACTCAGTAGTTTGGTGAGTAGCTATTAGTTTCTCTACATTGAAAGGAAATGATCATGGCCTCGAATCAAAAACGCACGCAAGGCGGTACCCCTGAGCAACACGCGGAAGCCGGTCGCCAGAGCCACAAGAACGACGGCAACAAGCAGTCCGGTTCGGGTTCGCGTTCGGGCTCCGAGTCGGGTGGCAGCAAACAGTCGGGTTCCGGTTCGCGTTCGGGTTCCGGTGGGGGCACGCGCGGCGGCACGCCGGAGCAGCATGCCGAGGCCGGCCGTCAAAGCCACAAGAACGACAAGCGTTAATTCGCTTGGTTAGTTAATTCAAATACCGGACGCTGGCGCGGCGGTAAATGAAAGAAGCCCGGCCCGTATTGCGTGCCGGGCTTTTTTATTATCCCGCATGCCGATTCAAATACCCGACGGACTCAGCCTTTATTCGCGGACGTTGATGCAGGCCGCTTTATTGATGGGTTATCCGGACAATATCGTTTGCAAAGGATATTTGCATGGAGCGGCATACGGGCTGATTATATTTGCACGACTTAAATAAATGCAGGATGCATAGCCGCAAACAAAAAGCCGTCAGCGGCTTCACCGTAAGGGATGAAGATAGGTGACGGCCTCGCCGGAACGCCTGCTCAGATATTACGCAGGATGGCGCCCCGGGGCGGCGCGAAGTCGGCGATCTCGTTGATCATGCGCGCGGCCTTGGCATCGCGCGAATTGAGGTGCAGGTCGGAGTACTGGTGGATCGCCCATTGCTCGGGCGTAAGCTCGATGTGCTTGCGTAAGATCGACTCGGTGCGCGCATCGTCGGCGCGCAGGCCCTCGACGATGATGTTGAGCGCGTCCGGGCGCGAGCCGGGCGAGGCCGTCGCGTGCGACTTGTGCACCATGAAGCGCGCCGTCTCGCTCGCAAAGCGGCGCGTGCCCGCCAGGTACATGATGACGGCGATCGAGGCTACCGCCCCGCCGTTGTACATGACGAACTCGATCGGCGACTTCGACATGAAGTTGTACAGGCACAGCCCGTCGCTGACATAGCCGCCGTTCGACTGCACCAGCACGTGGGCCGTCGCAATGCCGTCTTCGGTCATGTGCCCGACCGCCTCGAATACCCGGTGCACCATGTCGCTGTTGACGTCGCCCGACAGGGTGAACCACGCTTCCTTGCTTTGTTTTGCTTGATCTTCACTCATGGTCTTGTTTTGCCCCGCAAAGTGTGACCTCCAGTGTAACAAATCGGGGAAAAAGCCTGCGCGTACGCACACCAACGGTGCGCGGGGCCGGCGGGCCCGGCTTATGGGCTCGCTCAAGTTGACAATGGCTGGTCGCTGGCCTATCCTCCACAGTCTTGATCGGGAGAGAGCAGCACAGCGCTGCCGCCGAAGGGGCATCACCCAAAAACTCTCAGGCAAAAGGACCGGTCAGGGGACGTCGCGCGCATGGTCGAAGCACCTCGCGCGCCGGTCCAACTCTGGAGAGCGGCCCGGCAACCCCGGGCCCACCGAAGGGGCAGGCGCAGATGGTTGCGGCGCTATCTCTCAGGTACCAAGGACAGAGGGGCGCGCAGCGCACGCATGGCACCCGGCCGGCGTGGCGGCACCCTATTATTCTGCCCTGAGGATTCCATGACGCTCAAAGCGACCCCGCTCAATTCCGCACACCGCGCCCTCGGCGCCAAGATGGTCGACTTCGGCGGGTGGGACATGCCGGTCAACTACGGCTCGCAGATCGAAGAACACAATGCGGTGCGTACCGACGCCGGCATGTTCGACGTCTCGCACATGTGCGTCGTCGACCTCGAGGGCGCCAACGTGCGCACTTTCCTGCGCGGCCTGCTGGCCAACAACGTCGACAAGCTGCAGGTGCCGGGCAAGGCCCTGTACTCGTGCATGCTCAACCCTGAGGGCGGCGTCATTGACGACCTGATCGTCTACTTCTTCCGCGAAGACTGGTTCCGCCTGGTCGTCAACGCCGGCACCGCCGAGAAGGACGTGGCCTGGATGCAGCAGCAGAACGACGCCACCGGCAGCGGCGTCACCATCACCCAGCGCCGCGATGGCAAGGTTGGAGGCAATGAGCCGATCGCCCTGGTCGCCGTGCAGGGCCCGAACGCCCGCGCCAAGGTCTGGCAGGTGCTGCCGCAGACCCAGGCCGCGTCCGAAGCGATGAAGCCGTTCAACGTCGTCATCGTGCCCGGTACCTCGTTCGGCGAAGTCATGGTGGCGCGCACCGGCTACACCGGCGAAGACGGTTTCGAACTGGGCTGCCCTGCTTCGCAGGTCGAGGCGTTGTGGAACGCGCTGATCGCAGCGGGCGTCAAGCCGGCGGGCCTGGGGGCGCGCGACACGCTGCGCCTGGAAGCCGGCATGAACCTGTACGGCATGGACATGGACGACACCGTCAACCCGCTCGACGCCGGCCTGGCCTGGACCATCGACCTGGTGTCCGAGCGCGACTTCATCGGCAAAGCCGCGCTGCAGGCCAAGGGCCAGGGCGCCAACTTCGTCGGCCTGATCCTGCGCGAAAAAGGCGGCATCCTGCGCGCCCACCAGAAAGTCGTGGCCGCATCGGGCAACTTCGGCGAAATCACCAGCGGCACCTTCAGCCCGTCGATGCAGCAGGCGATCGCCCTGGCGCGCGTGCCGCTGGACGTGGCGACCGGCGACACCGTCCACGTCGAGATCCGCGACAAGAAGCTGGCGGCCACCGTCGTCAAGCTGCCCTTCGTGCGCAACGGTAAAGTGCTGGCGGCCTGAGCCGCGCCGCATGGATACCCGAACGAATAGAATTTATAATACTGCGTCAACCCAACCTGGAGCTTTTAGATGAACATCCCAACCGACCTGAAATACACCGAGTCCCACGAGTGGGTCCGCCTTGAGGCCGACGGCACGCTGACCGTCGGCATCACCGAGTATGCGCAGGACGCACTGGGCGACATCGTGTTCGTCGAACTGCCGCAGGTCGGCAAGACCTTCACGGCCGGCGCCGACGCCGCCGTGGTCGAGTCGGTGAAAGCCGCCAGCGACATCTACTCGCCAGTGGCAGGCACCGTCACCGAAGTGAACCAGCCGGTTGCCGACGCGCCGGACTCGATCAACGCCGACGCCTTCAGTGCCTGGCTGTTCAAGCTCAAGCCGAGCGACGCCGGTGCGATCAACGGCCTGCTCGACGCCGACGCCTACGCCAAGGCGACCGGCAACTGATGTAGACGGCATGGCGCGCCTGCGGGCGCGCATGCGCATTGCAGCTTGGGTTCAGCGAACCCGGCCCCATATAGTTGTTTCACGTTCGTCCCGTATTCCACCACCGACCGGCCGGCCCTGCCCGCGCGACGGTCCTCTATTTGGCCACCACCATGACCCGCACCAGCCTCACCCAACTTGAAGCACGCGATTCCTTCATCCCGCGCCACATCGGCCCCTCCGAGCAGGAAGAAGCAGCGATGCTGTCGACCCTCGGCTACGCCTCGCGCGCGGCCCTGATCGACGCGGTCGTTCCCGCCAATATCCGCCGCAAGGACAAGCTCGACCTGGGCGAATTCTTCGAGCCGCTGCCCGAGCAGGCGGCGCTCGCGAAACTGAAGGCCATCGCGTCGCAGAACAAGGTGATGAAGTCGGTCATCGGCCAGGGCTATTACGGCACCCACACCCCGGGCGTCATCTTGCGCAACATCTTCGAGAACCCGGCCTGGTACACCGCCTACACCCCGTACCAGCCGGAGATCTCGCAGGGCCGCCTGGAAGCGATCCTGAACTTCCAGCAGATGATCACCGACATGACCGGCATGGGTATCGCCAACTCGTCGATGCTCGACGAAGCGACCGCCGCCGCCGAAGCCATGACGCTGATCCAGCGCGTCGGCAAGTCGGCCTCGAAGGTGTTCTACGTGGCTGACGACGTGCTGCCGCAGACCCTGGAAGTGATCAAGACCCGCGCCGAGCCGATCGGCGTCGAAGTGCGCACGATTGCCGCTGCCGACATCGAGAACCTCGACGAAAGCTGCTTCGGCGTGCTGGTCCAGTACCCGGGCGCGAACGGCGACGTGCGCGACTACCGCGTTGCCTGCGAAAAGCTGCACGCCGCCGGCGCGATGGTGATCGCCGCCGCCGACCTGCTGGCCCTGACGGTGCTGACGCCGCCGGGCGAATGGGGCGCGGACGTGGTCGTCGGCAACAGCCAGCGCTTCGGCGTGCCGCTCGGTTTCGGCGGCCCGCACGCCGGCTACCTGGCTACCCGCGACGAATACAAGCGTTCGATGGCCGGCCGCCTGGTCGGCGTGTCGGTCGACGCCCAGGGCAACCAGGCGCTGCGCCTGGCGCTGCAGACGCGCGAACAGCACATCCGCCGCGAAAAGGCGACCTCGAACATCTGTACCGCCCAGGTGCTGCTGGCCGTGATGGCCGGCATGTACGCGGTCTACCACGGCCCGCAAGGCCTGACCCGCATCGCGCGCCGCGTGCACCGCATGAGCGGCATCCTGGCGACCGGCCTGCAGCAGATCGGCTTCAAGCTGGCCAACACGACCTTCTTCGACACGCTGACCGTTGCCACCGACCGCGCCGCGGAGCTGCACGCCGCCGCCAACGCCCAGGGCGTGAACCTGCGCCGCGTCGACGACGGGCACGTCGGCCTGTCGCTGGACGAAACGACGACCCGCGAAGACCTGGCCCTGCTGTTCTCGATCTTCGGCGGCGATGCTTCCGCCCTCGACCTGGACACGCTCGACAAGGACGCCGTGGATGCGTTCCCGCAAGCCCTGGCCCGTACCAGCGCCTTCCTGACCCACCCGACCTTCAACCGCTACCACGCCGAGCACGAAATGCTGCGCTACCTGCGTTCGCTGGCGGACAAGGACCTGGCGCTCGACCGCACCATGATCCCGCTCGGTTCCTGCACGATGAAGCTGAACGCGACCTCGGAAATGATCCCGGTCACCTGGCCCGAGTTCTCGAACATCCACCCGTTCGCCCCGGACGACCAGACCGTCGGCTACCGCGAAATGATCGGCCAGCTCGAAGCCATGCTGTGCGCCGTCACCGGCTATGCCGCGATTTCGCTGCAGCCGAACGCCGGCTCGCAGGGCGAGTACGCGGGCCTGCTGGTGATCCAGAAATACCACCAGTCGCGCGGCGAAGGCCACCGCAACATTTGCCTGATCCCGTCCTCGGCCCACGGCACCAACCCGGCATCGGCCAACATGGTCGGCATGCAGGTGGTCGTCACGGCCTGTGACGAGAACGGCAACGTCGACCTGGCGGACCTGAAGAAGAAGGCCGAGCAGCACAGCGCCAACCTGGCCTGCGTGATGGTCACCTACCCGTCGACGCACGGCGTGTTCGAGGAAGGCATCCAGGAACTCTGCGAGATCATCCACGCGCACGGCGGCCAGGTCTACATCGACGGCGCCAACATGAACGCGCTGGTCGGCGTGGCGGCGCCCGGCGCCTTCGGCGGCGACGTCAGCCACCTGAATTTGCACAAGACCTTCTGCATCCCGCACGGCGGCGGCGGTCCTGGCGTCGGCCCGATCGGCGTCGGCGCGCACCTGGCGCCCTTCCTGCCGAACCAGCTCTCGACCGGCTATGTCCGTGACGAGAACGGCATCGGCGCGGTCAGCGCCGCGGCCTACGGCTCGGCCTCGATCCTGCCGATCTCGTGGATGTACATCGCGATGATGGGCGCCGAAGGCCTGACGAACGCCACCGAAACGGCGATCCTGAACGCGAACTACATTGCCCGCCGCCTGGCGCCGCACTACCCGGTGCTCTACACCGGCCACGACGGCCTGGTGGCGCACGAGTGCATCATCGACCTGCGCCCGCTGCAGGACAAGACCGGCATCAGCAATGAAGACGTCGCCAAGCGCCTGATGGACTTCGGCTTCCATGCCCCGACCATGAGCTTCCCGGTGCCGGGCACGCTGATGATCGAGCCGACCGAGTCGGAGTCGAAGATCGAGATCGACCGCTTCATCGAAGCAATGATCACCATCCACGCCGAGATCGTGAAGGTCGAGCGCGGCGAGTACGACAAGATGGACAACCCGCTCAAGGGCGCGCCGCACACGGCCGAAGTGGTCACTGCCGATGACTGGCAGCACACCTACACCCGTGAAGTGGCTGCCTTCCCGGTGGCGTCGCTGCGCAAGAAGAAGTACTGGCCGCCGGTTGGCCGCGCGGACAACGTGTATGGCGACCGCAATCTGTTCTGTGGATGCGCGCCGATCAGCGATTACGAGTAAAGAGCTCCTCGTAAACCTACTGCGCGTTGCATTTCGTCGGGGGCGCCTAGCCCTGCGGTGCTCGCTGTACGTCCGTACAGCTCCGCTCCTCGGCCGAAACTGCTGCCGCTCGCTACGGTTTCCGAGGGCTCTTGGCTGTGCTGTCCTTCTAATCCCTGCGCGACGCCAAGTGCAAATGCGGGCGCTGCGCCCGCCGCCGTTCGCGCATGCCTTCGGGCGGCGTGCCGCTTGCATCGCGCACTTCGCCGATCGTGGCGTCGCGCGGCACGGACGGCTTCGCGGGTGCGGGCGCGGCAGCCTGGGCCGCATCGCCCTGCACCGCCTCGTCCAGCCTGAACGCCGCCACCGCGCGCGACAGGGTCAGCGCCTGCATCTGCAGGGTGCGCGCCGAGGCGGCCGCCTCTTCCACCAACGACGAGTTACGCTGCGTCACCTGGTCCATCTGCACGATCGCCTGGTTCACTTCCGACAGGCCGCTGGCCTGCTCCGCGTTCGCCGAACTGATCTGGTTGATGATGTCCCCGACCTGCTGCACCGACACGGCGATCGTCGCCATGCTGCTGCCGGCCTGCGCCGCCCAGGCGGTGCCGCCTTCGATTTCCGACACCGACTGCGCGACCAGTTCGCGGATCTCGCGCGCCGCCGCGCCCGTGCGCAGCGCCAGCGAGCGCACCTCGGCCGCAACCAGGGCGAATTCCCGTCCGCCCTCGCGCCCGCCCTTGCGTCCACTCTCCCCCAGGCGCGCCGCCTCCAGGGCCGCGTTCAGCGCCAGCGTGCCCGTTTCGATGGCGATGGCGTCGATCTGCGCGCCGATGTCGCCCACGCGGCGCGCGCTGCCCTTGACCGATTCCATGGTCGTGACCAGCCGGTCCACCACGCTCTCGCCCTGCTGCGCCACGTTCGACGCCGACTCGGCCAGCCGGTTCGCGGCCAGGGCGCTATCGGCGGTCAGGTGGACGGTGGCGGCCAGTTCCTGCATCGAGGAGGCCGTATGCTCGAGCGAACTGGCGCGAAAGCTGGCGCGGGTCGTCAGGTTCAGGTTGCCGAGCGCGAGGTCGCGCGAGGCCGTGCCGATCGAGCGCGCCGACTCCAGGATGGTGCGCAGGGTCAGGTTCAGGTTGCGGATGCTGGCGTTGAGCGCGCGCGAGGTGTCGGCGATCTCGTCGTTGCCGTAGACGCGGTCCTTGACCGTCAGGTCGCCGCTGGCAAGGTCGATGGCGGCGGCGCCAATGCCGCGGATTTCGGCCAGCAGCGCTGCGCGTACCGCCATGGTGATGCGCAGCGATACGGCGATCGCGAGCGCGATCACGCAGGGCATCAGCCAGGTCATGGTGCGGAAGTCGGCGGCGGCGCTGTTCGAGGCCTCGCGCGACAGCGCCTCTTCCAGCTGCGAGAGCGCATGCAGGCGCTGGGCCACGACGGCGAACGCGGTTTCCGCCTTGCTCATGGCATTCGCGCTGATCGACTGGTCGTCGCGCGCGATTTCGATGACGTCGCGCACGGCGCGCACGTACATGGCGTGCGCGGCGCCAGCCTGCTCGACATAGCGGCGTTCGGCGCTGGCGGCCGGCGTCATCGCGGCCAGGCGCTTCAGGCCCGACTCGGTCAGCGCGTGCTGGGCGTGGATGTCGCGGATCAGCGGTTCGATGCGGCTCTTCGGGAAACTGCCGCCGATCCAGGTATGCAGCTGGTAGATCTCGGCGTGCCCGCGCTGCGCCGTGAAGACCAGTTCGCTCGCGGCGCGCATGTGGGCGGCGCGCTGGCCGACGATGTCTTCCAGCGACGCGTTCTGACGCACCATGGCATACCAGGCGCCGCAGGACAGCAGCACCAGCAGCACCAGCACCACGGCAGGCGCCAGCAATAACTTAGGACCAATCTTCAGGCGGGACAGCATCTCAGCCTCCCGTACCGGATGATGAAGGTCTCGGAAATGCGGCGGCAGGCGCGCTGGCCGCCGGGGAAGGTTCGGGATTCTGCATGATGGCCTCAGGAGTCAGGATTGCGCTCGAATGCGCGATATTTCCTTAACGCATTTGACCAATGTAGGCCATCGGGTGGGCTCTGCCATTGAGGAATATCAACACCTCCCGGACGATCGGAATCGGCGCCGGCCACTGTGGCGAACAGGCCCACACCGGCCGCGCAGCCTGGTGTGGATCCGGGACTCAGGAGCGACTCGCCGGACTACGCACCTCCGCGCCAGCCCCATGCCCGGCCATCAGCTCGACCACCCAGTCGATAAACACGCGCAGCTTTTTGCTGACGTGCCGGTTCGGCGGGTAAGCGAGGTAGAGCGGCATGGGGTCGACGCACCATTCCTGGAATAGCGGCACGAGGGTGCCCTGCGCGACATGCGCGCGCGCCATGTAGTCGGGCAGCCAGAGCGCTCCCAGGCCGGCCAGTCCTGCGGCGAGATAGGCGTTGCCGTCATCGACCGCCAGAATATGACGGCCCTGCAGCTTCAGGCGCTCCTCGCCGCTGCGCATCTCATATGGAAAACCGTTGCTGCTGTTCGACCATCGAAAGCGCACGATGCGGTGCTGGGACTGCTCGAGCTCCCGTGGGTGCACAGGCACGCCGGCGCGCGCCAGATAGGCCGGGGCCGCATAGACGCCCAGGCGCAGCTCGCCGACGCGGCGGGCGACCAGTGACTGGTCCGTCATCTCGCCGCCGCGCACGACGCAATCGACGTTCTCGCCGATCAGGTCGACCTTGCGGTCGCTCGCGCCAAGCTCGAACTCGATGTCGGGAAATCGCGCATGGAATTGCGGCAGCGCCGGTACCAGGATCAAGGTCGCAAACGGACTCGGTACATCCACCCGCAACTGGCCGCGCGGCGCCGCATCCGCGCCAGGCAAGCTGGTCTCGATATCGTCAAGTTCGGCCAGCACCCGAACGACGCGCTCGAAATAGACGGCACCGTCGGCAGTGACGTTCACCTTGCGCGTGGTCCGGTTCAAGAGCTTGACGCGCAGGCGCGCTTCCAGCTGCTGGATCAGCTGGGTCAGGCTGGTGCGGTTCATATGGAGAGTCTGCGCCGCTTTCGTAAAGCTGCCAGCCTCGACCACCCTCACGAACGCCCGCATGGCGTCGAATCTGTCCACGATCTCCTCCATTCAATTGTTTGGATTATACAAACAGTCCTGCCCGAACTCGCCAGTTTATCTCCGTCCGTCAGACCATTAAAGTGTCCCTTCAAGCCCGCCATGGGCCTAACCCAAGGAGTCTGCAATGAGTCGTGATGTCGTGTTTCCGCCCGGGCGCCAGGCCCTCTATGAAAAAAACCGTTATTCGCCGGCCGTACGCGCCAACGGCATGCTGTTCGTCTCCGGCCAGGTGGGCAGCCGCGAGGACGGTTCGCCGGAACCGGAGCTCGACGCACAGGTCAAGCGCGCTTTCGAGAACTTGAACGCCATCCTCGGTGCGGCGGGCTGTACCTTCAAGGATGTCGTCGATGTCACCGTGTTCATCGTCGATCCCGAATCGCACTTCGAGCGCGTCTGGGCCACCATGCAGGACTACTGGGGAGAGGCGCCCCACCCGACCGCCACGGCCGTGGGCGTGACCTGGCTGTACGGCTTCCAGTTCGAAATCAAGGTGATCGCGCAGATTCCGTCGTGAGCGGGTCGCCAGACGTAAAAAAGGACACCGGAGTGTCCTTTTTGGCGGAGGCGGGTTCCCCTCTCTCCTATTTGCCGCAGCCCAGCGACTTGATACGGTCGTGGGCGGCTTTTGCCTGCACCAGGCCAAAGCCGTACTTGGTATCGCGGCCGGCAGGGCCCAGGTCCAGCGCGCTGTTGTTCAGGGTGGTGCGGATCTGCGCGCCGGTACAGGTCGGGGCGAAGCTCCACACCAGCGCCGCGACGGCCGCGACGTGCGGGGTCGCCATCGAGGTGCCGTCGTAGTAGGCATAGTTGGCGGCCTTGACGCTGACAGTCGCGCTCTGGCCCAGCTGCTTCAGCATTGCGGCACCGTCGGCGTCGGTTGCGGTGACCGACGGGATCGACGTTGCAGTCGTGCCCAGGGTGCCGCCAAAGGCGCCCGCGACGTTGTTGTACACAATCGCACCAAGGCCGCCGCTGTTCTGGCAGTTCTGCACCTTGACCGCGAAATCGACCGTGCCGCGCTGGATCAGGCAGACCTTGCCGGCAACCGCACTGTTGGTCTTGTCGCCGATGCCGAAATCGGCCAACGGTCCGGTTGCCGTCTTCAGCGGCGAACCTTCCATCGCGCCTGGGGCATAGGTCGCGCTGCCCACGCTGAGGGCGGCCTCGATGCCGCCGCCCATCGGCACGGTCGACAGCACGCCGACGCCCGGCGCCGACAGTTCGACCTTGCTGTTGTACTGCGAGAAGGTGGCCCACTGCCTGTTTTCGTCCAGCGCGCCGATGGACATCACGCTGGCATAGCCGGCCGGGTAAGAAACGATCCGGTTGCCGTCATTGCCCGCCGCTGCAACGCTCAGCACGCCGTTTGCGTACTGGGTGTCGAATGCCTTTTGCTCGGTCTTGCTCGCACGGGCGCCGCCCAGCGACATCGAAATGACGTTGGCGCCGGCAGCGCCGCACTTGTTGGCGGCGGTGGCCAGGGACGACGAATAGGCCCAGCCATCCTTGCCGAACACCTTCACGATGTGCAGCTTGAGCTGCTGGTTCGCATTCACGCCGACCACGCCGGTGCCGCTGTTGTTGATCGCGGCGACCGTGCCGGCCACGTGGGTGCCGTGGTGGTTTTCGTCGGTATACCACCAGCCGGTTCCGGCGTCATATTCACCGGTCACGTTGTTGCCGGACAGGTCTTCGTGGGCGCGGTCGTAGCCCGAGTCGATGATGCAGACCTTGCGGTTGGCCGCCAGCGAGTCCGACACCTGGTCCGCCTGGACCATTTTGATGCCATACGGCACCGACTGACCGGATGCGTAAGGGGTTCCGGTCGAAGGGGTGGTCAAGGCGAAGGGACGGCGCACCACGTCCTCCTCGATGTATTCGACGTTCGGGTTGTTCTCGAGACCCTTCAGGGCGGCATTCGGCACCTCGATCGCCATGGCGTTCATGCCGAAGATCTCGTGCTTGACGGCGCCGCGGGCCGCGCCGACCGCCGCTTTGACCTTGGCCGCGGCGCCGGGCTTGAAGGCGACGATGACGCGGGTGGTGTCGGGTGCCGCGGCTTGGGCGCTGCCGAATACGCCGGCCGCAACCAGGGCGGCCAGGCAGATGTTGATGGATGTCGATGCGCGCGAGTCTTTGCTTGCCATGAGGTCTCTCCGTATGGGTGCTGATGTTGACGCCCGAGCCAGGCGGCTGCGGGGTTGTTGTCTTCATTCACATATCAAACCATGTGCAATACATGTGCCTAAGCAGTGTATTTCAAAAAACTCTTTGCAAGGAAGCATCTCTTCAAGGATGTGAACGAAAACAGACTCGACAGGACCGCGCCACCGGGAGCGCAATCGTGAGCACCATGCAAAACGGCCGGCATTGCGCCGGCCGTTTTTTCCTTTACCCTGCCGCTTACGCCAGCTTGGCCGCGTGCTCGCGCGTCGCGTGGAAGGTCAGTTTCGGCCAGCGCTCCTGGGTCAGGCGCAGGTTCACGCCGGAGGTCGCCAGGTAGGCCAGGTTGCCGGCCGCGTCATAGGCCACGTTGTGGCCGAGCTGGGTCTCGAAGTCGGCCAGCGACTTCTTGTCGTCCGAGGACACCCAGCGCGCGCTGCTGATGCTGGAGCCTTCAAACACGGCATCGACGCCGTACTCGTTCAGCAGGCGGCTTGCCACCACCTCGAACTGCAGCACGCCGACCGCGCCCAGGATCAGATCCGCGCCCAGCACCGGCTTGAAGACCTGCACCGCGCCCTCTTCGCCCAGCTGCTGCAAGCCCTTGTGCAGCTGCTTCATCTTCAGCGGGTTACGGATGCGCACCGTGCGGAACAGGTCCGGCGCGAAGTACGGGATGCCGGTAAAGGTCAGCATCTCGCCTTCCGAGAAGCTGTCGCCGATCTGCATGTTGCCGTGGTTCGGCAGGCCGATGATGTCGCCCGCATAGGCTTCCTCGACCTGCTCACGCGATGAGGCCATGAAGGTGACGACTGATGACAATTTGACTTCGCGCCCGAGCCGCAGGTGCTTGACCTTCATGCCCTTCTCGAAGCGTCCCGAGCACACGCGCAGGAAAGCGATGCGGTCGCGGTGCGCCGGGTCCATGTTGGCCTGGATCTTGAAGACGAAGCCCGAGAACTTCGGCTCGCCCGGCTCGACGGCGCGCACGGTGGCGTCGCGCTCGCGCGGGCCCGGCGCCCAGTCGACCAGCGCCGAGAGGATCTCGCGCACGCCGAAGTTGTTGATCGCCGAACCGAAGAACACCGGGGTCTGCACGCCCGCCAGGAAGCGCTCGATGTCGAACGGGTGCGATGCGCCGTGCACCAGTTCCACTTCCATTTTCAGCTGCTCGATCTCGAGCGGGAACATCTCGGCCAGCTTCGGGTTGTCGATGCCCTTCAGGATCTCGAAGGCGCCGTCGGCCTTTTCCTCGCCGGCCTTGAACAGCATGATCTCGTCGTTGAGCAGGTGGTACACACCGCGGAAGTTCTTGCCCATGCCGATTGGCCAGGTCACCGGCGCGCACTCGATCTTCAGGACCGACTCGAGCTCGTCGAGCAGCTCCAGCGGATCGCGCGTTTCGCGGTCGAGCTTGTTCATGAAGGTGACGATCGGGGTATTGCGCATGCGGCAGACGTCGAGCAGCTTGATCGTCTGCGTTTCCACGCCCTTGGCCGCGTCGATCACCATCAGCGCCGAGTCGACCGCCGTCAGCACGCGGTAGGTGTCTTCCGAGAAGTCCTGGTGGCCGGGCGTGTCGAGCAGGTTGATGACGTGGTCGCGGAACTCGAACTGCATCACCGAGGAGGCGACCGAAATGCCGCGCTGCTTCTCGATGTCCATCCAGTCGGAGGTGGCATGGCGCCCGCTCTTGCGGCCCTTGACGGTACCGGCGAGCTGGATCGCGCCCGAGAACAGCAGCAGCTTCTCGGTCAGCGTGGTTTTACCGGCGTCCGGGTGGGAAATGATGCCAAAGGTGCGGCGGCGCGCCACCTCGTTCGCGATCACTGCCGACGACTTGCCTGCCGGGGCGCTGTCGGTCGACTCAAGAATTGGTACTGCGGTGTCGGTGTCCATAGTCTCGGCCAAAGCGGTGGGTCCTTGCAAAACCCTCGATTTTACCGGGTCTCACCAGGCTTGTGTGAAGTGATTCGGCGGCCGGCTGCGCTGTCGCGTCGGCTTGTCAGCATTCCGTCAGGAAACTTTCAGCGAAATGACAGCTAAGGTGTTTATACTGGGCAACATTCATACATCCGAGGAAATGCCATGCCACGATCCCTGACGATGCGCCGTCCAGGCGCCGCCGGCTTCACCCTGATCGAACTGATGATCACGGTCGCGATCATCGTCATCCTGGCCTCGGTCGCCTATCCATCCTACACAGCCTACCTGGTGCGCAGCAACCGCGCCGCCGCCCAGGTCTATCTGATGGAAGCGGCCCAGAAGCAGTCGCAGATCATGGCCGACTCCCGCAGCTACGCCACCACGGTGGCCGACCTCGGCCTGACGCCGCCTGCAGCCGTTTCCTCCAGATACACGATCGCCATCGCCGTCGCGGAAGGACCGCCGTCCAGCTTCACCATCACCGCCGCGCCCATCCTCACCGGTCCGCAGAGGCGTGATGGCGACCTGACAATCAACAGCGCCGGCACCCGCACCCCGGCGGCCAAATGGTAAGCACCGCCAGCCGCCGTGCGCGCGGCTTCACCCTCACCGAGCTCTTGACAACGCTGGCCGTCGTTGCCGTGCTGGCCGCGGTGGCCGCGCCGTCCCTGACGACGATGATCGCCAACATGCGTTCGCGCAGCGTCAGCAGCGACCTCTACGCCGCGCTGTCGCGCACCCGCAGCGAAGCGATCAAGCGCAACGCCGAGGTGACCCTGGCGCCCGTCACCGCCCAGGCCTGGCAGCACGGCTGGAGCATCCGCGACCCCGGCAACGCCGCCCGCAAGCTCGACGACCACCCGGCAGTGCCTGGTGCAACCGTGACGGGACCTGCCAGCGTCATCTACCTGCCCAACGGGCGCGTGAAAAACGGCGCAGTGCCGGCCTTTGGCATTGCGTTGGCCGGCAACGACACGCCCCGCTGCATCCGCGTCGACCTGTCGGGCCGCCCGAACCAGACCAACACCACCTGCGCGCCATGAACGCCTGTCCCTCATCCCCATCGCGCCGCCAGCGCGGCGTCAGCCTGGTCGAAGTCCTGGTCACCATG
Source organism: Massilia niabensis (assembly GCF_042655085.1). Taxonomy (NCBI): domain Bacteria; kingdom Pseudomonadati; phylum Pseudomonadota; class Betaproteobacteria; order Burkholderiales; family Oxalobacteraceae; genus Massilia; species Massilia niabensis. The sequence continues at coordinate 155,602 of NZ_JBHSMU010000014.1, read as the reverse complement.
GTCGTGCTGGCATTCGGCCTGCTCGGGCTGGCCGCCTTCCAGACGAAAGCCCAGGTCGGCTCCATCGAGTCTTACCAGCGCGCCCAGGCCGCCGTCCTGCTGCAGGACATGCAATCCCGCCTGTCCGGCAACCTCGCCGACGCCGACAGTTACGTCACCACCACCCCGCTCGGCACGAGCGACACCCTGGGCCTTGACTGCGGCAACGGCGCGGCCGGCGCGACGCGCGACAAGTGCGAGTGGAGCGCCGCCCTGAAAGGCGCGGCCGAAAAGCGCGGCAACGTGCTGGGCGGCGCCATGCAGGGTGCGCGCGGCTGCGTCACCCGGGTCCAGGTCAAGAACGAAGCGGCCGGCGTGTGCACGCCGGCCATCTACCAGGTCAGCGTGGCATGGCAGGGAATGCATGCGACGCGCCCCCCGGCCGCGGGGCAAGCCTGCGCCATCGGCGCATATGGCACCGAAACCCACCGCCGCGTCATTTCGGCGCGGGTCGCGGTCGGCCTGCCTACCTGCGTCTGAGGCCCCCCATGATCCGACCCACCACCTTCCCACGCGCCGCGCACGGCTTCTCCCTGGTTGAACTCCTGATCGCGGTGACCCTTGGCCTTGGCCTCCTGGCCGGGCTGTCGGCCATGTTCGTGAAGAACACGGGCGCCCAGGCCGAAATCGAAAAGGCCCACCGCCAGGTCGAGAACGGCCGTTATGCGATCGACCTGCTGGCCGTCGACCTGCGTAATGCCGGCTATTTTGCCGAATTCGACCCGACCGTGCTGGCCAACCCGGCGGCACTCCCGCCGGCCTGCGCCGGCACCCTGGACGACCTGACCGCAGGCCTCGCGCTTCCGGTGCAGGGCATCGACGGTGCCACTGCCACGGGCGCCGGCCTGTCCTGCCTCACCGGCCTGCGCGAGGGCACCGATGTGCTGGTGGTGCGGCGTACCTCGACTTGCGTTGCCGGGCAGCCGGGCTGCGAAGCGGCCGCCGGCCCGTTCTTCCAGGCTTCGCTGTGCAACAATTCCAGCGAGCTCGACTCGGCCAGCACTGCCGATTTCTATGCCCTCACGCTGGGCGAGACCGGACTGACACGGCGCAGGCGCAATTGCACGACGCTTGCCGCCGTGCGCCGCTACCGCACCCACATCTATTACGTCGCCAACCACAACGTGGGCACGGACGGCGTCCCGACCCTCAAGCGGGCCGAGCTGGGCACGGATGGCACGGCGCCTACCTGGAGCGTCGTTCCGATGGCCGAGGGCATCGAGAACCTGCAGCTCGAATACGGCCTCGACCTGGCGCCAAGCGGCGGCAACGGCGTAGCCGACCTCAGCACCCCCGATCCGGCCGTAGCAGGCAGCTGCACGGCAGCGGCCTGCGCGGTCGCCAATTGGCGCGGCGCGGTCGCAGTCAGGCTGCACGTGCTGGCACGAAATACGACTGCCACGCAAGGCCACATCGACCGCAAGACTTATACGCTCGGTCGGAACGTCAACGGCAACAGCAACGACGTCGCTGCCGCCAACGACGGCTTCAAGCGCCATGTGTTCCAGTCGCTGGTGGCACTGCCCAACCCGGCCGGAAGGAGACTCCCGTGAAATACCAGCGCTTTGAAAGCGGCATCACCCTGATCACCGCACTGATCATGCTGGTGCTCCTGACCCTGGTCGCCCTGACCAGCTTCAATCTCGGCAAATCGAACCTGCAAGTCGTCTCGAATATGCAACAGCGCGACGAAGCCACCGCCGCCGCGCGCGAGGTGATCGAGGAAACCATCAGCAATACACGTTTCTTCACGCACCCGGCCGCTATCCTGGCCAACCCTTGCGGCCCCGACAACCAGCGCTGCGTCGACACCAACGGCGACGGCAAGGACGACGTCAAGGTGGTGATGGCGCCGCGGCCGACCTGCGTCAAGGCGCCAGTGATCAAAAACACGGCGCTCAATCTGGCCGATACCGAAGACGCCGGCTGCAGTATGGGTGCGGCACAAAGCTTCGGCATCGACGGCGCCGTGGACGGCAACTCGTCCTGCGCCGACAGCATCTGGGAAATCAGCGCTGTTGCCACCGATATCGAGACCGAGGCCAAAGTCCAGGTCACCCAGGGCGTTGCGGTGCGCGTTGCGCGCGACGACGTGACAAATAACTGCCCTACCACGTGAAAGAGAACGCCATGATCCGCAGCACCGTCAACAAAACCCTCGCGGGTGCGCTTGCCTGCTCCCTGGCCTGCGCCCCGCTCCAGGCCGGCGCCGACGACATCGACATCTTCACCGGCGCTTCGGCCGGCGCCAAGATCAATCCGCGCATCCTGATCGTGCTCGACAACACGTCGAACTGGTCGCGGCAAAGCCAGAAATGGCCAGGCGCGTCCCAGGGCCAGTCGGAAGTCAACGCCATCAAGCGGGTAGTTGCCGAGCTCAAAGACAGCGTCAACGTGGGCATGATGGAATTCGTCACCGGCGGCAGTGCCGGCGACAATGGCGGCTTCATTCGCTACGCCGTGCGGGAAATGGGCGCCACGGGAACAGGCGCCACCAACAAGGCCAATTTTTCGGCTGAGCTGACGGAGATCGCGGCGGGGATCAACAGCCCGGACGAGAAGCGCAACGCGAACACGCCGTACGGCAACCTGATGTATGACGTGTACAACTACTTCGCCGGCGAAAACGCCTATTCGCCAGCCGGGGTCATCGCCAGCAAGGCCGATGCGGGCGGCTATACCACCGCCTGGTCGAAATTCGCTTCACCGCTCACCAACGACAATACCTGCGGCAAGAGTTACGTCATCTTCATCGGCAACCCGGGCTCGAGCGGCCCGGCGGCCGACACGCCGGCCAACAGCGCCCTCCTGACCGCCCTCACCAACAACCGCAGTGCCGGCGGCGCCCTGATACCGGTCACCCAGCTCGGCCTGCCGAATTTTACGACTGGAAAAGTAAGCACGCCGACGACGCTGGGTCTTACGCAAGGCTGCTACGCCAGCCCGGCCGAGGCGATGGCCGGCCTGACCCAGTACGCTACCGAATGCAGCGGCTACACCGACGGCTGCAAGATCGGCCCGGTCGCGGCCGGTGCGGCGGGCGTCTGCACCGGCACCGACCGGCAATATGAGGTCATCGGCACCGACACCATCATCACCAGCACGGAGACCGGCACCTACAGCACCGATACCAGCCCGCGCAATGCCGACGAGTGGGCGCGCCTGCTGTTCGAGCGCGGCGTGCCGGTCCCGGGCAGCTCGATCCGTCCTTCCGTCTCGACCTACACGATCGACGTCTACAACGCCCAGCAGAGCGCCGAGCACACCGCGCTGATGCTGAGCATGGCCAAGGCCGGCGGCGGCAAATACTATGCGGCGCGCAACGAGGAAGCGATCGTCGCGGCACTCAAGAATATCCTGATCGAAATCTCGGCGGTCAACGCGACTTTTGCGTCCACCAGCCTTCCGGTGAACGCGACGAACCGCTCGCAGAATGAAAACCAGGTCTTCATCGGCATGTTCCGTCCGGACGAGGACGCCAAGCCGCGCTGGTTCGGCAACCTCAAGCGTTACCAGCTGATCAATACAAAAAACGGCCTCGACTTGGGCGACGCAGGCGGCGACGGCGACGGCGAGGGTGACGGCGACGGCGACGGCGACGACGCCGGCGCCATCAACTCGAACACCGGTTTCGTCACCCCCTGCGCCCGGAGCTACTGGACGCGCGACAGCGGCACTTACTGGAAAGGTCTCGGGATCAAACCCGACCCGGCAGGGACGTGCACCGTGGCCGGCTTCGATCCCTATTCGGACGCCCCGGACGGCCCCTTCGTTGAAAAAGGTGCGGCGGCCCAGATTCTGCGCCAGGGCAATGTGCCAGCCGGCGGGACGACCAGCTTTGCCGTCAACCGCAAGATGCTGACCCATACGTCTGCCGGCCTCGTCGATTTTTCGGCCGCCAACACCTCCCTGGACAGCAACCTGGTGCGTTACATCCGCGGCGAGGACGTGAATAACGAAAAGCCCGGTGGCGCCAACACCCAGACCCGTCCGTCGATCCATGGCGATGTCATCCATTCCCGCCCGCTGCCGATCAACTACGGCGTCAAGGATGGCGAAGCAGCGACGAATGGCGTCACCGTGTTCTACGGCGCTAACGACGGCACCCTGCGTGCCCTGAACGCGGAAACCGGTGTCGAGCGCTGGTCCTTCGTGGCACCGGAATTTTTTCCGCGCCTGTCCCGCCTGAAAAGCAATTCGCCGCTGGTGGCCTACCCCAACCTGCCTGACGGCATCAGCCCGGCACCGACCGCCAAGGACTATTTCTTCGACGGTTCGACCGGCGTCTACCAGAACGCCGACAGTTCGAAGGTCTGGATCTTCCCGACCATGCGCCGCGGCGGGCGCATGATTTACGCGCTCGACGTCAGCAAGAACAAGCTCAACGCGCCCGAGTTCATTTGGAAAAAAGGCTGCCCGAACCTGCACGACGACGTCGGCTGCGATACGGGCATGAGCGGCATCGGCCAGACCTGGTCAACCCCGAGCGTGGCCTTCATCAAGGGCTACACGGCCGGTCCGGTGCTGGTGGTCGGCGGCGGCTACGACCGCTGCGAAGATGCGAATCTCGCCAACCCCACCTGCACGGGCCGCAAGGGCGGCGCAGTCTATATCCTCGATGCGGCAGAGGGGCACATCATCCGCTCCTTCGAGACCGAAGGCTCGGTCGCGGCCGACATCTCCATGGTCGACATCGACAACGACGCCAAGCCGGACTACGCCTATGCGGCCGACACCCGCGGCAACCTGTACCGGATCGACTTCATCGCCGCCAGTGACACCCGTACCGCGCTTGCCAGCAGCGCATGGAAAAGCCGCAAGGTCGCCGGCACCGACGGCGACGGGCGCAAGTTCCTGTTCGCACCGGCCTTGTTCGCGGCCCAGGGCCACGTCTATGCGGCGCTCGGCAGCGGCGACCGCGAGCACCCACTGTACGCCCACTATCCGTATGCAAACGTCGTCAACCGCTTCTACGTGTTCAAGGACAAGCTGCCGCTGAGCACCGACACGGAAACGGCGCCCTCGGCTGACCTGGACGCGCTGGCCGACTATACCAATGCCAACGCCTGCGACACGGCGGCGGTGCTGCCGACAAACGAGCTGAAAGGCTGGTTCATGGACCTGGGCCAGAACGGCCAGGGCGAGCAAGTGGTCACGTCGGCGCTGATCGCCGGCGGCATGGTGACCTTCAGCACCAACCGCCCGTTCGAGCCACGGGTCGGCAGCTGCTCGACCACGCTCGGCGAAGCGCGCGGCTACTGGGTCAACCTGCTCAACGCCGCCGGCGCCATCAACAGCGCAGGCACCTGTGGCGGCCGGCGCTCATCGGTATTCGTTGGCGGCGGCCTGCCACCATCCCCGGTGCTTGCCAATGGCGTGATGGTCGGCGGCAAGGCGACCACGGTCGTCATCGGCGCCGTGCAGAAGGGCTTCGTCGGCGCCACCGGTGCCAGCGTGGCGATTGCCCCGCAACGCGTCCGGCCCGCCATCACCTCGAAACGCAAGCGTACCTACTCGTACACGTCGGGCGCGGACTGAGGAGCAAGGCGGCGCAGCGCCGCCCGCACAGGCCGGGCTATGGAAACGCGACCGTGAACACGGCGCCGCCCTGTGTGGCGTCGGTGATCCTGACCCCGGCGCCGTGCAGGTTGGCGATGTCGCGCACGATCGCCAGGCCCAGGCCGCTGCCGACCGAGCTTTCATCCAGGCGCACGAAGCGCTCGAACACCCCCTCGCGCATCGCGGCCGGCACGCCCGGCCCGTTATCCTCGACGCGCAGCACAGTCCCTCCCCCATTCGTACCGCAACTGACCGTCACGCGCCCGCCGGGCGGCGTGTAGCGCAGCGCATTGTCGACCAGGTTGTCGACCAGGTCGCGCAGCAGGAAGCGGTCGCCCTGGAGCGGCGCCGGCTCCAGCTCGAAACCGAGGTCGATGTCCCTGGCCGCTGCCTGCTCGACGAAGGACTGGATGGTGTCGGCCACCAGGCTGGCCAGGTCGAGGGGCGCCAGGCGCAGGCGGTCGAAACGGTTCGGCTCGGCGCGTTCGAGCGAGAGCAATTGATTGGTCTGGCGGATCATGCGCTCGTTGGCGCCCAGCATCAGTTCGACCGAGCGCCGCGTCTCCAAGTCGCCGGCGTGGCGCGCCGCCAGCCATTCGAGCTGCAGGCGCAGGCCGGCCAGCGGGGTGCGCAGCTGGTGCGCCACGTTGGCGCGGAATTCGTCCTGGGCGCGGGCGCCGGCGGCGATCCGTCCCAGCAGCGCATTGAAGGCGTCGACCACCGGCGCCAGTTCGCGGGGCATGCCGGCGTCGTCGAGCGGGGCCAGGTCGCCACTGCCGCGCGCGTCGAGCCTCGCGCGCAGCCGGGCCAGCGGCGCCAGTCCATTGCCGACCGAAAACCAGACCAGTCCGACCAGCGCCAGGCTGAACACGACCTCGAGCAGCACCAGCGAACGCACGATGGCGGCGCGCACCTGCTGGCGCGCCCGCACCGTGCGCGCCACGCTCACGTACCGCATATCGTCCGCGCCGGCTACCTCAGCCACGGCGACCCGTACCGGCTCGCCGTGCAGGATGGCGTCGTGCATGCCGGCGCGGGCGAACGCCGGCAGCGCGCCGGTTCCCGCCAGCAGGCGGCCGTCCGGCCCGTGCAGGGCAGTCCAGGTGGCTTCACCGGTAGTGTCCTCGATCGCGCCGGCGCCGAGCGCGGCCGGGCCGCTGCCGCGCATGCGCGCGGCCAGGCTGCTCGCGGCCGTGCGCAGGCCATCATCGAATGCGAGCTGGGCGGGAGTCCAGGCCAGCAGGTAAGTCAGGCCCGCGGCGCCCAGGTTGACGACCAGGATCGGGCCGACCAGCCACTTGAGCAGGCGCACCCGGATGCTGCTCAGGTTCCTCATGGCGCCGCTGCGGCTTCCAGCAGGTAGCCGAAACCGCGGATAGTGCGCAGGGACAGGCCGGCGCCGTCGAGCTTCAGGCGCAGGCGCGATACATAGACTTCGACGGCATTCAGGGTCAGGTCTTCGCCCCACGGGGCGATGGTGTCGATAATTTGCTGTTTCGACACCACCCTGCCCGCTTGCTGCAGCAGGTATTCGAGCACGGCCCACTCGCGCGCCGACAGTTCGAGGGCACGTTCTCCTATGCGGGCGCGGCGCGCACCGGAGTCGAACACCAGGTTGCCCAGCGCGAGCACCGTCGTCTTCGGCGCATGGCGGCGTGCCAGCGCGCGGATGCGCGCGACCAGTTCGGCCGTGGCAAAGGGTTTGACCAGGTAATCGTCGGCGCCGGTTTCGAGGCCGCGCACGCGGTCTTCGACGGCGTCGCGCGCGGTCAGCAGCAGCACCGGGGTGGTGTCGCCGCGGGCGCGCAGGCGGCGCACGACTTCAAAGCCGTCGATGCCGGGCAGGCCGATGTCGAGGACCGCGACCGCGGGGGTGAATGAGGGCGCCAGCGAGGGATTGCGCTGCAGGAGCGAGTCTGCCTGGAGCCCGTCGCGGGCCAGTTCGACCTGCATGCCGTGGCCCTGCAAGGTACGGATCAGGCCGTCAGCAAGGACGGTATCATCTTCCACAAGTAGGACAAGCATGCGCGCGGGAATGACTGACGGGTCGATTATGGGAAATTGACGAGAGCGAAAGGGGCCATTATGCGACAAAACCTTGCGCAGGCTAAATAAAAAGCCTGATTTGGGGCATCTTTCCCAGTAGGACTGGACTGACAAGACACCATGCATACTGCCTACACGGGGGCAACCCCTAATCTTATGTTCGCCAACAGACTATAGCTTTACTGTACACACATCGCGATGAGACAGTGTCAACAGTCTCCAGAAGTCGCCCTTGATGCAATAAGTAAAGATAAAAGGACATAAAATGAACAACGCTCAACTTGGTGGTGTTACGCAAAAATCGCAGTCGGTAACCCGGATTCCTGCAAGCAAAGAGGATATCAAGCCAGCGTCCCGTCCAGTTGTCAGTGTCAGCGGTACCCAGCAAAACGAACTGCTGGCCGCCCTTCCCCGCCAGGACCTGGAAACCCTGTTCGAGCACCTGGAACTGGTTCCAATGCCATTCGGCAAGGAATTGTTCGAGTATGGCAGCAAATTGGAATATGTGTATTTTCCAACGACCGCAATCGTGTCGCTGCTGTATGTGATGGAAGACGGCGCCACCACCGAGATCGCCGTTGTCGGACACGAAGGCGTGGTCGGCGTGTCGCTGTTCATGGGTGAACGTGCCATGTGCAGCGCGGTTGTCCAGAGCGCCGGCTACGGTTACCGCCTCAAGACCCAATATCTGCGTGACGCCTTCATGAAGGGCGGCGCCCTGCCCCAGCTGCTGATGCGCTACACCAATGCCCTGTTCGCCCAGATGGCTCAGAACGCCGTCGGCGGCCGCCACAGCTCGATCGAACAGAAGCTGTGCCGCTGGCTGCTCGACCGCCTGGACCGCTCGCCAGGCAACGAACTGAAAGTGACCCAGGAACTGATTTCGATCATGCTGGGTGTGCGTCGCGAAAGCATCACCGCCGCCGCCGGCAAGCTGCAGGATGAAGGCCTGATCCAGTACCGCCGCGGCAACATCACGGTGCTCGACCGCGCCGGCCTGGAAGAGTATGCAGGCGAATGCTACAAGGTCGCGAAGACCGAATACGACCGTCTGCTGATGGACGTCGCGCGCTAAGCCAGCTGTTGTAGATCCTGATCGTTGCACCCCGTCGCCGGCAAGACCGGCGACGAGTCATTTGCCCCCCGCAATGCGAGCGCCGTTGCGGTCCCGGCGACCGCGTTTGTCAGCGGAATGCGCGCCCGGATACAGGTGCCGACCTCATTCACGCCACGCCCCACCTCGAGTTTCCCTCCCAGCAGCAAGGCCCTTTCCCGCATGCCCAGCAAACCATGGGACTTCGCACGCGTGAACGCGTCCGGAGCGATGCCAATGCCGTCGTCGGTCACTTCCAGCGCCAGCGCGTTGGCGTCGCGCTCCAGGTGGACGATCACGTTGCGCGCCTGCGCGTACTTGGCAATATTGTTCAGGGATTCCTGCACGATGCGGAACAGGGCAATGTCATGCATGGGGCCGGCGCTGTCGATGTCGCCCTCGACGAGCACGTCGCAATCCAGGCCCGTCACCCGCGCATAATCGGCGCAATAACTCTGCAGCGCGGCGGACAGGCCGAGATTGTCGAGCAGGCTCGGACGCAGGTCTTCGACGATGCGGCGCTTCAATTGCACCGTATCCACGAGCGTGGCCCGCGCCCGTGCCAGCATGGCCGCCAGCTCCGGGTGACTCCCCTTGAGATGTTCGGCCACGCCGTTCAGGTCCATGCCGATCGCCGTCAGGTTGGCGCCCATTTCGTCGTGCAGTTCGCGCGCCAGGCGCGCCTTTTCTTCTTCCGAAACATGGATCAGGTGGCGCGACAGGACCGATAGCTGCTCGGTACGCTTGGCCACGGTCGACTCGAGCTGTTCGTTGGCGGCCTGCAAGGCGTATTCGGCATCCGCGCGGGCCGCGAAGCTGCGCTGCACCAACCGGTAAAACAGGAGCAGCACGGCAATGGCCGCGGCGTTGATGCCCAGGCCCAGCAGCACCGCATGGCGGTATTGCTCATAGAAAGTGGCGCTGTGGGTGGCCAGCAATTCGTTCTGCTCGCTCAGCATGATCACGACCTGCAAGCGGATTTCGTCGCTGTCACCGTCGGTCGGGGCGGCGGTGATGGTCAGGATTTCCTTCAGCCCGCCATCGCGGTAGATGGCGAGCGCCTGGTTCATCATGTCGAGCTGGCCTTCGACGAGCGTGCGGAGTTGCGCCAGGTTCTTTTGCTGTGAGGGATTGTCGGCCAGCAGCGTGCCGAGCGTGCGCAGCTGGCGGTCGATCTGGGCCGGGGCGCCCTGCACCGCGCCAAGATAAGTCGGATTCCCCGAAAGGAAATAGCCACGCATATTGCTCTCGGCATCGGTAACGAGCAGGTTCAGGTGCTGCAACTCATTGGTCACCCGGGTGGTCCGGTCCTGCAGGCCGTTGGCCGCCTTCAGCCCATCGAGGTTGCGCAGCACACTCATGCCGTTGACGAGCAGGATCAGCACGCAAACGAGGCAGAGCAGAGTCTTGTAGAGGGGTAGGCTGCGGGCTGAACTGCGGGGTGACCCGCTCAGTAGGCCCGAAGTCCGGGCCGGGCCTGGATCGCTGGCGAAATACATGTGTCGGGTTCCTTTCACGCAACTTTGCCGGACCGCTGATTATAGTCCGATTCCGGACGGAAATGCAGCGAGCCGGCCGATCGAGCAGCCGGGATGACACAGATAGTGCACAGCAGATCCAGGGGCCGCACCCAGGCGGCGGGCTCGGGGTGCATGCATGGAAGACGAACGCCGGGTGGCGTTCGGGAACTTAGTCGAGCAGGTTGTTTTTCATGGCGTAATAGGTCAGGTCGCTGTTCGACTGCAGGCCCATCTTTTCCATGATGCGGGTACGGTAGGTGGACACGGTCTTGATCGACAGCGACAGGGCGTTACCGATATCCGACACCGTGGCGCCTTTTGCCAGGCGCAGGAACACCTGGAACTCGCGGTCCGACAGCTCGGTGTGCAGCGCCGTGTTCGGATCGCGGTCAAAACTCTGCGCCAGCAATTCGCCGACGGTCGAGCTGACGTAGCGCCGGCCCTGGAACACGGTGCGCACGGCGGTCTTGAGCTCGTCGGCATCGCATTCCTTGTTCAGGTAGCCGTTGGCGCCCATCTTGAACAGGTTCAGTGCGTACTGTTGCGCCGGATAGCCGGACAGAATCAGTACCGGCAGGTTCGGCTGACCCTGGCGAATGGTACGCAGAATGTCGATCCCGCTCTGGTCGGGCATGGCGATGTCGAGCAGCAGCACGTCGCAAATCTCGCGGCGGGCAATATCGAGCGCCTCGCGGCCGGTGGCGCCTTCTGCCACGACTTCGAAGTCGCCGGACGACGAGAAAATCTGTTTGAAGCCTGCTCGAACTATCTGGTGATCGTCACAAATGGCAACGCGTATCATTATCTTCCCTTAAATTTTCCTGGCACAGGAAAGAGCCGGGATTATTCGCCCGGCTGTCATGCGTTGATTTACCTAAATCGCATGTAACATTTTAGCACTTCGACACCCATCTACAACAGTCGTGCGCGAATGCTGAGCCCGCTGCCCCTTATGCGGGCCGGACATCCCGCTTCAGCAGCGCGAGGATATCGAGCAGTTCTTCACGCAGCCGGCCGGTGTCGACCGTTGGCGCCTCCTCGACCTGCACGGGCTCGATGCCGCCGGCGAGGTCGCTCGCATGATTGCCGAGCCGGTTGCGGGCGCCGCTGATCGTGAATCCCTGCTCGTAGAGCAGTTCGCGGATCCGGCGGATCAGCAGCACTTCGTGGTGCTGGTAATAGCGACGGTTACCACGGCGTTTGACCGGTTTTAGCTGAGTAAATTCCTGCTCCCAGTAGCGCAGCACGTGCGGCTTGACGCCGCACAATTCGCTGACTTCGCCGATCGTGAAGTAGCGCTTGGCCGGGATCGGCGGCAGCGCGGTCAATTCAATCTTGTTGGGGCGATCGTTCATAACTCACTTTCATCTGCACTCAGGCAGCGCGCGCCAGCGACGACGGCGGAGGGCTGGTTTCTTCAACCATGCCCTTCAGCTTCTGGCTCGCGTGGAAAGTCACGACGCGACGCGCCGTGATCGGGATCTCTTCCCCGGTTTTCGGATTGCGGCCCGGTCGCTGGGGCTTGTCGCGCAACTGGAAGTTGCCGAAGCCCGACAGCTTGACGGCCTCGCCGCGCTCGAGCGCGTTGCGGATCTCGTCGAAGAAAGTTTCGACCATGTCCTTGGCTTCGCGCTTGTTCAGACCGACCTGCTCGAACAGCAGCTCGGCCAGCTCGGCCTTGGTGAGGGTCGGCAGGTCTCGCTCGGCTTCCTGCCGAACCCGCGCTACCTGCATCGCGCGATGCAGGTCGGCCGCCAGGGCTTCCTGGAATACGGCCGAATCAACGTCGTTGTTATTAATTTTGAAGCCCTGCCTTCATTCAATGGACACGTTTTGGACGTATTACAAACTTAGCCGCGCAATTTTGCGCTGTGTTTTTCTCTTGCGGCCTCAGCTACGGCAGCCATCACGGCTTCCACGGCATCGTCCTGCAAGGTCGATTGAGTATCTTGCAACCCAAAGCGGAAAGCAAGCGATTTTTCGTCGGCCTCCAGGCCCTTGCCGCGGTATTCATCAAACAAAACAATGGCTTGCACGATCTTGCCCAGCGGGTGAGCAGCCACGGCAGCCTGGAACGCATCGATGACGGACTGGGCCGGAACCTCGGCCTTGACCACCAGCGCGAGGTCGCGTGTAGCGCCCGGGAACTTGGAAATCTCGGCATAGCTCGGGACCACGCGGGCCGAGAGCGCAAGGGCGTCGACTTCGAACAGCACCGGTGCCTGCGGCAGGTCGTACTTCTGCAGCCAGCGTGGATGCAGTTCCCCGATGAAGCCGACAGTGCGGCCATCGAGTTCGACGGTGGCGCAGCGGCCCGGGTGCAGCGCCGGGTGCTCGGCCTTGACGAAGCGTACCACACGCGGCGAGAACAGCACTTCCAGGTCGGCTTTCACGTCGAAGTAATCGACCGCGCGCGACGGCATATCCCACTGCTCGTCGAAGGCCGGGCCGTAGGCCATCGCGCCGACGCGCTTGGGCTGGTCGTAGCCGGCGACCGACAGCGGGCCGTCCGTGGTCGTGTCGGCGCGATGGAAAACGGCGCCGACTTCGAACACGCGCACCCTGCCCGCCTTGCGGTTCAGGTTGTAGCGCACGTTGGCAAGCAGGCCGCCGATCAGCGAGGAGCGCATCACGCTCATCTGGCTGGCGATCGGGTTCTGCAGCTTGATCGGGTCATTGTTGCCGGCGAAATCCTGCTCCCACGTCGTTTCCACGAAGCTCATGTTGACGACCTCCTGGTAGCCGAGGTCGGCCAGCAGGTGGCGGATCGCGAACAGCGAGCGCGTGTTTTCCGGTTCGATCAGCATCGCGCTCGGCGCCACCGGCGGGTTGGCCGGAATGTTCTCGAAGCCATACACGCGCGCCACTTCCTCGATCAGGTCTTCCTCGATCTCGATGTCGAAGCGGTAGGACGGCGCGGTGACGGCGAACTGGCCCGCTTCATGGGTGAACGGCAGGTGCAGGCGGGTGAAGATGTCGGCCACCATCGCGTCGGTGATCGGCACGCCAATCACCTTTTGCGCGCGCGCCGTGCGCAGCACGACTGGCTTGCGCTCCGGCAGGTTGGCGACCTGGTCGTCGATCGGGCCGACTTTCGTCGCTTCGGTACCGCAGATCTGGACGATCAAGGCCGTGATGCGCTCGATGTGTTCGACGGTGGTAGCGTAATCGACGCCGCGCTCGAACCGGTGCGCCGCATCGGTCGAGAAATTGTACTTGCGGGCACGGCCCTGGATTGCGTTCGGCCACCAGAAGGCCGCTTCCAGGTAGATGTCGGTCGTGTCCAGGGTGACAGCGGTGGAGTCGCCGCCCATGATGCCGGCTAGCGATTCGATTTCCTTGTCATCGGCGATCACGCCAACCCACTCGTCGACCTCGACGGTGCTGCCGTTGAGGAGCTTGAGCGACTCGCCCTTCCGGCCCCAGCGCACGTCAATGCTGCCATGGATCTTGTCCAGGTCAAACACGTGCGATGGACGGCCGACTTCGAGCATGACGTAGTTCGAGATGTCGACCAGGGCCGAGACCGAGCGCTGGCCCGAGCGTTCCAGGCGCTGCTTCATCCAGTCAGGCGTCGCGGCTTTCGCGTCCAGGCCGCGGATGACGCGGCCGGTGAAGCGGCCACACAGGTCCGGCGCCGAAATCCTGGCAGACAGGATCTCGTCCGTGGTGACCGGCACCGGCACCGTGGTCGGCAGGTGCAGGGGCGTGCCGGTCAGGGCCGACACTTCACGCGCCACGCCCAGCACCGACAGGCAGTCCGCCTTGTTCGGGGTCAGCTTGATGGTGAACTTCAGGTCGTCCAGGCCGAGGTAGTCGCGGATGCTGGTGCCGACCGGTGCATCGGCCGGCAATTCCATCAGGCCGCTGCTCTCTTCCGAAATCTTCAGTTCCTTCGCCGAGCACATCATGCCCTGCGATTCGACACCGCGCAGTTGTCCGACCTTGATCTCGAAGGGCTTGCCATCCGCGCCCGGCGGCAGCACGGCGCCGGCCTGGGCGCAGATCGCCTTCATGCCCGCGCGCACGTTCGGCGCGCCGCAAACGATGTTCAGGAGCGTTCCCGTGCCGACGTTCACCTGGCACACGTTCAGGCGGTCCGCGTTCGGGTGCTTGGCGACTTCGACCACTTCGGCCACGACCACGTTCGAGAACGGCGGTGCGACCGGTTCCACTTCCTCGACTTCGAGGCCGGACATCGTCAGCAGGTGGGACAGTTCATCCGAACTCATGTTCGGATTGACCATGGAGCGGAGCCAGTTTTCGGAGAATTGCATAATCTTTGCCTTGTCGCTGCAGGGTTTGTTATTAGTTGAACTGCTTCAGGAAACGCAAGTCGCCTTCGTAGAACAGGCGCAGGTCGTTGATCCCATAACGCAGCATCGTCAGGCGCTCGAGGCCGGAGCCGAACGCGAAGCCGATGAATTTTTCCGGGTCGAGGCCGAAGTTGCGCACCACCGTCGGGTGCACCTGGCCGGCCCCCGACACTTCCAGCCAGCGGCCCTTCAGCGGACCGGAACCGAAGGCGATGTCGATCTCGGCCGACGGTTCGGTGAACGGGAAGTAGGACGGGCGGAAGCGCACCTGCAGGTCGTCGGTCTCGAAGAAGGCCTTCACGAAATTCAGGTACACGCCCTTGAGGTCGGCGAAGCTGATGTCCTCGCCGATCCACAGGCCTTCGACCTGGTGGAACATCGGCGAGTGGGTGGCGTCGCTGTCGACGCGGTAGGTACGGCCCGGGGCGATCACCTTGATCGGCGGCGTGTGGGTGCGCGCATAACGCACCTGCATCGGGCTGGTGTGGGTGCGCAGCAGCAGCGGCTTGCCCGTGGTGTCGTTACCCTCGATGTAGAAGGTGTCCTGCATGGAACGCGCCGGGTGGTTCTCCGGGCTGTTCAGGGCGGTGAAATTGGTCCAGTCGTTTTCGATTTCCGGGCCGTCGGCCACGTCGAAACCGATCGAGCGGAAGATCTGTTCGACGCGCTCCCAGCTGCGCATCACCGGGTGGATGCCGCCGGGCGAGCGGCCGCGGCCCGGCAGGGTGACGTCGATCGACTCCGCATTCAGGCGGCTTTCCATCTGGGCATTCGCCAGCGCTTCGCGGCGGCCGGTCAATGCCCCTTCGATTTTTTCTTTGGTGGCATTGATCAGGGCGCCCTGCGCCTTGCGCGCGTCGGGGTCGAGCTTGCCGAGTCCCTTCATCAGTTCGGTAACCTGGCCGGTTTTGCCGAGGTATTTCGCTTTTGCGTTTTCCAGCGCGGCCGCATCAGGCGCGGCGCCAAAGTCAGCCTGTGCCGAGACGACGAGTTCTTCGAGCGAGTTCATGCTTTATTCTTTTCCTGTGTTTGGGTGGCAGGAGCCACAAGGAATCATGATAAAAAAACCAATTCCTGGAACAAAAACGGGGCACAGGTTTGAACCTCTGCCCCGCTCTTTTTGCGCCGCGTTGCCGCGGCGCTGGTATTGCTAGCGAACTGCTATCAAGCAGCCAGCTTGGCCTGGACGGCGCTGACAATCGCGGCGAAGGCCGGCTTGTCATGCACAGCCATGTCGGCCAGGACTTTACGGTCCAGTTCAATCGCGGCTTTTTTCAGGCCGTTCATGAACACGCTGTAGGTCATGCCGTGCGAACGCGATGCTGCGTTGATACGGGTGATCCACAGTGCGCGGAAGACGCGCTTCTTGTTGCGGCGGTCGCGGTATGCGTACTGGCCAGCGCGCATGACTGCTTGCTTGGCAACACGATATACTTTTGAGCGACGGCCACGGTAGCCTTTTGCAAGCTCAAGAACTTTTTTATGACGGGCCCGTGCGGTAACCCCACGTTTAACTCTAGGCATATTAGCTCCTTAGTGTGAGATTAAGCAGATGGCATCATGCGGAGAACGCTGGTCACGTCCGACGCATTGATGTTACGGGTACCGCGCAGTTGACGCTTGTTCTTGGTGGTCTTCTTGGTCAGGATGTGACGCTTGAACGCCATACCCGATTTCACAGTACCGCCCGGACGCACGCGAAAACGTTTCTTCGCGGAGCTCTTGGTTTTCATTTTTGGCATAGTCTTCTGTCCTTTTCACGGACAGCCTCATATCTAACAGGATTGCAGGTGGCAACTTGTGTCGCGCTTAGATGCCTGCTTTCACTTGTTTTGCAGCGCACCGTTACACGTCGTGCCGACACGCTACAACCTGCTTCGAAAAACAGGAACCGCAGATTCTAACACAAGTGCTGGAGGAAAAGTGATGTTGCGGTGCCGCGAATTCGTAGGGTGGGCGGGAAACCCGCCCACCCTAAACGACAAAAAGCCGGACCGGTGCTGCAGCACTCGCTGCAGCACCGGTCCGGCCCTTCCATCATCAACCCAAAGCGAAGAATTACTTCTTCTTCTTCGGCGCGATAATCATGATCATCTGGCGGCCTTCCATCTTCGGGAACTGCTCGACCTGGCCGTACGGCTCGAGGTCTCCCTTCAGGCGTTCCAGCATGCGGAAGCCGATATCCTGGTGCGCCATTTCGCGGCCGCGGAAGCGCAGCGTGATCTTCGTCTTGTCGCCCTCTTCCAGGAACTTGATGAGGTTACGCAGCTTGATGCTGTAGTCGCCTTCATCCGTACCTGGACGGAACTTGACTTCCTTGACCTGGATGATCTTCTGCTTCAGCTTGGCCTCGTGGGCCTTCTTCTGCTCGGAGTACTTGAACTTGCCGTAATCCATGAGGCGGCAGACCGGTGGAACCGCGTTCGGTGCGATTTCCACGAGGTCGACGTTCTTTTCCTCGGCGAGACGGAAGGCCTCGGCCAGGCTCACAATGCCCAGCGGCTCGTTGTCCACACCCGACAAACGCATTTCCGGGTGATTGATTTCGCCATTGATGCGATGCGACGACTTGTCAGTAGCTATGTTGTTTCCTTTTAATGTCTGAATAACCGGCCGGCTTACTTGGCTTTGGAACTTACTTCGCCCAGCAGGCGCTCGATCAGGGCATCGACGGACATCACGCCCAGGTCGACATTGCCCCGTGCGCGCACGGCCACGGTGTTTGCTTCACGTTCCTTGTCGCCAACAACTAGAATATATGGCAACTTTTGGACGGAATGTTCGCGTATTTTATAGGTAATCTTCTCGTTCCGCAAATCAGCGTGAACGCGCAGTCCGGCCTTCTTCAGGCGATCTTGCACCTCTTTCACATAGCTTGCCTGCGCGTCAGAAATGTTGAGCACAGCCACCTGCACCGGCGCCAACCACAGCGGCAGCGCACCGGCATAGTTCTCGATCAGGATGCCGATGAAGCGTTCCATCGAGCCGACGATCGCGCGGTGCAGCATGACCGGCACCTTGCGGGTGTTGTCTTCCGCGACATATTCGGCGCCGAGGCGGCCCGGCATCGAGAAGTCGACCTGCATCGTGCCGACCTGCCATGGGCGGCCCAGGCTGTCCTTCAGGTGGTATTCGATCTTCGGGCCGTAGAAGGCGCCCTCGCCCGGCAATTCCGTCCACTCGACACCACAGGCGCGCAGGGCCGAACGCAGCGCTTCTTCCGCTTCGTCCCAGACTTCGTCGGTGCCGATGCGGCTGTCCGGACGCAGCGCCAGCTTGACGTCGATATTCGTGAAACCGAAGTCGTCATACACTTCCATCGCCTGGGCGTGGAAGGCCGTGACTTCCGCCTCGATCTGCTCTTCCGTACAGAACACGTGGCCGTCGTCCTGGGTAAAGCCGCGCACGCGCATGATGCCGTGCAGCGCGCCCGAGGACTCGTTGCGGTGGCACTGGCCGAACTCGCCATAACGCAGCGGAAGATCGCGGTAGCTCTTCATGCCCGAGTTATAGATCTGCACGTGGCCCGGGCAGTTCATTGGTTTCAGCGCGTACGAGCGGTTCTCCGACTCGGTCGTGAACATGTTTTCGCGATAGTTGTCCCAGTGACCGGTCTTCTGCCACAGCGTGACATCGAGAATCTGCGGCGCCTTGACTTCGTCGTAGCCGTTGACCTGGTACTTGTGGCGCATGTATTGCTCCACCTGCTGCCAGATGGTCCAGCCCTTCGGGTGCCAGAAGATCAGGCCCGGTGCTTCTTCCTGGAAGTGGAACAAGTCCAATGCTTTGCCTAATTTCCGATGATCGCGCTTTTCCGCCTCTTCCAGCATGTGCAGGTATTGCTCCTGGTCTTCCTTCTTGGCCCAGGCGGTGCCATACACGCGCTGCAGCATCTCGTTCTTCGAGTCGCCGCGCCAGTAGGCGCCGGCCAGCTTCATCAGCTTGAAGACCTTCAGCTTGCCCGACGACGGCACGTGCGGGCCGCGGCACAGGTCGGTGAAGCTGCCTTCCGAGTACAGCGACACGTCCTCGTGCGCCGGAATCGAGGCGATAATCTCGGCCTTGTATTCTTCGCCGATCGACTTGAAGTAGGCAACGGCCTCATCGCGCGGCAGCACCTTGCGCGTGACCGGCTCATCCTTCTTGGCCAGCTCGGCCATCTTCTTTTCGATTTTCGCCAGGTCTTCGGGCGTGAACGGGCGCTTGTACGAGAAGTCGTAGTAGAAGCCGTTTTCAATGACCGGGCCGATCGTGACCTGGGCATCCGGAAACAGCTCCTTCACCGCGTGCGCCAGCAGGTGGGCGGTCGAGTGGCGGATCACGTCCAGGCCTTCGGGGTCGCGGTCGGTGACGATGGCGAGGTCTGCGTCGGATTCGATCAGGAAGGAGGTATCGACCACCTTGCCGTTCACCTTGCCGGCGAGCGCCGCCTTGGCAAGGCTCGGGGCAATACTTGTCGCCACCTGGGCGACCGTCACGGGGCCGTCGAACTGACGGCTGGAGCCATCGGGAAGTCGCACGTTAAGCATAGTGATCTCCAATTGGCGCGCCGCGCCGAAATATTGATTGAATTGAAAGCTAAAATCTTGAGACGAAAAAAAACGCGCACCAGGCGCGTTGATTTCAGTGTGTTGAGCAAAAGAACACCATACCGCGTCTAGCGATTCCCCCACAACCAGGTTGTAGTTCGCGGTGTCATAACCGAAGGTGCCTTTCTCGCTCTTACTCTAATGTTCTGGTGGGCGGTGCAGAATTCGAATCTGCGACCCCTTGGATGTCGACCAAGTATTCTAACCAGCTGAACTAACCGCCCAATGACGTGCATTATAGGGGGTGCGTCGAAAGCGCGCAAGGGTTGATCAGAATTAAGTGACGAGCTGGTAAAGTTGCAGGTGGGCGAGCCTCCTCGGCCGCGCCAGTAATCCATTACACTTCGGGTTCTGCACGCTTACCAAAATACCAATGTCCGATCACGCCGCCCCTACCTCCGAGCACCTGCACGCCCACCTCGACGGCGACGCCCAGCACGGGCACTTCATCGAAGCGCGCAGCCAGAAGGCGCTCGCCGCCGCGCTTGCGCTGACGCTCCTGTTTGCCGTTATCGAGGTCGTCACCGGCTTCATGTCCAATTCGCTGGCCCTGATTTCCGACGCCGGTCACATGGTGACCGATGCCGCCGCCCTGGGTCTCGCCCTGCTGGCGCAACTGATCGCCAAGCGCCCGCCCTCCGCGCGCCACTCATTCGGCTTCGTGCGTGCCGAGGCGCTGGCCGCCTTCGTGAACTGCCTCGCCATGCTCGCGCTCGTGGCCTGGATCGGCTGGGAAGCGGCGCAGCGCCTGTTGCATCCCGAGCCGGTGCAGGGCGGTGTGGTGCTGGTGGTCGCGGCCATCGGGGCCGGCATCAACATCCTCGTAGCCTGGATACTGTCGCGCGGCACCCAAAGCATCAATACGCGCGCCGCGCTGGTCAACGTGCTGGGCGACCTGCTCGGGTCGGTTGCCGCGATCGCCGCCGGCGGCATCATTTATCTTACTAACTGGGTCCGGATCGACCCGATTCTGTCGATTTTTGTCGCCCTGTTGATCCTGCGCTCGACCTGGGGCATCCTGCGCGAGTCCTACCACTTCCTGATGGAAGGCGTGCCGCACGGGATCGATTACCTGCAGGTCGGCGCCGACGTGGCCGAGGTCGACGGCGTGCTGTCGGTGCACGACCTGCACGTGTGGGACATGTCGCCCGGCCACCCTGCCCTCATCGGCCACCTCGAGATCCGCAGCCTGGCCGAGTGGCCGACGGTGCTGCGCGCGGTAAAGGAGATGCTGCTGGCCAGGCACGGCATCGACCACGTGACCCTGCAGCCCGAAGGCCCGGACGGCCAGCCGCTCGATGCGAGCCTTTGTAAGCCTGCGCTTACCCGGCCTGGGCACGCACGCCGATAGGACATTTCCTGGCAACGGCTCACAATCGGAGCATGGACGAAAATACGAACGACATCACGGATCACCTCAGTTCCCACGTCTTCGACACCCTGGTCATCGGCGGCGGTCCGGGCGGCCTGACGGCGGCGATCTACTTGCGCCGCTTCACGCGCAACATCGCCGTGGTCGACAAGGGCAACAGCCGGCTGGGCCTGATTCCGGTCTCGCACAACTATCCCGGCTTCCCGGAAGGCGTGCCGGGCTCCCAGCTGCTGGGCAACCTCAGCGCCCAGCTGAAGAAGTATGGCGGCAGCGTGCTGTCCGGCGAGATCACGGGCCTGCGCCTGGAAGACGGCACCTTCGTCGGCGACTATCTCGGCGAGGACGGCAACACCTGCCAGATCCGCGCGCTGACCGTGCTGCTGGCCACGGGCGTTGCCGACGCCGGGCTGCCGATCGAAAACTGGTACGAGGCCGTGCAGGCCGGCGCGGTGCGCCTGTGCCCGGTGTGCGACGGCTATGACGTGATGGACCGGCGCATCGCCGTCGTCACCAACGAAACCAACCCCGTCGGCCATGCCCTGTTCATGCGCTCGTTCAGCGCCGACGTGACCCTGTTCGACCGCGGCAAGGAGTCGATGCTGAGCGACGACGAGCGGCGCCAGATCGAGGTGGCCGGCGTGCGCTACATCGAGTCGCCGCTGCTCGGCGTCACGATGAGCCCGGACAAGAAGCCGATCCTGAATACGGCCGATGGCGAGAGCCGCGAATTCGATGTATTCTACCCGATGCTGGGCGAATCGGCGCGCTCGAAGCTGGCCTGCGAGCTGGGCGCCGAAACCGGCGACTGCGACAAGCTGATTGTCGACGACCACCAGCGTACCAATGTGCCGGGGCTGTATGCGATCGGGGACGTGGTGCTGGGACTGAACCAGATTGCGGTGGCGGCGGGACAGGCGGCGATTGCGGCCACCACCATCCACAATGCCTTGCCGTGGGCCCTGCGCCCGCCGCGCGCGCCGGATCAGGCGCGCGGCAATGGAGACGCCACCCGCGCGGCCTGAAGCAGGCACTCGAACTCGGCGGCGGGCACCGGCCGGCTGTACAGGTAGCCCTGCACCTCGTCGCAATCGCGGCGCGCCAGGAAATCGCGCTGCGCGGGCGTTTCCACGCCCTCGGCGATGACGCGCATGCCCAGGTCGTGCGACAGCGAGATAATCGCGGCCACCATGGCCGCATTGTCGGGATCGTGCTCGATGTCGCGCACAAAGGACTGGTCGATCTTCAGGACGTCGACCGGGAAGCACTTCAGGTAGGCCAGGCTCGAGTAGCCGGTGCCGAAATCGTCGATCGACAGGCGCACGCCCATCGCCTTGAGTTCCTTCATCATGACGATCGCCACCTCGACATCGTCCATCATCAGGCTTTCGGTCACTTCCAGCTCCAGGCAGCGGGGGGACAGCCCCGTTTCGCGCAGCACCGCGCCGATCATGGCCGGCAACGCCGGGTCCTGGAACTGACGAGCCGACAGGTTAACGGCGACGCGCAGCGGTCCGAAGCCCGCAGCTTGCCAAGTCACGGCCTGGGCGCACGCGCTGCGCAGCGCCCACGCGCCCATCGGCACGATCAGCCCGGTTTCCTCGGCGAGGGTGATGAAGCGGTCCGGCCGCATGAGGCCGTGTTGCGGATGGCGCCAGCGGATCAGCGCCTCCATCCCGATCGCGCGGCCGGCCGCCAGGTCGATTTGCGGCTGGTAGTGCAGCTCGAACTGGTTCGAGGCCAGCGCGACGCGCATCGCATCGACCAGCGCCAGCCGCTCCCTGGCGCGTTCGTTCATCCCGGGCAGGTAGAAGCGGGCCAGGTTACGCCCGCCCTCTTTGGCGCGCACCATGGCGATCTCGGCGTGTTTGACGAGCGTATCGGCGTCTTCGCCATCGGCTGGATAGCCCGCCACGCCCGCGCTGCAGGTGATGTGGATGCGCTGCCCGCATTCGGTATAAGGCGCGGCCACCGCCGCCAGGACCTCGTCGACCGTCGCCAACACCTGGCATTCGTCGCCGCGCTCGACCAGCAGCAGCACGAATTCGTCGTCCCCGGTGCGGGCAACCGTGTCGGTGGGCCGGATCGCGGCCGCAATGCGCGCGCTTGCCTGGCGCAGCAGGCGGTCCCCCGCGGCGTGACCCAGGCTATCGTTGACGTCCTTGAAGTGGTCCAGGTCGAGCGCCACCACCCAGACGCAGCCCGGATACCCGGCTGCTGCCGCCATCGCGCGCTCGATACGGTCGGCCAGCAGCACGCGGTTGGGCAGCCCGGTGAGCGTGTCGTGGCGCGCGCGCCGTTCGAGCTCGGCTTCATACTGCTTGGCGGTCGTGACGTCGTACTCGGCGATCACGAAGTGGTCGGTGTTGCCGTTCGCGTCCATGATCGGCGCCAGGTACACGTCACAGTAAAAGCCGGTACCGTCGCCGCGGCGCAGGAAGAGCAGCGAGTGGCCTTCGCGACGCTCGCGCATGGCGTTGCGCAGTTCGTGCAGCCCGGGCTGGTCGGGAGCGTCCTCGGTCAGGCGCGCCATGGGGTGCCCGATCACGTCCTCGGCCTTTCTGCGCCGCATGCGCTCGAAGGCGGGATTGACATAGATGACCGGGTAGCCCTCGGTGCGCGCATCGACCAGGATCACGGCGTTCGCGCTCGATTCGATGGCGCGGTGGTACAGGCGCAAGGCTTCCGACGCGCGCCACAGGTCGGCCGTGCGCACGCCGACCAGCGTCTCGACCTGGCGCGCACGGGTCACACCCGCATGCACATAAGCAGCGGCGGCAACACTGAAGGCAATGCCGATCACCAGCATTGCAACCGAGCCGACGTGTGCGGAAGCGGGCTCGCGCATGTGCGCCGCCAGCTCCCAGGGCTGGCCGGCGACGGTGAAACGCTGTGTGCGCCGGAATTCGGCGGCGCCGAGCAGCCTTCCCAGCCAGGCCGGCTCGTCCGGCGGCACGCTGGCGTAACGCACGACCTCCAGCAGCGACCGCCCGTCGGGCGCCGGGCCGGACAGCGTGAGGCCGATGTCCTTACGCGCCAGCAAGCTCACACTGAGCAATTTTTCGTGGACCAAGGCCCCAACGTCGATGATGACCTCGGTGACGCCGGTGGTTGCCGCGCGCCGCGCCGTCACCGTATCGGGTGTCTTGTCCGTGCCATAAACCGGCAGGAAAAGGACATTGCCGAGCCGACCGCGCGGCTCGATCAGCGGGATCAGCTCGCTCGCCAGCGGCTGGCCGGTGTCGATAATGCGCTGGACGACCGCGCGGTGCGGCGGATGGGCCCAGGCGTCATAGCCACGCAGGTGCGTGTTACGGCCGCGCGGCGCTACCTTGTCGAGGACGAGATACAGGGGCCGCCGGGGGGCCGGGACAAAACCGGCGCCGCTGCGCTCGCGGATGTGGAAGCCCGGCCAGGCACGGTTGCGCTCGGCCTCGTACGCCGCCCGCTGGTCATCGCGCACGAAACGAAAATAGGCAAGACCTCGTATATAGGGATAGAAATCCAGCAAGGGCGCCGTGAACCGGGCGAACTGCGCATCATCAACCGCGGCAGATGAGCGGAACAGCAGGTTGGTCGCGCGCATCGAGACGGCGGCGTCCTCGAAACTGCGCGTGACCACGGCCACGTGCGCTTCGACGCGACGCGTGAAGTCGTAGGCGCTGCGGGTTCGCTCGAACTCATGCAGCACACTGAACAGCAACAGGCTGACCAGCAGCCCGGCCAACAGTGTCGCCACCGTGGCGGCGGGAAGCATACGTGCACGCAAGAAGCTGGATGGTCGCGTCACCATGCAGGCAGTCTAGCAGACCGGCCGCGCGCGCACCCCTGCCTAGCGCGTGCCGGACGCCAGTGCGATTCTGCGCCGCAGCCCCTCGAGCGCCGCCGTGTCGCCCGCCGCTTCCGCCCGCTGCGCGGCCACGCCAAGCCACGTCAGCAGAGGGCGGCGCCAGCCCTGCCCGGACGCGGTTTCGCTTGCCAGGCCAATTTCCTGCGGCCGCAGGCGCCCGGCCTTGAACAGCGCCCCCGCCGCCACCAGCCGTGCCAGTGGATCGCCCACCGCCGCCATCGAACCGGTGGACACTACCGGCCGGTGCTGCTCCGGCAGCAGGCCTGCATCCAGCCCTTCCCAGCGCCCGCCGATATAGGCCGCATACGCCCGCTGCTGCGGCGTCGCGTCGCCTGCGAGCGCCGCGAATCCAGGGCACTCGTCGAACTCCAGCCCCGCCGCCAGCGTCGCGCAACGCACCAGCTCCACCTGCGCGACCAGGTCCGTACGGCCGGTGCTCGTGGTCTCGCGCCGCGCTTTTGCGAACTGGGCATTCGCCGCGCCCGTGTTCCCGCGCAGGTAATCGTCCGTAAAGCCGTCGAGCGCATCTTTCGCGTCCGGCTGCCAGGCGGGCACGGGCGCCTTGCTGGCGCAGGCGGCCAGCAGCGATACGGCTATCAAAGCAGCGCCCAAAAAAGCAGGAATCCTCATGGCAGCTTGATCTCCTCGTTCTTGCCGGCGAACGGCCATTTGCGGTTGAGCTGGTCGACCAGCCGGTTCACCTTGCGCAGGCTGGCGTCCACCTCGCCGCGCAGCGCGCCCAGGTCTTCGGTGGCGACGCGCGCGTTGGCGCCCACCGCCTGCGCCTCGAGCAGCACCGCGTCCACGCGCTTGAGGGTGCCGCGCGCGTCCTGCAGCACGCCCTGCAGCTCGACGATCGCCAGCTGGGCGTCGTCGACCACGCCCTTCTTGCCGTACAGGCGCTGGTCGGTCTTGGCCAGCAGCGCGTCGAGGCGCTGCAGCGTGCCGATGAACTTGCGCGCCTCGTCGTCGCCGAGCGCGCCGCTCAGCAGACCGTACTTGCCGGAGAAGTTGCCGGACAGCCGGCCGGTCAGCGTCTGCACGTTTTCCAGGCTGCCCTGCACCGCCGAGCCTTCGGCCGTCAGGCTTTCCAGGTTGTTCAGCAGCGAGCGCGCGGTCGCCACCAGGCCGGGGATCTCGGCCGTCACGTCGCCGCGCAGGACGGGGCGCATGGCGCCATCGGGCAGCGGCGCGTCGTCCAGCACGCCGGTGAAGGCACGCAGGCGCGTCTCGCCGACCACGCTCCTCTCCAGCGTGAACACGCTCGACGCGCGCAGCCACTTGGCGTCGCTGCTCGAGACGTCCACCACGATCTGCACCTTGCCGTCCTTGGCCAGGTCGACCAGCCGCACGCGCCCGATCGGAAAGCCGGCAAAGGTCATGTCCATGCCGGGAATGACGCCCTCGGAATTCTCGGTCACCAGCACCAGCTTCTGGGTGGGCTCGAACACGCCGCGCGCGTACATCACGTACAGGACGAAAGCGATGATCAGGGTGGCGACGACCGCCAGCAGGATCATCGCCTTGGTTTCCACATGGGCCGGCTCATCGGGCGAATTAGCAGAAGTGGTGTCGGTCATAGGTCAGGTGTATGTCAGATGTACTTCAAGGCGAGCGAGGAACCTTCGATCAGCAGCAGCACGAACAGCAGGCGCAGCGCGCCGGGCTGCACACTCGAAGCCAGCCGGCGCGGATAGCGTTGCAGCTCAAGGATAGCAGCGGTCGGGATCACCGCGACCGCCAGGCCGAACAGGACGGTCTTGAGCACGAAGCCGAACGTGACCACCGGGTCGAATACGCGCCCGACCGTGCGCGTATAGTCCTGCAGCCCGAACGGCGACACCCCATACACGTTCAGGTAGGCCAGCAGCAGCACCACGGTGCTGCTCACCATGGCCAGCGAGAGGACCGAAAAGGCGTTGGCGAACAGTTGCGGCACCAGGTCGCGGCGCAGGCGGCGCAGGGCTTCGGCGTTCACTTCCGCGGTCGGCAGGCCGCGCCGCGCCAGGCCCAGCGCGGTGGCGTCGAAGGCCATGCCGGAGCGCAGCGCGGCGAACAGCGCGGCCGACAGCGGAATGAGTTCGAGCACCAGCACCCGCACCACCATCTCCAGCGCGTAGCGCGACAGGCCGTAACTCGACGCCGTCACCATCACGATGCGGATGATGACGAGGCTGATCAGGGCCGACAGCACCGTGAACCAGGGCAGCACCTGCCAGGTGCTGGCGTGGATGTAGCGCGCGGTGGTGAGGCGGTTGACGCGGTTGTAGGTCGACGGCGACAGCGCGGTGACGAGCGCAATCGCACCGAGATGGAACATGTACCACCAGCTGCGCAGGTAGCGCAGGAACGCGAGGCCCCACAGGCTGGGGCGGATGAGGAGGCGGAGGCGTTGGGGCATGGTCAGATGATACGGTTTCGGGAAGTATGCATGAGTTTCCGTATCATGTTATGCCCGCGCCGGGCGCGATCACGACCGCCGGGCTTCCTGCACCCCCGGCACCTCGGCGATCCCGCTGAGCGCCTTCTGCAGCTGGGCCGTCGAGTCGATTTCGGCGGTGAAGACCATGCGCGCCTGCCCTTTCGTCGTTTGCGTGTTCACCCCGGTGACGTTGATCTTCTCGCGCAGGAAGGCGTCGGAAATGTCGCGCAGCAGGCCCTGGCGGTCGCTGGCGAGGATGAAGATGTCGACCGGGTAGACGGTCTCGATCACGCCATTGCCCCAGGCGGTCTGGATCACGCGCTCGGGCGCCTTGCTGCGCATCTCGGCAAAGTTCTTGCACGAGAGGCGGTGGATCGAGACGCCCTTGCCGCGCGTAACGAAACCGACGATCGGGTCCGGCGGGGCCGGCTTGCAGCACTTGGCCAGCATCGTCATCAGGCCCTCGGTGCCGACCACCAGCACGCCCGATTTCGCGCCCTTCTCGACGCTGGACGCCCGGCTCTTGTTGACGACCGCCGCGTCGTCCGCCGGCGGCGCTTCCACCGCTTCGTGCAGCGCCGCTTCCACGTGGCGCAGGCTGAACTTCTCCTTGCCGACCGCGATGAACAGGTCGTCGACTTTCGCGAAGCCCAGCTTGTGCGCCAGCGCTTCCAGGTTGACGGCCGTCTTGCCCTCGCGCTGCAGGGACTTTTCGACCAGCACCCTGCCCTGCGCCAGCGTCTCGGCCAGTTCCAGGGCATGGAACCACGCGCGGATTTTTGACCGCGTGCGGCTACTGAGCGTATAGCCGGGGCTGAGCCAGTCGCGCGACGGGCCGGCGCTGCCGGCCGGGCCCTTGGCGGTGATGATCTCGCAGGTCTGCCCGTTTTTCAGTGGCGTGTTCAGGGGCACCATCACGCCGTCGATCTTGGCGCCGCGGCAGCGGTGGCCCACTTCGCTGTGCAGGTGGTAGGCGAAGTCGATCGGCGTCGCGCCCACCGGCAGCTCGAGCACACGCGCCTGCGGCGTGAGCACGAAGATGCGGTCGTCGAGCGTGGCGGCCTTCAGCTTTTCGACCCACTCCTTCTGGTCTTCTTCGCCGGCCACGGCATCGGCCACGTCGCTCTTCCAGGCCAGCAGCTGGCGCAGCCAGGCGATCTTTTCATCGTACTTCTGGCTCTTGAAGTTCGAGCCGCCTTCTTCCTTGTAGCGCCAGTGCGCGGCGATACCGTATTCGGCGAAGTTGTGCATCTCCTGGGTGCGCACCTGCACTTCCAGCGGCCGCCCGTCTTCGGCTGTGACGACCGTGTGCAGCGACTGGTAGCCGTTCGGTTTCGGACGCGAGATGTAGTCGTCGAACTCGCTCGGAATCGGGGTCCAGATGTTGTGCACCAGGCCCAGCACCGTGTAGCAGGTCTTGATGTCGGCGACGATCACGCGGAAGGCCCGCACGTCGTACAGCGACGAAAAGTCGAGATCCTTGCCGCGCATCTTGTTCCAGATGCTGTAGATGTGCTTCGGCCGCCCGGTCACCTCGGCCTTGATGCCGGCTTGCGCCAGCTCGCCCTGCAGGCGCCCGATCGCATGCGCGACGAAGCCTTCGCGCGCCATGCGTTTTTCTTCCAGCATCCTGGCGATACGCTTGTAGGTCTCGGGCTGCAGGAAGCGGAAGGCCAGGTCTTCCAGCTCCCACTTCAGCTGCCAGATCCCGAGGCGGTTCGCCAGCGGCGCATACAAATCCATGACTTCGCGGCCGTAGTCGCGCGTCAGGTCGTCGAAGCGCTTCTGGTCCGCGAACCAGCGCAGCGTGGTCACGCAGGACGCAAGGCGCATCAGCACCACGCGCATGTCGGTGGCCATGGCGAGAAGCATCTTGCGCAGGGTCTCGACATGGGCCGCCGCTTCCTGGGCAGCGTTCTTGCCGCGCCCGACCACCTGGTGCCCGACGGTCAGGTCGCGCAGGCGGATCAGCTGCTGCACGCCGCGCACCAGGCTGGCCACGTCGGTCCCGAACAGCTGCTCGAGCGTTTCGACAACCGGCGGGTCCAGCGTCACCAGCTCGAACAGCAGGCCGGCAATGCGCGTCTCGACATCGCTGCGCAAATAGGACAGCGTGCCGGCAACGCCAAGCGAGAACTCGAACGCGTTCTGGCCGGAGGCGCTGGTACGCTCGCCATAGGCCACGGCGGCATAATCGAGCGCGTGCTGCACGCGCGCGCATTCCTCGGGCGATAGACCCTGGATCAGCTGGGTGGTGGCGTCGCCGAGCGCGGCGGTGGAAACCATCGGTGCGCCAGTGCGTTAACGCAGTGCCGCGGTAACGACGATCTCCACCAGGCAGGCAGGATTGGCAAGCTTCGCTTCGACGGTGGCGCGCGGCGGCGTGTGGCCCTGGGCGACCCATTCATCGTAGACCGTGTTCATGCCGGCGAAATGCGCCATGTCGGCAATGTAGATCTGGCACATCAAAATGCAGGTCTTGTCGCTGCCGGCTTCGTTGAGCAGGCGATCGACATGGGCCAGCACTTCGCGCGTCTGGCCTTCGACGTCCTGCGTCGTGTCCTCGGCAATCTGGCCGGCCAGGTAAATGGTGCCGTTGTAGACGGCGATTTCGGACAGGCGTTTGCCTACATGGTGACGTTGGATTTGCATAATCTCTTTCAAAAACAGGGCATGGCCCAATCAGTTCAAATGACAGCTAAGTTCAGCTCAGTTCAGCTCAGTAAAAACTTGCGGGCGATCGCAATCTGGTCGGCATGCACGAAAGTCGGCGCATGGCCGACGCCCGGTATCTCGACCAGTTGCGGACGCGGCCCGCGCCGCGTCATCTCTTGCGCCGTCTCGGGCGAGAGCAAATCGGACAGCTCGCCGCGCACCAGCAGCGTCGGGCAGGCGATCGCATCATAGGCGCGCCACAGCGCGGCCTGGTCATGTTGCGCGCTCTCCTCGCTGGTCGCCCTGAACGGCTCGGCCAGCGCCAGGTCGTAATGGCGCACCCAGGCGCCGTCCGGCTCCTGGCGCAGCACGTCGCCGGCCAGCTTGTTCCATTCCTCGTCCGAGTGCGGGCCGAACGAACTGGACACCTCGCGGATGAACCGCGCTCCCGTCTCGTAGTCCGGGAAGCGCAGGTCCTGGCCGATGTAGTCGGCGATGCGCGCCATCGCCGCACCGTCCAATGTGGGGCCGATATCGTTCAGTACCAGCTTCGTGACCGGCGTGCCGGGCAAGGACGCCAGCACCATGCCGACCAGGCCACCCATCGAGGTGCCGAACCAGTCCACCTTGTCCGGGCCGCCGGCGGTGACGCGCGCGATCAGCGTCACCATATCGGCCGCGTACTGCGGCAGCGCGTACAGCCGCGGGTCGCGCAGGCGCTCCGAGCGGCCGCGGCCGGCCACGTCCGGGCAGACCACGCGGTACTCGCCGGACAGCGCTTGCGCCAGCGCGTCGAAATCGTCGGCGACGCGGGTCACCCCATGCACGCAGACGAGCACGCGGGCATTGCCCGGGTCGCCCCACTCCTTGTAGGCGATGCGATGCAGGCCGGCGGGCGAGCTGCACTGCACGCTTTTCCATCTCGCTTCGCTCATCATCCCTGCTCCTCACCGGCCCTGTCCATGACAATATTGTCGCTCAGCCTACGCCAGCCCCACATTTTAACTGGCCGAGCGATTAGAATTCTACCAATTCCGAGGAAGTCCCCCGAACACCCCTACTTACAGAGGAAACAATGAAATCCAGTATGTTAAGCGGTAAGACAGCACTCGTCACCGGTTCGACCTCGGGCATTGGCCTGGGCATCGCCCGCGCGCTGGCCGAACAGGGCGCCAACATCGTCTTCAACGGCTTCGGCGACGCCCAGCAGATCGAGAAGCTCTACACCGACATCGGCCAGGAATTCGGGGTGCAGACCGCCTACCATAACGCCGACATGTCCAGGCCCGAGCAGATCGAGGCGATGATGCGCTTTGCCTTCGACAAGTTCGGCGGCGTCGATATCCTCGTCAACAACGCCGGCATCCAGCATGTCGCGGCCATCGAGGAATTTCCCGTCGAGAAGTGGGACGCCATCATTGCGATCAACCTCACCTCGGCCTTCCACACCACGCGCCTGGCGCTGCCTGGCATGAAGCAAAAGAATTGGGGCCGCATCATCAACCTGGCCTCGGTGCACGGCCTGGTAGGCTCGGCGCAGAAGTCGGCCTATGTCGCGGCCAAGCACGGCCTGGTCGGTTTTA
Organism: Massilia niabensis; assembly: GCF_042655085.1. NCBI lineage: Bacteria > Pseudomonadati > Pseudomonadota > Betaproteobacteria > Burkholderiales > Oxalobacteraceae > Massilia > Massilia niabensis. Next base: position 124,561 of record NZ_JBHSMU010000014.1, on the reverse strand, counting down.
CCAAGGTGACGGCGCTGGAAACCGCCCAGACCGGGGTCACCTGCAACGCCATCTGCCCGGGCTGGGTCCTGACCCCGCTGGTGCAGAAACAGGTCGACGACCGCGCCGCACGCGAGAACCTGTCGAACGACGAAGCGCGCCGCGCGCTGCTGGCCGAGAAGCAGCCGTCGGGCGAATTCGTGACGCCGGACGAACTGGGGGCGCTGGCGGTGTTCTTCTGCTCGCCGGCAGGCTCGCAGGTGCGCGGGGTGGCCTGGAACATGGATGGCGGCTGGGCTGCGCAATAAAACGGCCGGGCGGGTATGCGACAATCCCGCCCTTTGCTTCATTACCATCACACATGCACTACTTTGAACGGCGGCGCGACCGCTTCGACCTCTTCGACCGCATGGACAGCCCCGCGGTCAACCTCTGCTTCCCGCTCGACCTGCCCGATTACCGTCCCTGGTGCAAGGAGCAGGGCCTGGCGCCCTTCCACGTGCTGCTGTGCGCCGTGCTGCGCGCGATCCTGAAGATCGACAACTTCCGCTACCGCGTGTTCGAGGGCGAAGTGATCCGGATCGACCGTTTGATGCCCTCCTTCACGGTCGTCAACCAGCACAATGATTTGAATTTCGCGCTCTTCGCCTGGTCCGACGACCTGCGCGAATTCGTCGCGCGCGGCATTGCGGCGCGCGAAGAGGCATCGGCGATGACCGCCCTGAACAACCGCTACGCCGCCCTGTCGCCACGCGCGGTGAAGGACCAGGTCTTCATCACCTGCATCCCCTGGCTCGACTTCACCTCGATCCAGCATCCGGCCGCCACGCTTGGCTCCCCCGACATTCCCTCGCTGGCCTGGGGCAAGTTCAGGGATGGTCCGCCTGGCCGCCTGCTGCTGCCGTTTTCGGTGCAGGCGCACCACGGTTTTGTGGACGGTTACCACATCCACCAGCTCGCCCGGCAGATCGCGGCCGAGCTGGCGGGGTTCATGGGCTAGGGAGCGGTGGCGCGACTGATGCGGTAGACGGCATTGTCGCTGAGCGACACGACATACAGGTTGCCGTCCGGCCCCTGCTCGATGGCGGGCGTGATGCCGAAGCCGCTGCCGATGAGCAGGGTTTCGCTTTCCGTCAGGTCGAACTTGCCCAGGTTGTCGGCGACCCTGTCGGCCAGGCGCGCGTCGGCACCGACGTCGACCGCGAGCCGGTCGGGCGCCAGGCGCAGCCGGTACAGGCTGCCGCCGGTCCCGCCCACCTGCGAGAAGGCACGGGCAGAACCGATCCACAGGCTGCCATCGTAGCCGCTGCCCAGCACATCCCCCCGTACGAACCCCGCGCCGGCCGGCGCGACCTCGTAGCGCCAGCTGAACTGCGGATCGACATAGCTTGCGCCGGGCAGCATGACCATGCGGGAGCGCGCACTGCCGGGAGTGTCGGCGATGCGGGTGGGCAGATAGCGCACCTGCTGCAGGGACCCGCCGAGCATCGTCGTCTCGATCTGCTTGAACTCGGCGATGCGGCTCAAGGGCCCCATGGCCTGGATCCACCCCCCGTTCATGCCGGGCACCACCCGGTTCAGTTCGCTGAAGGCATCGTCCCCATTTTCGGTCAGCCACAGGTTGCGGCTGTAGGGATCGAAGGCCATGCCGAAGCTGTTGCGGTGACCATAGGAAAAAACGGTCTGGAGCGTCCTGCCGGTATCCCCGCCGATGATGGCGCCGACGAAGTAGAACGGATTGCTGGCCGGCGTGCTGCCGTCGTCATTGAAGCGCTGGATGACGCCGGACAGGTGCTCGCTGTCGGGCTGCGGCCCGCCGTAGGTGTCGTCGCGGAAGGGGCGGGACTCGAACGGGCCAAGGACCAGGTTCTGCATATGGCCGCGCCGCCCGAGGTCGCCCGTGACGACATACAGCTTGCCGTCGGGGCCGAAGCGGATCGGCCCGCCGTTATGGTTGCCCCGCTCGACCGGGTTGACCTCGTCCTCATGGCCGGGAACGGGGAGATTATCGGTCTGCCTGGCGCGCAAACGCACGGTCCGAAAATTCGGGTCCAGCCTCAAGCTGGTGCCGTCCCAGGTAAAACGGTCGAGACGGTTGCCCAGCAGCGGCACCTCGCTCACGACGGTGGTGTCGGCCCCCGTCGCGCTTTCGGTCCAGCGAATGTAGACAAAAGGCACGGCCGGGAAATGCGGATGCAGTGCGATGCCGAGCAAGCCCCGCTCCGAGGCGGAATTGACGGCCAGGTCGAGCACCGGCGCGGCCTGGAGCACACCATCGACCACCCGTTTGACCTGGCCGGTCGCTTTTTCCAGGATGAAGGCGTCGTCGCTGCCGGTGAACGCGATCCCGATCGGCTGGTTGAGCCCGGCGCCGATCCAGGTACTCACCTGCAGGTTCGGGTCGAGGATTTGCACCGGAATCGTGTCGGCGGCGGCAAAGGACGTGGCCGTTCCCAGCAGTACGGACGCGGCAAGTACCGAGCGCGCCCTCACCCGCCGCGTCGTCACCAGGATTGTTTCAGCGCATGTTGTTGACATGGTGATCCCCCTATCTGCCGCGGATGGAGAGCCGGGCAGTGCTGTGTTGAAAAAGTAGTCGCAACAAAGCATCACGCATACGAGGTGTTCGTCGCATGCGGTTTCACTTTTCGGGGTTGGACCGTGAGGCGCATCGGGGGTTCGGCTGGACGACGGCGTTTGCCGGCCGCCGGGCAGGCCTATCGCTGCCGTGTGGCCGGGCTGATCGAAGGCTCGGTGTTGCGCAAGGTGACCATGGCGCGGTATCCGGTGTCGTCCAGCGTGAACTCGAGCCGGGCCTGCGGCGGATAGCTCGTCTTGATCAGCATGGCCGAGGCCATCTTCGCATCGAAGGCGGTGCGCACCCAGCCGGCCAGCGCCTGCGGCCGCTGCACTGGCGCTTCGCGCAGGATCTGGGTGATGGCCGCAAAATGGGCCGGGTTGTCCTGCCGTACGCGCTCGAGGGCGCCGGGCATGTCGAGGTTGACGTGACGGGTCGGCCCGGGGGCCGCGTAGGCACCCGGGTTTGCAACAAGGACGGCGCTGACGAGCAGCGCGAACGACAGGGATCGCATGGCGCACCTCCACCTTGGTCTGCGCTTACTTTACTACTGCTTCCGGCATGGCGGCTAGCTGCGGCACGCAGCCAGTGGCGTCAGGTCTTACCGCTCGCCAGGAGTGCCGCATACCAGCCGGCATAGGGTGTATTCGCGACCAGCCGCCGGTTAAGGTCCGGCGCCCCGTCCGTCCACCACACGGGCCCGCGCTCTCCCAGAGCGCGCTTGGCCGCATCGACCGCCGCGCGGGCGCTGCGTTCCGCCGCGGCGTCGCCCGCCTTTTTGGCGGCACCGACCTGCCGGCGCGCCGTCATGAGCCCGTTGACCAGTTCCTGCCGCTCATCCGGCGCCAGGTTCGGATTACTCGTGCGCCAGAGGCGGCCCGCCACCACGAAGTAACGTCCGTCCGGCGTGCCTGGATAGGGTTGGGGGCTTGGCATGGCTTCACTATACTGAACCGGCGCTGAACTGGCGCCGCGGCGAGCGCGCGACATTCATCTGCTTCGCGCCGGGGCCAGCTGCGCCAGGATCGCGTACGCTGCCTTCACGCGCGCCGGAATCGGGTAATTGCGGTTGGCCAGCAGGACGATGCCGATCTTCTTTGAAGGCACGAACAGCACATAGCCGCCGAAGCCGCCCGTGGAGCCGGTCTTGTTGAACAGCAGCGGCCCTGTCGGCGCCTGCCGGGAAGCGAGCTGCCTGGCCGGGTTGGCGTCCATGATGATGCCCTGCGCATTACCGGCGAGCAGGCGTTCGAGCGTCACCGGGTAAGGATACTGTTCCCATCCCAGTCCCTGCGTCATCGCCCCCACCTCGAAATGACCGGCATGGGTCGCCTCGACCGCGCGCCGCATCGGCCCTGCCAGGCGGCGTGGGTCGATGTTGGCCTGTACGTAGCGGATCATGTCGGCGGCGCTCGACTTGACGCCGTAGGCCTCGGCATCGAAGACGCCCGGATTGACCCGGACCGGCTGGTTCGCCCGGTTGTAACCCCAGGCATAGTCGGCCTCGGCAGCCTGGGGAACGTGGACCCAGGTGTGCTGCAAGCCCAGCTGCGGGAAAAGGACCTCCTCTGCGGCACCGGCAAAATCGCTCTTCATGGAGCGCGCGGCGATATGGCCGAACAGGCCGATGCTCGGGTTGGAGTAGCGGCGCACCGTGCCGGGCGCGGCGTCGGGTTTCCAGTCGCGCAAGTACCGCATCGCCCCGTCGAGGTCGGACACGCCCTCGGGTAGCTGGAGCGGCAGGCCGCCGGCCGAATAGGTCGCCAGGTGCAGCAGGCTGGCCTTGTCGAGCGCACTGCCCCTGAGCTGGGGCAGGTATTTGCCGGGATGGTCGGCCAGCGACAGCTGCCCCTGTTCCTGCGCGTAGCCGGCCAGCGTGGCGGTGAAGGTCTTGCTGATCGAGCCCAGTTCGAAGAGCGTGTTTTCGCTTACCGCGGTAGCCTGCTCGCGCGAGGCCAGGCCATAGTTGAAGAACCAGGACTGGCCGTTGGCCGTCACCGCGACGGCCATGCCGGGCACGTCGTGTTCGGCCATGAGCGGGCGGATCGCGGCATCGACGGCGGCGCGCAACGGTGCAGGGGCCCTCGGGGCCTCGGCCGCCCAGGCGGCGCTGGGGAACAGGCAGGAACACATCAAGGCAGCTGCGGAGCGGATCAGCGTGAGTGGAGTCATCACCGGCATACAGGCTGTTCCGGGTCGGACGGGAGATCGTGAGGTGGCGAAGGCATCTGCTGCAAAGGAGTATCCTGTTCCGGTTACTGTTGCTGAGGAAGTGCGCGCGCGAAGTGTGTGCCGATTCCGCAGCCCGCCCCATGGTAAAAACGAAATTTACATGATTTCCCGACCGTGGGATGTACATCAACGTTCAATATCTTATCGAACCCATGACGACCACACCGCTTTTCCCCGGCTTTCGCACGCAAGCCGTCACCGTAGCGCCCGGCATTGTCATCCATGCGATCGCCGCCGGCAGTGGCGAGCCGCTGCTGCTCCTGCATGGCCATCCCCAGACCCACGCCATCTGGCACCGGGTGGCGCCGAGGCTGGCGCAGCACTTCACGGTCGTGGCCTGCGACCTGCGCGGCTACGGCGACTCGTCCAAGCCGCCCGGCGACCCGAACCACGGCAACTACAGCAAGCGCACCATGGCCGCCGACGTGCTGGCCGTCATGCGCGCCTTCGGTTTCGACAGCTTCAGCGTGCTCGCCCACGACCGCGGCGCCCGCGTCGCACACCGCCTGGCGGCCGACCATCCGCAGGCGGTGCGCAGGATGGCGCTGCTCGACATCGCACCGACGCTGGCGATGTATACGCAGACGGGCGAAGCCTTTGCGCGCGCCTACTGGCACTGGTTCTTCCTGATCCAGCCGGCGCCCCTGCCGGAGCGCCTGCTCGAAGCCGATCCCGCTGCCTACATCGCCGATGTGATGGGCCGGCGTAGCGGTGGACTCGGCATCTTCGACCCGCGCGCGCTGGCCGAATACCGGCGCTGCCTGGCGCTGCCCGGTGCCGCGCACGGCCTGTGCGAGGACTATCGGGCCGCGGCCGGCATCGACCTCGAGCACGACCGCGCGGACCGCGACCGGGGCTTGCGCCTGCCGATGCCGCTGCTGGCGCTGTGGGGAGAGCTGGGCGTGGTGCATCGCTGTTTCGATCCGCTCAAGGAGTGGAAGGCGGTCGCGGACGACGTCCGGGGCGAGGCGCTGCCCTGCGGCCACTACATCGCGGAAGAAGCGCCCGACGCCCTGCTCGAGCGTGTGCTGCCGTTTTTCAGCACCCAGGTTTTCAGCACTTAGGTCAGGGCCGCGCGCAGCACCAGCAGGTTTCCTGTAATGGCGGCGCCGTGTTCGCTGCGCACCGCCGCCCGTTCGGCCTCGGCGAGCGCAAAGCCGTGGTCACGGGCGAGCCGCTGCAGGTAGGCCAGCGAATGCGCATAGCGGTTCGACGGCAGCAGCACGAAATCGCCCGCCCCGGTCGAATCGAGCGCCTCGGTCGAGAAGCAGAACCAGCCGCCTGGCCGCAGCGCGGCGCGGACCTGCGCGAACAAGGGCGCCAGGTCGCCGAAATACACCAGCACGTCGGCCGCCACGACCAGGTCGAAGGCTTCCGGGCGCCCGGTGAGAAAAGCCTCGATGTCGGCGCAGGCCAGCTCGTCGTACAGGCCGGTCGCGCTGGCCTGCTCCAGCATCCTGCTTGACAAGTCGACGCCCGCCAGGCTGCGCGAGCGCGGGCGCAGAGTTGGCGCGCACAGCCCGGTGCCGCAGCCGAGGTCCACGGTGTCGAGCATGGTGGCGGCGACGTGGCGCGCCAGCGCGGCCTCCACCAGGCCGGGGGTGCGGTAGGCCAGCACCCCGGTCAGGTGGCGATCGAAGTGGCCCGCGTACTGGTCGAACAAGGCGGTGACGTAGCTGGCGGGCGCGCGCGGCGGCGGCGCCCCGACGCCCAGGGAAGCCAGTACGAATTCGACCTGGCCGGCATCTTCTCCGGCCTGGTGCGCGAGCTCGCGTGCTGTCTCGAAGGCGGCGATGGCCTCCTCGCGCCGGCCGAGCGCCAGCAGGCAATCGGCGCGCTGCTGGTGGGCGCGCGCGTCGCCGGGGCGCAGGGCCAGCGCCGTGTCGAAACAGGCGAGCGCATCGAACGGACGATCCAGTTTCAGCAGGGCCAGGCCGCGCCCGGTGTGGGCTTCCGGCATGCCGGCTTCATGCGCCAGCGCGTCCCCATAGCCTTCCAGTGCCAGCTCGAACTCGCGCAAGGCGAACAGCGCATTCGCGCGCACGCAGGACGCTTCCGGGTAGGGGCGGCGTCCTGCCAGGGCCTGCTCGCTGCTGGCCAGCGCCCCTCCCGCGTCGCGCAGGTCGAGCAGCGCGATCGCGCGGTTGCACCAGGCTTCCGGGTAGGCCGGGCGCAGCGCCAGCGCGCGCTCGTAGCTCGTAACCGCCTCCTCGGGCCGGCCCAGTTTGCGCAGGGCGTTGCCGCGGTTGTAGTGGGCCATCGCGTAGCCGGGATTGAGCTGCAGCGCCCTGTCGTAGCTGGCCAGCGCTTCCCTGGAGCGCCCGAGGTCCTGCAGCGCCGCGCCGAGGTTGCAGTGCGCCGTGGCCTGCGCCGGGTTGACGCGCAGCGCCTGCGCGATCAGGTCGACCGCCGTACCCGGGTCGCCCTGCTGGCGCGCCAGCACGCCGAGCAGGTGCAGCGCATCGAACTGGCCGGGCGCGAGCGCCAGCACCTGGCGATACGCTGCCCCCGCCTCGCCAAGCCTGCCGGCCTGGTGCAGCGCGACCGCCTCTTTCAACAGCGCCGCCACCTTCGAATTTTCCTGACTCATCTTTCGGTTTTCCTTGCCGGTTTTTCTTGGTACTGGGCCAGCATAACCCGTGCCGATCGCGTAGTCCGCTATGATTGCATCATCACAACTTTTTGGAAACTGCCATGCGCCGCTGGACCAGGAAACTTGCGCGTTTCATCTTCACCTTCACCCTCACCCTGCTCGCCGCGGCCGCCCATGCTGCGGGGCCGCGCAGCGCACTGCTGACTGCCGACCGCGTCTGGACCGGCGAGGGCAAGCCGCACACCGGCTGGGCGGTGCTGGTGGTGGACGGACGCGTGAAGGAGGTCGGTCCTGTCGATCGCATCACTGCGCCGCCGGACGCCGAGCGTATTTCCCTCCCCGGCAAGACCCTGATCCCAGGCCTGATCGACCTGCACTCGCATGTGCTGCTGCACCCGTATAACGAAACCACCTGGGACAACCAGGTGATCAAGGAGCAGGTCGAATACCGCACCCTCCTCGCCGGGAAGCACGCGGTCGACAACCTGCAGGCCGGTTTCACGACCCTGCGCGACCTCGGCACCGAGGGCGCCCACTATGCCGACGTCGGCATCAAGCGCGCCATCGAAGGCGGCATCGTGGACGGCTCGCGCCTCCTGATCGCCACGCGCGCGATCGTGGCCAGTTTCAGCTACGGTCCGGCCGAGCGCAGCTATCGCCCGGACATGGAGATTCCCTACGGTGCCCAGCCGGCAACCGGCGTCGACGAAGTGACGAAAGCCGTGCGCGAGCAGGCCGCGCGCGGCGCCGACTGGATCAAGTTCTATGCCGATTACCGCACCGGGATCGACGGCAGCAGCCGCCCCACCTTCACGCTCGAGGAAATGAAGGCGATGGTGGCCGCCGCCCACGTCACGGGGCGCAAGGTGGCAGCGCACGCCAGCAGCGACGACGCGATCCGCATGGCGGTGCTGGCCGGCGCCGACACCATCGAACACGGTTATGGCGCCAGCGAGGCGACCTTCCGCCTGATGAAGGAGCGCGGCACCGCCTTCATCCCGACCCTGACCGCGCCCGAGGCGATCGGCGAATACTTCCAGAAGCACGTGCGCGGCGGCGCCCCGACCCCTGGCATGCGGGAAGCGGCGCGCGCTTTTGCGCTGGCACGCAAGGTCGGCGTCACCATCGGCAATGGCAGCGATGTCGGCGTGTTCACGCACGGGACCAATGCGCGCGAGCTGGAATGGATGGTCCGCCTCGGCATGACGCCAAGCGAAGCGCTGCGTGCGGCCACCAGCGTGGCGGCCGGCATCCTCGGCAAGGACAAGGAGCTGGGCCGCCTGGCGCCCGGGCTGCTGGCCGACGTGGTCGCGGTCGAGGGCGATCCGACGGCCGACATCACGGCCCTGCGCCGCGTGGGCTTCGTGATGAAGGGCGGGAAGGTGTATCGCAGGTAGGGTGGTCGGCTCCACCGCGGTGTGTGCATGCCCGTGACTTCGACGCCGTCCACGCGGTTAACCGGCCGGTGATGTGTCGCGACGTTTCAACCGTGCGTTGAACGCGTGGGCGGCGTTGACGCTGCGTGCTTGCCGGCGTCCGGGTGGAGCCGCACACCCTACGGGTCTGTGCATCCATTTCGGCAGGAGAAGCTCCCCTATTCGCCACCGCCATGACGGTCATTCACGCCGCATACTGTTTCCCCCGGCAATCAGCCGGCGGAATGACGGTCATTCACAGGGTTGGGGATATCCACAATAGCGTCAAATCCGGCGAATTGTGATCATGGCGTCACTTTCCCCTCTCGTGAAGAGTCGCCATGAAAAAGCCTTTCTACAAAATCCTGTACGTCCAGGTGCTGTTCGCCATCGTGATGGGCGTGCTGCTCGGCGTGTTCTACCCCGAGCTTGGCACCGCGATGAAGCCCCTCGGTGACGGCTTCATCAAGCTGATCAAGATGATCATCGCCCCGGTCATTTTCTGCACCGTGGTCGCCGGTATCGCCGGCATGCAGGACATGAAGAAGGTTGGCCGCGTCGGCGGCAAGGCGCTGCTGTACTTCGAGGTCGTGTCGACCTTCGCGCTCGTGATCGGCCTGGCCGTGGCCAACATCGCCAAGCCGGGTGCCGGCTTCAACGTCGACGCCTCCACCCTCGATGCCAGCGCGATCGCCCAGTACACCGACAAGGCGAAGTCGCAGTCGACGACCGACTTCCTGATGAACATCATCCCGAATACCTTCGTCGATGCCTTCGCCAAGGGCGACATCCTGCAGGTGCTCCTGATCGCGATCCTGTTCGGGGTGGCGCTGTCGATGCTGGGCGAGCGCGGCCGCGCAACGACGAAAATTATCGACGACTTCTCGCACGCGATCTTCGGCGTCGTGAACATCATCATGAAGGTCGCTCCGATCGGCGCCTTCGGTGCGATGGCCTTCACCATCGGCAAATACGGCCTGGAATCCCTGGTGCCGCTGGCGAAACTGATGGGTTCGTTCTACCTGACCTGCGCCCTGTTCGTGTTCGTCGTGCTCGGCTTCATCGCGAAAATGACCGGCTTCTCGATCTTCAAGTTCATCGCCTACATCAAGGAAGAACTCCTGATCGTGCTCGGCACCAGCTCGTCGGAAAGCGCCCTGCCGGCCCTGATGCGCAAGCTGGAAAACCTCGGCTGCTCGAAGTCGGTGGTGGGCCTGGTCGTGCCGACCGGCTACTCGTTCAACCTGGACGGCACCAACATCTACATGACGATGGCCGCCCTGTTCGTGGCCCAGGCAACCAATACCGACCTGACCATGACCCAGCAGCTGACCATCCTCGCAGTGGCGATGCTGACCTCGAAGGGCGCCTCGGGCATCACCGGCGCCGGTTTCATCACCCTGGCCGCAACCCTGGCCGTGGTGCCGAGCATTCCGGTGGCCGGCATGGCGCTGATCCTCGGTATCGACCGCTTCATGAGCGAATGCCGCGCGCTGACCAATTTCGTCGGCAACGGCGTGGCCTCGGTGGTGGTGTCGAAGTGGGAGAAGGAACTGGACACGGAGCGCATGAACGCGGTCCTGTCGGGTACCCACGTGGAAGCCGACACCAAGACCCTGAAGCCGGTGCGCGAAGCGGCCTGACCCCTTCGCTTCAGCCCAGAAAACCGCGCTTCGGCGCGGTTTTTTCATTGCGCCGTACCGGTACCGGCAGGCCTTGCGCCGCGCATTGCCAGTCGAACAGGCCCATGCTACCCTCCCCGGCTGACAACCGATTCGAGGAGACACCGATGCTCAAGCATGTCCTTGCCACCTGCGCCGCCCTGGCCCTGACGCTGCATGCCCCGGCCCGCGCCGACGCACCGGTCGCACCGGCCACACCGGCCGCATCGGCAGCGCCGGCGCGGTATGACGCCGCCCTGGCCGCATCGCTCGGCGCCGACGAACGCGGCATGCGCCAGTACGTGCTCGTGATCCTGAAGACCGGTCCGAACAAGATGGCGGCCGGCGAAGCGCGCACGAAAATGTTCGCGGGCCACTTCGCCAACATGAACAAGCTTGCCGGCGAGAAGAAACTGGTCCTCGCAGGCCCGCTCGACGGCACAGACGGCCGGCGCGGCATCTTCGTCCTCAACACCCCCGATCTCGAAGCTGCGAAAGCCTGGGTCGCCACCGACCCGGTCATCATCAACGGCGAGATGGTGGCCGAATACCAGAAGTTCTATGGCTCGGCAGCGCTGATGATGGTAAACGACGTGCACGCCAAGATCGAGAAGAAGTAGTACTCACTCCAGCCTGAAAACCACATCCACCGGCTGCACCAGCTTCAGTGCGTCGACCGAGAGGAAGTTGCGCGCATCGACGTTCGATGCCTTCACGCGCGTGTAGCTGTAGTCCGCCCGCACCAGCCCGATCGCGGCCCCGACATTCTTGACGCCGCCCGGTGTCACCGCCGTGACGGCGCCGAGCTTGCGCTTCGCTCCCTTGGCGATGATGTCGGCGCGGCGGCGGGCGTCGCGCAGGGCGTCGGCCATCAGCTCCGCTTCGACCTGGTCGCGCTCGACGATATCGAACGAGGTGGCAAAATCGGCCAGGTTCGGCTTGTCCAGCAAAGGCGCCACCACGGCCCGCCACTTCGACAGGTCGCGCATGATCAGGTGCACGCTCACGCGCAGTTCCTGCGCTGTCGGCTCGGCCGCCTCGTTCCTGCCCGGTTCGCGCCGCACGTCGCGCGTCTCCAGGTCTTCCAGCGGTATCCCCTGCTCCTGCAGCAAGGCACGCACTTCGGCGATGCGTGTTTCGATCGTGCTGCGCGCCAGCGCCGGGTCCGGATCACGGGCCACGATCAGGAAATCGAGCGCACCGATGTTCGGCGTCGTGTAGCGCGAGGCCTCGGCCCCTACGTGGACGAAGGGATAGCCCGGCAAGGGCGAGGACTGGGCCGCGGCAGGCAGCGCCAGGGCGGCGGCGGCCACGAGGGCGGTCACGAGGGCGAGCGGTTTGAGCATGAAGTCTCCTGTTGGTGTCTTGGAAAGCGCAAGCATAGGCGCATCTAGACATTTTTGTCTATGCATTTTCATACCAGCCCGCACCCAAGGAAAATAACCTAGACAATCTTTTCTAGACAAGGTATTCTAGATTTAACGAACTTGCAACCCGAAGGAAATGCCATGCCCAGCCAGCCCGAACTCCCGAAGCCGACAGCGGCCGAACTCGACCTCCTGCAGACCCTGTGGCCGCTCGGCTCGGCCACCGCGCGCCAGGTGCATGAGGCGATGCAGAAAACGCGTCCCGACGTGACCTACGCCACCGTGCTGCGCCTGATGCAGATCATGCATACCAAGGGCCTCCTGACGCGCGACGAGAGCGAACGCTCGCACGTCTACGCGCCGGCCCAGGCCCAGGATTCGCTGCAGACCAATCTGCTGAAAGACCTGATGCAGAAGGCGTTTGCCGGTTCGGCCAAGGCGCTGGTGCTGGCGGCTTTGAGGAGCGGCATCTCGAAGAAGGAACGCGACGAGATCGAAAAACTGCTGAAGGAGGACGAGCAATGACGGGTCACGAACTGGTCGCTCATATCGGGGCCGTCCTGCTCGATTCGATCTGGCAGTGCGCGCTGGTCGGCCTGGAAACCTCGGTCGCCCTGCTCGGGCTGCGCCGCGCGCGTCCGCAAACGCGCTACATCGCCGCCTGCGCCGGCCTGCTGATGTGCCTGCTCTGGCCGGCGGTCCAGCTGATCGCGCGCCTGCGTGGCGACGGTTCCGGCGCGAGCGGCATGCCGGTGCTGGTGCAGATGCTGCCGGGGGCCGGCGGCGCCGGGGCCGAAGGCTGGCAAGGCTTCCTGCAGGCCCACCTGGCCTGGGTCGTCGTCGGCTGGGCCGCCTGCGCAGCCGCGCTCGGCCTGCGCCTGGTGCTGGGCATGGTATGGGTCAGCCGCGCGGCGCACACCCATCGCGTCGACGCCCACTGGAATGCGCGCCTGGCGACGATGGCCAGCCAGTTCGGCATCACGCGCGAGGTGCGCCTGCGCGTGGTCGATACGCTGGCCAGTCCGATCACCGCCGGCTGGTGGCGACCGGTCGTGCTGGTGCCCGCCTCGCTCCTGTCCGGCATGTCGCCGCAGCTGCTCGAAGCCCTGCTGGCCCACGAACTGGCCCATGTGCGCCGTTTCGACTATCTCGTCAACCTGGCGCAGAGCATGATCGAAACCATCCTCTTCTACCACCCCGTGGTCTGGTGGCTCTCGCACCGCATTCGTGTCGAGCGCGAGCAGATCGCGGACGATATCGCGGCAAGGCAACTGGGCGAACCGCGGCGCCTGGCCCTTGCCCTTTCCGAGCTGGAGCGTCTCCAGTTCTCAACCCACCACCTGGCCCAAGCAGCCAACGGAGGAGATCTTATGTCACGCATCAAACGATTGGTTCGTCCCGATACACCAGCATCGAACTGGAAGGCCGCGGTCCCTGCCATCGCACTGGCAGTCGCCAGCCTGGTCGGCTGCGCGCAAACGGCCGTGGCCGGCCAGGGCACGGGCGATGCCGCCACGTCCGGCCATACCACCCGCGCCATCGCCAATTTCGCGTCATGCGCCAAGCCCGTGTATCCGAAGGAAGCATTGCAGGCCAGGAAGACCGGCACCGTCACCCTGGGCTTCCTGGTCGGCATTGACGGCGCCGTGCGCGACTCGAACGTGAAGCAGTCGAGCGGCGACACCTCGCTCGACGAAGCGGCGCGCCTGGCGATCGCCAAGTGCACCTTCTCGCCGGCAAAGGCTGGCGGCAAGCCGGTCGAGGAATGGGCGCAAGTCCAGTACGTGTGGTCCCTCGACTGATCGTTTCACCGGGGCGCCGGTCCTGCCTGTGGACCGCGCGCCAGGATCAGCTCATCTTTCTCTGGCGTTCCTGCTTGACTATTGGCAATATCTCCACGGGTTTTGTCGGGGCGCTTCGAGAGAGAAAGTTCATGTCGCACATTAAGCAATTCATTTATCCCGCTCAGCAAGCATTGAAATGGAAGGCGGCGATCCTGGCCCTGGGCCTGGCCGTGGCCAGCCTCGCCGGCTGTGCCCAGGCGCCCGCCGCGCAGGGAGACACCGTCACGCGCGGCAGCTCCGCCGTCGCCGGCGCCGACAAGACGACGTCCGCCCTGAAGACCAGTACCTGCGCCAGACCCGAATACCCGAAGGACGCGCGCCGCCGCGGTTCACAGGGCACCACGACCATCCGCTTCCTGATCGATACCGACGGCAGCGTCGCCCAGTCCGACATCGTGAAATCCAGCGGCGACGCATCGCTCGACGAGGCGGCGCGCTCGGCACTGGCGAAATGCAGGTTCAAGACGGCCAAAAAAGACGGCAAGCCCCGACGTGCCTGGGTGCCTGTCCAGTACGTGTGGACGATGGAGCCTGCAAGCCAGGCCCGGGTGCCGCCTGCGACGCCCGCAGCGCCTTTCTAGCTGGAACATCTCCAGTTCTCCATCCACCACCTGGCCCAAGCGGCCAACGGAGCAGATCGCATGTCACGCATCAACCGATTGGTTCGTCCCGAAATGCAAGCACCAAACTGGAAGGCTGCGTGTCCCGTGCTGGCGATGGCGGCGGCCTGCCTGGCCGGCTGCGCCGCAACCACGCCCACTGACGGCGCGCTGGAATCCGGAGCCGTCAACAGCACGCCCATTGCCCAATTCAATACCTGCTTGAAACCGAAATACCCGCTCGAATCGTTGCTCAGCGGCAGGCAGGGCACGAGCACGCTGCGCTACCTGATCGATACCGACGGCACGGTTGCCGAGGCGACCATCGGGGCGTCCAGCGGCGACCGCCGGCTCGACGTGGCGGCGCGGGACGCGATCGCCAAATGCCGATTCACGCCGGCCATGGCTGGCGGCAAGCCGGTGCGCGCCTGGGTAACGATCACGTACATCTGGGAACTGGTGTAACAGGCCGCGAGCCGTACAGGTCCTGTCCCGGACCGTCTTCGGCACAGCATCCGCGATAGAATAAACGCGCGGCAGACCGTCGCCGCGGACATCGCATCGGAGGCGCCATGCACGACGGCGAAAGGCTCAACACCCTCACCCACCTGGGCGGGGCGCTGTTGGCCTGCGGCGCAAGCATCCCGCTGCTGGCGCGGGCGTTTGACGGCAACGGCCGGCTCGGCCTGCTCAGCACCGCGGTGTACGCCCTCTCGCTGGCACTGATGTATTCCTGCTCGACTGCCTACCATGGCAGCACCGGGGCGCTCAAGGCGGTCCTGCGCCGCTTCGACCACGCGGCGATCTACCTACTGATCGCCGGCAGCTACACGCCCTTCTGCATGCTGATACTGACCGGCCGCTCGGGCACGATCCTGCTCGGCGTCGTCTGGGGCCTGGCCCTGCTCGGCATCCTGCAGGAAGCGCGGCCGCGCGCCGGGGCCCGGGTGCTGTCGATGCTGCTTTACCTGGCGATGGGATGGTCGGCGGCGGCGATGCTGGAACCGCTGCAGGCGGGCCTGGGCCCGGCCGGCTTCGCGTGGCTGCTGGGCGGCGGCATCGCATACACGGCGGGGATCGTGTTTTACGTGCTCGACAGCCGCCTGCGCCATGCACACGGCATATGGCATGTGTTCGTGCTGGCGGGAAGCGCCGCGCACTATGTGACGATCTATTTCTACGTGCTATAAACAAACGGGGAGCGGCCGATGCCGCTCCCCGTTCTTCCTTCTTACGTCAAGCCTGGACGCCCGAGACGTCCAGCTCGGCGCCCGTCGCTTCGACCACCTGCTCCTTGGTCACGCCCGGCGCCAGCTCCACCAGCTTCAGGCCGCTACCGGTAACGTCGATCACGCCCAGGTCGGTGATGATACGGTCGACCACGCCGACGCCGGTCAGCGGCAGGTCGCACTTCTTCAGGATTTTATGGGAAGTCGAGCCATCCTTCGCGGTGGCGACGTGTTCCATCACCACGACCACGCGCTTGACGCCGGCCACCAGGTCCATTGCGCCGCCCATGCCCTTCACCATCTTGCCTGGGATCATCCAGTTGGCGAGGTCGCCATGTTCCGACACCTGCATCGCACCCAGGATCGCCAGGTTGATCTTGCCGCCGCGGATCATGCCGAAGGAATCGGCCGAGCTGAAGTAGGCGGCGCCCGGCAAGGCGGTCACGGTCTGCTTGCCGGCGTTGATCAGGTCGGCGTCGACTTCCTCTTCCGTCGGGAACGGGCCGATGCCGAGCAGGCCGTTTTCCGACTGCAGGAACACTTCCATGTCGTTCGGCACATAGTTCGCCACCAGCGTCGGCAGGCCGATGCCGAGGTTCACATAAAAGCCGTCCTGCAGTTCCTTCGCCGCGCGCGCGGCCATTTCATCACGAGTCCATGCCATGTTCTTCTCCGAATCTCTGCGCTTAGTTTGGACGGACGGTGCGCTGTTCGATGCGCTTTTCCGGCGTCGGATTGTGGACGATGCGGTGCACGAAGATGCTCGGGGTATGCACCTGGTCCGGATCGATCTCGCCGATCTCGACCAGCTCCTCGACTTCGGCGATGCAGACCTTGCCGGCGGTCGCCACGTTCGGGTTGAAGTTGCGCGCGGTCTTGCGGAACACCAGGTTGCCGGCCTTGTCGGCTTTCCATGCCTTGACCAGCGACACGTCGGGCAGCAGGCTGCGTTCCATTACGTAATGCTCGCCGTCGAATTCACGGGTTTCCTTGCCGTCGGCAACAATGGTGCCGTAACCGGTTTTCGTGAAGAAGGCCGGGATGCCGGCGCCGCCGGCGCGCAGCTTCTCGGCCAGGGTGCCCTGGGGCGTGAATTCGAGTTCGAGTTCGCCGGCCAGGAACTGACGCGCGAATTCCTTGTTCTCACCCACGTAGGACGCGATCATCTTCTTGATCTGGCGGGTTTCGAGCAACTGGCCTAGGCCAAAGCCGTCGACGCCGGCGTTGTTCGAAATCGCGGTCAGTTGCTTGACGCCGGAGTCGCGCAGCGCTTCGATCAGCGCTTCCGGAATGCCGCACAGGCCGAAGCCGCCGACGGCGATCGTCTGGCCGTCTTGGACGATACCGGCCAGCGCCGATGTCGCATCAGGATACACTTTGTTCATACCCGTCCCTTTTATGATTTTCCCAGCGAAAAGCTTTCGAATTACAGTCATGTGTACTGCAGAGTAGAGAAGGCCAGCATAAAATACGACCCGCGAAAGTACAATACCGTAGAAATACCGGCAACGGTCCGGCCCACCGCAGTCCATTCCCAGGCAGCCCACAGCTTTCAGATGACTCCATCATACGCCATTGATTACGAGATGATTTTCCAGCATGCCCCGGTGGGGATGTGCATTTCAAGGGACCGTGTGATCCAGTCGTCCAACGTCGCGCTGGCCGCGATGTTCGGGTACGACCAGGGCTACCTCGACGGCCAGTCCTTCGCCGTGCTGTACCCTACGATGGACGAATTCCTGCGCACGGGCGACCGCATCGTGCCGATCATGAACGCCAAGGGCCGCTACTCCGACGAGCGCATCATGCGCCGCGGCGACGGCGAGCTGTTCTGGTGCCACGTAACGGGGCGCGCGTTGAATGCTTCCGAACCGCTCGGCGCCGGGGTCTGGACCTTCGAGGACGTCAGCGAAAAGCGCCCGGTCACGGCCGAGCTGACGCCGCGCGAGCGCGAGATCGCGGCGCTGCTGGTGGAAGGCAAGACGAGCAAGGTGATCGCCCGCGAAACCGACCTCAGCCCGCGCACGGTGGAGATGCACCGGGCCAAGCTGATGCGCAAGTTCTCGGCCTCGACCTCGTCGGAGCTGGTGCACAAGCTGGTGGGTGTAGCGCGCTGAGACGGCGCCAAGGGCAAGAGCGAACCTACGACGGTGCGCAATGGGACCAGGAGCAGTTGTTGATTCAACCACGATGCACTTCAGCCCAAAGGCGCAATCGTGGTTTCGACTGCCCAAACTACGCTCTTTACTTCAGCACTAACCGATCTGGTCATGCCGCGGCGTAATCGGATTGGATCTCCGGGTCGCCGGCCAGAAGCGCTCAAATGATTCGTGCATTCGTGTTCGCCAGCGCAACAGCGGCAACCTTTTTATCCCCGCCGTTCCAGTAAATTGCAAGCCATCCGGCAACAGGCGGCTTGCGCCTGCGGGCGTGAAGCCCCCGGCGCCATGGATCAACAGCGTTCGCAGGCAGCAATCGCCTCGCTTGCTCATCCCTGCACCGTTCATGGCGCGATTTAACCAAACTTTGTCGCTTTTAATCATCTGCACCTGCGTAAACTCGAGGTCGTTAAGTAAACACGTATCTGGCTACACGGCCAACCATTGCCTCGAACTGACTGATTTATTTGTACCGACCACGGATTGGTTGCGCGTGGTTTGTTAGCGCGATTTTCATTCTGGATTCGAAAAATTCCACCGCCACAAAATAGCAAGCCCATGCAAACAACAACTACCTTGCCCGGTTCCCTCCCGGATTGCAGTAATCTGCGGCTCATCGCGGAGTACATGATGCCCTCACTTCCACCATGCCCCTCAGATCTGGGATTTCTTTTCGGTACCCGCCACGGCGTGGGGGAATTTTGCGAAGCAAGCTATGCACTTTGGCAGGAAGGCATGTTCAGTCGTCTGCTGGTGTCCGGGGGGCAAACAATGGGCCTGCCCAGGGCGGAGGCAGAAGTCATCGGCGAAAATTTAATAAAACTCGGCTTGCCGGAATCCGCACTTATTCTGGAGACGGTCGCAACCAATACTGGCGAGAACGTGTGCTTTGGTCGGGCCAGGGTGGCTGAAGTGATGAATGTATCGACGATTCGCAGTGTCGTGGTCATCGGGAAGATCTGCTCGGCGAGGCGCTATTTGATGACTTTGCAGCGCCATTGGCCCGGTTTGCGGATGTCGGTTTGTCCGGTTAACTACTTCGGCGTTCCTGCCGAGCGCTGGCACGAACATGACGACTTCCGCGGCCGCGTGCTCAGTGAATTCAACAAAATTCCCCGTTATGTGACCGAAGGCTTTATCACCGAAATTAACGGGTGCGAGCCATATCCGCGAGCTGCCGGTGCTGGAGTCGAGCGATGATCCGCAAGAAGTGGCTCGTCCTGCCCGCTTTCCTGTTGGCCTACCTGTCGATCGTCGCAGTCTGGGCATGGGGGGCCTTCGGCGACGCCGTCAGACTGGCGCCGCCTGCAGAAGTGGTATCCCTCACTCGATGGCAAACCGCGATCCTCTTACGGGTGGAGGATCCGGGCTTTTACGAACATCCAGGATTGAGCATCGCCTCAGGCCAGGGCTTGGCGACCATTTCCGGCGCCGTCGCGCGCGATGTGTTCCTGTACCAGGGGGAATTTGACGGTGTTCGCGGAAGATTTCAGAAATTCTACCGAAAGGTGTTCGATTGCTGCAGGCGAGTCGACCTCGGTCGCGACGTGATGGCGCTCGTGCTCGACGCCAGGATGCCGAAGCAGGAGCAGCTGGCGCTCTACACTGCCAGGGTCTACATGGGGACCGACAAAGGCAGCCAGATCAGGGGGCTTGGGCAGGCCTCTCGCAGCTACCTCGGCAAGCCTTTGACGGCAACGACTGAACTTGAGTTCATACAGCTGGTCGCCATGATCAAGGCCCCTAACCATTATCACCCTCGGAAAAACCCGGTAGTGCTCGCAGAGAGGACCCGGCGTATTCACACCCTGGTATCCGGACAATGCGTGTCGAACGGGTGGTTCGACACGTCGTTTGATCAGTGCGCCTTGAATCCCGGTAGCGATTCGTAATGAATAGAAAGAACGACCAACTGTAACCGCAAGTCAAGCATCTTCATTTTTTCTGATTTCGATGAATTCAATCCAGACCATGACACTTTCACCAGCCCGCCGTCACCTCATGCTTGCGCTTGCCTCCTTGCCTTTCGCCGCCGCTGCCGCTGCCAAGCCGACGACAGTTGACGCCGGCTTCGCTGCCCTCGAACGCGACCTGAACGGCGCGCTCGGCGTGGCCGTTATCGACGCCGCCACCGGGCGCACGACCGGCTATCGCCAAAACCAGCGCTTCCCGATGTGCAGCACGTTCAAAGTGGTGCTGGCAGCGGCTGTCCTGGCGCATGAGGCCGTGAAGCCTGGTTTGCTCGAGAGGCGGCTGTCCTTGCCAAAGGCGCTTTTTGTCGACTGGTCGCCGATCACTGGCAAACATGTCGACGGTGAATTAAGCGTGGCGCAATTGTGCGCTGCGGCCCTGCAATACAGCGACAACACCGCGGGCAATGCCCTGTTGCGCGAATTGGGCGGCCCGGGCGCGCTGACTTCCTATGCGCGCGCACTTGGCGACGAGCGCTTTCGGCTGGACCGGTGGGAAACCGAGCTGAACATGGCAGCGCCAGGCGATGAACGCGACACAAGCACCCCGTTGGCGATGGCGCGCACGTTGCAAAAACTGCTGTTGCTGGACGGCTTGCCGCCAGCGCGGCAAGTCCAGCTGCGCGACTGGATGCTGGGGAACACGACAGGCGCCACACGCATCCGTGCGGCCGTGCCAGCCGGCTGGCAGGTAGCCGACAAGACCGGCACTGGCGGCTACGGCAGCGCCAACGATATCGCCGTGATCTACCCACCGGGCGGGACACCAATCGTGCTGGCTATTTACACCCGGCAATTGGCCAAGAACGCAGACGCGCGCAGCGACATCATCGTTCGGGCGGCAAAAATTGCCCTGAACACCTTTGGATCGTAAGCCCTCACACAACAGACCGTCAAAAATGCTGACTGGGCTGAATCATCTAACCCTCGCTGTGCAAAATCTTGACCGAAGTGTCGATTTTTATCACCACTTGCTCGGCTTTCGTCTCCGTGCCCGCTGGGACACTGGCGCGTATTTGTCTTTGGATATCTTATGGTTGTGCTTGTCGCTGGACCCCATCGAGGCCGCCGGGCCGTCGCCCGACTACACACACTTCGCATTCGGTATCGAGCAAGACAACTTCGGTCAATTTTTGCAGCGCTTGCGTGCTCATGAGGTCATCGAATGGCGGCAAAACCGCAGCGAAGGAGACTCGCTGTACTTCCTCGACCCTGATGGCCACAAGCTTGAAGCGCATGTCGGCGACCTGAACAGCCGGCTTGCCCAATGCCGTGCTTTGCCTTACTCGGGCATGTGTTTCTTCGACTAGCGCTCCAAGGACGAATAATCGGCAAGTGGCTCTGATGGCAAGTAGCGATCTTTTTTGGCGCTCTTAATGCCGTTGATAGAAACATAGGCAATCGGTTATTTCGTCGGCTGAGCCAGCAAAGGCGGCCGCACGCTGGTGTTCGCGCGCCTGCTGGAACAGCCGATCTGCACTGATGGCCATGGCCGCCCGCTCCACCCGCGAAGCGTTCCCGAGCAGCCTGGCACGCATCACGCTGTAGCTCAGCCTGGTGGTGCCCATAGGCAAAACTTTTTGGCAACGACGCATAAAGGCGTTTTAAAACGATCGGGACGCGTGCCGCAACTACGCTGCCAAGGCCCGAGCCTGGCTTGCACAAACGCTCGCTGATGACGCGGCTGCGGCACAAACCGGCAAGGCGGCAAAGTGACACGCGTGCACGGCGAACTGCCAACGCCGATTTGAACTTGTACGGCTCGCAGCCCTGTGCTTAGCTTTTGACCTCCACTTGTTTATCGCGGAGAAAAGTTGCGGGAGAGCTGCCGTGCTGGCGCTGGAAAGCCTTTGCTAATTGCTGGGGACTGGCATAGCCGCACACGTTTGCGATTGTCTTTGCAGGCAAACCGGACGACAAAAGCCCGAGTG
The DNA here is from genome assembly GCF_042655085.1 of Massilia niabensis. Classification (NCBI taxonomy): domain Bacteria; kingdom Pseudomonadati; phylum Pseudomonadota; class Betaproteobacteria; order Burkholderiales; family Oxalobacteraceae; genus Massilia; species Massilia niabensis. Next base: position 103,004 of record NZ_JBHSMU010000014.1, on the reverse strand, counting down.
CATGCTCGAGGCGAAGCGTCTCGACAAAACGCGCCGGAGGTTGTCCAACACAAGCCGTAAATTTGCGCTGAAAATTTCGGGGAGACATCCCGGCTCGCGCGGCCAAGGAGTCGACACTCATCGGTTTCGACAGATGCGCCCTGATCCAGCCGATCAAGCCTGAAAAATCGTTGTCCGCCCTTTTGAGCGCCGCGACTACCTCACTAAGCTGTGGCTGATAACCAGGTCGTCGGGTTTCCAGCACAAGACGCTTGGCGATTTCATTTGCTGCACTGTCGCCAACATCGCGGGCCACCATCTGCAAAGCCATGTCAATACCGGCGCTACCGCCGGCCGAAGTCCAGACGCGGCCGTGTTCGACATAAATCGCATTGGCATCCACAGCCACGCTCGGTATTTCCTTGGACAGACGGTCGCATGCCGCCCAATGCGCTGCGACGCGGACACCGTCAAGGAGTCGAAGCCGACCCAAGGCCAGTGTTGCTGGACCACTGCTCGATCCAAAGCGCCGGCATTTGGATATCGCTCTAAGCACCCATTGGCGCACCTCATTATTTTCCAGCGCGTCTGCCGCATTATCGTGGCCGCTACCTGTAAACAATAGCGTGTCGACACTTTCCGGATCCAGGGTGGACATCGTTTTTGTCAAGATCGTGATTGCCGACATGCTCTCAATCGCCCCCCCGAGTGGTGACAGGACGTGAATGTCGTAAACCCGTTGCTTGAGGACGTTGTTAGCGGCAGCGAATACCGCCGCTGAACCAGTGATGTTGAGAATCTGGGCGCCTTCAAAGACTAACAAGGCGATTGACCGGGGCGATTGCATGGCGCAATTTAACCAGATTTTGGCGTACCTGGCCACCGTAATGGAAAGTTAAACTTCATGTCTCTTTTCTCTTCACGCCTATATTTTTGATCGCTGAATGTGAAAACCCGATGCGACAATTACCATTATTGCGCCGGCGGATATTCCCTGCATCGCATGCACTAGCGTTACCAGTCATCATGGATTTCCTGAAACCTGTACAGCTTTATCCGGTATCACAGTGGCCGGCATTTCCATCGTGGCGTCGCATTCCCTGTGCCTTGTTGTTGACGTTGGTGATGGCGCCTGCGCAACCAGTGCGCGCGGCCTCCATGTGCGAGGGCCCTGAGGGTCTCCATGCGATAACGCGCCTGTGGAACGACATCAAATGGTTCCATCCAGGGGTTTCGCGAACCGAAGTAAACTGGGACCAGGCGCTCGTTTCCGCGCTGCCTCGCTGATGTGTACAACCGACGCAGGAACCTTGAAACCTGTCCTCGAACGCTTGCTCGCGCCTTTGCACGATCCCATCCTTGGCGTGACTTCATCCGATGAGCTGCCCTTTGTCCAACGGGCGTCTGGAGAGCCTGCGCCGGCCCACACGGCAATGCTTCTGGAGTCCGTGACCGACGTGATCTATATCGGATCCAATAGCGTCGGTACGAATGGTGACCTCACTAACGTTCTTCTTCCAGGGAACATCATGGCCGCGTCCTCCGGCTATGCGGTCGAGCGATATTCCTGCGCCGCTTGCATCCGGCGGGCATTGCTCCCCATGTCGAAGCCAGGCCAACCTTGTCAGGTATGCGGCAAGAAAGGGACGAAGTTCTTGAGGCTGCGGTTCGTTATCTGGATTCCATTGGCCTTTGATTGAAAATATGCTGACCAGCTCACTCCTCGACCTTCCCACCATCGTGCACGGATTCGGCACCCGCTGCGACAATATGGCATCCCTGATGCCCGACTACTGGAGGCGGCGGCCAGTGCAGCACGAACGCCACGGTACGCGCGTCGCTGTAGTGACCGAGCCAAATGAAGATTGCGGCGAGGCCGATGGCATGTTGACCGATCGTCCAGGCCTGCTATTAACGATCGCCACTGCCGACTGTGTGCCTGTGCTACTGGCCCATAACAACGGCAGCGAGGTCGCGGCGCTGCACGTCGGCTGGCGGGGCGCACAGGCCGGTATCGTTGATGCGTTCGCAGCGCTGGTGCGCGCGCGCGGCGGCGATCCCAGCGACTGGATCGCCGCCACCGGCGCGGCGGCGCAGGCCTGCTGTTACGAAGTAGGACCGGAAGTCATCGACGGCTTCGTCGAGCGACATGGTCTCCCTCGTGAGTTTGTCGCACCGCGAGACCGCATGCTGGACTTGCCGGCCATTGTGCAATGGCAGCTGCAGCGCGCCGGCATCGGGCAGGTAGCGCGTCGGACCGAATGCACGCTGTGCCATTGTCGCGATGACGATGGCGACCCTACGTTCCACAGCTACCGCCGCGACCACGCAACGCGCATTCCGGTAGTCGACGTGCAATGGTCAGTGATCGCGCTGGTGAAACGCTCCCGCCGCAAGGGTCTCGAGCCCCACGACGCGGGGCACTGGGGCAAGCGGTAGCGGCCGGTCGCAGCCTAGCGCCAGCGCCAGGCCGGGCTGCTCGAACACGTAGTCGGCCGCGCTGGGGCCGCCCAGCTTGATCCGGGCTTCGTGCAGGCACCACATGCGATAGAACGCATGCGCCCGCTCCGCCCCTTCGCACGCGCGCAGCCGGGCCAGGGCCTCCGGCCCGAGTGCATGCATGGCCAGCGCGAGCGCGTCGCGGCGCAGGTCGATGCGTTCGATGTCGAGGCCAACCGCAGCCTGCGTGCTGGCCGCACAGGCCACCCACGGCCCGCTGTGCGAAATGCTGAAGCCCACGCCCGATTCCGGCAACTCGAGCTCCGGCATCTCGAGCGCCGGCGCATTGAATGGCCGTTCGCGCAGCGCGATGCTGTGCGGCGGGACGCCCAGCAGGCTGCCGAGGGCAAGGCGCAGCAGCGCACGGCCGGCGATGAACTGGCGCCGCCGCTCGGCCCGGGCAAAGCGCACGCAGCGCAGCCGCTCGCCTTCGCCGAGCCAGGCCACGAAGCCCTTGAGCGTTGCCTCCGGCAACGCATCCACGTTAGTCAGCCACAGCAGGGTTGCGTCCGGCACTGGTACGGCCATATCCGTCACCTTATTGCTTGATGGTGACGAAGTCGCCCTTGAGCGCGACGCCCGTCATCATGGCGCCATCGTGGCACTCGTACTCGGTGTCGCTCGACATTTCGACATTCTTGTAATTGCTGACGATGTTGACGACGGCGAAACTTGACGGCGTCGCCCAGGCGTTTTCAAGCATAGTGATGTGCTCAAACAGGTGGATGGCAATCGTGCGCCACTAAAAGTTGATTCAGATTATAGAGATGGGTTTTGCCTGACGGAACTGCCGCTGGCGGGCAAAGAATCTGTTTAGCAACAGATTCGGCAGTTTGTCGATTCGCAATTGATGCAGGTCAAAGTTGGGCAAGAGTGGCGCCCGAATGCCGTACAGCCTGCTCTCGCTGTAGAATCCGCACTTTGCCCGGCCGCCCGATGACCACAGAAACCACCCTGCGCCCAAGCGAAGCGCACGTTCCCGCCGGCCACGTTCCGGACCTGATCCTGGGCCTGGAAGACCGCCCCCGCCCCTGGATCGGCATCCTCGCCGCGCTCCAGCACCTGCTCGCGATCATCGTCCCGATCGTTACGCCGGGCCTCTTGATCTGCCAGGCGCTCGGCGTCTCGGCGCGCGACACCAACCTGATCGTCTCGATGTCCCTCGTCATCTCGGGCATCGCCACCTTCGTGCAGTGCCGCCGCTTCGGTCCCTTCGGTGCGGGCCTGCTGATCGTGCAGGGCACCAGCTTCAACTTCGTCGGCCCCCTGATCGCCGGCGGCGCCGCCATGGTCAAGGAAGGCACGCCGGTCGAGGCGGTGATGGCGGCCATCTTCGGCGTCGTGGTGGCGGGATCGTTCATCGAGATGGGCGTCTCGCGCATCCTCCCCTTCATCAAGCGCCTGATTACGCCGCTGGTAACCGGCATCGTGGTCCTGATGATCGGTCTTACCCTGATCAAGGTCGGCCTGATCAGCATGGGAGGCGGTTTCACCGCGATGGGCAACGGCAGCTTCGCCAATGGCGAAAACCTGCTGTTATCCGGCGTGGTGCTGGGCCTGATCGTGGCGATCAACCGCGTGCCGGTCACCTGGATGCGCAGCAGTGCCATCGTCATTGCGCTGGCGGCCGGATATGCGCTGGCGGGCTACCTCGGCCGCCTCGACTTCAGCGGCATGCACGCGGCCCCCGCCTTCCAGGTGCCGCTGCCGCTGCACTTCGGCCTCGGCTTTTCGTGGTCGCTGTTCGTGCCGATGGTGGTGATTTATCTGGTGACCTCGCTCGAGGCGATCGGCGACGTCACCGCCACCAGCAAGATCTCGCGCGAACCGGTCGAAGGCCCGGTCTGGATGCGGCGCATCAAGGGCGGCGTGCTGGTGAACGGGGCGAACTCGCTGCTGGCCGGCGTGTTCAACACCTTCCCAAGCTCGATTTTTGCGCAGAATAACGGCGTGATCCAGCTGACCGGTATCGCCAGCCGCCATGTCGGGGTCTGGATCGCCCTGTTCCTGGTGGTGCTGGGGCTGTTCCCGAGCGTGGCCGGTGTGATCCAGGCCGTGCCCGAGCCGGTGCTGGGCGGCGCGGCGATGGTGATGTTCGGTGCGGTGGCCGCGGCCGGCATCAATATCCTGGCGAGCGTGCCGCTGGACCGGCGCGCCCTGCTGATCATCGCCGTGTCGCTGGGCCTGGGCCTGGGCGTGACCCAGGTGCCCGAGTTCCTGGCGCACGTGCCGGCGGCGATTCGCAGCGTGCTCGAGTCGGGCGTGGCCACCGGCGGCATCTGCGCCGCGCTCCTGAACTGGTTCTTGCCGCCGGCGCAGCAGCAACAGCAGGCCGCCCAGGCGCAATAGGGCCGGGAGTCAGGCCGCCGGCAGCAGCGAGCGGATCGCTTCCGGCAGCGGCACCGACTTCTCCGCCGCGAAATCGATCCAGACGATTTTCGCGGCGCCTTCGGCATGCAGCGCGCCGGCCTGGCCATCCGCGCCGACGAGGCGGATCTCGTGCGACACCTCGAAGCTCGAGCGCCCCGGCGGCCCGACATACGAGGTGACTTCGATCTCGGCCGGGTATTTCAACTGCTTGAGGAACGAACACTGGGCGTTGACCAGCACCGGCCCGGTGGCGTTCGCATCGCGCAAGGCGCCCACCCCTTCCAGCCAGGCGATCCGCGCCGTTTCGATATAGCGGAAATACACCGTGTTATTCACGTGACCCATGGCGTCCATGTCGCCCCAGCGCACTGGCATGCGCATCGTGTGTACCAACTGCTTGTTGCTCATACTTCTGACTCATGTTCCGTTTTGAATAAAAAAAGGCGCCGTCGCCGGCGCCCGCTTGCCGCATCATTGATACGCTTACTGCGCCGTCATCCCGTCATCGGCAGTGATGATGGCGCCATTGATGAAATGTGCTTCCTCGGCCGCCAGTAACAACAGCAGGCCATCGAGGTCCTCCGGTTTGCCGGGACGCTTGCGCGGCAGCAGGTCGATCAGCTTCTTGCCCTGCTCGGTCTCGAAATAATCCTCGTTCATTTCGGTCGAAATATAGCCGGGGCAGATGGCATTGACGTTGATGCCGTATTTTCCCCATTCGACCGCCATCGCCTTCGTCATCTGCACCACGCCGGCCTTGCTCATGCAATACACGCCGATCTGGGGCAGCACGCGCAGGCCGGCAACGGAGGCGATGTTGACGATGCGGTGCTGCTTGCGCGGGTCGCCTTTGGCGCGCTGGATCATGCGCTTGGCAGCCTGCTGCGCCACGAAGAAAGCGCCGCGCAGGTTGGTGTCCATGATGTACTGGTAATCGTCTTCGGTCACTTCCAGCAGGCGCTGGGTGCTCTGCACGCCGGAATTATTGATCAGGATGTCGATCGGCCCGGCCTCGGTCTCGGCGTGGGCAATCGCCGACTTGATGCTGTCGAGGCTGGTGACGTCGAGGTTGACGACGTGGGCGGCCCCGCCGTCGGCCTCGATCTCTGCCCGCAATTCCTTCAGGCGTTCGGTGCGGCGCGAGGCCAGCACCACCTGGGCGCCGGCGCCGGCCAGCGCCTTGGCAAAGCGGGCGCCGAGCCCGCTCGAGGCGCCGGTGACCATGGCGATCTTGCCTTCAAAGTTTACTTCGATACCCACATTGGCTCCTGTCCTGATGTGCTATGACACAAACGATGACGAAGGCATAATGATGTCACAGATTGCCTGTATTAGATGACAGCATCTAATATTCGCCTCAAAACGGCTGGCAAAGTTGCAATCGGTGCGGAAAACCCGCACACTCGTGCTTAAATTTTCGTGCCTCAATCTCTTTAACTATTACAAGACCATGACAGACGCCACCAACATCCTCGAACAATACGGACCGCGCGAAGCAATGGAGTACGACGTTGTCATCGTCGGCGGCGGCCCGGCAGGCCTGTCGGCAGCCATCCGCCTGAAGCAGCTGGCCGCCGAAAAAGGCCAGGAAGTCACGGTCTGCGTGCTGGAGAAAGGCGGCGAGCTGGGCGCGCATATCCTGTCCGGCGCCGTCATGGATCCGATTGCCCTGAATGAATTGTTCCCTAACTGGAAGGAGCTCGGCGCACCGCTGAACACGGAAGTGACCGAAGACCGGGTGCTGTTCCTGACCGAGACGAAGGCGCGCGCCACGCCCTCGTTCATGATCCCGAAGATGCTGACCAACCACGGCAACTACATCATCTCGCTGGCCAATGTCGTGCGCTGGCTCGGCCAGCAGGCCGAAGCGCTCGGCGTGGAAGTGTTCCCTGGCTTCCCGGCCGCTGAAGTGCTGTACAACGAGGATGGTTCGGTCAAGGGTGTCGCAACCGGCAACATGGGCGTGGACCGCGAAGGCAAGCCGACCGACGCCTTCCAGCTCGGGATGGAACTGCATGCGAAGTACACCTTCTTCGCCGAAGGCTCGCGCGGCCACCTCGGCAAGCAGCTGATGGAAAAGTACGACCTGAACAAGGGCAAGGATCCGCAGACCTACGGCATCGGCATCAAGGAACTCTGGGAAATCGACCCGGCCAAGCACCAGCCGGGCCTGGTGATCCACACAGCCGGCTGGCCGCTCGATTCGAGCACCTACGGCGGTTCCTTCCTGTACCACCTGGAGAACAACCAGGTCGCGGTCGGCTTCGTGGTCGGCCTGGCGTACGAGAACCCCTACCTGTCGCCCTACGAGGAATTCCAGCGCTACAAGACGCACCCGGCGATCCGCACCTTCTTCGAAGGCGGCAAGCGCATCTCTTACGGCGCGCGGGCAATTACCGCCGGCGGCCTGCAATCGCTGCCGAAAACCGTGTTCCCGGGCGGCGCCCTGATCGGCTGCGACGCCGGTTTCCTGAACACCAGCCGCATCAAAGGTAGCCACGGCGCGATCAAGACCGGCATGCTGGCGGCGGAAAGCGCATTCGCCGCGCTCGGCGCCGGCCGCCAGCATGACGAGCTGAGCAGCTACCCCGCCGCCTTCGAGCAGTCCTGGCTGTACAAGGAACTGCACACGGCGCGCAACTTCAAGCCATGGATGAGCAAGGGCCTGTACCTGGGCACCTTCATGACCGGTGTCGACCAGATGGTCTTCCGCGGAAAAGCACCATGGACCCTGCGCCACAAGCATGCGGACCACGAAATGCTGCGCCCGGCGTCCGAGTTCAAGCCGATCGTCTACCCTAAGCCGGACGGAAAGCTGACGTTTGACCGCCTGTCGTCGGTATTCATCTCGAACACCAACCACGCCGAAGAGCAGCCGGTGCACCTGACGCTGAAAAACGCCAGCATCCCGGTTGACGTGAACCTGGCCAAGTTTGCCGGTCCCGAGCAGCGCTACTGCCCGGCTGGCGTGTACGAGTACGTGAAGACCGATGCCGGCCAGGACCGCCTGCAGATCAATGCCCAGAACTGCGTGCATTGCAAGACCTGCGACATCAAGGATCCGACCCAGAACATCGTGTGGGTGACGCCGGAAGGCGGCGGCGGGCCGAATTATCCGAACATGTAAGACGGCGCGAACGCAAGCCCGGTTCGCACTCCAGGTTTGACCCGCCAGCCCGCTTCATGCGGGCTGTTTTCTTTGCGGCGCCATGCTGGGGAATCGGCGCATGAGATTGTTGTATTTCGGCAACCGGTGGCGCATTGGGGTTTTAGCTATGCTCATCTTATCCAAGTTGCATGTGATAATTGCCCAACGTCAAATCTCACCAATACTCACGCATGCCACGAACCTCCATCGCACTGCCGCGCCCCGTCCTGCTGTCCACTCTGCTCTGCACCCTCCTTGCCTCCCTGGCGCCTGCGGCCCTTGCCCAGACCCAGCCCGTTCCTTACCTGATGACCCAGATCGCCCAGCTGCCGGAGTTCAGCCGTGGCGGCGACGGCGTGCGTATCTACGGCACGGTCGACATGGGTGGAATGTACTCCACCACGGATAACGCGAGCGGCCGCTGGCAGCTGCAAAGCGGCGGCGACTACACCTCGAAGCTGGGCTTTTACGCCTCCGAGGACCTGGGCGGCGGCGTGAAGGCCGAGATCAAGCTGGAAGCGGGCTTCAACGCCGACACGGGCGTGCAGCAGGCGAACGCCCTGTTCAACCGCGAATCGTGGATCGGGCTGCGCTCGGCCACCTTGGGCACCGTGCGCCTGGGTAACCAGATCAACGCGATGCTGCCGCTGTATATCGATCCGTTCCTCCTGGTGTCGACCAATTCGGCCTACACCTGGGTCGGCGGCGGAGCCATGCAAAGCGCGCGCGGTGTCGGCGCGAATACCGACCTCGGTCCTGGCGCGGGCACGATCCCGGTGCGCGTGCCGAAGTCCATCACCTATGCGACCCCGCGTTTCAAGGGCCTGTCGGCGCAGGCGATCCTCGCGACCAACCCGACCGGGGGGCGCGAGCCGAAGTTTGGTGTGCGCGGCGGCACGCTGGGCTGGAACGCCGGCCCGGTCTACCTGGCGGCGAGCCTGACCCAGTCCTGGAGCAGCCCGGTGGTGGTGGCAAGCACCCTGCCCGCCCAACCGGTGCGCACCGACATGCCGGCGGTCGGCGCGATCTTCGACAACGGCCAGCTCGTGCTCTCGACCTCGTACGTGCGCATCAAGCCCCGCCTGGCGCAAAGCGGCGAAGCCGAACTGACGACGCTCGGCGTGATCCTGCCGCGCGGCCGCCTGACTTACCGTGGCTCGGCGGTCCATCGCGACACCGAAGGCGCGCGCGACGGCGCCGGGCGCCTGGTGGAATCGTCGGCCCTGGGCCTGATGTTCGGCGCCGATTATGCCTTGTCGCGCCGCACCAGCCTGTATGCCCGCGCCGGCTCGGTGCGCAACTTCGGCGCCTCGACCATCATGCTGAACGGCATCGCCTTGCCCTTCCAGCCGGGCAGCACGGCGCCGCAGACGGGCATCGAAACCCGCACCGCCTCGGTGGGGATGTTTCACCACTTCTGAGAAGAGGGGGCAAGCTGCCCCCTCTTTTACTGTCTAGTACGTCCGGCGGCCGCGCGAACCGAAGCGGTGGCCGACGACGAGGGTCGTGCTCGCTACCAGGCTCGACAGGCCAATAACGAGCTGGGTCAGCTTGTCGGCCGGCAGCAGCCAGTACGCGCCGGCCGGTGCCTCGGCGCCGGTGGCGGCCTGGATCAGCGGCGCGATCCAGGCCGCGTCCTCGTCGACGTCGAGCACGACGGCGTCGTCAAGCGTCTGCATGTAGATGTTGCCGCCTTCGGCCAGCGTGAAGCAGACGCCGTAGCCGGTTTCCTGCGGCTTGATGAGGTCCTGCATGGCGAGGTTGTGATCGTCGATCCAGAGTTCGACGTCCTGCGGCGTTTCGAGGTGGGTCCAGGGGCGCGGGCGAAAGCGCGGCTGTTCAAGTGGAGCGGTCATCAGTACCAATGGGAAGCGTGAAGGCCAATATCGTACGGCATTTCATCGTAGCCGTACATGGTGCGAGCGTGCGTTGAACGCGTGGACGGGAGACCCGTCCACCCTACCCTTGAACCAGGGTAACAATACGCGCACGCACACTGTCGCCCTCGATCACCAGTTCCGCCGCCGAAATCGGCAGGCTGAATCGCCGACGCCCGGCGCTGCCCGGATTGACGTACAGGACGCCCGCCCGCTCGACCTGCGACGGCCTGTGCGAATGGCCCGACACCACCACCCTCACCCCAGCCCCCACCGGATCGATGTCGAGCTCCTTGATGTCATGGATCGCGTACAGCGACACGCTACCGAAGCTCAGGCGCGCGGTAACGGGAATGCCGCGCGCCCAGGCCTCGCGGTCGTTGTTGCCACGCACGACGGTCAGCGGCGCGAGCCCGGCCAACCGGTCGAGGATGCCGGCATTGCCGATATCGCCGCCATGGACGATATGGTCGCAGCCCGCGAGAAAGGCGAGTGCCTCGGGGCGCAGCATGCCGTGGGTGTCGGAGATGAGCCCGACGCGAAGCGCCCGCTCCACGCCGGACTCAGGACTTGTCGATGCGCCCGTCAATGCCGCTTGGCGCCGGCCATCTTCGCCGTCGTGTAGATCGAATACAGTGCGGCCAGGCCGACGAGGACGTAGATCAGGCGCGACGCCGGGCTGCCCGGACCGAAGATGGTCGCGACCATGTCGACCTCGAACAGGCCGACCAGGGCCCAGTTCAGGCCGCCAATGATGAGCAGGAACATGGCGAGGTAATCGAGTGCCGACATGGCCGAGCCCCGGCCTTCGCGTACGGCAGTGCGACGTTCCGGGCTGGTGCGGCGATCCATCGTGGGTGCGTTCATCGTTGCCATCGTGGTTCTCCTTCGGAAAAGATGAGTCCATCATCCGGCAAGCACGCTTGCCGTTCCAGCCTACGACAGCAAAAACCCACGCAAGTTTTGGCGATAAAAAAACGCCAGAACTAGCCCTTCCACGTACGGTTGAGCCCCGTGTCGGCGTGGATCCAGCCGCCCTTCGGCCCGGAACGATAATAATACCCCACTCCGCCCTGACGGAAGCTTCGCACCAGTCCGCCCAGGACTTCTTCGCTGAGGCTGGAAATACGGATGTCGGCAGCCTTGCCCACCAGGTGCAGCGATTTGCGCGCGGCAGGAATGCCCGCCTCCTGCAGGCGCGCGTTCGACGCCGCGGTACGGTAGCCGGACAGGATCTCGAGCGGTTGCGTCAGGCCGTAGCGCGCGATGAAGGCCTGGGTACCCCACAGCATTTCGAGCAGCTTGGGGTCGATCGGGGCCGTTTCGCGGCCGTTGACGTCGCGCAGCAGATGGCACAACTGCTGGTAGGCCGAGTCGATCACTTCGCCGTCTTTCCAGTACAGGACGGTCGCGCGCTCGCCGCTTTGCGGGCGCGTGACCGACAAGGTGCGCGGCTTGACCCAGAAATCGAGGTCGATCAGTTGTGCGTCGAAGAGGTCGGGTGGTGGCGTCAGGTCAGCCGGGGCCGCCTGCGGTGCTGCATGGGCCTGGCCGATCAGGCTGGAGCCGAGGGTACCAACTGCGCCGAGGGCCGACAGGCGCATGCCTTGATGAAGAAAATCTCTGCGGGAAGCCATAAAACACTCATCTTTGGGAAGAGCCGTACTATAGCGTAAGGACATGCCCGACAGAAGGCGTGTTCTGTTGCTTATTTGTTGCTACTGGTTTGTTATTGGCTGCAGTTGCAGAAACGCTTGCGCGCGGACTCCTGGCCGGCGGGCTCGCCTACGACCACATCGAGCGCCTTCCACAACAGATTGCATTCCAGGCCATAGCAGGCCTTATCCAGCCCGGCATTGGTGTAACCGTGGCGCTCGAAGAAGGGTGCGGCGCCGGCGGGACTGTGCAGGTGCAGCTTACGGATCTCCCACGCCCGCGCCTGCTGCTCGACGGCGGCCAGCATCGCGCTGCCCACGCCGCTGCGCACGGCTTCGGGTTGCACGTAGCACAGCGAAAGCTTGCCGGCCTGGGTCAGCAGCGCCAGGCCCAGCAATTCCCCGTCACGTTCGGCGACGATGGCGAAATTGGTGCTTGAGGCGAACCAGGTGGCGACGTTCTCGGGGGTTTTGTTGCCGAGCCAGGCATCAAGGACGCCGGGATGGCCGCGGTAGTCCGCCTCGCATCCCTGCTCGATCGAACGGCGCAGCAGGCGGCAAGCGCTGGCTGCATCGAGCGGTACTGCTTTGCGAATGTCGATACCCATAACCATCTGATCCAGTGACTCGTTACCAATACTTGTTGCGTGTAGGCATCAATACCTTAGGCGCCCGCAATGTCCGGACTATACACCGAAAGCTCTTCAGCCCGCCCGACGCATGCATACTTGCGAGCGTGGCCCGGCGAACGTCTAAGCATATGACGAAAGTATTCTTCCATTCATGGCACAACTTATGGAACATGTACCCTGTTTCCATAGCATCCGAAAAGTGAGAAGAACATGCCGAACCAGTCATTCCTGCCCCTGCGCCGCTGGCTGCTGGCGCTCGCCGTCGGCGCCGCCCTGCCGCTGTCAGCCAGCGCCGCGAATCCCGAGCTGCTGAACGTGTCCTACGATGTGGCGCGCGAATTATACAAAGACATTAACCCAGCTTTTATTGCTAGCTGGAAAAAAACAACAGGCGAGACCGTTTCGATCAAACAATCGCACGGCGGCTCGAGCAAGCAGGCGCGCGCAGTGGCCGATGGCCTCGAAGCGTCGGTGGTGACGATGAACCAGGCCAACGACATCGACATGCTGTCCGACCGCGGCCTCGTTGTGAAAGACTGGGCGAAGAAATTCCCGAACAATGCGGCGCCCTATTACTCGACCATGGTGTTCCTGGTCCGCAAGGGCAACCCGAAAGGCATCAAGAACTGGGACGACCTGGCCAAGCCGGGCGTGCAGGTGATCATCCCGAACCCGAAGACCGCCGGCAATGGCCGTTATACCTACCTGGCAGCCTGGGGCTCGGTCCTGAAAAAAGGCGGCAACGAAGCGCAGGCGCGCGAACTGGTGCGCGGCATCTTCAAGAACGTGCCGATCCTGGACGCGGGCGGCCGCGCCGCGACCACGACCTTCACCCAGCGCCAGATCGGCGACGCCCTGGTGACGTTCGAGAACGAAGTGAGCATGGTGCGTGCCGAGTTCGGCGACAACTTCGAGGTGGTCTACCCGCAAACCTCGATCCTGGCCGAGTCACCGGTGGCCGTGGTCGACAAGGTCGTCGACCGCCGCGGCGTGCGCAAGCAGGCAACCGCTTACCTGAATTTCCTGTACACCCCCCAGGGACAGGAAATCGGCGCCAAGCACTTCCTGCGCGTGCGTAACGCAGCGGTCATGAAAAAATATGCCGCCAACTACAAGCCGATCGCGCTGTTTACGGTGGACGAGCTGTTCGGCGGCTGGCGCAATGCCCAGAAGGCCCACTTCGACGATGGCGGCGAATTCGACAAGATCTACCAGTCGAAATAACGCTGTCAGATTGCGCCGGCAAGCACGTCACGTCCGTGGCGTTCCTGCCAAGGTTTTGTCGATCAAATCAGGCCCCGCCAGCGTGCGGGGCTTTTTTATCGGCAATTCGCTACACTTGAGCTCGTTTTTGCTTGTGCGCCATAGACATGCAGAAATCATGATGCTATCTTCCGTCACTAATGTAGTTGCCTTACAGCTAGACGCATAGTTGGATACGTACACGATGCGCCGCAACGGCGCTTGGCTTTCAAACCGACTCCTACTCCCAAGACCATGATCAAGAAACTGTTCGCCACGGTACTGCTGTCGATCTCTTCTGCTGCCGCATTCGCGGTGCCGTTCGGATCGCAATCGGTGCTGGTGGTGGAAGATGACACCGGCAAGATTTTGCTGGAAAAGAACGCCGGCGCGGTCGTGCCGATCGCTTCGCTCACGAAACTGATGACCGCCATGGTCATCCTCGACGCGAAGCAGGACATGAACGAGCTGATCCAGATCGACCGCAGCGACGTCGACACCCTCAAGCACAGCACCTCGCGCGTGCCGGTCGGCGCCAGCATCCCGCGCGCCGACGTGCTGCAGCTGGCGCTGATGTCCTCCGATAACCGCGCCGCCGCTTCGCTGGCGCGCACCTATCCGGGCGGCCAGCTGGCCTTCAAGGAAGCCGTGCGCCGCAAGGCCGCGGCGCTCGGCATGCGCCAGACCCACATCGAAGAGCCGACCGGCCTGTCGCCGAACAACCGCTCGACCGCCGGCGACCTGATCAAGATGGCGAACGCCGCCGCCGACTATCCGGAAATCGCGGCACGCAGCACCGACGCCCGGAACATCATCAACATCAATGGCCGCGGCGTCGAGTACCGCAACACCAACCGCCTGGTCGGCGCCAAGGGCTGGGACATTGGCCTGTCGAAAACCGGCTACACCCGTGAAGCGGGCCGCTGCCTGATCATGAGCATCAAGGTCGCCGGGAAGAACGCGACGATGGTGCTGCTCAATGCCAGCGCCTCGTCGGCCCGCATCCTCGACGCGCTCAACATCCGCCGCCACATCACCGGCGAAGAGCCGACCGTGGCGCGCGCATCTCGCGAACTGCGCTCGGTGAAGATGACGGCCGGCAGCCGTGCCCCGCGCATGAAGGCAAGCCGTTCCAGCCTGCGCATCAAGGCAACCGCCCCGAGCCTGCGCATCAAGGCCAGCGGCAGCCGCCTGAAGGCCAAGGCCCAGCCGCGCGCCAAGGTGAAGGTCGTGGCGAAGAAGAAAAAAGTGACGGTCCGGCGTACGCGCCGTAATTAATGGATCGGCCGCCTGGCGGCCGGTTGAACGAAAAAAGGGATTCCCGCTTGCGGCAATCCCTTTTTTGTTGTGCTGGCGCTCAGAGCAGCCCCAGTGCCCTCAGCCCGGCCTTACCCAGCGGCACGCGCTTGGCGCCCGTTTCGTTATCGGGAATGTAGATATTCAGGGCGAAGGTGTACAGCTTGCCGTCTTTCCTGACCCAGCCGACCCACCAGCCGATATTGCCTTCGTTCGGCGGCGCGCCCCAGCCGGTCTTGGCATACAGTTCGGCCTCGCCTTCCTGGCGGATGATAGCGCGCACGGCCGCCATCGCGGCTTTCGGCGCCGGCAGCGCGTCCTGGGCCAGCTTGCCGAGGAAGACGGTCTGCTCGACGGCGCTGATCCTCAAGGGCCCATCCAGCCAGAAGGTATCGACGACGCTGCCGGGGTCCATGTTGCCGTACTCGAACTGGCGCAAGGCGCCGCGCATGCGTTCGATGCCGATCCGCCGCGCCAGCCCCTGGTAGACGGGCACGTTCGACACCTTGATCGCCTCGCGCAGCGGCATGTCCTGCGCCCATTCCGGGCGCCGGGTCGGCTTGCCGCCGTAGGGCAGGACCTCGTCCACGCTGGAAACGGCGCCGACGGCGAGGCCGATCAGGCTGTTGGGAATCTTGAAGGTGGACGCGGGCACGTAGCGCGCCAGTGCGCGCTTGCGGTCGTGGACCGTATAGGTATCGGCCGCGACATCGTGGACGACGAAGGTGCCGCTCACCCCTTCCCGCTTGAACAGTTCGGCCAGTTGCGGACTGTCGCGCCATTCGGCGGCATGCGCCAGGGCCGAGAGGGAAAGTAACAGCAGCGCCAGGCAGGTCCTCATCCGGAACTCCAAAATATTGCCGGATGGATATTTTATCACTGGCGAATCAAGGTACGGCGAGGTCGCAGAAACAAAAAACCCCGCATGGCGCGGGGTCGATTGGTGTGCCGGGACGCTGGAAGCGGTCCCTGGCGGCCTGCTTACATCGATGGCTTGGCGCCGTTCATGTAGGGAGCGGCCGACAGTTCGAGGGCGCGGCGTAGCCCGGCACCAACCTGACGCAGCACGAGAGCGAAATCGATTGGCGATTCGGCACGGCGGAAAGTAATAGTGGTCATGGTGAGCTCCTGTGGGGTTTGTTTCAGCAATGGACACAGCTTACGCTCACCGAAGATATAAATCCAATTCGGAGTTCCCATCTCCGGAATACATAAAACGCATAACTCAAAACGCGCTTATAATTGCCTTGGAGAACTGGTATCACCAACCCGCATATCTACATCTGCTTGACGAAGCGCTTGCGCACCTCCCCGAAGCCGTTCTGCACATAAAAGGCATGCGCCCGCGTGCGGCTCTCGCTGCTCGACAGTTCAATGCGGCTGCAGCCCTGTTCGCGGGCGAAGCGCTCCGCCTCACCCAGCAGTGCGGCGCCGATGCCGGCGCCCCGTATTGCTTCATTCGTGGCCAGCGCCGACACCAGTGCCCAACGGTCCGCGACGTGCAGCGGCGCGATCAGGTTGACGACGATGATGCCCGCCACCTTGCCCTCGTGCTCGGCAACCAGCGCCCGTACCGTGTCGCCGCCATGCTCGAGCAGGCGCTCGCGCACCTCGTCCGCCGTCGATGGATAGCCGAGCTGCCTGAACAGCGCGGCCACGGCTGCAGCGTCCTCCGGGCGGGCGAGGCGTATCGAAACGGCTGTCACCGGCCGGCCCCGTCGCGCTCGATCAGGTGGCGCAGGCCGCTGGTCCTGTGGGTGCGCCGCGCCACGGCGTCAGCCAGTACCGAGCCTGCGGGCGACACCAGCGTGAACTGGCTGCTGGCGCGCGTGATGCCGGTGTAGACCAGTTCGCGCGTGAGCATGGCGTTGCGGTCTTCCGGCAGCACCAGCACCGTGTGGCGGAACTCCGAGCCCTGCGATTTATGGACCGTCATCGCATACGCCGTCTCGACGCTGCGCAGGCGCGTGGCCAGCACGCTGCGCACCTTGTCGCCCTCGAGGAAATAGACGCGCAAGGAACCGGCGCGCGCCGGGTCCGTCAGCGTCAGGCCGATGTCGCCGTTGAAGACCCCGGTGCCGTAGTCGTTACGGGTCACCATCACCGGGCGCCCGGGATACCATTCGCCGCCGCGGCGCAGCAAGCCTGCCGACTCCAGGCTGCCTTCAATCGCCGTGTTGAGGCCCCCCACGCCCCACTCGCCTTCGCGCACGGCGCACAGGATGCGGAAGGCTTCGAAGCGCTGCAGCACCGCGCGGACCCAGTCCTCGTGCGCGCCTGCCGGGCCCGCCTTTGGTCCCGACTGCAGCAGTTCGAGATAGGGCTGGTAGCCGGTCAGGCCGAGCTCGACCACCTGGTGCTGGCGGGCGTTGTCGATCCAGCTCACGTCCGCGTCGCCGCCGCGCAGTACGCTTTCCGCGCGCTGCGCGTCGCCTGCGTTCACGGCCAGCGCCAGCTGGCCGATCGGGCCGCCGAAACGGCGGCTGTGGCGCAGCATCACGGTCTGCTGGGCCAGCGCGCCTGCGCTGCCCAGGAATTCGCGCGGCAGTTCTTCGCCGGCCGCCTCGAACACGTACTGCGCAGTCTCGACACTGTAGCCGCCGGCCTGGGCGTCGTGGCACAGGTCGCCCAGCACCGCGCCCGCCTCCACCGAAGCCAGCTGATCCTTGTCGCCGAGGAGGATCAGCGTGGCGCCGGGCGGCAGCGCGTCGAGCAGGCTGGCCATCATCTCGAGGTGCACCATCGACGCTTCGTCGACGATCAGGACATCGACGTCGAGCGGGTTGCCGGCATGGTGGGCGAAGGAGCGCGTGTCGGGACGCGCGCCCAGCAGGCTGTGCAGTGTGCGCGCCGCGCCCATACGCTCGAGCAGTTCTTTGAGTGCCAGCTTGTCGCCGACGCGCTCGGCCAGCTCCCCGAGCGCCTTGTCGATCGATTGCTTCAGGCGCGCGGCCGCCTTACCGGTGGGTGCGGCCAGCGCGATGCGCTGTTGGGCCGCGTTCGGGGCGACCGCGAACAGCAGCGCCAGCAGGCGCGCCACCGTGTAGGTTTTTCCGGTGCCGGGGCCGCCGGTGATGATCGCGACCGACCCGCGCAAGGCGACGGCACAGGCCAGCTTTTGCCAGTCCGGCTTTTCGGCGGCGCGGTGCGAAGCGAACAGTACATCGAGCCATTCGCGTACCTTGTCCAGGTCGACCGGGCGCGCCTGGGCGGCACGTGCGCGGATACTTTCCGCGACCAGGGTTTCGTCGCGCCAGTAGCGGCGCAGGTAGAGGCGCTCGCCGTCGAACACGAGCGGCTCGCCATAATCGAACTCGCCGACCTTCCAGACTTCCTCGCAGGCGTTGAACTGCGCCGCCCACGCTTTGGCGGTTTTCGGGAGCGGGGCCACGCTGCCGGCGAGCGCGTGCCATTGCTCCGTGCTCCAGCCGAGCAGCGTGGCCGGGTCGCCGGCCAGGTCCGCCACCTGCAGGCAGCTGTGGCCATTGCCTTCGAGCTCGGACAGCACGGTCGCGGCCAGCAGCACCGGCGGCGCCACCGGGCCGAGCGAGGCGACGAAGCGGGCGAAGGCACCCGACAGGCGGCGCAGCTCGCCGGCCTCGGTCAGGCGGTTGACCTCTTCCCACAGCAGGTCGGGCGAACTGGCCGGGGCAGCTTTATCATGCTTCTCACGCTTCATGCTGCGTCATCCATGGTTAAGCAGTTGGTCCAGGCCATCGAGCAGTTCGATGTCCGGCTCGAGCAGGCAGCAGCCGTGCGTCGAAGTGTTGGCGATCCCGCGCAGGAACAGGAAGATCGCGCCGCCCAGCTGGCGCGCCGCGTCGTAATCGTCCCCGAGGCGGCTTTTCAGCAGCCGGTGCAGCGCCAGCATGTAGATCGCGCCCTGGATGTCGTAGCGGTGCCCGGCCATGCCCTCTTCCATCGCGCGCTTCGTGTACGCGGCGTCGTTCGGGCCGAGCGCGTTCGACTTATAGTCGAGCACCCAGTAGCGGCCTTCGTATTCGAACACGAGGTCGGCGAAACCCTTGAGCATGCCGTGCAGCGCGCGCTCGGGCAGCGTCGGGCGCGCCACATTGCCGAGCAGGCGCCGCCGGCACAGGCGGTCGAGCTGGCCAAGCGCCAGGTCCTCGCTCGGGAACCAGAATTCCATCTCCGGCACCGTGTTGACGATCTCGGAGAGGCTCGCCCCGAGCGGGGGCAGCGGCGTGGCGACGACGGCGCGCAGCCAGGCGATCGTATCAATCGTCCGGTGGCCCCAGCCGTAGCGCTCGCAACGCTGTGCCAGGCGCTCGTCGAAGTACGGATCGTCGATAAGGTCGAAGCCTTCCTGGCCGATCCACTCGAGCTGTTCGTGCAGGAAGTTGCCGGGCACGGAACCGCGCGGGAAGCGGTGCCAGGGGGCGTCCTCGATGCGCACGGCCGGCGCCGGCGCTTCGTCTTCAAGCAGGGTTTCTTCCGCCGCACTCATGGGCGTAAATGCGGGCGGAAATGCCGGCGCCGCCGGTGAAGAGGTTGTATGGCGCGTGATCGAGGTGAACGAGCCGACCGCCCAGTTGCGCTCGAAGTCCGCCTCGAAAGGCGGCGCTTCGACCAGCGGCGCCCGTTCTTCGACGCGGTCGAGCATCGTGCAGCCGTCCAGCGGGTCGAGCGCATGCAGCTCAATGCCGCCCGCGTTGCCGCGCAGGCGACCCAGGTGCTCGGCCACCACGCTGGTGGGCACCGGCGCGCCACCGTTCATCAGGTAGCCGAGGGCCGATTCGTGCAGCTTGTTCTCGTCCTTCTTCCTGGTGCCGACCGCGGCCACGCCCAGCCAGAGGAAGTGGCGCGCGCGGGTGAGCGCGACGTACAGCAGGCGCAAGTCCTCTTCCAGGCGCGCCCGGTCCACGGCCTGCATCGCTTCTTCCGAGAGCGCCAGGTCGATACGGCGGCCGCCATCCTCGCCCACGTACTCGAAGAAGCTGCGCCTGCGCCGGTCCGTCTTGCGCGCGCTGGCGGCAAACGGCAGGTAGACCAGCGGGTATTCCAGGCCTTTCGATTTGTGTACGGTGATGACTTTCACCAGCCTGGCGTCGCTCTCCAAGCGCAGCACGCGCTCGTCGCCGCCCTCGCCCAGGCCCGCGGTCTGTTCGGCGAACCAGCGGATCAGGGCCTGCTCGCCGTCGAGCAGGGTGCTCGCTTCCTGCAGCAGCTCGGCCAGGTGCAGCAGGTTGGTCAGGCGGCGCTCGCCGCCCGGCTCGCGCAACAGGCGCGCCGGCAGGCCGAGTTCGTGGATGAAACGGCGCAGCATCGCCAGCACGCCCTGGCGCTGCCAGGTCACGTGCAGGGCCTTGAGCTGTTCGACCCGTTCTTCCCATACGGTTTCGTCGCCGGAGAGCCTGGCCAGCTCGGCAAGCGGCAGGCCGGCCGTGCGCGTGGCCAGCGCCGCGCGCGCCAGCGTGCCGTCGAGCGGGCTGGCCAGCGCATACAGCCAGCGCAGCACATCAAGCGCCTCTTCGCTGTCGACCACCGAATCCTTGTCCGACAGGTAGACGCTGGCGACCTTGCGCCGCGCCAGCGCCTGGCGCACCGCGGTCGCCTCCTTGCGGTCGCGCACGAGGACGGCGATGTCGGCCGGCTGCAGGCGCACGAAGCGGCCGCCCAGCCCTTCCGGATCCGGCTCGGCGAAGCCGACCTGGGGGTCATTCAGCAGCGCGACGATGTGCTCGGCGCAGTGCTGGGCAAAGAAGGCGCGGTAGCCG
Organism: Massilia niabensis; assembly: GCF_042655085.1. Classification (NCBI taxonomy): domain Bacteria; kingdom Pseudomonadati; phylum Pseudomonadota; class Betaproteobacteria; order Burkholderiales; family Oxalobacteraceae; genus Massilia; species Massilia niabensis. Next base: position 82,568 of record NZ_JBHSMU010000014.1, on the reverse strand, counting down.
TCGGCGTTCATCCCTTCCTGCGCGGTGGTGCACAGCGCCAGCGCCTGGTAGGGTCCCTCGACGCCGACCAGGTGGGCGCCAAGGCCGGCCGCGCGCACCGCATCGAAGGGCAGCGGGTTGACGTTGCCGCGCCGGAAGCGGAAGGCGCCGGCCGTGTGGCCCGGATGCTCCCCGTGGCCCTCCGCATGGCGGAACAGCTGGTTCACGGCATCGACCAGCGCGCTTGTGGAGCGGTAGTTGGTGCCGAGCTGGTAGTGGCGGCCCTCGGTGGCGCGCCGCGCGTCCAGGTAGCTGTGGATGTCGGCGCCGCGGAAGCCGTAGATCGACTGCTTCGGGTCGCCGATCAGGAACAGGCCCTGCTCCGGGTCGTTCGCCTCGACCCGGTACAGCAGGTTGAAGATGCGGTACTGGTCGGGCGAAGTGTCCTGGAATTCGTCGATCAGCGCTACCGGATACTGGGCGATGATCCGGCGCCGCAGGGCGTCGCCGTTAGCGCCCTCGAGCGCATCCTTCAGGCGCGCGAGCATGTCGGCAAAGCCGAACTGGCGGTTGCGCGTCTTCAGCTCCGCCATGCGCGCCGCGATGTGCCCGGCCGCGTGGCGCAGCAGCACATGGCGCAGGGGTTCGATCGCCGCCAGCGCGTCGCGCAAGCTCTCGGTACAGCCGAAGCATTCCGGCACGACGGCGTGGAAGTCCTTGCCGAAGGCGCCTTCGATGCCGTGCGGGGTCAGGCGGTTCCAGGCTGCGTCGCTCAGGTCGGGCGCAAGGTGGGCGGCATCAAGCGGCGCGGCATCAAGCGCCCAGCCGCGCAGCGCCCCGAACCAGTTGTCGAGCCAGTCCTGGCGCAGTTTGCTGCCGTTGAAGGCTTTCGGATTGCGTGCGCGCTGCTGCGCGATCCAGCTTTCCATCGCGTCCACGCGCGCGGCCCAGCCGTCTTTCAGGCGCGCGAGTTCCTCGTCCAGCCTGCGCTGCACGCGTCCCACCAGCGCGCCCAGCGGTTCCGGGTCCGGGATGCCGAGCGTCGCCGTACGCCCCACCAGGTCGCGCACGGCGGTTTTCAGGGCCCCGACATCGCGCCAGCAGTCGAGCACCGGGGCCAGCGTCGCGCTGTCGAGGGGATAGACGTGCTGGCGCCAGTAATCGTGGGCAGCATCCTCGAACAGCGGGCGCTCGTCGCTGACGAGCTCCTCGTCGAACAGGCTGCCGCTGTCGAACGCGTGCTCGCGCAGCATGCGCTGGCACCAGGCGTCGATCGTGAAAATCGCCGCTTCGTCCATCGTCTCGGCGGCCAGCACCAGGCGGTGCGCGGCCACCTGGCGCTCGCTGTCGCTGTCGTAGCTGCTGGCCAGCGCTTCGAGGTAGGGGTCGGACTGTTTCGCCTCGCCGCGGAAATACGCGGCCGCCCCGACCAGGCGCTCGCGCACGCGGTTGGACAGCTCGCGCGTGGCGGCGCGCGTAAACGTCATGACCAGGATCTGCGACGGCAGCAGGGGCTGGGCAAAAGCGTCGGCGCCGCCGTGGCCAAGCACCAGGCGCAGGTAGAGCGCGGCGATCGTCCAGGTCTTGCCGGTGCCGGCGCTGGCTTCGATCAGGCGCGAGCCGTGCAGCGGGAACGTGAGGGCGTCGAGGAGCTGGCTCATGCCGTCTCCCCCGAATGCGCTGCCCCGGCATGCGGCTCTACCCTGATTTGTTCGGCCATCCAGTGCGCAAGCCCGCCATACAATGCCTCGGCCAGCTCGGGCCAGTTGCCATCGGCGGCCAGGGAGGAGAACTCGGGCCACAGGCGCGCCAGGCAGGGTTCGCGTTCGACCTCGCCCGCCACTTCGTGCCCGTCGCCATCGTAGACTTCGCGCGCGTCGCGCCCGGCCAGTTGCGCCAGCGCCGTCCGGCATGCCACGGGCAGCGGGGCGTCCAGGTTGCGTTGCCAGAGCCCGGCGACATAGGCCAGCACACCCAGCGCTTCCTCGCGTTCGATCGGCGCCATCGTCACCACGGCGTCGCGCGCGACCAGGTAGCCGGTGATGCCGGCACCCGCGGCCCCGGCGGCCAGCTGGCGCAGCCAGGCATCGATCAGCTTGTCGCCGCGCGCCGCGCCTTTCTTGTCCAGCACCTTCGAGGACACCTGCATCAGCCAGGCGGTCTGCTGGCCGTCGGTGCGCAGCCGGTCGATCCAGTCTTCCAGCAGGACGCCATCCAGGTCGAGGCTGAGCGCGAGCTTCGGCGCAGCGTGCGGGAAACGCGCGCCCAGCGCCAGCCAGGCGGCCCGCACCGGCACCAGGCCCTCGACCAGTTGCTGCTGCCACTGGCGCCCCACCAGGCCGATCGGCAGCACGCCTTCGCGCGCCAGGCGTTCGGCGCGTGCGTCGAGCGTTTGCCGGACTTCGTCCGGCTCCTCGGCCTTGCCGGCGTCGTCAAGCAGGCTATCCTCCAGGAAATAGCGCTCGAGCGCGTCGAGCGAGAACGGTTCCTCGTCCTCGCCAATCACCTCGGCCGCATTGAACATCACGCCCAGGCGGCGGCGGAAGAAATAACGCGCCGGCTGCTTCATGAAACTGGCCAGTTCCGACAGCTTCAGGCGGAACTCCGCTTCCAGTTCGTAGGGCGGCAAGCCATCGGCCAGGCCGGCGGCGGCATCCGCCCCGCCATGCGCCGCGCGCCATTCGCGCGCATAGGTCAGCAAGCCGCCTTCCTCGAAATAGCGGCGGCTGAACGGCTGAAGCGCGTGCTCGGTCGTGATATCAGCCAGGTCGAGCTGCCAGCCGGCGCGCAGGTAGTCGCGCAGCTGGGACACCAGCACCGAGGGCGGCTGCTCGCTGTTGTCGCGCACGTTGCGCCCGACCCAGCTGACGTACAGCTTGTCGCGCGCGGCCAATAAGGCTTCCAGCATCAGGTAGCGGTCGTCGTCGCGGCGCGAACGGTCGCCCGGGCGGCTCATGCCGGGCAGCGCCAGCAGGTCGAAGTCGGCCTGCGGCGAGCGGCGCGGGAAGTCGCCGTCGTTCATGCCGAGCAGGCAGACGGCGCGGAAAGGCACGGCGCGCATCGGCATCAGGGTGCAGAAGGTGATGCCGCCGGAGACGAACTGGTGGTTCAGCGTCGGCTGGTCGATCTGCCCCAACCAGGCTTCGCGCAGCACGGCAAGCGGCACCGGCTCGTCGAAACCGCCGCCTTCGGTCATTTCGAGCCAGCATTGCAGCGCTTCGTTCAGTTGCGCCAGCGTCAGGCGGTCGCCCTCCTCGCGGCCATCGAAAAAAGCGGCCAGCAGCGCGCGCGCCTGCTTGCCCCATTCCTCGGGCGTGCGCGGTTCGGCGAGGCGGGCGCGCCACTCGAGCAGGGATTCGACCAGCTGGGCCAGCGAGCCCGCCAGCGCAGCGTCCAGCCCGCCGACTTCGGCATACGGTTCAATGTCGCCGAAGCGCGCCCCGGCGCCGCTGGCGTAACCCAGCAGCATGCGCCGCACCCCGAAGATCCAGGCGTTCTGCTCCCCAGCCGCGCCGAGGCCAAGGCCGGTGCGGTGCTCGCGGTCCAGGCCCCAGCGCACGCCGGCGCCGTCGATCCAGTGGCCGAGCGTATGCAAATCTTCTTCATTCAGGCCGAAGCGGGCGGCCACCGCCGGCACGTCGAGCAGGTCGCGCACTTCGCTCTGGCGGCAGCGCTGTTGCGGCAGGCGCAGCAGCCACTCGAGGGCGACCAGCAAAGGATTGACGCTGTGGTCGCGCGTGTCGCCGATCTCGAAGGGGATGTAGCGCGGGTCGCTGCGGCGGTGCTGGTCGAACACCGCGTGGATCGCGGCCGAAAAGGTATCGATGTCCGGCACCATGACGACGACGTCGCGCGGGCGCAGGGTCGGATCCTGGGCGAACATCGACAGCAGCTGGTCGTGCAGCACCTCGACTTCGCGCTGGGCGCTGTGGGCGATGTGGAACTCGATCGAGCGGTCGCCCGGCGGCGGCGGCGCCAGCGGATGCTCCGACAGCGGCAGCAGGTCGCGCACAGCGGCCTGCACCTGCTGCAGCAGGGTGTCGCCCTCGCCATCGGAAAACAGGTCGATGCGCAGCTTGGTGAGGCCGGCGGTCTCGGGACGGCCCTCTTCGTTGTCGAATTCGTCGAGCATGCGCACGAAATCGCGGCCCTGGCGTCCCCAGCTGGCCAGCAGCGGGTGGCTGTGCGCGTGCAGCGCTTCCATCGGCAGCGCGGCCAGGTCAACGCCGCCGCGCGCCGGCTGGCGCTTGTGCGCGGCTTTTAATAGTTCGCGCCCTTCGATGATGTCGCCCCAGTAGAACTGGCAGGGGTTCGGCACCGCCAGCAGCACCTGCGTGTGGCGCGACAGCGCGGCGATCGCCTGCAGGGTCTGGTACGGCAGGGCCGACATCCCGAACAGCACCACCCGGCGCGGCAGGCGCCCGACGGGCTCGCCGCCGGCCAGGATCTTGGCGACGAACACCTCGTGGATCGCGGCGCGCCCGGTACCGCGCTGCATCGGCGGCACGCTCTCGTGCACGGCGCGCCACAGGCGGGCCTGCCAGAGCTGGTCGGGGCCAAGGGGCAGCGGGTCGCCGCTGGCGCGGCGCAGCTGGTCGCGCCCGATCTCCCAGTCGGTCAGCCAGTCGGCGCGGTAGACCTGGTAGCCGTCGAACAGGTCGGCCAGGCGCTCGGCCAGCTGCAGGCGCCGCTCCGGGCAGCCGTCGCCCAGGAAATGGGTCAGCGGCGCGAACACCGGCTCCTTGAGCAGCGTCGGCAAGAGGCGCATCAGGCGCCAGGTGAGGGGGTCCTTGTCGAAAGGCGAGCGGGTCGGCACCCGTTCGCGTCCCAGCATTGTCCGATACGCTTCCCACAGGAAGCGCGCCGGCAGCGCCACCCGGGTGGCCGCGCACACGCCCAGCTCTTCGGCCAGCGCGATCTTGAGCCACTCGGCAAAGCCGTTCGACTGCACCAGGATGGTTTCCTGCTCCAGCGGGCCCAGCGGATGGCCGCGCAGCCAGTCGAACACGGCTTCGCGCAGCATTTCCATCTGGTTGCCGTGCAAAATCAGGAGGCCGGGCGTGATCGGGGAAGACATCTGGGGAAATATGGTCGGGCAGCTAGGGGTGCCACAGGATACTCTTTTTAGGGTCGCGGCGAAAGCCGGGCAGGCGAAAGCGCGGCCCTTATTGCCCGTCCGTGGCGCGCGCGCCAAGTTCCGCAGGGACCTGGCGTTCGAGGCGCGCAAAGATGCTGCGCAGACGCGCCCCCAGTGCGCGTGCCTGGGCAATTGCATTCCGCTCATGTTGGCCTTCCAGCTCATGGCAGACCTCGGCAAAGCCCATCGCCCCGACCGCCCGTGCGGACGACTTCAGGCGATGCGCGACCGCGTTCGCCCGCGCCAGGTCGCCTGCGACCAGCGCGCTGTCGATCTCGGCCAGCCCTTCGCGCGCGCTGTCGAGGAACATGAAGGCGAACCTGCGCATCTTGCCAGGCTCGTCGCCGAAGGTGGCGGCCAGCACGCGGGTATCGAGCAGCGGCGGAGCCGTCGACAACGGCGCCGACAACGCCGCCGGCGGCACGGCCTGCCCCGTGCGCGCCCGCCCAAGCGCGCGCACGATCGCCGCCACCAGTTGCTCCGGCACCACCGGCTTGGACAGGAATGCGTTCATGCCCGCCGCGATGCAGCGCTCCTGGTCGACCACGCCGGCATTGGCCGTCATCGCGATGACGACGCTATCCTTCAATGCGGCGTCGGCGCGGATGCGGCGCGTGGCCTCGAAGCCGTCCATCACCGGCATCTGCACGTCCATCAGCACGCAATCGAAACGCTGTCCGCGCATGAGGTCGAGCGCCTCGGCGCCGTTGCCGGCAACCACCACCAGGGCGCCCGCCGATTCCAGCAGCTCGCGCCCGACCTGCTGGCTGAAGACGTTATCCTCGACCAGCAGGATGGCCTTGCCGTCGAGCCGCAACGACCGCAGGGCCGGACCGGCCGGCGGACGCCGTACGGCCTGCCCGCCCTGCCCCAGCCGCGCCGTGAACCAGAAGGTGCTGCCGCGCCCCGCCTCGCTCTCGACGCCGACCTCCCCTCCCATCAGCTCGGCGAGCTGCTTGCTGATCACCAGGCCCAGGCCGGTGCCGCCGTAACGCCGCGTGGTTGACGGGTCGGCCTGGTGGAAGGGCGTGAACAGTTGCGCCACCTCGTCCGGACCGATGCCGATGCCGCTGTCCTGCACCTCGAAGCGCACCAGGGTGTCGTCACCCAGCGCGCCCAGCGCGTGCGCGCGGATGGTGATGCTGCCGCGCTCGGAGAACTTGATCGCGTTCCCCAGGAAGTTGAGCAGCACCTGCTCGAGGCGCAGCGGGTCGCCGCGCAGTGGTTGCGCCAGCTCGGGCCCGAGTTCGAACTGCAGGCGCAGCCCCTTGGCGGCAGCGGCCTCGCCGAGCTGGGCTTCGAGGTTGCCGAACAGGGCGTCGAGCCGGAAGTCGAGCAGTTCCAGCTCGAGCCGGCCGGCCTCGATCTTGGAAAAGTCCAGGATGTGGTTGATGATCCCCAGCAGGTGCTGGCCGGAATGCCAGATCTTTTCCAGGTAGTCGCGCCCCTTCGGATCGGTGGCCGCTTTCAGGGCCAGGTGCGTCATGCCGATGATGCTGTTCATTGGCGTCCTGATCTCATGGCTCATGTTCGACAGGAAGTCGCTCTTGGCCTGGCTGGCGGCGTCGGCCCGCGCCTTGAGCTGATGCAGTTCGGTGACGTCGGTCGCCACGCACAGCACGCCGCCAACATCACCATCAAGGGGCACCGGCACCTTCAGTTCCCACATCTGGCGCGCCACGCCGCCGGGCAACACGATTTCGACCTGGCTGGCGCGGCGCGTGCCGTCGAACACGGGGCGTTCGCGCTCCCAGGCGGCGTCGGCCAGGTCGGCCGGCATCACCTCGCGGTCGACGCGCCCGACGATCCGTTCGGCGCCGCGTCCCAGCGCCTGCGCCATCTTCGCGTTGACATAACGGAAGCGCCGGTCGCGGTCCTTCATGAACACGAAAGCGTCGAGGTTGTCGAGCACCGTGTCGAGCAGCGTGCGCTGTTCGATGGCGCCGCGGCGCGACCAGTACAGGGTGAGGAACAGGCTGTAGACGAGCAGCGTGGCGACGACGCCGGCGCCAAAGGCCAGCAGCGGAAAGCGGCGGTCGAGCGGCAGGTAAAGATCGTCCTTGGGCGCGCTGAAATGGGCGCGCCAGGGCGAGCCGCCGAAATCGACCGGCAGCACTGCGCTGAAGGTAGTCGCACTGTCAATCGGCTCGGTAGGCGCGGCGCCGTACAGCCGGCGATCCCCGGCCGCGAACAGCGACAGCGCCACCTTCGCCTCGCCCCTGCCCGCCAGCGCGCCGTCGACCAGCGCCGGCACCGAAAACGCGATGCCGACCCCGCCGACATAGGCGGCGCGGCGCTGCGCAAGGGTGGCTGGCATGGCGCCGCCGCGGTACACGGGCACGCGCATCCCGAGCGCGATATGCGGCGTCGGCCGCGCTACCTGCACCGGTTGGCCGGAGGTGCTCATGTTGCCGGTGTCGCGCGCACGCGCCATCGACGCCGCCACCACCGGATTGGCCGTGATGTCCATCCCCATTTTTTCGGGCAGCGCCTCGGGCGGCTCGATATAGGTCAGGACGTTGTAGCTGGGGCGCGGGCCAGGTGGACGGATCGCAAAGCCCGGATAGCCCTCTGGCGCGAGGCTGCGGTCGGCGCGCACGGCCGCCACGAATGCTTCGCGTTCGGCGTCCGGCACGGCGTGAGTGTAGGAGACGGCGTCGATTGCCGGGTAGTTGTGGCGCAGGTCGAGCGAGGCGACGTAACGGTGGAAGGCCAGGCGCGTCACCGGCCCCTCGCTGGCTGCGAACAGCCCCGCCAGCGCGCGCGTGACTTCCGTGTACGACTTGATGGCGTTGCCAAGGCGCTCCTGGGTGGCGCGGGCCTGGTTATCGAAGCGGCGCCGCGCTTCCTCTTCGACCGCGCGGCTTGCCGCCATGTGCAGGGCTGTCCCCACCAGGCAGGCCAGCAACAGGCCGACGCCCCACAGCACGAGGCGGGTCGCGCCGCGCGCGCCGCCAGCCGCGCCGATGCTGCGGGTGATCGAAAGCCCCATCGTGTAGCCCCTGGGTGAAGGAAGACGGATGATTGTTGATATTAATTATTGATAATATACGCCATCGGATCGCCACGGTGGCGCTCGGCGGCAGGGATAAACGGATGGGGCGGATGCGCAAGATGGCGGCAAAAGTACTCCTCGGATTGGCTGCAGGATTGGCTGCAAGCAGCGACGCGGCCGCGCAGGAACAGAAGGCGCCGGGCGACCCCTGGCTCTGGCTGGAAGACGTGGGCGGCGAGCGCCCCCTGTCGTGGGTGAGGGAGAAGAACGCGGTCGCCGAGCGCGAGCTGGGCGGCGCCGCGCACGAGGCCTTGCGGGTGCGCCTGCAGGCCATCCTCGACGCCAAGGACCGCATTCCCCACGTGCGCCAGCATGGCGGCTACCTGTACAACTTCTGGCGCGACGCCCACCATGAACGCGGCATCTGGCGTCGCACCACGCTGGAGCAATACCGCAAGGCCGCGCCGAACTGGGAAACGGTGATCGACCTCGACGCCCTGGCCCGCGACGAACACGAGAACTGGGTCTGGGCCGGCGTCACTTGCCTGGAACCGCGCGCCGATCGCTGCCTGGTATCGCTCTCGCGCGGCGGCGGCGACGCCGAAACCGTGCGCGAGTTCGACCTCGTCCAGCGCGCTTTCGTGACGGGCGGCTTCGCGCTCCCCGAGTCGAAAAGCAGCGTCGGCTGGATCGACCGCGACACGCTGTTCGTCGCCACCGACTTCGGCCCCGGCTCGATGACGGCTTCGGGCTATCCGCGCCTGGTCAAGGAGTGGAAGCGCGGCACGCCCTTGGCAAGCGCCCGCCCCGTCTTCGAGGCCGGCCCGAACGACCTGTCGGCCTCCGCGCACAAGGACATGACGCCCGGCTTCGAGCGCGAATTCGTCACGCGCCAGATCGGCTTCTACAGCAGCGAACTGTTCCTGCGCCGCCGTGGCCAACCGAACGGCGAGCTGGTGAAGGTGCCGAAGCCGGAGGATGCGAATGCGTATGCGGTGCGCGACCAGTTGCTGGTCGAACTAAGGTCAGACTGGGAAGTGGGCGGGCGCACCTGGCCGCAGGGCGCGCTGCTGGCCATCGACTTCGAGCGCTTCATGCGCGGCGATCGCGACTTCGAAATGCTGTTCGCGCCGACTTCCACCAGTTCGCTCGATGGCGTGACCGTCGTGCGCGACGCCATCCTGCTGACGGTGCTCGACAACGTCAAGAACCGCATCGTCGAACTGCGCCGTGACAAGAACACCTGGCAGCGCCGCGAGGTCGGCGCGCCCGCCATCGGCACGCTCGGCGTGTCCGCATTCGACGATATCGAATCAAGCCAGTACTTCCTGACCGTCACCGACTTCCTGACCCCGACCACGCTCTACCTCGGCACGGCCGGCGTCGACGCGCGCGAGCGCCTGAAAGCGATGCCGGCCTGGTTCGACCCGGCGCCATACAGCGTGTCCCAGTTCCACGCACGCTCCAGGGACGGCACGATGGTGCCGTATTTCGTCGTCATGGACCGCAAGGCCAAACACGACGGCAAGACCCCGACGGTCCTGTATGGCTATGGCGGTTTCGAGGTGTCGCTGAAACCCGCCTACAGCGGCATGATCGGCGCGGGCTGGCTGGAACAGGGCGGCGCCTACGTGCTCGCGAACATCCGCGGCGGCGGCGAGTTCGGACCGCGCTGGCACCAGGCCGCCCTGAAGGAAAAGCGCCAGAAAGCCTTTGATGACTTCCTGGCGGTGGCAAAAGACCTGATCCGGCGCAAGATCACCAGCCCGCGCCACCTCGGCATCATGGGCGGCAGCAATGGCGGCCTGCTGGTCGGCGCCGCCCTCACCCAGCGCCCGGACCTGTTCAACGCCGTTGTCTGCCAGGTGCCGCTGCTCGACATGCGGCGCTACCACAAGCTGCTGGCCGGCGCTTCCTGGATGGGCGAGTACGGCGACCCGGACATTGCGGCGCAATGGGAATACATCGGCAGATATTCGCCCTACCACAACGTCTTCAAGGACAAGCACTATCCGCGCGTGCTGTTTACCACCTCGACCCGCGACGACCGCGTGCATCCCGGCCACGCGCGCAAGATGGCCGCACTGATGGACGGCCAGGGCCACGAGGTGCTGTACTGGGAAAACCTGGAAGGCGGCCACGCGGGTGCGGCCAACAACACGCAGCAGGCGCGCATGTGGGCGCTGACCTACTCCTTCCTGCGCAAGCAGTTGAAATAGGCCTATGGAGAACGCCATGACCGTGATGGTCCGTCCACTGGCCGGCAGCGAGTGGCCGCTGTATCGCGCCCTGCGCCTGCGGGCGCTAGCCGACGCGCCGGCGGCCTTCGGCAGCACACTGGCCCGGGAACAGGACCTCAAGGACGAGGACTGGGCCTGGCGCCTGGGCCTGGCGGCGACATCGGGGCGCGACCATGCGCTGGTTGCCGAAGTCGATGGCGCCGCGGTGGGACTGGCCTGGGCGAAGTTCGATGCAAACGATCCGCAGGTCGTGAATCTGTTCCAGATGTGGGTCGCGCCTGAAGGCCGAGGCCAGGGTGTGGCGGCCGCGCTGCTGGCTGAAGCGGTCGCATGGGCGCGCTCGCGCAAGGCGCGCACCATGCAGCTGGGCGTGATGGAAGGGAATGAGGGCGCGCGCAGGCTCTACGAGCGCGCCGGATTTCGCGCGTTCGGCACGGCGGAGCCCGTGCGGCCCGGGGATGCGCGCCTGGAGCAGGCGATGCGGCTGGCCTTGTAACGGCGGAGCAGGATGGCCCGCAAACCACCCCGCTCCTCCCTTCAGCTCACCATCCGCGTCTCGAGCAGCCCCAACGCCACGCACGTCGCCTCGATATCCACATACAAGGCCACCGCATTCTCCACCCCGATCACCAGAGGCGGTCCGAGGCGCTCGATCACGACCCCGGCCCGGCGCAGCAGGCGTTCGATGGCGACCGTGGTCACCGTCACGTAACGTTCGATGCCCTGTTCGTGGCCGTAGCGGATGATCGCGGCGATCGACTCCATCGTCATTTCCGAAAACCCGAACTGGTCGCTGCCGCCGGTCTGGATGGCGAAGCGCGACAGTTCCCAGATCTGGTCGTCGCGGGGCGCCGGCTGCCCGTGCAGCAGCTGCGGGAACGAATCCTTCAGCATGTAGGGGCCGACCGTCGGCAAGAGGCGCCAGCAGCCACGCAGGATTCCGCGCAGCATGCCCGAATCCGGCTCGCGCATCATCATGTAATGCGGTTCGAGGGCGTCGTAACCGTCGATCTCCATCCCCGACAAGACCGGCACTTCCCAGCCAAGCCGGCCCTGGAACACTTTTGCGCGAAGCGTGTGCATCTCCCACAAGTCACGGCTCTGGAACTCGCGCCGCGATGCGATATTGATTTGCAGTGCCATGTCATTCTCCCTGTCGTTTATTAACCGAAAAACCTATGCATCAGGAATAAAGCCTCATGCAATCCGGGCAGGAGCGGTACTAGCAGGTTTGCTAGGTGGCTACGAAGTGACACAGTGGAATACTAGGTTTTTCACCTGAACAACGAGGAGAGCCGCCATGCCAAACGATTACATCAGCGAATCCATGCTTGCCCGTCCGAGCGTCCACAGCGGCATGCCCATGCCGATGCGCTCTGCGCACGTCGACCTGCGCCAGTTCCGCATCAGCAAGCGTGAAAGCCAGGAGAAATTCTGGGGGCGCTTCGGTGTGACCCAGTCCAGCGGCAGCCGTTTCGAGACTGGCCTGGCGATCCCGGCGTCGGTGGCGATCCTGTTGAAGCTCTACGTCAACGGCAAGCTCAGCGATGGCGATCTTCAGGGTTGAGCAGACCGATTGAGATGGCCTTCACGACCGCCTGCTGACGTGTGTTGACATTGAATTTCTGACGTACGTTGGCTAGGTGGAAGTTGACCGTGGCTTCTGAACAACGGGTGATCATCGAGATCTCCCACGACGACTTGCCCGCCATGACCCATTGGAGCACTTCCAACTCGCGCCGGGTCAGGCGCGGCGGCGCTTCGCCCCCGACCTGGTCGATGAACCGGGTCGACGAAGCAAAGGCGTAGTCGCGCACCAGCGTCAGCGCCGGCATGACACGGGCAGTTTCGCGCGTGCACGCCGCCCCCGGCGCGGTGCTCGATGCAAAACTGAGCACGCCGAATTCCCCGTTCGGACCGTGGATCGGCAGGCTCACCCCGGTGCGGATTCCATAGCTGCACGCCTCCTCGTACAAAGCATGTCCTTCGGCGCTGGAAAACGTATCGGGCTCCCAGATGATGGGCAGCGTGCTCGACAGGCAATGGCCGACGGTGGGATCGACATAGGCCAGCCGTTCGGCATCGTAGCGCTCGCGCCACTCGGTAGAGTAATTACTTTGCAGGAAAGCGCGATCGAACTGGGCATGGCGCGAGTGCACCATGCCGTACAGGGTTTGTTCGAAGCCAAGCGAGTGGGCGAGGGTAAACAAGCCCTGGCGCCAGGCATCGGCGTCCTTGGATTCCAACAGCTGCACAAGGAGTGCAGTTTCAATCATAGGCCTCGCCTGCCCCGGTTAAATTAAGCTAGCCATGCTAGTGCAGAGATGCAATGGAAGCATGCATCCCTGCAATTTTAACAACCTAAATGACTATGCTGTCGGGTATTTTTGTAGTTAATTTGCAACGCCTACCAAAAATCACGATTTCAATCGTGCGCTGCGGAAATTGATTTTCGATTAGCCTCTCGCGCTTGCGTGTAAATATTCCCTAAACGCAAGTTTTATTCTGCTGTAGAGCTTGACTTGATCTCGCACAAGAGTATCGTCCATACTTCCGCTTATTGCTATTTAACAGTTTCTCCAGCGCGACACACACCTGCATGCCACCGCATCTGCGCCGCGCCGACAAGAACGCCGTCTTACTTTCCACAACAAGGATTACACGTCGATGAACACAATGACCGACTTGGCCGAACAGCTGGACGTCAAGCTCCTGCTCGCAACGCTGATGGCCCTGAAAAAGGGTGACTTTTCGGTACGCATGCCTTCCGACTGGACGGGCGTGTCGGGCAAGATCGCCGATACCCTGAATGACATCATCGAGACCAAATCGAAGATGGTGGAAGCCGTCACCGAAGTGTCGCGCGTCGTCGGCCGCGAGGGCCACCTGACCCAGCGCGCGGACGTGCCGGGCGTGGTCGGCGGCTGGAGTACCATCATCAGCTCGGTCAACACCCTGATCGACGACCTGGTGCGCCCGACCACCGAAATGGCGCGCGTCATCGGCGCCGTGGCAAAAGGCGACCTGTCGCAGACCATGGCGCTGGAAGTGGACGGCCACCCATTGAAGGGCCAGTACCTGCGCGCGGCAACGACCGCGAACACGATGGTGGAACAGCTCTCCTCGTTCTCTTCCGAAGTGACGCGCGTGGCGCGCGAGGTCGGTACCGAGGGCAAGCTGGGCGGCCAGGCGCAGGTGAAAGGCGTCGCGGGTACCTGGAAGGACTTGACCGACTCGGTGAACTCGATGGCGGGTAACCTGACGTCGCAGGTGCGTAACATTGCGGAAGTGACCACCGCCGTGGCAAACGGCGACTTGTCGAAAAAGATTACCGTCGACGTGCGCGGCGAGATCCTGCAGCTGAAAGACACGATTAACGTCATGGTGGACCAGCTGCGCTCCTTCGCCTCCGAGGTGACGCGTGTAGCGCGTGAGGTCGGTACCGAGGGCAAGCTGGGCGGCCAGGCCTACGTGCCGGGCGTCGGCGGCACCTGGAAGGACTTGACCGACAACGTGAACTTCATGGCGTCGAACCTGACGGGCCAGGTGCGTAACATCGCGGCGGTGACGACCGCGGTGGCGAACGGCGACTTGTCGAAGAAAATCACGGTGGACGTCAAGGGCGAGATTCTCGAACTGAAGAACACGATTAACGTCATGGTGGACCAGTTGTCCTCGTTCGCATCGGAGGTGACCCGCGTGGCGCGGGAGGTGGGTACCGAGGGCAAGCTGGGCGGCCAGGCGCAGGTGAAGGGTGTGGCCGGTACCTGGAAAGACTTGACCGACTCGGTGAACTCGATGGCGGGTAACCTGACGGGCCAGGTGCGTAACATCGCGGACGTGACCACCGCCGTGGCAAACGGCGACTTGTCGAAGAAGATTACGGTGGACGTGAAGGGCGAGATTCTCGAGCTGAAGAACACGATCAACGTCATGGTCGACCAGCTGAACTCCTTCGCATCCGAGGTGACCCGTGTGGCACGAGAGGTTGGTACCGAGGGCCGCCTGGGCGGCCAGGCAAACGTGCCTGGCGTTGCGGGTACGTGGAAAGACTTGACCGACGGCGTGAACTCGATGGCGGGTAACCTGACCGGCCAGGTGCGTAACATTGCGGACGTGACGACCGCCGTGGCAAACGGCGACCTGTCGAAGAAAATTACCGTGGACGTCAAGGGCGAGATTCTCGAACTGAAAAACACGATTAACGTCATGGTCGACCAGTTGTCCTCGTTTGCATCCGAGGTGACCCGCGTCGCGCGTGAGGTCGGAACGGAAGGTAAACTCGGTGGACAGGCCTACGTTCCAGGAGTGGGCGGTACCTGGAAGGACTTGACCGACAACGTGAACTTCATGGCGTCGAACCTGACGGGCCAGGTGCGTAACATTGCGGCGGTGACGACCGCGGTGGCGCGTGGTGACTTGTCGAAGAAAATTACCGTGGACGTGAAGGGCGAGATTCTCGAACTGAAGGACACGATTAACGTCATGGTCGACCAGTTGTCCTCGTTCGCATCCGAGGTGACGCGCGTTGCCCGCGAGGTGGGAACGGAAGGTAAACTCGGTGGACAGGCGAACGTGTCGGGCGTGGCGGGTACCTGGAAAGACTTGACCGAGAACGTCAACCAGCTGGCGGCAAACCTGACCAACCAGATGCGCGCCATTGGTGAGGTGGCAACCGCGGTGACCCGTGGTGACTTGTCGCGTTCGATTCAGGTCGAAGCGCGCGGCGAGGTGTCCTACCTGAAGGACAACATCAACGAGATGATCCGTAACCTGAAAGAGACGACGCAGAAAAACGCGCAGCAGGATTGGCTGAAAACCAACCTGGCGCGCTTCACGCGACTCCTGCAGGGCCAGCGCGACCTGGGCGCGGTGACGAAACTGATCCTGTCCGAGCTGGCTCCGCTGGTCTCGGCGCACCACGGCGTGTTCTATATGATGGACTCGCAGGAAGCCGATGCACGCCTGCGCATGATCGCGTCCTACGGCTATCGTTCGAACCGCAAGCTGCCGACCTCCTTCCTGCCGGGCGAAGGCCTGGTGGGCCAGTGCGCAGTCGAGAAGAACCGCATCTGGCTGACCGACGTGCCGCGCGATTACATCGTCGTCTCGTCGGGCCTGGGTTCGGCGCCGCCGAACAACATCGTCGTGCTGCCGATCCTGTTCGAGCAGCAGGTCAAGGCCGTCATCGAGATCGCATCGCTCGACCGCTTCACCGAAACCCACCTGTCCTTCCTCGACCAGCTGATGGAGTCAATCGGCGTGGTCCTGAACACGATCGAGGCGAACAGCCGTACCGAGTCGCTGCTGACCCAGTCGCAGTCGCTGGCGCAGGAACTGCAGCAGACCAACCAGGAATTGGCAGAGAAAGCGCGACTCCTGTCCGAGCAGAACATCGAGGTGGAACGCAAGAACCGCGAAGTGGAGCAGGCAAAACTGGCGCTGGAAGAAAAGGCGACCCAGCTGGCCCTGTCGTCGAAGTACAAGTCCGAGTTCCTGGCGAACATGTCGCACGAACTGCGGACACCGTTGAACTCGCTCCTGATCCTGGCGCAGCAGTTATCCGATAACCCCGAGGGCAACCTGTCGGGCAAGCAGGTGGAATTCGCGAAGACCATCCACGGCTCCGGTTCCGACCTGCTGACCCTGATTAACGACATTCTTGACCTGTCGAAGATCGAGTCCGGTACCGTCACCCTGGACGTGTCGGAATACCGCTTCGCGAACCTGCGCAACTACGTGGACCGCACCTTCCGCCACATGGCCGAAGCCAAGCACCTCGGCTTCCAGGTCGACCTGGCGGAAAACCTGCCTACCGCGGTGATGACCGATACCACGCGCCTGCAACAGGTCCTGAAGAACCTGCTGTCGAACGCGTTCAAATTCACCAGCCACGGCCAGGTGGCCCTGAACATCAGCCTGGTCACCAGCGGCTGGACCGCCGACCACCCGCACCTGCTGCATGCGGACGCGGTGCTCGCGTTCTCGGTCAGCGACACCGGCGTCGGCATCCCGTCCGACAAGCTGCAGCTGATCTTCGAAGCCTTCCAGCAGGCCGACGGCTCGACCGCGCGCAAATATGGCGGCACCGGCCTCGGCCTGTCGATTTCGCGCGAACTGGCCCGCCTGCTCGGCGGCGAAATCCGAGTAGAGTCCACTGTGAACATCGGCTCGACGTTCACACTGTACCTGCCGTACAACCGCGCCGGCTTCATCAACTACGAAGCGACGCGCCAGCCGCAGCCGGCACGCCTGCAGGCACCGGCCGCTCCGGCCCCGGCGCCCGTGGTGTACACCGCGGCGCAAGTCGAGGAAAGCGGCGTCGCCACCATCGAAGTGCAGGCCCCGGCCAGCGCCGGCCTGGTGGAATACGCCTCGATGCTGGACGACCGCAGCCTGATCGCCCCGGGCGATCCGTCGGTGCTGATCGTCGAAGACGACGACCGCTTCGCCAAGACCGTGCTGGAACTGGCGCGCGAGAAGAACTTCAAGGGCATCGTCACCCACCGTGGTGACTCGGCCCTGTCGCTGGCGCGCGATTACCTGCCATCGGCGATCCTGCTCGACATCGACTTGCCGGACATCGACGGCTTCACGGTGCTCGACCGCCTGAAACGCGACCCGAGCACCCGCCACATCCCGGTGCACGTGGTCTCCGCCTTGCGCGAACGCGAGCGCGCGCTGCGCCAGGGTGCGATCTCGTTCGTCAACAAGCCGGTCGACCGCGACGTGCTGGAAGAGGAATTCACCCGCATCCAGAAGTTCCTGGTGGGCGGCAAGCGTTCGCTGCTGGTGGTCGAGGACGACATGGCCCAGCGTGAGCTGATCGTCAACCTGATCGGCGACAGCGACCTGAACATGGTCACCGTGGAAACCGGCAAGGCCGCCCTGGAAGCGCTCGACGCCCAGCATTTCGACTGCATGGTGCTGGACCTGACGCTGCCGGACATCTCCGGTTTCGACCTGCTCGATGAAATCGGCACCAAGCCGGCGCTGCGCGACCTGCCGATCGTGATCTACACCGCGCAGGAACTGTCGCGCAAGGAAGTCACGAAGCTCAAGCGCTACGCCAAGACCATCGTCATCAAGGATGCGCGTTCGCCCGAGCGCCTGCTGGACGAGACGGCGCTGTTCCTGCACCGCTCGCACGCTTCGCTGCCGGAACTGCAGCGCAAGATGCTGGAAGAGATCCATGCGCTCGACGGCGGCCTGGCGGGACGCAAAGTGCTGATCGTCGACGATGACCTGCGTAACATCTTCGCGCTGTCGTCCTTGCTGGAGCGCCAGCAGATGCAAGTGCTTTTCGCCGAAAACGGCCGTGACGGCATCGAGGTGCTGGAAAAGGATCCGACCATCGAGATCGTCCTGATGGACATCATGATGCCGGAGATGGATGGCTACGACACGATGCGGGCAATCCGCCGCATTCCGAAGTTCAAGTCGCTGCCGATCATCACCCTGACCGCGAAAGCGATGAAGGGCGACCGCGACAAGTGCATCGCCGCCGGTGCTTCCGACTACATCACCAAGCCGGTCGATGTGGCGCAGCTGCTGTCGCTGATGCGAGTGTGGCTGCATTGACCGCGTTTGCCGCCTTCGCCGCTTCGCTGGCTGTCGAGGAGCTGGAAATCGATTTGATGCTTGAAGCGCTGTTTCAGCGCCACGGCTACGATTTCCGCGACTACGACCGCCAGCTGGTGCGGCGCAAGCTGCTCGCGGTGATGGAGGCGCGCGAGCTGCGGACGGTGTCGGCGCTGCAGGAACGGGTGCTGCACGAGCCCGGTGCGGCCTCAAGCGTGCTGCGCGCCCTGTCGGTGAGCCCGGTCGCCCTGTTCGGCGAACCGCCAGGCACACGGGCGGCGCGCGAAGTGCTGGGAAAATCACTGCGCCCGGCGGCCGTGCCGAAAGTCTGGCTGGCTGAATGCGGCGGCATCGGCGATGCCTGGACGCTGGCGATCCTGCTGCATGAGGAAGGCCTGCTCGCCCGCACCGAGATCTTCGCCACCCTGGCCAACGATGAACTGCTGGCCGAGGTGCGCGAGGCGACTGTCGATGCGGCCGAACTTCCTGCCTTGCAGGAGAACTACCTGCAGGCCGGCGGGACGGGCCGGCTGGCGGACCATTTCGAGGTGAAGGATGGCCGCGCGATCCTGCTGCCACGCCTGCGCGCGCGCATCACCTGGGCCGGCCACAACCTGGTGACCGACGCCTCGTTCAACGAGTTCCAGGCGATCATCTGCTGCCGCGCCCTGGCCGACTTCGGCCCGATGCTGCGCCAGCGCGTGCTGCGTCTGTTCCACGAGAGCCTGTCGCGCTTCGGCGTGCTGGGGATCGACCGCGAACTGGCGCCCGGGGACGCGCATGCAGCGTCGTACCAGCCCTTGCTGGGGGATTTGCCGTGGTATCGGCGGGTGGGGTAAGAAGAGATGCAGGATGGAGGGCGGCGATGATGCCGCCCTTTTTTTTTGCCGCTTATTTCGACCCGACCGCGCTCGGCCGCTCGGCAATCCGGTCGCGCCAGGCCTGCAGGTGCGCCATCCCCTCCTCGCCCGGCCGGAATTTCAACAGCCCGCGCGCGAACTCGATCGCGCAGAAGGCCGTGATGTCGGCAATCGTGAAGCGCTCGCCCGCGACATACGGCTGGCGCGCCAGCACCTGGTCGAGCCAGCGCGCCGTGATGCGCATCTTGTCGGCCTGGGCGGCGCCGTAGTCCTTGAACTGGGGCTGCTCCAGGGGCGCCAGTGCCGGGTGGGTGTGGCGGGCGCTGTGCGCGGTCTCGAGCAGCAGGTGCAGTTCCATGCGGCGGTCCGTCATCTCGATGAAGGCGCGCTCCTCGTAGTCGATACCCATCAGGTTCGGCTCCGGGTGCCGCCCTTCGAGCCAGGTGCAGATCGCCCGCGTTTCGCTCAGCACGCGGCCGTCGTCGAATTCCAGCGCAGGCACGCGCCCGAGCGGGTTCTTGGCCAAAAAGCTTTCCGTGCGCTGCTCGCCCTTGAGGATGTCGATCGTCACGGTGTCGATGCCGGTGATGCCTTTTTCGAGGATGAACATGCTGACCCGGCGCGGGTTGGGCGCATGGGAGCTGATGTAGAGTTTCATGGGTCTCCTTCAGGTTGTTGTTTGTCCGAAGAATAATAGCCCATCTGGCGCGCCCGGTTTACAGCACCGGCGCCGGCTGGCGGGCGGCGATCCACTCGTCCAGGATGGCGGCGCTGGCAGGCGCCAGGTGCAGGCCCAGCTTGGTGCGCCGCCACAGGATGTCGGCTGCGCTGCAGGCCCATTCGTGCTGCATGAGATAGCGCAGCTCGGCCTCGTACAGGCCGGGCACGACCTCCTGCCCGAGGTCGGCCAGCCTGCCGCAAGCAGCCAGCAAGGTGTCGATGCGGGTGCCATAGGCGCGGCCGTAGCGCTCGACGAGCTGCGGCGGCAGCCACGGATAGCGCGCCGCCTGGCGCGCCGTCCATGCACCGGACTCCAGCACGCCGCGCTTGCCGGGTGTTGCGCCGAACAGGTCGCCGCCGGGCAGGCAGGCATTCGCGGTCCATGCCGGCGCCCTGTGGCCGAGCGCTGCCGCAAGCTGGTCGACCGCATGCTCGGCCAGCTTGCGGCTGGTGGTGATCTTGCCGCCGAATACGGACAGCAGCGGTGCGCTTGTGCTGCCCACTGAGGCGTCAAGCTCGAGCCGGTAATCGCGCGTGGCGGCCGAGGCATGGGCGGCGGCATCCTCGACCAGCGGGCGCACCCCGGAATAGCTCCAGACGACGTCAGCGGGCGTGATGCGCTGCGCGAAATAGCGGTTCGCGAGCTGGCACAGGTAGGCGGTTTCCTCGGCGCTGATCGCCACCTTGTCGAGGTCGCCGCGGTAGTCGATGTCGGTGGTGCCGATCAGCGTGAACGCCTCTTCATACGGCAGCGCGAACACGATGCGCCCGTCCGGGTGCTGGAAGATGTAGGCGTGCGGATGCGCGAACAGGCGCGGCACCACGATATGGCTGCCTTTGATCAGGCGCAGCGCGCGCGTGGCGTCCGCTGGGTTCGCTCTACCCTTGGCGCCCTGCAGGAAGCGCGCCGCCCAGGGCCCGGCCGCGTTGACGAGGCAGCGCGCCGTGACCTGCAGGCGCCGCCCCTGCCCTTCCAGCGTCGCCTTCCAGCGGTCGGCATCGCGCTGCGGCGGCGCGCAGCGGGTATGGGTGAGGATGGTGGCGCCGCGTTCGTGCGCATCGAGCGCGTTGAGCACCACCAGCCGGGCGTCGTCGACCCAGCCATCGGAATACATGAAGCCGCGCGTGAAGCGGGGCTGCAGCGGGGCCCCGGCCGGGTGGCTGCGCAGGTCAATGGCGTGCGAGGCGGGCAGGAATTCGCGCCGCGCCAGGCGGTCGTAGAGGAAAAGCCCGGCGCGGATCAGCCAGGCCGGCCGCGCGCCCGGCCCCTTGCCCTCCTCGTGCGGCATCACGAAGCGCAGCGGGCGCATGATGTGCGGCGCGCAGCGCAACAGCGTTTCTCGCTCGATCAGGGCCTTGCGCACCAGGCCGAATTCGTAATGCTCGAGGTAGCGCAGGCCGCCGTGGATGAGTTTGCTCGACGCCGACGAAGTATGCGCGCCCAGGTCGTCCTTTTCGCACAGCACGACGCGCAGGCCGCGGCCGGCGGCGTCGCGCGCGATCGCCGTGCCGTTGATGCCGCCGCCGACGATCAGCGCATCACAATCCATCCTGCAATCCAGGCTGCCATCGAACCGCTTCACTGCTCCATCCACGGCGTTCTCCTGAAGAGTCGCAACCGGCCAAGTGTATTGGCGGCGCCCCGCAATCATGTTCGCATAGATCAAGACGTCCCGGTTCCGCTCTCCGGGTGCAACGCCATGCGGCCCGATGTGTAAAATTGCAGCATGACGACAACACTTCGCGCCGACCGATGATCCAGCAACGCGCCTGGGTGCGCATGCCGTCGGGCAAACGGCTCGACCTGCTGAACCCGACCCCGTTCGACTGGGACGATGCCGACCTCGCGCTCGGCCTGGCCCGCACCTACCGCTGGGGCGGCCATTCGGCGTGGCCGCTGCCGCTGTCGGTGGCCCAGCATTCGATCACCGTGATGCTGCTGCAGCGCGCCGAGCTCGGGGGCCGGATCGATCCCCTGCTTGAGCTGCGCGAACTGCTGCACGACGCCGAGGAAGGCCTGCTCGGCTTCGACGCGATCTCGGTCATCAAACCCTTCCTGGGCGACGGTTTCCGCGCCCTGAGCCGACGGCTCGAGCACGTGGTGTTCCTGCGCTACGGCCTGCCCTCCTGGACCAGCGGCGAGCATGCGCGCCACAAGCGCGCCGACCGCCAGGCCGCGGCCAGCGAGGCCGTGCACGTGGCCGGCTGGTCGCGCGAGGAAGTGCGGCGTACGCTCAAGATCCAGGCCGCCGTGCTCGAGGACGACCCGCTGGTTGCCGTCTACGGCGGCACCCCGTGGGAACCGTGGGCGCCGGCGCTGGCCTGCGAGCGCTTCCTGGCCGAACTCGAGCGCTTGACGAAGCTGGCCGGCGCCAGCCCGGGCTGAAATCGTTTACCCGGGCGCATCCAGGTGTTGCAATTTCACTCAGGACGCATACGACCCCGGTTCCACTGTCGAGCTTGTTCAATCGCAAACGGCAGAGCTTAAGCCTTTGATTTTATTGGTTTTCACCTGATATCCACAAGAAATGTGGATAACTATGTGGACAAGCGCCACTTGACAAGCCGCAACCGCAGTATTGATGCGGGTTTCAACAAAATGCCCATTCTGAAGGCAAAAACGAAGCCCTTATAAATCAAGGACTTGCACACGCATATTTGCGTCAGGCGAACTCGGCATCAGCAAATTCCTACAAAGTCCTACATCGGGGGATAAGTCCCCTGTCGAAACTACTTTGGGGTCATTTTCCGTGCCTTATTTCCAAGGCTCATTTCCAGCCTTTATTTCCAAGCATTCCTCGCCCGGTCGCGCACCAGCATCCTGACGCTCTCCGGCATGGGTTTCTTCGACTGCGCCGTCTCGGCGTTGAGCCAGACGCATTCCTCGAAATGCTTGAGCATGGCCGGCGTGACGAAACGCGTGCGCGCCGCATACACGTGGCGGTCGCCCATCTGCGCCTGCTGCTTGATGAAGAAGCGGTTCGGCACCACCAGGTGCAGGTGCTCTTTCGCGCGCGTCATGGCCACGTACAGCAGGCGCCGCTCTTCCTCGATGTCCTCGGCACTGCCGGTGCTCATGTCCGACGGAATGCAGCCGTCGACCACGTTCAGCACGTGCACCGATGTCCACTCCTGGCCCTTGGACGAATGGATGGTGGACAGGATCAGGTAATCCTCGTCGAGCAGCGGCGGCCCGGCGCGGTCGCTGGTGGCCTCGGGCGGGTCGAGCGTGATCTCGGCGAGGAAGGTCTCGCGCGACCCATGGCCGCCGGCCAGCTGCGCCAGCTGCTCGACGTCGGCCGCGCGCGCCTGGGCATCGTCGTGCAGGCGCTCGAGGTGCGGCAGGTACCAGTTCTTGACCAGCTCGATGTCGGCCGGCCAGCGCAGGCCGGGCGTGCGCAGGTGCCGGTAGAGCGTCACGAAGGCGTCCCAGTCGCCGCGGCTCCTGGCCGGCACCTCGAAGGCTTCGACGGCCGCCAGCGCTTCCGGCGCCTCCGCCACCGCATCCAGCAGGCGCGTCGCCGTGGCCGGGCCGATGCCAGGGATCAGCTGGAGGACGCGAAAGCCCGCCATGCGCCCGTTCGGGTTCTGGGCAAAGCGCAGCACGGCCAGCACATCCTTGATGTGCGAGGCTTCCAGGAACTTCAGGCCGCCGAATTTCACGAACGGGATATTGCGGCGCATGAGTTCGAGCTCCAGCGCCGCGCTGTGGCTGGCGGCGCGAAACAGCACCGCCTGCTGCGTCAGCTTGATGCCCGCTTCGCGCTGCTCGAGGATGCGCCTGCAGACCCAGCGCGCCTGCTCGGCTTCGTCCGGGATCAGCACCAGTTGCGGCAGGCCCGTCGCCGCCTTGTCGGTCCACAGCGTCTTGGCGTGGCGTTCCAGTGCCGCGGCAATCAGGGCATTCGACGCCGCCAGGATCGGCTGGGTCGAGCGGTAATTGCGCTCCAGGGTGATGAGCTCGGCCGGCTGCGAGAATTGTCCGGGAAAATCGAGGATGTTGCGCACTGTCGCCCCGCGGAAGGAATAGATCGACTGGGCGTCGTCGCCTACCACCATGACGCCCTGCCCGTCGGGCTTCATGCCGGTGATGATGGCTGCCTGCAGGCGGTTCGTGTCCTGGTATTCGTCGACCAGCACATGGTCGAACAGCGCGCCAATTTCCGGCCCCAGTTCCGGATCGGACGCCATCTCGGCCCAGAACAGGAGCAGGTCGTCATAGTCGAGCACGTTCTGCTCCTGCTTGGCATCGACATAGGCGCCGAACAGGCGTTTCAGCTCGTCTTCCCACTCGCAGCACCAGGGAAAGGTGCTTTGCAGGACCACGCCGAGCGGGTCGCGCGAATTGACCACGCGCGAATAGATCGACAGGCAGGTGCCCTTCAGCGGAAAGCGCTTCTGGGTACCGGTCAGGCCGATCTCGTGGCGCACCATGCCCATCAGGTCCTCGGAATCGCCGCGGTCGTGGATGGTGAACGATTCGTCCAGGCCAATGCGCCCCGCAAACTCGCGCAGCAGGCGCGCGCCGATGCTGTGGAAGGTGCCGGCCCACGGCAGCGTGGTAATCCCCTGGCCGCCCCCCCCCACGATCGGCTGCAATACGCGATGCAGCACATTACCGGCGCGCTGGGTCATCTCGTTGGCGGCGCGCCGCGAAAAAGTCAGCAGCAGCAGGCGCTGCGGGTCGGCGCCGGCCAGGATCAGCCGCGCCACGCGGTGCGCCAGCGTATTCGTCTTGCCCGAACCAGCGCCTGCCACCACCAGCAGCGGACGCGGCGCCGCGGCGCCGACATCATGCTCGACAGCCGCCCTTTGCTCGGCGTTCAGGCTGGCGAAGGGATCATCCGGGACGGGAACGGCGGCGGGGACGGGAGCGGAAGCAGGAGCGAAAGCGGCGGGCATGGACGGAGGGTGTTGGGGAAACAACGCAACTGTACATTTGTCCAGTATCGGCTAGCAAGTACATTTTGCAATCCCAACAGGCAATCCGAACAGTGAAAAGATGCACCACGCTTGAGCCAACTTCACGTAGCACGCGACGCTTCGATGCTAAGTGGCGGGAAACAAAGCGCTTTTTCAGATATCCACAAAGTCTGTGAATAACTTTGTGGAAAAGGTAGGGCTTGACACGGCGCAAACGCGTCAGGATGCGGGTTTCAACAAACTGCCCGTTCCTCTAGCAGTGCCCAAACTACGAAAAATCAAGGACTTGCACGCACTTGTGCGGAGGTAGCTGAATAGCCTGCTTTGATAAAAAAACGAAATTTTTGTGTATAACCGCACTTGTCCAAGTGCCACAAAAATGACAGTCTTATATCGAATTTCGTGGATTCAAAGAAACTTTATGCCCTGGAGCGGCGCTGCATCGGCTCGAGCAGCACCCGTTCGATGACGTGAATGCCGATATCGCGGGCACGCAGGTATTCGAAGGCAGACATGATATTGCTGCTGCCGAGCAACGCAATGGCGTCATCGACGATCATGCGCTGGCGCGCGTCGCGCCGGGCCTCGCCCGTCGCCGGGGCACTCTGGAAGGAGAAATCGACTGTGTCGACTGCGGTTAAGGTCATTGTGGCCTCGCTCTGTCGTGGTGGAATTCCGTTGCGATTGAGTATTCATCAAACGACCGCAATGTCAATGTCAAGTTCCTATTGAAAACAGCAAAAAGTTGTACAGACGGGTTGCCGCGACCAGTGCGCCACCAGGCAAGCGAGCGGCCTAGAATGGCCAGGTAGTCAAGTCCACACTTGATACCATCTTTCACACTACCTTCAACGCCACCTTGCGAGGAACCCATGACCACGACTCCCGAACCCGACCTGAATCCCGGCGACGAAGCCGCACCCGGCACGCCCGGCGCCGGTGAAGATGTGTGCGAGGCCTGCGCCGGCAGCGGCAAGCTCGGCGACGGCAGATCCTGCCCGCAATGCGGCGGCAGCGGACGCGTCATGCGGGGGATCGGCGGCGGATAATTGCCAGGCAGGCCGCGCCGGCGCGATAATGGCGGGATGAGTCCTTTTCCTCCGGCGTCCGCCTCCACGTCCAACCATCCGCGCCCCTCGTCCCTGTTCGACCTGTTCGTCGCCTTCACGCTGCTTGCCCTGCAGGGCTTTGGCGGCGTGCTCGCCGTCGTCCAGCGCGAACTCGTCGAGCGCAAGCGCTGGCTGAGCGAGGAAGAATTCATCGAGGACTGGGCGGTGGCGCAGATCATGCCGGGGCCGAACGTCGTCAACCTGTCGATGATGATCGGCGCGCGCTATTTCGGCCTGCGCGGCGCCCTGGCGGCGCTCGCCGGCATGCTCGCGATACCGCTGGTCGTGGTGCTGCTGCTGGCGACCGTGCACGCCCGCTTTGCCGACAACCCGCAAGTGGCCGGCGCCCTGCGCGGCATGGCCGCCGTATCGGCCGGCCTGATCGCCGCGGCCGGGCTCAAGCTCGGCCGCAGCCTGCTGCGCCATCCGCTGCCGCTGTTCGTCTCCATCGCGATCGCCCTGGCGGCCTTTGTGCTGGTGGCGCTGGTGCGCCTGCCGCTCGTGTATGTGCTGCTCGGCCTCGGCGGCCTGGGCTTCGTGCTGACCTGGCGCCGCATGCGCGCATGAGGCAGACATGAATACCATCGACATTACCCTTGGCTGGTACGACTGGCTCAACCTGTTCGGCCACTACCTGCTGCTCTCGGCGATGTCCTTCGGCGGGGCCATCTCGATGGTGCCCGAGATGCACCGCTTCCTGGTCGAGCAGCAGGGCTGGCTGACCCAGGCCCAGTTCAACGACGCGGTCGCCATCGCGCAGGCGGCGCCCGGGCCGAATGTGCTGTTTGTCGCGCTGATGGGCTGGAAGGTCGGCATGAATGCGGGCAGCACCTTCGCCGCCTGGCTCGGCGTGCTCACGACGATGACCGGCATCCTGTTGCCCTCGACCGTCTTCACCTACCAGGTTGCGCAATGGGGCCACCGCAACCGCGAACTGCGCGCCGTGCGCGCCTTCAAGCAGGGCATGGCGCCGGTCGTCATCGCCTTGCTGCTGGCGACGAGCTGGATTTTGGCGACCTCGGCCGGCGGCGAACGCGGCGACTGGCCGCTGTGGCTGCTGGCACTGGGCAGTTGCCTGGTCATCTGGCGCACCAGGCTGCACCTGTTGTGGGTACTCGGCCTGGGCGCCCTGCTAGGCGCATCCGGTATCGTTTAAGCAGCACTCAAGCAGCGGCGGCGCCTGACAAAGCCGTGTTCAGAATGGCATACTTGCAGTATCGACCACCAAGGAGACCCGTATGCTACAACTGCTCAGCGAACACACCTGCTTCGGCGGCGTCCAGCGTTTCTACCAGCACGACGCAGCGGCCATCGGGCTGCCGATGCGGTTTTCGGTGTACCTGCCGCCGGGCTTCGCTAGCCAGCCGCTGCCGCAGGATGGCCTGCCCGTCGTGTTCTACCTCGCCGGCCTGACCTGCACCGAAGAGACCTTCATGATCAAGGCCGGCGCCCAGCGCGTGGCGGCCCAGGAAGGCGTCATCCTGGTCGCGCCGGACACCAGCCCGCGCGGCGCCGGCGTGCCGGGCGAGACCGACAGCTGGGACTTCGGCGTCGGCGCCGGTTTCTACGTCGACGCCGTCCAGGAGCCCTGGGCGCGCCACTACCGCATGTACAGCTACATCCTCGAATTGCGCGAACTGGTGCTGCGCGAATTCGGAGGGGATGCGGCGCCCTGCGGCATCTTCGGCCACTCGATGGGCGGGCATGGCGCACTGACGATCGCGCTGCGCCATCCCGGCCTGTTCCGTTCCGTGTCGGCCTTTGCGCCGATCGCCGCGCCGTCGCGCTGCCCCTGGGGTGAAAAAGCCTTCGGGGGCTACCTCGGCCCGGACCGGGCGGCCTGGCGCGCGCACGACGCCACCGAACTGGTGGCCGACGGCCCGGTGCGTTTCCCCGGCGGCATCCTGGTCGACCAGGGCCTGGCGGACAAATTCCTGGCCGAGCAACTCAACCCCGAGGCATTCGAGGCCGCCTGCCAGGCGGCGGGCCAGCCACTCACGCTGCGCCGCCATGCGGGTTACGACCACGGCTATTACTTCATCTCGACTTTCATGGAAGACCACCTGCGCTTCCACGCCGGCCAGCTTCGCCAGCCCGGCTGACGCGCCCCGGTCCGGCCCTTTTTCACCGTCCTGCGCGACCACGACAAGACCTGTCGGTTCCGGTCGGTTGCATAGTTTCTGCCCTCGCGCAAAGCCCCCGCACCGGGGGCTTCCCTCTCCTTTCAGCCTGCCTTGAATTCCGGCCTGCGCTGCCCTATAAATCAGGTGCGGCGCCATGCCGCAATCTTCATTGCGAGGAAAGGAGACATACCATGAATCTCATCAGACGAGGCAGCACGCCACTGTCGACCTATCGGCCGAGCGTGGCCGAGGATCAGTTCGGCCGTCTTGTCGAAACCATGTTCGAGGACTTCTTCGCACCACTGGCCCAGGGCGGCAGCCGCTGGTTCGACGCCAACGCCAGCATCCCCCGGCTCGACCTGACCGAGAACGAAGGCGCTTATGAAATCCAGGCTGAAATGCCGGGCGTGGAGAAGGAGGACCTGAAAGTCGCCATCGATCATGACCGCATCACGATCGAAGGAGAATGCCGCAAGGCAAACGAGCGACGCGAGGGTGAAAACGTGGTTTATTCTGAACGCTCAGCACGGAAGTTCATGCGCAGCTTTACCTTGCCGTCCGAAGTGGACGACGCAACCGCGCAGGCCAAGCTGGAAAACGGTGTCCTCCACCTGACGCTGCCGAAGAAACAGGGCAGCGAGGCGAAGCGGCTGCAGATCCAGTAAGGGCGTAGCGGCCGATGCTGCGGCGGGTGCTGCGGCGTGCGTCATACGGCACCTGTTGCGCAGCGCTTGTGGTGGACCGGCGGCCTGCCGTGTTTCAGGGCTGGGCCGCCCGGCCACTGTAGTACCGGGCTGATGTGCCGGGCTGATCGGGACCGATCGAGATGGCTGAACTGGCACGCTTCAAGAACCGCGCGCAAGCCGGCAAGCTGCTTGCCATGGCGCTTGGCGCGAAGGGAGGAAACGCAGTGCACAGGCCCGATACGATCGTGCTGGGCTTGCCGCGCGGTGGCGTGCCGGTTGCCTTCGCAGTGGCGATGGCGCTCGGCCTGGAGCTTGACATCCTGCTGGTGCGCAAGCTCGGCATGCCGGGCCAGCCCGAGTACGCCATCGGCGCCGTCGGCAGCGGCGGCGTGCAGGTATTGCAGCCGGGCGTGCCCGGCTTGATGGGCGTTACGCAGGCGCAGGTCGAGGCGATCGCCGCGCGCGAACTGGCCGAGATCGGGCGGCGCGAACGCCTGTACCGGAAGGAGCGCCCGGAGCCGGCATTGGCTGGCCGGGACGTGGTGTTGGTAGACGACGGCATCGCCACCGGCTCGACCATGCTGGCGGCCGCCAGAGTGGCGCGCGGCCGCGGTGCGGCGCGCGTCATTGTGGCGGTGCCGGTGGCCCCGCCGGAGACGCTGGCGTCGCTGGCGCCGCTGGTAGACGAGCTCGTCTGCCTGGTGGCACCGCTGCGCTTTCGGGCGGTCAGCCAGTGGTATGACTCGTTCGATCAAACGAGCGACGAGGAAGTGCAGGACTTGCTGGCGATGGCCTGGCGCAGCCAGGCCGATCGCCGGTTCCACACCTAACCAGTAATCAGAGAGGAAAGAACATGCGACAACACATCACCCCTACCGACAGCAGCCTCGACCTGCAACCAGGCGACCTGGCCAAAATGCTGGGCGGCGCAGCCGCCGGCGCGCTGCTGATGTACATGCTCGATCCGGACCGCGGCAGCGCCCGCCGTTCGAACTCGACCGCGGCGCTCCGCACCGCTGGCTCGCGTACCGGCAGTGTGTTGGGCAATGCCTTGCATGGCATTGGCGAGCGCATCGGCACGGCGGCGCGTGACGCCGGCAGCGCTGCAAGCGACCTGATCGACGACGCGACCACCGGCGCCAGCAAGATGCTCGACGAAACGAGCTCGCGCGCCAGCCGCGCCTATGAATCGGCCAAGCCGAACGGCAGTACCAGCCGCGCGCTGGAGAACACCTACGACAGCGCATCGCGCAGCGCCTCGCGCGCCGCCGATGAGGCAACGGCCCGCGCCGATGCCGCCGCCTCCCGCTTCAGCCGCATGGCCAGCCAGGCCGCCGGCAAGGCCATGGGCGCGCTGCACCTGGAAGACCGCGACGACATCTCCGCACTGCTGCGCAACCCGGCCGTGGTCGGCGGCGGCCTGCTCAGCCTGTTCGGCCTGATGCGCCGTTCGCCGATTGCTGCTGCCCTCGGCCTGGCCGGCCTGGCGCTCGCCACGCGCAGCGGCGGCGGCGGGCTCTCCAGCCTGTTGGGCCTCGGCAGCGGCAGCGGCTACAGCAGCGGCGACCCCATCATCGTAGAAAAATCGATCCGCATCGATGCCTCGCCCGACGAGGTGTACGACCTGTGGAACAACTACGAAAACTTCCCGCGCTTTATGTCGCACGTGGTCGAAGTGCGCGACCTGGGCCGCCGTCGTTCGCACTGGGTGGTCCAGGGTCCCGCCGGTACCCAGTTCGAATTCGACTCCATGCTGACCGAACAGGTGAAGGGTCGCCGCCTGGCGTGGCGCAGCGAACCCGACGCCGAGATCCAGAACTCCGGCTCGGTCCGCTTCGAGCCCTACCGCGGCGGCACCCTCGCCACGGTGCGGCTGTCGTACACGCCGCCTGCCGGCAAGCTCGGCCATGGGATCGCGGCCCTGCTCGGCTCGGACCCGAAACGCCAGATGGACGACGACCTGGCGCGCATGAAGCACTTCATCGAGCGTGGCGTCATTCCGCACGACGCAGCCCGCCGCGAAAAGTCCGGCAGCCGCTTCCTGCACTGACCTCATGACCGCTGCGATCGAGATCAGCGCAGCCGTCCTGGCGGCAGCCGCCCACCCGCTTGACGGCGGGCCGGGCGACTACGACGCCCTGCTCGAGCTCGTGGGCGACGCCCGCTTCGTGCTGCTCGGCGAAGCGACCCACGGCTCCCACGAGTTCTACGAGGAACGGGCGCGCATCACCCAGCGCCTGATCCGCGAGAAGGGCTTCACGGCCGTGGCGGTCGAGGCCGATTGGCCGGACGCCTACCGCGTCAACCGCTATGTGCGCGGCGAGGGGCAGGACCGGACGGCGAACGAGGCCCTGTCGGGCTTCGAGCGCTTCCCGGCCTGGATGTGGCGCAATACCGATGTCGCCAACTTCGTCGACTGGCTGCGCGGCCATAACGCGGGCGTGCAGGCCGGGCCGAAGGTCGGTTTCTACGGTCTCGATCTGTACAGCCTGTTCACCTCCGTGCGCGAGGTGCTGAACTACCTCGAGCGGGTCGACCCGGCAGCGGCGCAGGAAGCCCGGCAGCGCTACGCCTGCTTCGACCATTACGACGAAGACAGCCAGCATTACGGCTACGCCACCGGCGTCGGCCTGTCCGAATCCTGCCAGCAGGGCGTGCTGGCCCAACTGCAGGAATTGCAGCAGCGCGCCCTGGACTATATGCAGGCCGACGGCGCCGCATCTGAAAACTTCTCCGAAGACGCCTTCTTCTACGCGCAGCAGAACGCGCGCCTGGTGAAGAACGCCGAGGAGTACTACCGCACCATGTTCCGTGGCCGGGTATCGTCCTGGAACCTGCGTGACAGCCACATGGCCGAAACGCTCGACGCGCTCACCCGCCACCTGTCGAAAGACGGCACGCCGGCCAAGATCGTCGTCTGGGAACACAATTCGCACATCGGCGACGCCCGCGCGACCTACATGGGGAACCTGGGCGAATGGAATGTCGGTGAGCTTGCCCGCAAGGCCTACCCCGGCGAAACCTGCCTGATCGGCTTCTCGACTTACCAGGGGCACGTCACGGCCGCCTCCGAGTGGGATGGCCCGGCCGAGCGCAAGCGGGTGCGGCCCGGCATCGCCGGCAGCTACGAAGAACTGCTGCATGCGGCGGGACGGGAACGTTTCTACCTGAACCTGCGCGAAGAGAGCCCGGTACGTCGCCTGCTGCTCGAGCGGCGCCTGGAACGCGCGATCGGCGTGCTCTACCTGCCGCGCACCGAACGCCAAAGCCATTACTTCGACGCCCAGATGGCGCAGCAATTCGACGCGGTCATCCACATCGACCAGACCGAAGCGCTGACCCCGCTCGACGCCACCAGCGGCTGGCATTCGGGAGAACCGCCGGAGACTTATCCGGAAGGGATTTAGCGGCGCCGTTGCAAGTGGCCCCTGCCAAATCGACGCCGGCTTCATGCCGGCGTTGTCGTTCCTGCCCTCCAGCACTGCCCCTCCCCTGCAACAATTCCCCAACAATAAACTTTCTTCCAGCCACCGCTTCCGTGCAGCATTTTGGTAGGATGCTCAAGGTTTGTCATCAGGCAAGGAAGAGACATGAGTAAATACACGCTGAACATCAACGGCAAGCGCCAAACGGTCGACGTCGAGGCGGACACCCCGCTGCTGTGGGCCCTGCGCGATGGGCTCGGCCTGGTCGGCGCCAAGTATGGCTGCGGCGCGGGCCAGTGTGGCGCCTGTACCGTGCACATCGACGGTGCGCCAACCCGATCCTGCCTGATGCCGGTTTCGAGCCTCGGCAACCAGAAAATCACGACCATCGAGGGCCTGCACAGGGAGCACCAGCATCCGCTCCAGCAAGCCTGGCAGGAGCTGGACGTCCCGCAGTGCGGTTACTGCCAGTCGGGTCAGATCATGAGCGCCTGCGCCCTGCTCAAGCAGCACCCGCGTCCGACCGACGCTCAGATCGACGAGGCGATGGCCGGCAACCTGTGCCGCTGCGCCACGTATACCCGCATCCGCGCCGGCATCCACCGCGCCGCCGAGATCGCCAGCAATGGAAAGGGCAAGAAATGAGTGTCCCACTGTCTCCTGCGCGCCGCCGCTTCCTCGGCACCAGCACGGCCGGCGCCCTCTTCATCGGCCTCGCTCCAGCGGCAGTGTTCGCCAATGCGGCCACTGCAGCCGCCACGAGCGCCGGCACGCCGGCGAACGCGCCCTTCACGCCCAGCGTCTTCATCCGCATCGGCCGTGACGGCATCGTCACCCTCATCTCCAAGCAGCCGGAAATCGGCCAGGGCATCAAGACCTCGCTGCCGATGATCATCGCCGAGGAACTCGAGATCGACTGGCGCGACGTGCGCATCGTCCAGGGCGACCTGAACCCCGCCTATGGCAGCCAGGGCGCGGGCGGCTCGACCTCGACCCCGAACAATTACAACGAGTTCCACCGCCTCGGCGCGACTGCGCGCACCATGCTGGTGCAAGCCGCGGCCCAGATCTGGAAAGTACCGGCCTCCGAATGCAGCGCCGCGCATGGCGCCATCCACCACGGCCCGACGAAACGCAAGCTCGGCTACGGCGCCCTGGTGCCGGCCGCGCTCAGCCTGCCGGTGCCCGACGCGGCAACGGTCACGCTGAAAGACCCGGCCACCTTTACCCTGCTCGGCACGCGCATCGGCGGCGTCGACAACGCGGCCATCGTCAGCGGCAAGCCGCTGTTCGGCATCGACGTGCAATTGCCCGGCATGCTGTATGCCGTCTACGTGAAGTGCCCGGTACTGGGTGGCAAACCCGTCAGCGCCAACCTGGACGCGATCAAGGCGCTGCCCGGCGTCAAGGATGCGTTCATCGTCGAAGGCAACGCCAACCTGAACGGCCTGCGTCCGGGCGTGGCGATCGTCGCCACCTCGACCTGGGCCGCGTTCAAGGCACGGCGCCAGCTTGAAGTGAAGTGGGATGAAGGCCCGGGCGCGAATCACAGCTGGTCGGATTTTGCCGCCCAGGCCAAGGCTGCCGCCGGCAAGCCGGGCACGACGGTCCTGCGCAAGGATGGCGACGTGGCCGCAGCCTTTGCCGGTGCGGCGAAAACGGTCGAGGCGAGCTACACCTACCCGTTCATTTCGCACGCCAGCATGGAACCGCAGAACTGCACGGCCTGGTTCAAGCCGGCCGACGGCACCCTGGAATTGTGGGCGCCGACCCAGAACCCGGGCTCCGGCCAGGCGCTGGTGACGACGACCTTCGGTATTCCGAAAGAAAAGATCACGCTGCACATCATCCGCAGCGGCGGCGGCTTCGGCCGGCGCCTGAGTTCCGACTTCATCGTCGAAGCGACGGCGATCGCACAAAAGGTCGGCACGCCCGTAAAACTGACCTGGACCCGCGAAGACGACTTGCAGCACGACCATTTCCGCCCTGGCGGGTTCCACCACCTGCGCGGCGGTGTCGACGCGAATGGCAAGCTGGTCGGCTGGCATAACCACTTCGTCACCTTTGCCAACCGCATCGAGCGCGAGGGCAAAAGCATCCTGCAGCCGGGTAGCGGCGGCAGCCTGTCGGGCGACGAGTTCCCGGGCCGCTGGCTCGCCAACTGCCTGCTCGAGCAAACCGCGCTCGAATGCCGGATCCCGATGGGACCGTGGCGCGCGCCCGGCAGCAATGTCTTTTCCTGGGTATTCCACAGCTTTATCGACGAGCTGGCCCATGCGGGCGGACGCGATCCGGTCGCCTTCCGCCTCGAACTGCTGGGCGACAAGGACATCGTGCCCGGTACCGGCGAGCGCGGCCAGTCGTATAACGTGGCGCGCATGCGCAACGTCTTACGGGAAGTGGCGGAAAAATCCGGCTGGGGCAAGCGCAAGTTCGCGCGCGGGCAAGGAGCCGGCGTGGCCTTCCACTTCAGCCACCGCGGCTACGTGGCCGAAGTGGCCGAGGTGACGGTCTCGAAAACTGGCGAGCTGAAGGTGGACCGCGTGGTCGTGGTAACCGACATTGGCGCCCAGATCGTCAACCTCAGCGGCGCGGAGAATCAGGTGCAGGGCTCGGTGATCGACGGCCTGTCGACATTGATGTACCCGGAACTGGACATCGACAAGGGCCGCATCGTGCAGAGCAACTTCCACGACTACAAGCTGCTGCGCATGCCGGACACGCCGACGAAGATCGAGATGCATTTCCTGAAGACCGATTACCCGGTGACGGGCCTGGGCGAACCGGTACTGCCGCCACTGGCGCCGGCCGTCTGCAACGCGATCTTTGCGGCGACCGGAAAGCGCGTGCGCGAGCTACCTCTCAGCAAGACCGACCTGAGCTGGAGTTAACTGGCGCGAACCCTTATGCCCGGCCCGGCGGATTGTGCGCGGGATCGGCGTCGAAGGCGCCGTTGTGATCGAGGATGGCGGCCGCGCGTTCCAGCTGGGATGCGTTGGCTACCGTCACGACCATCATGCACAGGTCGCCGCGTTCGGCGGGCTTGAAGACGTCCTCGTAATCGGTCCCGCCTTTGACTGCAGGCGAGTCGCCCACATAGAAATTGCTCTCGGCGGGACCTGCTTCGTCGGTGGTCACCTTGATATCGATGCCGTTGCCATCGAAACCTTCTGCCAGCAAGCCCTTGCGCGCCTGCTCGGCCGCCTCGAAGCTGGGCAGCATACGCACGATCTGATTATTCATGTTCGCTCCATTGTTGCAGTTGCAACCACCGTACCAGAAACCCTCCCCGCATGGCGCTCGCTCGCGCCAATCCGACGCGCCCGCCTTGTGGGCGTTTCGACACGCAGGAAACGGAACAGCTCGCTTGGTTCGGTTCGCGCTCGCCCCTGAGCAAATATTTAGTACAATCAAGAAACGTTTGTGGCATGGAGAAGCCACGCGAGACACAGTTGGGCCCATTTACCTACAGTACACAATAAGATGAAGATCTCGCACCGGATTGCCGCATCCCGCCCCCTCGCCACAACCGCCATGCATGGCCGTGTCGAAGCCTTCCGCAACGAAGGCATGGGCATCATCGATTTCTCGATTGCGATCTCGCACTTCTCTCCCCCGTCCCCGGTGCTCGACGCCGTAACCCGCGCCGTGCAGGACGAGCGCACCATGCCGTACACGGGTGTCGCGGGCGCGCTCGACGTGCGCCGCAGCTTGTGCGCCAAGCTCGGCCGCGAGAACGGCATCCCGGCCGAGGCCAATGAAATCATCGTCACGAATGGCGCCAAGCAGGCGCTGTACGAGGCGCTGTACGCGATGACCGATCCGGGCGACACCGTCCTGATCTTCAGGCCGCACTGGCCGGCCTATGTCACCACCTGCCAGCTGCTCGGACTGCGCCCGCTGCTGGTCGACCTGCCGGCGAACATCACGCCCGAGACGCTGGCGGCCTGTCCACGGGCCGACCTGGTCATCATCAACAACCCGCACAACCCGACCGGCAAGGTGTTCGACCGGGACGAGCTGGGGCACCTGGCCGACTGGGTCGAGGCCATCGGCGCCCAGGTGATCGTCGACGAAAGCTACGAACACCTCAGCTTCGGCCCGGTCCACACCAGCTTCGCCTCCCAGTGCGACTGGCGCGCGATCGGCGTGGTGACGCTGTTCTCGGCCTCGCAAAGCTATGCCATGATGGGCTGGCGCCTCGGCTTTGCGCTGGCTCCGCCAGAGATCGCCAGCGCAATGCAGACGCTGCAGGGACCGATCACGGCGGCCACCTCGCACCTGGCCCAGGTCGCGACCGTCGCCGCTTTCGACTGCGGCGTGCAGCAGCACATGATCGACGAATACCGCGACCGGCGCGACCAGGTGCTGCACCATGTGCGCGAGCTGCCCTGGATGCGCATGCATTGCCCGGATTCCGGGCCCTACCTGTGGGGCGACGTGCGCGCCCTCACCCACGATACGGAAGCTTTCGCCGAAGCCCTGCTGGCCGAGGAAGGCGTGGCCATCATGCCGGGCGACGCGCTCGGCATGCCCGGCTTCATCCGCATCGGCTACATTTGCGACGACGTCTACACCCTGATGGAAGGCGTGCGGCGGCTGGTGGCCTTTGGCGATCGCATTGCGGCCGACCTGGCAGCCGACCCTGTGGCGGACCGATGATTGCCAGCCAACTCTTCAGGAGCGGCAGCCTGCGCAGCCGCCTGATGCTGCTCGTTGCACTGGCGATCCTGCCGCTGGCCCTGATGACGATCCTGGGCGGCATCCGCGAGCGCGAGCAGGCAATCGAGGCCTCCGAGGACAACCTGCGGCGCCTGACCAACCTGGCCGCGGCCAACGAGGCGCAATCGGTCGAGCGCGCGCGCCAGATCCTGGTCGACCTGGCCAGCGTGCCCGACCTGCTGGGCGAGACGCCGCGCTGCAATGCGCTGCTGGCCGATGTCCTCGACCGCAACGAGGGCTACGCCAACTTCGGGCTGATCCAGATGAACGGCGACGTCAGCTGCAGCGCGGTGCCGATGCTGCATCCGGTGAACCTGGGCGACCGCACCCACTTCAAGCGCGCCATCCTCGAGCGCCGCTTCATCGCCGGCGACTACGTGTTCGGACGCGTCATCCGGCGCCACACCATCAACCTCACCTATCCGGTGATCGACCGCGCGGGCCGCGTCGTCGCCGTCGTCTTCGCGGCGATGGACCTGGCGGCGCTCGACACCTTCGTGGCCGACATCAACCTGCCGCCCGGTTCGGTGCTTGTCACGAGCGATGCGAACGGCACCATCATCTCGCGCCGGCCCGACCCGGAGCGCTGGTTCGGCACCAAGGTCTCGAGCACGCTGCGCGAAGCCATGCGCAGCGCCGGCAGCAAGGCGCTTGTCCTGAGCGAATTCGACGGCGTCGAGCGCCTGCATACCTTTTCGCGCGTGGGCGCCCCCTCGCTGTCGGACTACACGATCACGATCGGCATTCCCGTCGAAACCGTCACGGCAGGGGCGCGCCGCGCCCAGCTGATGTCGCTGATCGGCCTGGCCGCGACCACCATGCTGGCGCTGCTGGCGGCCTGGCTGGCGGGCGACGTGCTGATCGTGCAGCGCGTGCGCAAGCTTATGGACACCGCGCGCAGCATCGCCGCCGGCAACCTCGACGCGCGCTCGGGCATCCCCTACGAGCGCGAGGAGATCGGCCAGCTGGCCGAGGCGCTCGACGAGATGGCCGCGGCGCTGCAGAAGAAGGAAGCGGCGCGCGGCCAGGCCGAGCGCGAACTGCGCGCCGCGGACCAGCGCAAGGACGAATTCCTGGCCATGCTCGCGCACGAGCTGCGCAATCCGCTGGCGCCGATCAGCACCGGCGCGCACCTGCTCAAGCTGCTGCACTCGGACAATGCGCAGATCACCCAGACCTGCGCCATCATCGCGCGCCAGGTCGAGCACATGACCGGCCTGGTGGACGACCTGCTCGACGTTTCGCGCGTCACCCGCGGCCTGGTCTCGATCTCGACCCAGGTGCTCGACCTGCGCCAGGTGATCGACGACGCGGCCGAGCAGATCCGCCCGCTGATCACGACCCGCCGCCACAGCGTCGTGCTTGACCTGCTGCCCGACCCGGCGCCGGTCAAGGGCGACCACAAGCGCCTTGTGCAGGTGGTCGCCAACCTGCTCAACAACGCCACCAAGTACACGCCCGAGGGCGGGCGCATCGAACTGAAACTCAGCCAGGACGGGCCGGACTATGTGATGACCGTGGCCGACGACGGCATCGGCATGGAGCCGCAACTGGTGGCGCGTGTGTTCGACCTGTTCACCCAGGCCGAGCGCACGCCGGACCGCTCGCAGGGCGGTCTCGGCCTGGGCCTGGCGCTGGCCAAGAGCCTGGTCGAACTGCACGGCGGCACCGTGCAGGCCGCCAGCGCGGGCCCCGGCAAGGGCAGCACCTTCACGGTACGCCTGCCGCGCCATACCCAGGAAGTGCTGGTGACGACGGCGCAGGCGGGCGTCCACGCGCAAGCGGCGGCGCACCCCCTGAAGGTGCTGCTGGTGGACGACAACCTGGACGCGGTGCACACGCTCCAGCTGTTCCTGCGCGCCGCCGGCCACACAGTGGAGATCGCTTACAACGGTGCCGTCGCGGTCGACGTGGCGCGCGTCTTCGTGCCGGACGTCTGCCTGCTCGACATCGGCCTGCCTGACTTCGACGGTAACGAACTGGCGCGCCGCCTGCGCCGCCTGCCCCAGGCAACGAACGCCATGCTGATCGCCACCACCGGCTACGGCCGCCAGCAGGACCGCGACGCGGCCATGGCGGCGGGCTTCGACCAGTACATCGTCAAGCCGGTCAATACGGTGGAGCTGTCGGAGTTGCTGGCCGAGGCGGCGGCGGAGAAGCATCCGCGGTAGCCGCCTTGTCCGCCACGCACTCCCGCCCTCCCGTATCATCCTGGCTCTACCCTTAGTGTAAACCTGCAGGAGAGGACATGGATTCGGTAGGCCTGGTGCTGGCGATGCTGCTGGCGGTGATCGGGAGCGGCTACCTGGTGCGCATGCTGCCCTTCGGCGTGCCGCTGCCGCTGGTGCAGATCGCGCTCGGCGCGACGATTGCCGGCGTATTCGGCCACGGCGTCGCGCTCGACCCTGAAATCTTCTTCCTGCTGTTCCTGCCGCCGCTGCTGTTCCTCGACGGCTGGCGCATCCCGAAGGTCGGGCTGTTTCGCGACAAGGGCGCCATCCTCGAACTGGCCCTCGGCCTGGTCGTCTTCACCGTCGTCGGCGCCGGCTTCCTGATCCACTGGCTGGTCCCCAGCATGCCGCTGGCGGTGGCCTTTGCGCTGGCCGCGATCGTCGCCCCGACCGACCCGGTGGCGGTGTCCTCGATCACCGCGCGGGTGCCGGTGC
Organism: Massilia niabensis; assembly: GCF_042655085.1. Taxonomy (NCBI): domain Bacteria; kingdom Pseudomonadati; phylum Pseudomonadota; class Betaproteobacteria; order Burkholderiales; family Oxalobacteraceae; genus Massilia; species Massilia niabensis. The sequence continues at coordinate 43,402 of NZ_JBHSMU010000014.1, read as the reverse complement.
CGCGCCGCCTGATGCACATCCTCGAGGGGGAATCCCTGCTCAACGACGCCACCGGCCTGGTGTGCTTCCGCTTCGCCGTGGCCGCCGCCGTGACCGGCGCCTTTTCGCTGGCCAGCGCCTCGCTCACCTTCCTCTGGATGGCGCTGGCGGGTATCGGTTGCGGGGTGGCGATCACGGTGGCGGTGTCGTTCGCCCAGCGCGTCATGAATACGCGCTTCGGGGAGGAGCCCGGCTCGCCGATCCTGGTCAACCTGCTGATTCCCTTCGGCGCCTACCTCGCGGCCGAGCATCTCGAGGCCTCCGGCATCCTGGCCGCGGTCGCCGCCGGCGTCACGATGAGCTATGTCGAGCTGTCCGGCCGCGCCTCGGCCACCACCCGCGTGCGGCGCGCCGTGGTCTGGGACACGGTGCAGTTCGCCCTCAACGGCGTGATGTTCGTGCTGCTGGGCGAGCAGCTGCCCGACATTGCCGAGCGCGCGCTGCGCGAGGCCGGGCCGGATGCGCGCATGACGCCGCTGTCGCTGCTGGGCACGGCGCTCACGATCAGCCTTGCCCTGATCCTGCTGCGCCTGGTGTGGGTCTGGGTGTCCTTGCGTCTGACCCTGCTCAAGGCGCGGCGCCACGGGCGCCAGGTGTACACGCCCAACTTCCGTCTCGTGCTGGCCACCTCGCTGGCCGGGGTGCGCGGCGCGATCACGATGGCGGGCGTGCTGACCCTGCCCCTGACCCTGCCCGGCGGCGCGCCCTTCCCCGGGCGCGACCTCGCCATCTTCTTTGCCAGCACGGTGATCATCGTATCGCTGCTGGTGGCCAGCATCGGCCTGCCGCGCGTGCTGCGCGGCCTCGAGGTGCCGGAAGAATCGCTCGAGGAAGCCGAGGAAGACCGGGCCCGCCACGACGCCGTCATGGCCGCGATCGCCGCCATCGAAAAGGCCGGCCAGGGGCACCTCGACAAGGAAGTGGACGCCGATGTCCATGCCGGCGCGATCGACCACGTGCGCGGCATCTACGAGCACCGGCTGGGCGTCGGCGGCACCTACGATCCGGCCCGCACCCGCGTGGCCGAGGAAGCCGAGCGCGAATACCGGCTGGCCGCGCTGCAGGCCGAGCGGCGCACGATCCTGGCGCTGGTGCGCGCGCGCTCGCTGTCGGACGAGACGGCGCGCAAGCTGCTGCGCGAGATCGACCTGGTCGAGGCGCGCTACCGCTGAGAGCGCTCTGACGCTGCGTGCGCTCCCGAACGGTGCGCCTGCCTGGGTGGCGTAACATCGGCCGGGCATGTTCCACTCTTGGATGCCACCACCATGACCCTTGACGACTGCTCCACCGGCGACCAGGCGCCGCTCAGCGATCCACCCACCGCCGCGAAGGCGGCCGGCCTGCGCTATGTGCAGGACGACCGGCCGGGCATCCGGCGCGAGCGCGAGGGCGACGGCTTTCGCTACTATTCCCCGAAGGGCGAACCGGTCGACGACGAAGCCACGCTCAAGCGCATCAAGTCGCTCGTCATCCCGCCGGCCTGGACCGATGTGTGGATTTGCCCCCAGGCGAACGGCCACCTGCAGGCCACCGGGCGCGACGCGCGCGGGCGCAAGCAATACCGCTACCACCCGAAATGGCGCAGCGTGCGCGACGATGCCAAGTACGAGCGCATGATCAACTTCGGCCATGCGCTGCCGATGATCCGCGCCGAGGTCGACCGTGGCCTGAAGCTGCCCGGCCTGCCCCGCGAAAAGGTGCTGGCCACCATCGTCTACCTGCTCGAGGCGACCATGATGCGGGTCGGTAACGAGGAATATGCGCGCACCAACAAGTCGTTCGGCTTGACGACATTACGCAACCGCCACGTGAAGGTGGACGGCAGCGACGTCGAATTCCGCTTTCGCGGCAAGAGCGGCGTGTACCACAAGATCCACGTGCAGGACCGCCGCCTGGCGCGCATCATCCGCAACACGCGCGACCTGCCGGGACAGGAGTTGTTCCAGTACATCGACGAGGACGGCGACACCCACAGCGTCGATTCGAGCGACGTCAACGACTACCTGCGCAGCATTACCGGCGAAGACTACACGGCCAAGGATTTCCGCACCTGGTCGGGCACGGTGCTGGCCGCCCTCGCCCTGCAGGAATTCGAGAAGTTCGATTCCGAGACCCAGGCCAAGAAAAACGTCGTGCGCGCCATCGAATCGGTGGCCGAGAAACTCGGCAACACGCCCTCGGTCTGCCGCAAGTGCTACGTGCACCCGGCGGTGCTGGACGCCTACATGGACGGCGCCATGATCGAGGCCCTGCGCGAGCGCACCGAACAGGAACTGACTGAAGACCTGCACACGCTGCAGCCCGAGGAAGCGGCCGTGCTGGCCATGCTCCAGCAGCGCCTGGCGCGCGACGCGGAGGCGCCCGCGAAAGGTGCACGCAAGGCGGCCTGAGGCTGCCCCAACCAACAAAAAGGAAAAACAGATGAGCGACGTTGAGGTCAAAACGGATTTGCAGGAAGGCCGCACCACGGTCGAGCTGGTGGCCCGCTTCGACCACCAGGTGACCGGGGTCACCGTGTCGGAGGATAACCGGATCTTCGTGAATTTCCCGCGCTGGACCGAGGACACGGCGGTGTCGGTGGCCGAACTGCTACCCGGCGGCGAGCTCAAGCCCTATCCTGACGAGGAATGGAACGCGTGGCGCAATGCCAAAAAGGACGAGGTGACGCCGAACGACCACTGGGTCTGCGTGCAGAGCGTCGTGGCCGATGGCCGCGGCAGCCTGTGGGTGCTCGACCCGGCCGCGCCGGCCCAGAGCCATGTCGTCGCCGGCGGGCCGAAGCTGGTGCGGATCGAGCTGGCCTCGAACAAGGTTGCGCACACCATCGCCTTCGACGAGGACACGGCGCCGCAGGGTTCCTACCTGAACGACGTGCGCTTTTCCCCGGACGGCAGGTTTGCCTATTTCACCGACTCGGGTGTGCAAGGAGCGATCGTCGTCGTCGAGGTTGCCAGCGGCAAGGCGGCGCGCGTGCTCGACGGCGACCCATCGACACAAATGAAAAAGGGGCTCGACGTGCAGGCCGACGGCGAGGTGCTGCGCCGGCCCGACGGGCGCGGCGTGGAGTTCTCGGCGGACGGCATCGAGTTGTCAGGCGACGGCGCCTGGCTGTACTGGCAGGCGATCAAGGGCGACACGCTGTATCGGATCGCCACCAGCGTGCTGGTGGACGCAGGGATGCGTGGCGAGGATGTGTCCGGCAGCGTCGAGCCGTTCGGCTTGAATGACGTGAACGACGGCTTGCTGATCCTGCGCGGCACCAAGCGCATGCTGCTGACCAGCGTGCAGGACGACGCCATCAAGATGCGCGACTTGGACGCCGGCCCGGACGCACCCGTGCGCACCCTGGTGCAGGACGCGCGCCTGCGCTGGCCGGACACCTTCAGCCAGGGGCCGGACGGGACGGTGTATGTAACGACCTCGCACATCCAGGACGCGAGCTTCTTCAAGCCCGACGCCCCGGCAGCGCTGCCAACCGAACTGTGGAAGCTGTGCCCGATGTAGAGGAAACGGCTTAGCGGAAGCGGTAGGTCGTCACCTTCCAGCTGCCGTCGGGCTGGCGCATCGGGACCACGGTCTCGGTGATGCCGGCGCGGCTGGTGAAATCGGTCGTGTACCGGACCACCACGTATTCGCCTTCCGGCGCACCTGGAAGCGTGCGTGTGAAGACGCTCGACGCCAGGCGGCGCGACTTGACGGCACCGAGCGGAGCGCGCACCGACTTACCGACGTCCATCCAGGCAGTGCGCGTGACGGCAGACTGCAGGATCGGCGCGGCCTGATCCCAGGCCTCGACCGCCTGGCCGGCATCCATCAGCGCCAGCCAGCGGTTGGCGGCATCGACGGCGGCCGCCGTGTCGGCGTTGGCATCGGCCTTTGGCGAGGCTGCGGCAGATGCAGCGACGGGTGCGGCCGCAGGCGTGCTGGACTGCGCATGTGCAGCGGAAACGGCGAAGGCGGCTGCGGCGGCGACGAGGGCGGCAAAAGCTTTCACAGATTTCTCCTTTGGAAGACGCTGTTAATGAGAAGGTGTCAAGCGGTCGGCTCGGCGTGGTTGAACACCTGCCGCAGGTAAGCGAGGAAGGTCTCGTCGTTGCTCATCGACTTGCCGGCCGTGTCGGACAGCTTGGCGACCGGCTGGCCGTTGCACTGCACCAGCTTCATGACGATGTTCAGCGCCTTGTAGGGCGTGTCGTTGGTGAGCTGGGTGCCGATGCCGAAGCCCGTCATGGTGCGGTCGGCGAAGTGGCGATACAGGTTCAGGGCTTTCGGCACCGTCAGCGAGTCGGAAAACACGAGGCGCTTGGTGCGCGCGTCGATGCGCAGCTTCGCATAATGCGCCAGCGCCTTTTCGCCCCAGGCGAAGGGATCGCCCGAATCATGGCGCAGGCCGTCGAAGAGCTTGGCGAAATACAGGTCGAAGTCGGCCAGGAAGGCATCCATGCCGACCACATCGGTCAGCGCCGTGCCGAGGTCGCCGCGGTATTCCTGCACCCAGTCCTCGAGCGCCGCCTTCTGAAAATCGCGCAGGCGCACGCCAAAGGCCTGGAAGGCCTGCATGTACTCGTGCGCCATGGTCCCGATCGGCACCAGGTTGTACTTGCGCGCCAGGTGCACGTTCGACGTGCCCTTGAAGAACTGGGGCAGTTCGCGCGCCAGCGTCGAGACGACCTCATCCTGCCACTCGCCCGAGAAGCGGCGACGCACGCCGAAGTCGAAGAATTCGAAGGGGTTGGCGCGCTTCGGTTCCCGGTCGAATTCGCGGAACTGCTCGATCTTGAGGGCCAGGCGCTCCCGTGCTACTTCGATCGCCTTTTGCTGGTCGAAACGGCGGAAATACAGTTCGTTGACGATGTAAAGCACATAGATCTCGAAACCCATCACGTGCACGATCGGCCCGCAGGCGCGGATGCGCAGGTGCGGGCCGTCGGTCTCGACCGTGATGAACTTGCGCTGGAAGCGGAACACCGTCAGGAAGTCCGCGAAGTCGCTTTTGATGAAGCGCAGGCTGCGCAGGTAGTCGATTTCCTCGTCCGTAAACAGCATCTCGCACAGGTGGTCGAGTTCGCGTTCGACTTCTTCCTTCAGCTCGGCCAGCGGATAGTCGGGCTCGTTACGGCAGCGAAATTCATACTCGCCATGGGCGTTCGGATGGCGGTGCAGCAGCGCCTGCCACATCGTGAACTTGTAGAGGTCGGTTTCCAGCAGGCTGCGGACGATGGGCTTCATGCGTTTTCCTAGTGACCTCATGCTTTTTTGCGCTGGCGCTTTTTCGGCGCCAGCATGGTGCCGGTGCAACCGGGCGTGCCGCAGCGGCAGGAGAACAGTTTCTTGAGCGCCGGCGTGTGGCGTTCGTCGTAGATGAGCGCGTAGTTGTAGTTCAGTTCCTGGCCAGCCTCGATCGGATGCAGGGCATGGATGTAGACGCGGCCCTCCTCCTCATAGGCTTCGCAATTGGGCGAGCAGGCGTGGTTGATCCAGCGCGCCTCGTTGCCGCGCCGGCCGCCGTCGATCACGCGGCCATCGTGCAGGCTGAAGTAGAAGGTGTGGTTGATCGGCCCGCCGGCATCGAGCGCGCGCTGGGTCGCCTCGTCCCAACTGATGCGCTCGCCGCGGTATTCGATGATGCGCTCGCCGGCATCGATGAAGCGCCGGGCGAAGACGCCGTTGCCGTGGATCGAGGACTTCTTGACTTCGTAGGCCAGATCGGCCTTGGCTGCGGGTTTGCTGGGCATGTAGGGAGCGTAGGGAAAACAAAAGGCGGACGAAAGGCGATACGGCCGAACTCTTGTTATTGTTGCACCTTTTCGCGCTTCGTGCCGCACATGCATTGTCCGTTACGGCAGTTGCACAATCTGGCAGATGCCGGTGCACCGGGCCAGGCCGATCTTGTTGATTACTTGCAGGCGTGGCAATGCCGTGTAACGATAGACGTTTCTGGATACGCTCGTCTCACCATGTTAAGGATGGCTGTGAAAGCAATCGCACTCGACTCCGGTTCCGGCATCTCCATCATTCCCGTGGCAGTCGAACATGCGGCCAAGCTCGCCGCGCTGGTGGAACGGAACCTCGATCACCTGGGGCGCTATCTGCCTTTGGTGGCGAGCCTGTCGGCGCCCGAAGCGGCGCGCGCCCATCTCGAGGCCGCCGTTGCCGGCGCCGACAAGGGTGAGGTTCTCGAATGGCACCTGTTTTCCGGTGGCGCGCTGTGGGGGGCAATACGGGTCAAGAACATCGACCCCGACGACCGGAAGGCGGAGATCGGTTATTTCATCGGCAGCGAATGTGCGGGCAAGGGCATTGCCTCCTGCGCCGTGCGCGCAGTGCTGGCGTATTGTTTCGGGTCCCTGCAACTGAACAGGATGGAGTTGCGCTGTGCATCTACGAACGAGCGCAGCATACGTGTCGCGGAGCGCCTGGGCTTTACCCGCGAAGGCATGCTGCGCCAGGCCGAACGCCTGAACGGCGTGTTTATCGACCAGCTCGTTTATGGGCTGTTGCGCGCGGAGTTCCTCCACCAAGCGGCCGGTGCGCGCCATTGCGCGTAACCCCTTACCCGGCCGCGTGCACCAGCGCGTCGATATCGAGTTTTTTCATCTTGAGCAGCGCTTCCATGACGCGGTCGGTCCGCGCCGTATCGCGCCCGGTCAAGAGGGCCTGGAGCTGGCGCGGGACGATCTGCCAGGACACGCCATAGCGGTCCTTCAGCCAGCCGCACTGGCGGGCCATCTCATCACCGCCCGCCCCCAGCCGGTCCCAGAAGAAGTCGATTTCCTCCTGGGTGTCGCACATGACCTGGAAGGACACCGCTTCGTTGAAGCTGAAGGCCGGGCCGCCGTTGAGGGCGGTGAAGGGCTGGCCGTCGAGCTCGAAGGTGACCGTCAAGACCATGCCCGCCGCCATGCCGTGGACCTCACGGCCGGCCTCGCCATAGTGCGAGATGGCCCGGATGCGCGAATTCGGGAAGATGCCCACGTAATCCGTCGCCGCTTCCTGGGCCTGCTGGTCGAACCACAGGCAGGGGGTGATTCTCGACAGGGTCTGCACCTTCGCCTCCTTCAACGGTGGATACGTGTGATTTGACCGCATCCGCCGTGTTCAGTTGCTGCTCAGTTGACACTCAGCTGCCAAGATCATCTTCGCGGAACTCGATACCCGTCGACGGCACGGTGTCACGCGTCGCCTCCTGCTTGCGCAGCTCCACCCGGCGGATCTTGCCGGAGATGGTTTTCGGCAGCTCGCGAAATTCGATGCGGCGGATGCGCTTGTAGGGAGCCAGGCGCTCGCGCGCAAAGGCGAACAGCTCGCGCGCCAGCTCGCGGCTGGGCTCGACACCCTGGCGCAGCGTGATGAAGGCCTTCGGCACCGACAGGCGCAGTGCGTCCGGGCTCGGCACGATCGCCGCTTCCAGCACCATCTCGTGCTCGACCAGCACGCTTTCCAGCTCGAACGGGCTGATGCGGTAATCGGAGGACTTGAACACGTCGTCGTTGCGGCCGACGTAGAAGTAATAGCCGTCTTCGTCGATGAAGGCCGTGTCGCCGGTGTGGTAGTGGCCGGCGCGCATGACCTCCGCCGTTTTCTCCTCGTCACCCTCGTAGCACATCATCAGGCCGAGCGGAGGCGGCTGCAGGCGCACCGAAATCTCGCCCTCTTGCGCAGGCTGGTCGTCGACGTCGAGCAGGGCAATGCTGTAGCCCGGCAGCGGGCGCCCCATCGAGCCGGGTTTGAGCGGCTGGCCGGGCGGATTGCCGATTTGCGCGGTCGTCTCGGACTGGCCGAAGCCGTCGCGGATGCGGATGCCCCAGGCGCGCTCGACCTGTTCGATCACTTCCGGGTTGAGCGGCTCCCCGGCGCCGACCAGCTCGCGCAGCGGCGGCTTCCACTGCGTCAGGTCTTCCTTGATCAGCATGCGCCAGACGGTCGGCGGCGCGCACAGCGAGGTCACGCCGCAGCGCTGCACGGTTTCCAGGGCCGCCTTGGCGCTGAAGCGTTCGTAGTTGTAGACGAATATGGTGGCGCCCGCATTCCATGGAGCGAAGAAGCAGCTCCAGGCATGCTTGGCCCATCCCGGCGAGCTGATGTTCCAGTGCACGTCGCCGCGCTGCAGGCCGATCCAGTACATGGTCGACAGGTGCCCGACCGGATAACTCTGCTGGCTGTGCAGCACCAGCTTCGGCTTGGCGGTCGTGCCCGAGGTAAAGTACAGCAGCAGCGGATCGGTCGCGCGCGTTTCGCCCTTCGGGGTGAAGACGGAGAGCACGCGGCGGCAATCGTCGAAATCATGCCAGCCGTCCTGCTTGCCGCCAACGGCGATGCGCGTGAAGTTGCCCGTCAAGCCTTCGAACTTGTGCGCTTCCGAGATCTGGGCGATCACGTGGCGCACCCTGCCCCGGTCCATCCGGTCCTGCAGGTCGGCGGTCGACACCAGCATCGTCGTCGGCACCAGCACCGCGCCCAGCTTGATCCCGGCCAGCATGATTTCCCACAGCTCGACGCGGTTCGGCAGCATCAACAGCACGCGGTCGCCGCGCTCGACGCCGCATTGCTGCAGGTATTGCGCGACCTGGTTCGATCGCGCCGCCATGTCGGCAAACGAGATCTTCTGCTCGCGGCCGTCCTCTTCCACGACCCACAGCGCCGGCGTGTGGTTGTCCTTCGCTTCCTGGTCGAAGAAATCAATGCCCCAGTTAAAGGCGTCGAGCTGGGGCGCCTGGTAATCGCGGTAGGCCGTGTCGTAATCGAGGCGGTGCTGTTGCAGGAAGTCGCGCGCCTGGACGAAACGCTGGTAAGGGGTCATGGTGTCTCCTGTACGCTGTGATGGACCGCCGGCGGGCGCCGGCCCTTGTCTGTTTGCGCACATTTTGCCATGGGTTTGCAGGGCATGTGGGCGCTCTGCAAACGCGTGCTCCACTTCCGCCTGAGGCTGCCCGATGTCGCCTTCAGCTCGGGCGGCGCAGCGGCACCGAGAATTCGCCTTCCGGCTGCATCATGTCGATCACGCGGCAGTCGCCGCACATGCGCAGGCGGTCGAGGTTGCCGGCGAAGGCGCTGTGGCCTGACAGGCGCCCCAGCATGTTCTCGATCATGTGCACGGTGCCGAAGGCTTTGTTGCAGCGGATGCAGTGGAAAGGCTGCGACTCGTTCAGCACCACGGTCTGCTTGCGGGTGTCGCCGAACGCCATGCGCGGCACCAGCGTGATCGCGTTCTCCGGGCAGGTATTGGCGCACAGGCCGCACTGGACGCAGTTCTGCTCGACGAAGCGCAGCTGCGGCATGTTCGGCGTGTCCATGATGGCCGAGGATGGGCAGGCGCCGACACAGGCCATGCACAGGCTGCAGGTTTGCTTGTTGACGGCAATCGCCCCGAACGGGCTGCCCTTCGGCAGCGGCACTTCCTGGGCCGGCTGCGGCGCATGCCGGAACAGGTGGTCGAGTGCGTAGTCGAGCGTGTTGCGCTTTTCCGCCGCCAGGTTGAAGGTCGCCATCTCGCCGGGCGCCTCGCCGCGCGGCGCGTGCTGCAGGGCCACGGCCAGTTCCTGCGGACCGCTCACGCGCAGCAGCTGGAAATGGGGGCCGGTGTAGCCCAGGCCCTCCAGCACGGTTTCGGCAATGCGCATCTGGGTGTCGAGCGCGGCGGCGTACTGCGGGGCTTCGGCCTCCGTCATGAGCACGGTGATGCCGGCCGCGCCGTAAGCGAGGGCCGACAGCCAGACGTCGATGCCGGTCGAGGCGGTGTGGTGCAGCGCCATCGGAATCACGCGTCCGGGCACGCCGGTGGCGGCATCCATCCCCACGGCTTCGATCAGCGGCGCGCCGCCTTCGCTGTGCAGCAGCAGCACCGGGTCTTCGCCGCCCGCTTCCCGGTAGGCGCGCAGTGCCGCCTTGATGCGGCTGCCCGTGTGCTCCGCCGACGGATAGGCGTAGCCGAGCGCACCCGACGGGCAGACGGTGGTGCAGGCGCCGCAGCCGGCGCACAGGTAGGGGTTGACCTTGATGCGGTCGCCGGCGCTGGAAATCGCCTTGGCCGAGCAGATCTCGATGCAGGCCGTGCAGCCGGCCAGGCCGTTGCGGCTGTGGGCGCAGAGGCGCTCCTTGTAGGCGAAATATTTCGGCTTGTCGAAGTCGCCGACCATCTCCATCAGTTCGGCGGCCGCCGCGCGCCGCGCGGCGTCCTCGAAGCCAGGGGCATAGTAGCCATGCGGAGGCTGGTGGCTGGCGATCAGCGGGCTCGGGCAGAGATCCAGCACGAGGTCGAACTTGCCCTGGCCCGCCGGCTGGCCGGGTGCCTGCCAGCGCGCCTCGAAAGAACCCAGCCAGCCGGCGACGGCGACGGCGCGCGCCACGAACACCGGGTAGGGGCGTTCGCCGACGTCGACATTGTCCAGCAACAGCAGCGTGACGGGCAGCGCGCTCGCCAGGTGGTCGGCCCAGGGCAGCGCCTGGGCCGAGCTGCCGACGACCAGGGTGCGTCCGCCGGAGCGGTAGCTGACCGAGGCGCCCGGCTCGGCCGGGGCAATGGCGTCAGCCGCCAGGATGGCAGCGGTCTTGGCGAGGGCATTGCGGCGTTCCTGCAGCGGGTCGCCGGCCTGTCCTTCTAGAAATCGGATGTTCATACTTGGCCTTGAGGCAATTGCTGGTTTGGACGATGGAATAGGCCGCGCTTGTGCTCGACCTCATGCGTGGGCGCGCCCGATGGCAGCACACCAGGGGACTCCCCCGGCAGCTGATCCTCGTGCGCGGCGCTGGCATGCGCGGCTTCGTTATGGGGTACTGCTTCGTGCTCGACGGCGTCGGGCGCCGGCGATGGCGCCGGTGATTGTGGCGCCGCCGCTGTCGTGGCTTGCGCGGCAGCCGGGTCCGGCGGCTCTGCGCCCGGGGCCGTGGCTGCAGCCGCAGCCTGGGTCGGCTCGTCCTCGACAAACCGGCGCAGGGCGCTGCGTGCATGGTCGAGCGAGGCCAGCATCTCGGCCGATACCGGGCTCGGGATGTTGTAGTCGTCCATGTACATGTCGAGCCGGTCCATCACGTTGAAATGCGGGTCGGCGAACAGTTTTTTCAGGGCCTGGCGCTGCACGGATTTGTCGACGCCCTGGCCGACGAAGACCGAATAATCGGAGTCCGGCGTCAGCTGGGCGACATCGTCGAGCGTGGGTGATATCCGCCCAGCCGCGGCCGATGGCTCCGGGGCGGGACCGGCATCGCCGCTCTCCGCGGGTGCCACCGGCAGGGGGTCTCCCGCCCTTGCCCAAGCCTCCCCTGCCCTAGCCCAGCGCGCGGGGGCTGGTGCAGGCGCCGATGCATGCGCCGGTGCATGCGCAGGCGCGGTTGCAGGTGCAGGTGCAGGTGCCGGCGCGCGCGGGGCTTCCGCGACTGCGTCGTCGCCGGTCGCCTTGACACGCGCCCAGCGGCGCAGGAATCCTTCTTCGGGCATCGCGTTTCCTTACCCGTGCTGGCGGCCGCGGCGCGGACGCGGCGTGTAGTGCTCGCGCAGGTAGCCGGCCAGCCAGGCGTAGATGTCGGCCGGCATGGCCACGCCGTCGGCCGCTTCGCCGGAATCGAACATGCGCGTGCCCTCGACATAGCTGACCGAGGCCCGCACCGGCATCGCGCGGCCGTCGATCATGCGCCACAGGACGAAGACCTTCGATTCCGGCGCCATGCAGTTTTCGTAATAGCCCTCGTTTTCGTCGGTATACAGTTCGAGTTCGAGCCCGGAAACGAGATAGTAATCGCGCTCGGGGCTCTCGCCAAGCACCTGCAGCGGCGGCAAATTGCCGCGATCGGGCACGACGCCGACCGCGGACCAGGCCTCATCGGCCCAGCGGTGCTCCACCTTGCGGCGCTGCATGATGACCGCGATCGGCATGCTCGACATCTTCATTATTTCTTGTCCCCGCTGGCAATGCTCTTGTCGACGCCAGGCGAGGCGCCGGCCTTGACCGATTTGGTCTGCTCCTTCTTGACATCCAGGCTGGGCGCGGCGGTGCCGAGCTTTTCGCTCTTGATCGGCACGTTGGCCGACTGCAGCGCCTGCGGGCTGCGCGGCGCAGCGCCGCCGCCCGGCGAGGATGCGGAAACGCCGGCCGGCGTGCCGGTGATCGTATTCGCGGAGACGCCCGTGGCGCGTGGCGCCACGCCCGGCATCGGCGTGCCGGTGACGGCTACGCCGGTGGTCTGCACTGCTGCCGGCACCGCGCCGGACGCCGGTACGACGGGAGCGGCATTTGCCGCATTCCCGGCGGGTGTACCGGCTGCCGGAACACCCGCGGCGGCTGGCGCGGCTGCAATCGCCACCGGTGGGCGCGCGGTCCAGCCCTGCGACGCGGCGCGCGAACGCCAGCGTGCGCTGAGCGCGTCCTGGGCTGCGGCCAGCTGCGCCTTGCCCTGCTCGGCCTGGGCGTCGGCTGCGGCTTTCTTGGCCGCCGCCGCCTGTTGCGCAGCGGCCGTTGGCGCGGGCAAGGCGGCAAGCGCCATGCTGCTCGAGGCCAATCCGGCCAGGACGAGCGATTGAAGAATCCGTCGGGTACGCATTATTTGTCCCCTGTCAGTGTACCCGGTGCGGCCGCGGGCTTGGTGGGCTGGCCGGGTGCGCCGGCAGTGCCAGCCGGACCGGCGGCGCCCGTCGCACCTGTCGCGCCTGTGGGGTTAACGGCGGGCGCCGTCTTGTCCTGGTTCGACGCGGTACCCGCGCCGACGGGCGTGACGCCCGCGGCCGGGGCATTGGCCGGTGGCCCGCCGTAGTCTCCCACCGGCTTGTTGCCGGCCTGGCCAGCGCTGGCCGGCGTAGTCACGCCCTGCGAGGGCCCCTGTCCGCTCTCGGCCACCGTGCCGCCGAGCGCGGCGCCGCCGGTGGTGCCGCCCGAACCGCCGGCAATGCCTGGCGTGCCGCCCGCGTAGGCGGCATTCGTTTCAGGCTTGCTGCTGCGCGCCATGACCTGGCCGCTGGTGAGGCCGCCGGCCGTCACCTGGCCCGGGAACTTGGTCTGCTCGACGCCGTCCCTGGCATTGGCATGGCCGCGGTCGCAGCCGGCGAGCATGGCGCAGCTGACGGCAATGGCGCCGATCGTAACGCGATGGGTCAGAGTGGTAAATGAGGAGGATGTTTTCATCGTGGTCCTTAATGTGCCGGGTCGGGCCGCGGTGCGACGGGCGGTACGTGTCCAGGACGCGCGGTACCTGGCGTCGCGTCCGGCACTCCTGATTTCACTTCGTCGTACCAGAGCCCGTGGTGCGCCTTGGCCCAGTTTTCGTCGACGGTGCCCTGACGCATCGATTCGTAGGAACCCGGCGAGCCCACCGTGCCGAGGTAGATGTGGCCCATCGCCATGACGATGTACACGGTGGCGCCGCCGATGTGCAGGTAGTTCGCCATCTGCATGACGTAGCGGGTCTGGCCGAAGTTGACGAAGTCGAGGATGAGGCCGGTGACCGACATCACCAGGCCCAGCAGCACGACGCCGAACCAGAACCAGGTTTTTTCGCCAGCATTGAAGAAGCCCGCCGGTACGTGCTTGTGCGAGGTCAGTCCCCCGCCCTGCTTCACCCACTGCCAGTCGATCCGGTTGAAGAAATTACGGCGCAGGAAGGTGAAGAACATCAGGATCGAGCACACGATGAACAGCGGCCCGACCACGTTGTGCACGTACTTCGAGATGATGGCGATCCAGGAAAACAGCGTGTGGCCCATCCACGGCAGCATGATCACCTTGCCGAACATGATGATGATGCCGGTGATCGCCAGCGCGATGAACGAGTAGGCCGTCACCCAGTGCACCGAGCGCTCCCAGCTGGAAAAGCGCTGGACGCGCCGGCCTGAGGCCTGCAGTGGAGGCGGCCTGAAGGCCCGGTAGAAGACGAAGATCAGGAAGGGCACGGCCAGCAGGACGAGGCCGGTAATGGTGGCGATCGGCCCGTTGCGCAGCAGGCGCCAGGTATTGCCGCCGCGCTGGACGATGACGTTCGCCTCGTTGGTACCGTACTGGCCGAGGAAGTGGCGGTCGACATGGACCCGGCCCGAGGCCGAGTCGGTCAGGCCCGGCTCGCGCACGTTCGAGTCGCCTTCGATCTGCAGCATGGTCTGCTCTTCGGCATAGGCAGGCTTGGCCTCGCGGTTCGGCACGCCTGCCCAGCTTGGGGACATAACCAGCGCGCAGAACAAGGCCAGGATCGGGATCAGAATCGCGCGCACGGCAATCAGGTTGGCTCGCATGGCTGGCTCCTAGGGGTTCGCCCGGTTGTACTCGTTCTGCTGGTTGCTGCGGTTGACGATCGCCGCATTCCAGGAGAGCTTGTCGTTGTGGAACAATGTCTGGAAGTGGCGCGGATCCTTCTTGCCCGCGTACTGGCCCTTGATCCAGGCCGGATACTGTTCCACTTCGAGGCAACCTGACAGCGCCAGGGCCAGCGGCAAGGCCGCGATCAGTTTAAGTAGTTTCATGTTGGCAGCTTTCCTGGATCGTTCTGGCTGTCACCAATCTTCTGGTTTTCGCGCGGCAGGTCGCCCAGCGCCCTGCGCACGCCACCACGCTTGTTCGGCCCGTAGGCGATCTTCCAGCCCCACAGTTCCGGTCCGTAGCCGCGCGTCTCGACGCGCTGGCGGTAGATGTCGGCGATCAGGTTGGCGTCGCCTCCGAGCAGCGCCTTGGTGCCGCACATCTCGGCGCAGGCCGGCAGCTTGCCTTCGGCGATGCGGTTGCGGCCGTATTTCTTGAATTCGGCTTCCGAAGTATCCGGTTCCGGGCCGCCGGCGCAGAAGGTGCACTTGTCCATCTTGCCGCGGTGGTTGAACATGCCGGTCTCGGGGAACTGCGGCGCGCCGAACGGGCAGGCGTAGTGGCAGTAGCCGCAGCCGATGCACTGGTCCTTGCTGTGCAGGACGATGCCGTCCTCGGTGTGGTAGATGCAGTTGGTCGGGCACACCGCCAGGCAGGGGGCGTCGGTGCAGTGCATGCAGGCTACCGACACCGAGCGTTCGCCCGGCACGCCGTCGTTGATCGTGACGACGCGGCGGCGGTTCACGCCCCACGGTGTTTCATGTTCGTTCTTGCATGCGGTAACGCAGCCGTTGCAGTCGATGCAGCGCTCCGTATCGCAGATAAATTTCATCCTTGCGGACATGATCGTCTCCTGTTCCGGACCGTCAGGCGCGCACGAGGCGGCACAGCGATACCTTGGTTTCCTGCATCATCGTGACGGCGTCATAGCCATAGGTCCAGCCGGTGTTGATGGCCTCGCCGCGCACGGTCGGCGCCCCGTCTTCCGGGTAATGCTTCTCGAGGTCCTCGCCCATCCACCAGCCGCCGAAGTGGAATGGCGCCCACACCATGCCGACAGGCACGCGCTCCGTGACCATCGCCATCATCTTCATGCGCGCGCCGGTCGGGGTTTCGACCCAGACGTAGTCGCCGAGCGTGGCGCCGATCTGCACCGCGTCCTGTGGATTGACCTCGACGAACATGTTCTGTTGCAGCTCGGCCAGCCACGGGTTGGAGCGGGTTTCCTCGCCGCCGCCCTCGTATTCCACCAGCCGGCCCGAGGTCATGATCATCGGGAAGTCCTTCGAGAAGTCGATGTCCTGCACCGACTTGTAAAGCGTCGGCAGGCGCAGGAAATTCGCCTTGTCGTCGTAGGTCGGGTACTTGGCGACCAGGTCGCGCCGCGGCGAGGCAAGCGGCTCGCGGTGAGTCGGGATCGGGTCGGGGAAGTTCCAGACGTTGGCGCGGGCGCGCGCATTGCCGAAGGGCGCGCAGCCGTGGGCGATCACCACGCGGATGATGCCGCCGGACGGGTCGGTCTTCCAGTTCTTGCCCTCGGCCATGGCTTGTTCCGCAGGGGTCAGCTCGGCCCACCAGCCCAGCTTTTTCAGGAACACGTGGTCGAACTCCGGATAGCCGGTATCGAGCTGCGAATCCTTGTTGGTGGAGCCGTCGGCCGCCAGCAGGGTCTGGCCGTTGTGCTCGACGCCCCAGTTGGCGCGGAACGGCAGGCCGCCCTCGGCCACCGTCTTGCTCAGGTCGTACAGGATCGGGGTGCCCGGGTGCTTCATTTCCGGCGTGCCCCAGCACGGCCACGGCAAGCCGTAGTAATCGCCCTTGCACGGGCCGGATTCGGCGCGCATCGTGGTCGGGTTGAAGGTGTGCTTGTTCTCCATGTGGAGTTTCAGGCGTTCCGGCGAGCAGCCCGTGTAGCCGATGGTCCAGCAGGAACGGTTGATTTCGCGCAGGATGTCTTCGATGACCGGTTCATTCATCACGACCTTGATGTTCTTGCACAGTTCGTTATGGAAGCCGAGCTTCTTGGCGAACAGGTACATGATTTCATGGTCGGTCTTGCACTCGAATAGCGGCGCAATGACCCGCTCGCGCCACTGGATCGATCGGTTCGACGAGGTGCACGAGCCCTGGGTTTCGAACTGCGAGGCCGCCGGCAGCAGGTAGACGCCGTCGGTACGGCCGTGCATTGCGGCCGTCATGCTCGGATAGGGGTCGACCACGACCAGCATGTCGAGCTTTTGCATGGCCGCCTTCATGTCCGTCAGGCGTGTCTGGCTGTTCGGCGCGTGGCCCCAGTAGAACACGGCGCGCAGGTTGCTCGGCTGGTCGACGAACTGGTTCTGCTCGTTGACGGCGTCGAACCAGCGCGACACGGTAATGCCGGGCTTTTCCATCAGTTCCTTGGAACCGAAGCGCGACAGGATCCAGTTGTAGTCCACGCCCCACGCGTTCGCGAAGTGCTTCCACGAACCCTCGGCCAGGCCGTAGTAGCCAGGCAGCGAGTCGCCGTTCGGGCCGACGTCGGTGGCGCCCTGCACGTTGTCGTGGCCGCGGTAGATGTTGGCGCCGCCGCCGGCCACGCCAATATTGCCCAGCGCCAGTTGCAGGATGGCGAGCGCGCGCACGTTGGCAGTGCCGACGTGGTGCTGGGTGATGCCCATGCACCAGACCACCGACGACGGCTTGTTCTTGGCCAGCATTTCGGCCGCCATGCGCACCGACGATTCCGGCACGCCGGTAATGTCGGAGACCTTGTCGGGGGTCCACTTGGCCACTTCCTTGCGCACGTCGTCCATGCCGTAGGTGCGCGCGGCGATGTATTCCTTGTCTTCCCAGCCGTTATTGAAGATGTGCCAGAGCATGCCCCAGACCAGCGGGATGTCGGTGCCGGGACGCACGCGCACATAATGGTGGGCGAAGCGCGCGGTGCGTGTGAAGCGCGGGTCGACCACGATCATCTTCGCGCCCAGTTCCTTGGCGTGCAGGAAGTGCAGCATCGAGATCGGATGGGCTTCGGCGGGATTCGAACCAATGAACATCACGGCCTTGCTGTAATGCAGGTCGTTGAACGAGTTCGTCATGGCGCCGTAGCCGAAGGTCTGGGCGACGCCCGCCACCGTCGTCGAGTGGCAGATGCGCGCCTGGTGGTCGCAGTTGTTGGAGCCCCAGAAGGCCGAGAACTTGCGCAGCAAATAGGCCTGCTCGTTGTTGTGCTTCGAGCTGCCGATGAGCATCAGCGCGTCCGGGCCGGCCTGCTGGCGCAGCTGCAGCAGCTTGTCGCCGATCTCGTTGATCGCCTGGTCCCAGGAGATGCGCGTGTACTTGCCATTCACCAGCTTCATCGGGTAGCGCAGACGGTGTTCACCAAAGGCGTGCTCGCGCACGGACGCACCCTTGGCGCAGTGCGCGCCCATGTTGATTGGCGAATCGAAGGCCGCTTCCTGACGTGTCCAGACGCCGTTGGTGACAATGGCGTCGACCGAGCAGCCGACCGAGCAGTGCGTGCAGACGGAACGTTTCAGCTCGGTCTTGACCGGCTCGGATGCGGTCGCCTGCGCCTGGGCGGGCTCGATGACGTTCAGCGGCAAGCTGCGGGCCAGGGCGCCGGCACCTGCCGCCACGCCCGCGCCTACCAGGAACTTGCGCCGCCTGACGCCCTTGTCGTTCGAACTCTTCACTAAAGACATGGCTGGTCTCCGGGTACGCTCACCAGTAGGCGGCGGTTTGGTAGTAACGACGAATGTGGTCGGTCTCGTGGTAGCCGCGCTTGACCTCGGGCTTGGCAGCCTCGACGGGCGCGAGCTCCGGCTTCGCCTCGGCGCCGCCGGCAACGACCGCCAGCGCGCCCAGCGGCGCGGCTCTCAGGAAATTGCGCCGGGAAGGATCCGGGGTATCCCCGGGCTTGCCGGCCTGCGTTCCACCCTCCTGGTGTTTCGGTTCCATCGCATTTCCCTCGCTTTGCTGGATCATCGTTTTAATCATGGATGCCGTCCTCCACCGCAAAGGCCTCGGCTTCGATCGCCAGCAGTGCACTGGCGAAAGCGGCGACCAGCCGGTAGAAATTGGCGCCCTCGGCACCGGCCATATCGGCCAGGCAGCGCGCGTACCAGCGTCCGATGCGCGCTTCAAAAAAGGTTTTCTGGACGTCCAGGGGCTGGCGCCGGATGCCGGGGCCACCCGCGATCAGGACGCGCATCGTCTCGCACAGCGCACCGAGGTGGTCTTCGGATTCGAAGACGCCGCGCACGCGGCCAATGCCGAAGCCCGCCAGGTCGGCGCGCAGTTCGGCCAGCGGCGTGTCGTTCATGAAGCCGGACAGGTAGAGCGAGCCGTATGGATTGAGCGGCGGCGTACCGCTGCTCACAAAAAGCAGGTCGAATTCCTGGGATACGGCGGCCGCGTCCATGACGCTGGCGGCCAGCACCAGCTTTTCCCAGGCGTCTTCCAGGGTGTGGTCGCCCCCCGTGGAGTGAATCGGGTCGGCAGAGGCCAGGCCCTCGAGCAGCGTCGCGTCAGGCGGGGCCAGCAGCAGGCGGGCGGCCAGCGCGTAGAGGTCGGCCCTGGCCTGGTCTTCTGCGCTCAATGGCAGCGCTACAGCGATGCCGGTGCCGGCTGCCGCGGCGCCCGAGCGAGCGGCTTCGGTGGCCGCCGGGTTGGATGAAATGCTTGATGCGGACTGCATGGACACTGGCGGCGCTCCGTTAGTAAATCTTCATCGAAAGTGTATTCGCTCTTCCCTTGGTATGCGCGCACGGTTGAACTTTTTTAGTGCATGCCTGCCGCATGCATGATTGCCCGGATCAGGCTGGCAACGAGCCAGAGGGCGGCTACCCCGCCCGCCCACAGGGCCACCAGCCAGCCCAGGCGCCTCAACCAGAGTGGCTTCTCCTTCATCAGTGGTACCCCGCATCGGCCTTCACCTTGCCGCGGAAGACCCAGTACGACCAGACCGTGTACATCAGGATGATCGGCAGGATGAAGAGCGTGCCGACCAGCGCGAAGCCCTGGCTGCTTGGGGGCGAGGACGCCTCCCAGATCGTGATCGCGGGCGGCACGATATGCGGCCAGATGCTGATCGCCATGCCGGAGTAGCCGAGGAAGATGAGCGCGAGCGAGGCGACAAAAGGCCAGCGGTGCGGATCGCGTTTGAGGGAACGCAGCAGCACCGCCATGAACAGCAGTACCAGCACCGGCACCGGCGCCAGGAACACGATGTTCGGGAAGGTGAACCAGCGGTCGGCGACATGCGGGTCGCGCAGCGGCGTCCAGATGCTGACCACGACGATGGCGCCGAGCATCAGCAGCGCGAACGGGCGCGCCACCTGCACCATGCGCCGGTGCAGGTCCCCTTCCGTCTTCATGATCAGCCAGGTGCTGCCGAGCAGCGTATAGGCGATCATCACGCCGAACCCTGCCAGCAACGGGAAGGGCGCGATCCAGTCGAGCGGGCCGCCGGCATAGCTGCGGCCCGACACGGCGATGCCGTCGAGGAAAGCGCCGAGCGAGACGCCCTGGAAGAAGCTTGCGGTCACCGAGCCGCCGATGAAGGCCTTGTCCCACAGGTGGCGCCCGCTTTCCCTGGCCTTGAAGCGGAACTCGAAGGCCACGCCGCGGAACACGAGCCCGATCAGCATGAAGATCAGCGGCAGGTAGAGCCCGGACAGGATGATCGAATAGGCCACCGGAAAGGCAGCCAGCAGCCCTTCCCCGCCCAGCACCAGCCAGGTTTCGTTGCCGTCCCAGACCGGGGCGACGGTGTTCATCATGGTGTCGCGGTCGCGCTTGTCCCGGGCGAAGGGGAACAGCATGCCGATACCGAGGTCGAAGCCGTCGAGCAGGACATACATGAACACGGAAAAGTAGATGATGACGGCCCAGATGACCGAGGTGTCGATGCCCATGGCTCAGCCTCCTTTCAGGTCCATGCCGCTGCCGCCATCGCCAGTGCCCTCGTCGTCGTTGCCGACATCGGCCGCCGACATCGGGCGCATCGGCGTGCGGCCCTCGCCCGGCCCGCCCTCGGTCGCGCGGTGCATCTCGAACTTCTGCGGGCCCTTCCTCATCATGCGCAGCACATAGGCGGTGCCGGCGCCGAACACGAAGATATAGGCAATGACGAACAGGCCGAGCGAGAGTGCCAGGGTGGCCGCGCCATGCGGCGAGACCGCATCGGCCGTCCTCAGCACGCCGTACACGACCCAGGGCTGGCGCCCGACTTCGGTCGTGACCCAGCCGGCAAGGATGGCGACCAGCCCCGCCGGCCCCATCCAGAGCGCCGCGCGCAGGAAGGGCCGCGCCGTGAAGATCCGCCCGCGGCGGCGCAACAGCAGGCTCCAGGCGCCCAGCGCGATCATCAGGAGGCCCAGGCCCACCATCAGGCGAAAACTCCAGAACACGATCAGCGAATTGGGCCGGTCCTCGGGCGCGAATTCCTTCAGGCCCGGAATCTGCCCGGACCAGGTGTGCGTCAGGATCAGGCTGCCCAGGTGCGGTATGCCGACGGCGTAGCGCGTCTGTTCGGCTTCCATGTCGGGAATGCCGAACAGCAGCAGCGGCACGGCCTCGCCCGGCTCGTTCTGCCAGTGGCCTTCCATCGCGGCCAGCTTCGCGGGCTGGTGCTTGAGCGTATTGAGGCCATGGAAGTCGCCGATCACGGCCTGGATGGGCGCGGCAAGCAGGATCATCCACATCGCCATCGACAGCATCTTGCGCACCGCCGGGTTGTCCCTGCCACGCAGCAGTTGCCAGGCGCCGGTCGCGCCGACGATCAGCGCCGTGGTGAGATAGGCGGCCACCACCATGTGCAGCAGCCGGTACGGAAACGAGGGGTTGAACACGATCGCCAGCCAGTCGGCCGGCACCATGCGCCCGCCCTCGATGGCATAGCCCTGCGGGGTCTGCATCCAGCTGTTGGCGGCCAGGATCCAGGTGGCGGAAATCAGGGTGCCGACCGCGACCATGCAAGTGGCCAGGAAGTGCAGGCCGGGGCCCACCCGGGTCCAGCCGAACAGCATCACGCCAAGAAAACCCGCCTCCAGGAAAAAGGCGGTGAGCACTTCATAGGCCAGCACCGGTCCCATGATCGAGCCGGCGAACTCGGACATGTAGCTCCAGTTGGTGCCGATCTGGTAGGCCATCACGATGCCCGACACCACGCCCATGCCGAACATGACGGCGAAGATCTTCAGCCAGAAGTGGTAGAGGTCGACGTAGACCGGGCGCTTCGTGCGCAGCCAGGACAATTCGAGCACGGCGAGGTAACTGGCCAAGCCGATGGTGACGGCCGGGAACAGGATGTGAAAGGACATCGTGAACGCGAACTGGATGCGCGCCAGGTCCAGGGCCGATATGCCGAACATGAGCACTCCTGCTGGGATGCGGTGTGCAGAATCTAGCATGGGTAAAGGCGCGCACAGTTGGCAGCCGGTCCAGGCCACGCGAAGCCGGCTTGAAGCGTGCCTGAAGTTTGCAATCGCGTTGTGTCCTCGCATCGGCGGCGCTCAAACGGACGAGCGTATCCGCAAAAATCAGGAAAGTGAAAGGCTGAGCGGACTATAATCGGACCGATCACCATTTAACCTCTAAAGATGAGCCAAGGCATCCCACTTCCCGCGGCGGCGCCGATCAGCCTCGGCGCCATCAAGGCCAGCTGCAGCGCCTGCAGCATGCACCAGCTTTGCCTGCCGATGGGCCTCGACGACGCCGACATCAACCGTCTCGACCAGATCATCGGCCGCCGCCGGCGCCTTGCGCGCGACGAACGCCTGTACGCCATGGGCGAGCCCTTCCGCAGCCTGTACGCGGTGCGCTACGGCCACTTCAAGACCTACCAGGTCAACGCGGCCGGCGAGCAGCAGATCACGGGTTTCCAGATGGCCGGCGAACTGCTCGGCATGGACGCCATCAGCGGCGACCGCCATCACTGCGACGCGGTGGCCCTGGAAGACAGCGAAGTGTGCGAAATCCCGTTTGCGCGCCTGGAAGACCTGTTCGGGCAGGTGCCGGCCCTGCTGCGCCACTTTCACCGCATCATGAGCCAGGAAATCACGCGCGAGCAGAACGTCATGCTCTTGCTGGGCAACATGCGCGCCGAGCAACGCTTTGCGGTGTTCCTGGTAAACCTGTCGGCGCGCTACGCGGCGCGCGGCTACTCCCCGACCAGCTTCGGGCTGCGCATGTCGCGCGAGGACATCGGCAACTACCTCGGCCTGACGATCGAGAGCGTCAGCCGGCTGCTGTCACGCTTCAAGAAACAGGGCTGGATCGAAGTCGACAAGCGCGAAGTGCGGCTGCTCGAGCCCGTCAAACTGAAGGCCATCGCAGCCGGCACCGACCAGTGCAGCCCGATGCGCTGATGCCCCCTGGACTGACTTGCTTCAGATACCCGCTTCAGAACGTGACCTTCACCGACGCTGCACTGCGCTGCGCCTCGCCGTGGTACACCGCCTCGATATTGTTGCCGTCGGGGTCGATCACGAAGGCGGCGTAATAACCCGGGTGATAGGAACGCTCCCCCGGGCCGCCATTGTCCTTGCCGCCCGCAGCCAGCGCTGCCTTGTAGAAATTATCGACCATCGCGCGGCTGGCGGCCTGGAAGGCCAGGTGATGACGGCCGGTCAACACGCCTTGCGCGGCCTCGCTGTCGGCCGTCGAGACGAACAGTTCGTCGGCCCAGAAGTAGTTCTCGCCGCTTCCCGCGATCGGTACTTGCAGGACCTCGAAGATGGCTGTGTAGAAGGCCCGGGATGCGGGCAGGTCGCGCACGACCAGCTGGATGTGGTCGATCAAGCGGCCGCGGTGGAGTTCCTGGGTTTCCATAGCTCACTCCTTGGAAAAGAGGTGGTCAACGAAAACCCATTCTAGCGGGTCGGGCGGAACCCAACCACCGCGGCTTGCAGCAGGACGCAGGTGCTCAGCCTGCGTTTACGCCTTCGCCTTTTCCTTCGCGATCCAGCCGTCGACCAGCTGCCCCAGCACGTCGAGCGGCACGGAACCGGCACCGAGGACCATGTCGTGGAAAGCCGGCAGCGAAAACTTCGCGCCCAGTTCCGCCTTGGCCTTGTCGCGCAGTTCGAGGATGCGCAACATGCCGATCATGTAGGCCGTGGCCTGGCCCGGCCAGGCGACGTAACGGTCCACTTCCTGGACGTTGATGCCGTAGTCGACCGCTTGCTGGCGCGTCCAGCCCTTCATGTGCAGGCCGGTGTCGACCACCAGGCGGCGGGCGCGGAACAGTTCGGAGCCGAGCGCGCCGAGCAGGCCCGGCACGTCGCCCTGGTACCAGCCCTGCTCCACCGCCAGGCGCTCGGTGTAGAGCGCCCAGCCTTCGCTGTGGGCGCTGCCGCCGCTGAAGATGCGCTGGCTACGGTATTTCGGGATGCCGGTCAGCTCCTGCTGGATCGCCAGCTGGAAGTGGTGGCCCGGCACCGCCTCGTGGTAGGACAGGCTGCGCATGCGGATCATGTCGAAGGTCGGCCCGCGCATCGGCACCCAGAACACGCCCGGGCGGCTGCCGTCCGGCGCCGGCAGCGAGTAGTGGGCTGCCGCCGAGGCTTCGGTCAGCGGCGGCTCGCGCAGCACTTCGACGGGGGCGCGCGGCTTGAGGTTGAACAGCGGCGCGCTGCGGCGTTCGGCATCCTTCACCATCTCGACATACTTCGCCAGGATCGCCGGCCGCGGGTCGCCTTCGCCTTTCGGCTGGAAGGTCGCGTCGAGCGCCTTCATGCGCGCCTCGATGCTGCCCTCGGCAAAGCCGAGCGAGCGCAGGTGCTTGTCCATCTCGCCTTCGATGCGCGCCACTTCGCGCAGGCCGATCGCGTGGATCTCTTCGGCGCCGAGCGTGGTGCTGGTGTAGTTGGCGAGCGCGCGCGCATAGGCCGCGGCGCCGTCGGGCAGGCGCGAGATGCCGGCCGTGTCGTCCGTCTTCGGATGCAGCTCGGCCATGAAGGCCTGCACGCGGGTGTAGGCGGGACGGATCTTGTCTTCGACGATTTTTGTCGCGCGGGCGATGGCGGCGGTGCGCGCCTCCGGCGTCAGGTCCTTCAACCCGGCGGTGCGCTGCTCGAGCGAGGTGACCAGCACGTTCTGCGGCGCCGCGGGCTTGAGGAAGGTATCGACCTGGAACTGGGCGCGCTCGAGGATGAAGCGCGGCGGAATCAATTTGCGATCGGCCGCCGAACGCCCGCGCGCGAGCGCTTCGTCCATGCGTGCGGCGACCTGGTCCAGGCGCGCCAGGTAGCTGTCGACATCGGACGCGCGGCGCATCGGGTGCGTCTGCGTCATGAAGTTCACCAGGCCCACCTGCACGCCGCTGAACTGCGAGAACACGAAATTATGGTCCTCGAAGCGCTCGTTGGCGACCGTGTTCGACAGCGACCAGCGCATGACCGACGCCGACACGCGCTGGGTTTCGCTCAGCGGCCCTGCGAGCCACTTGTCCAGGCGCGCCAGCCCCTGCTTGGCCAATGCGATCGCCTTCTTGCGCTGGGCCGGCGTTTGCGGCGTCAGCTGGCGGTCCAGCGCATCCTGTTCGGCGCCGCTGAAATACTGGGTCGCGCTGGCGAACTGGGGGTTCTGGCGCACCCAGTCGTTGGCGAACTTGTCGGCCCAGGCATCGAAAGCGGCATTCGGCTTGACGGCGGCGGTGGCGGCCACGGGTGCAGCCAATACAGCACTCGCGGGCAGCAGCGCGCCGGCCAGCGCGATGGGGACGAACAGGGAAGCAAGGGCGACGCGCAGGGAGCGCTGGGAGGTAGCTGGCATGGTGTCTCTTCTAGTAATTAGTCCGGCAGATTGCCGCGACGGAAATCTAACATGGAAGAGTTGCCAGGGACAGTCTTTACAGCTGGCGTGCGCGCCCCTCAAGGCGCCGGGTCGGCCACGATCTCCAGCCCGGCCGCCGCCGGGTTCCAGCGGCGCGCCAGGCGCCACTCGCGCCCTGCCCCTTCGACGACGACCTGCCAGTGCGTCATATCGAGCGCCGGCAGGGCAATCGCCAGGGCGCCGTCCGGGCCGGGCCGGGCCTCGAGTACGCGGTCCTTGCCCGGCTGCGTCGGGTGCGCAAGGTGGATGCGCAGCGGGGTGCGCATCGGCCTGCCAAAACTGTCGAGCCGCGCGTCGAGCCGGCCGGCCTTCGCATCGTAACGCCCCCTGAATGTCAGCTGCAGGCCGGTGGCGACGCGGTCGCGCCGCAGGTCCTGGTTGATCGCCTTGCCCTGCTTGTAATAGTCGTCCACGACGACCGCGTCGGGCTGGCGTATGGCAAGCCCGACGGTGATGGCGGTAGCCAGCATCACCGAGAGAGGGCCGAGGATGATGAACCACGGCCAGCGGTGGCGGTACCAGGGCGCCACCGACGGCTGGGGAAAAACGGGGGGAACGGCTTGCATGGTTTTCTCCTGCTCTTTGCTTATTGCTTGCTTATCGCGGCACGATGAACGCCGCCTCCTCGCGCACGGCGACCGATGGGTCGTCTTGCGCGGTGATGGTGAATTCGATCCGGTTCGACCCGGGCTGCCCGGCGCCGCCCTCGACCCGGACCCGCACCGGCACCGCGCGCGTGCTGGCGGCGTCGACCTCGACCACATCGGCGTCGACGATCGCCGCGCCCGCCAGCCCGCTCACGCGGAGGCGGTAGCTGCGCGGCGCTTCGCTGGTGTTCATCAGTTGCAGCCGGTAGACGTTCTCGATGCGGCCATCTTCCACTTCGCGCCCCATTGAGCCACGGTCGCGGATGACGTCGACCTTGAGCGGCACCCGCAGCGCCAGCGACGCCGCCATTGCCGCCACCACCAGCGCCAGCACCGCCGCATAGGCCAGCACGCGCGGGCGCAGCAGGCGGCGCCGGACCTGGTCCGTGCCCCAGCCCCTGGCCAGCGCATTCTCGGTGGCGTAGCGGATCAGGCCCTTCGGCCTGCCCACCTTCTCCATCACGCCATTGCAGGCGTCGACGCAGGCAGCGCAGCCAATGCATTCGTACTGCAGGCCCTGCCGGATGTCGATCCCGGTCGGGCACACCTGCACGCACAGCGTACAGTCGATGCAGTCTCCGCGCGCGCCGTCATAGGTCACGATCAGCGTGTCCTTGTCGAACATGGCGCTCTGGAAGCGCGCATACGGGCACATGTACTTGCAGACCTGCTCGCGCATCCAGCCGGCGTTGCCGTAGGTGGCGAAACCGTAGAACAGCACCCAGAACGCCTCCCACGGGCCGAGGCGCCACGCCAGGATCTCCGCCGTCAGGGAGCGCACCGGCGTGAAATAGCCGACAAAGGTGAAGCTCGTCCACAGCGCGACCGCCAGCCAGACCGCGTGCTTGGCGGTCTTCTTCCAGATCTTCTCGGCATTCCAGGGCTGGCGGTCGAGGCGGATGCGCGCGCTGCGCGCGCCTTCGATCCTGCGCTCGACCCAGAGGAACAGTTCGGTGTACACCGTCTGCGGGCAGGCAAAGCCGCACCAGACGCGCCCGGCCACCGTGGTGACCAGGAACAGCCCATAGGCGCAGACGATCAGGAGCCCCGCGAAATAGATGAAGTCCTGCGGCCACAGCACCAGGCCAAACAGGTGGAACTTGCGGGCGCCCAGGTCAAACAGTACCGCCTGGCGGCCGTTGAAACCGATCCATGGCAGGCCGTAGAAGAGCAGTTGCGTGAGCCACAAGCAGGCCCAGCGCAAGCTTGCATAGCGGCCCTTCGCCTCGCGCGGATAGATCTCCTCGCGCGCGGCATACATCTTGATGACCGCTTCGCGCGGCACGCTCGCGGGGGTGCTCATTTTGCGACCACCCTGGTGTCTTCGGTCGGGTTGGACAGGCTCCACACATACGCGGCCAGCACATGCACCTTGGCTTCGCCGAGGAACTCGCCAAAGGCCGGCATGGTGTTGGTGCGGCCTTTGCGGATCGTCTCCATCACCGTCTCCGGGCTGCCGCCGTAGAGCCAGACCTTGTCGGCCAGGTTGGGCGCGCCCAGCGCCTGGTTGCCGGTGCCGGCGGCGCCATGGCAGGCCACGCAGGCGGCATACTTCGGTTTGCCGAACACGACCTTGATAGGGTCGGCGGTCAGGCCCGACAGGTTGCGCACGTAATGGGCCACCGCCTCGACATCCTTGTCCGAGCCCAGCGCCGATCCCATCGGCGGCATCTGGCCGATGCGCCCGGCCATGATGCTGGCCTTGATCGTGGCCGGCTCGCCCCCGTGCAGCCAGTCCTTGTCGGTCAGGTTCGGGTAACCCTTGTTGCCGCGCGCGTCGGAGCCGTGGCATTGGGCGCAGTAGTTCATGAACATGCGCTCGCCGATGGCGCGCGCCTGCGGGTCGGCGGCCACGCGCTCGATGTCCTGGCCGGCAAAGCGTGCGAACAGCGGCCCGAAGTCCTGTTCGGCCTTCTTCAGTTCGGCCTTGTATTCGCCCGTCGAGTTCCAGCCCAGCTTGCCCTTGTGGCTGCCCAGGCCCGGGTACAGCGCCAGGTAGGCGACGGCGAACAGGATGGTCAGGTAGAACAGGGCCATCCACCAGCGCGGCATCGGCGTGTTCAGTTCGGTCAGGTCTTCGTCCCAGACATGGCCGGTGGTTTTCTGCGGCTGGCCGTCGGCACCGAGCTTGACGCGGTGCTTCGACTGCGACCACAGCAGGATGGCGCAGCCGGCAATCGACGCGACGGTGATCAGGACGATGTACCAG
Source organism: Massilia niabensis (assembly GCF_042655085.1). NCBI lineage: Bacteria > Pseudomonadati > Pseudomonadota > Betaproteobacteria > Burkholderiales > Oxalobacteraceae > Massilia > Massilia niabensis. Next base: position 15,410 of record NZ_JBHSMU010000014.1, on the reverse strand, counting down.
TCCCAGATGTCGCTGGTGAAATCAGCCATGCCCGTTCTCCTCGTCGGAAGCTTCGTCTGCAAACGGCAGCGCGGCGGCGCGGTCGAAGTCGGCGCTCCTGCGCAGGAGGAAGGTCCAGAGCAGGATGCCCATGAAGGTGGCGAACGACAGCACGGTCATCACGCTGCTGGCGCGGTCGAATAAGGTGTCGATGGACATGTCAGTTCCTCTTTTTGATCTGGGTTCCCAGGCCTTGCAGGTAGGCGATCAACGCGTCCTGCTCGGTCTTGTTGGCAAGCTCAGCCGGCGCATTCTTCACCTCTTCCTCGCTGTAAGGCACGTTCAAGAGCTGCATGGCGCGCATCTTCGGCACGATCGTCGCTGGATCGAGCCGGGTCGTGGCCAGCCATGGGTAACCCGGCATGTTTGACTCCGGCACCAGGTCGCGCGGGTTGTCGAGGTGGCTCCGGTGCCACTCGTCGCTGTAGCGCCCGCCGACCCGGGCCAGGTCGGGACCGGTGCGCTTGCTGCCCCACTGGAAGGGATGGTCGTAGACGAATTCGCCCGCCACCGAATAGTGGCCGTAGCGCTCGGTCTCGGCGCGCAGCGGGCGGATCATCTGCGAATGGCAGTTGTAGCAGCCCTCGCGGATATAGATGTCGCGTCCAGCCAGGCGCAGCGGCGAGTAGGGTTTCAGGCCCGCCACCGGCTCGGTGGTCGACTTCTGGAAGAACAGCGGCACGATCTCGACCAGGCCGCCAACGGAAATCACCAGCAGCACCAGGCCGATCAGGAGCCAGGGATTCTTCTCGATCCATTCATGGGTAAAGTTTTTCATGTTCAGCACTTTCAGGTTCAGGCGTGCGCCGCGACGGTGGCTGGGGCTGGGGCCGGGGCGCCGCTATCGTGCGGCCCGCGCGGCTTGTGCGCTTGCGGGATCGGGGCGTCGACGTTGACCGTGCCGGCCAGCGTCTTCCAGGTATTGAAGGCCATCAGCGCCATTCCCGACAGGTACAGCAAGCCGCCCGTGAAGCGGATCACGTAGTACGGGTAGGTCGCCTTGACGCTCTCGGCGAAGGTATAGGTGAGCGTGCCGTCGGCATTCACCGCGCGCCACATCAGGCCCTGCATCACGCCGGCGATCCACATTGATGCGATGTAGAGCACGATGCCGATGGTGGCGACCCAAAAATGGGCTTCAACCAATGGCAGGCTCCACATCGTCTTTTTCCCGGCCAGGCGCGGGATCAGGTAATAGATCGACCCCATCGTGATGAAGCCGACCCAGCCCAGCGCGCCGGCGTGCACGTGGGCGATGGTCCAGTCGGTGTAGTGCGACAGCGAATTGATGGTCTTGATCGACATCATCGGCCCCTCGAAGGTGGCCATGCCGTAGAACGACAGCGAGACGATCAGGAACTTCAGGATCGGGTCCGAGCGCAGCTTGTGCCAGGCGCCCGAGAGCGTCATCACGCCATTGATCATGCCGCCCCACGAAGGCGCGAGCAGGATCAGGGAAAACACCATGCCCAGCGATTGGGTCCAGTCGGGCAGCGCGGTGTAGTGCAGGTGGTGGGGACCGGCCCACATGTAGGTGAAGATCAGCGCCCAGAAATGGACGATTGACAGGCGGTAGGAGTACACCGGGCGCTCGGCCTGCTTCGGGATGAAGTAGTAGACCATGCCGAGGTAGCCGGCCGTGAGGATGAAGCCGACCGCGTTATGGCCGTACCACCACTGGATCATGGCGTCCTGCACGCCGGCATATACCGGATAGGACTTGAAGGCCGAGACCGGCACCACGGCGCCGTTCACCACGTGCAGCACGGCGACGGCGATGATGTAGCCGCCAAAGAACCAGTTGGCGACATAGATGTGCTGCACCTTGCGCTTGACGATGGTGCCGAAGAAGACCACGGCATAGGCCACCCAGACAACCGTGATGAGGATCGCGATCGGCCACTCCAGCTCGGCGTATTCCTTGCCGCGCGTAAAACCCATCGGCAGCGTGATCGCGGCCGCCACCAGCACCGCCTGCCAGCCCCAGAAGGTGAAGGCGGCGAGCCGGTCGGAGAACAGCCGCACCTGGCAGGTGCGCTGCACCACGTAATACGAGGTGGCGAACAGGCCGCAGATGCCGAAGGCGAAGATGACGGCGTTGGTGTGCAGCGGGCGCAGGCGCCCGTAGGACAGCCAGGCGACATCGAAGTTGAGCGCGGGCCAGGCCAGTTGGGCCGCGATGAAGACGCCGGCGGCCATGCCGATGACGCCCCACACGACCGTGGCGATGGCAAACTGGCGCACGATCTTGTAGTTATAGTTTAGACTGCCTTCCACGATACTCTCCCTATAGGATTCCCTGAATTGACAGGGGGGAGAGTAGATTTCTGGACCTTAAAAATCCTTGATGTGAATCAAAATGTTCAGTTTCACTTGGGACACAAGGAATAACTCGATGCCGCCTATTTCGCAATCCCTGCACGAAGAAATCGCCCAGCGCCTGCAGCAAAGCCGCGAAGCCACGCTCGCCACCATCCGCTCGCGTACCGGCTCCGACGGCGACGACCCGCCCCAGATCGCCCCCGGCGCCCACATGGTAACGGGCGACGATGGCGCCGAAGCCGAAATGACCGCCCACGACGAGCAGCATTTCGCCGACCACGAGACCGCCCTGCTGCACGAGATCGACGCCGCCATCGGCCGCCTCGAGTCCGGCGGCTACGGCATTTGTATGTCGTGCGGCTGCGAGATCCCGGAACAGCGCCTGCTGGCCACGCCCACGGCGCAGACCTGCATCGCCTGCCAGGAACGCATCGAGCAGGAAAGCGGCGGCGGGCGCGGGCCGACGATGTAAGACGGCCCGGGGCGCCGCTCGGCGCCTTCTAGTGCGGGAGCACGGCTTTGGCGCAGGCGCCGCGGCCCTTCGTGCCGAGCACGAACGACGTCACCACGGCCTTGGCGCAGCCCCGGTCCGCCCATAGCACGAAGTGCCCCACTCCCCTGGCCGTATGGAGCCGGACCGGACCGGCCTTGCGCAGGCGCTCGATATGGCGCAGGGCGGCGTCATGCGGGGTCCTGGCGTCGCGGTCGCCGTGGATCACGAGCGTCGGCGGCAGGCGCGCGGGCAGCTGCGCGAACAACGCGTCGCGCCCATACAGTGGCATCGATACGTTCACCGCGAAGCCCGGCAAACTGCTGGCGAACAGCAGGTCGCCTTCTTCCGCGACGACCTCTTTCGCGGTGCGGCCCGGCTGCAGGTTGTTTTCAGAAGCGGTGATGAGCATGACCAGCGGTATCGACGGCGGCGACTGGGGAAAGGATCCGAGCGTCGCCATGTCCTTGTCGACGCCGGCCAGCACGCCCTTCGCCCAGTCACCCTTGCCCTCCTCGATGTCCTTGATCAGGTAGGGAAGCTGCGAACCGGCGCTCGGCAGGTCGAGGATGTTGCCGAAAAATTGCTTCAGGTTCCCGCCAGGGATCGCCGCCAGCAGCTGCGGCTCCTTGTCGACGCGCGCCAGCACCCGGCGATAGACTGCCTCGGCCCGTTCGCCCATGCGCGCGCTGCAGCGCGGGTCGGCATCGCAGTCTGCCAGCCGCCGGCGGCCGACGGCGTCCGCCACCAGCGAACGGCGGCTCAGGTCGGCCTTGTCGTCGTCCTGCAGGGGCACCAGCGAATCGAGGATGACGCCGTCGATGTGCTGCGCGCCCAGCACCAGCGTGCGCAGCACCAGCTGGGTGCCATAGGAAACGCCGTACACATAGGTTTTCCCCTTGCGCGGCGTGCGTTCGAGCAGGCGCTTCAGGTCGTGCGCCGCATTCGTCAGCGAGAACTGCCGGGTGTGTGCCGGGTTCGCGTTCAGGTGGGCATAACAGCTTACCCACTCGGCGCCTTCCAGGGCGGTGCCGGCGGGCGAAGCGGGCGCCTCCTCGAGCGGGCACATGCGGGTCGAAAAGCCGGTGCCGCGATGGTCGGGCATGACCAGGTCGAAGCCAGGGAAGGTCTCGCGCAGTGTCGGCACCAGCGCATAGAACCCGGCACCCGGCTCGCCCGGGCCGCCGTGGATCATCCAGACCTGGCCACGCGCCACGCCTGGCGCTGGAAACTTGCGCACGAACAGCGAAACCGTGCCCGGCGTACCAGCGCCGCCGGCGGCACCAGAGGGATCGGCGGGCACCTGCTCGACGGCGCAGACGCTGCCCGCGAGGGCGGGATCGGTGGCGGCCTCCGGGCACGGCTTGAATTCGACAGCGTGCGCGGCGCAGGCAGTTCCCAGCGACAGCAGCGCCAGGGCAATGGTACGGTTCAGCGTTTTCATGGAGGCCAGTCGTTGCAAAAAAGCCAGCCTAACCCTAGAGCAACTAATTGTCGAGAACGAACTAATTCGGCGCTCGATTCCATGCAAGGCGCATGAAAAAGGCGCCATCCGGCTAGCTGTTGGCGCTGTCGTCGTCGCGCAGCACGCGCAATGCCGGGCCCTCCAGGTCCTCGAACTGGCCGCTGTCGGCGGCCCCGAAAAAGATCCACAGCGCCAGCGCCACCAGGACCACGCTCAGCGGAATCAGCAGGTACAGGGCTTCCATCTTGTTTCCTCAGTTATGTCCTCAGGCGCAGTGCGTTGAGCACGACGATGGCCGAGCTGGCCGCCATGCCGATCGAGGACAGCCAGGGGTTGAGCAGGCCGGCCGCGGCGGCGGGGATCGCGACCAGGTTGTAGGCGCTGGCCCAGGCCAGGTTCTGGCGGATCACGCGCAGCGTGCGGCGCGCCGTATCGGCCGCGTCGAGCAGGGGCGCGAGGCTGTCGCCGAGCAGCACGCCGTCGGCATGCAGCTGCGCCAGCGGCGCGCCGCTGCCCATGGCGAAGGAGACGTCGGCGCCGCGCAGCACCGCCGCGTCGTTGCTGCCGTCGCCCACCATCGCCACCACCGCCCCTGCCCCTTGCAGGCGGCGCACGAAGTCGAGCTTGTCGGCTGGCAGCTGGCCGCCGGCCGCCAGTTTGATGCCAAGCTGCGCGGCCAGGGCGGCGGTCGCCTCGGCCGTGTCGCCGCTGAGCAGGACTACGGTCTTGCCGGCCGCTTCCAGGCGGCGCACGACAGCGGCAGCCTCAGGGCGCAGCGCATCGGCGATGTCGAAACGCGCCAGCCAGCCGGCGCCGGACCCAAGCCAGACAATGCTGGCATCGAGCGGCGCATCGTGCAACGGGACGGGCCCGGCAAGCTCCGCGACAAAGGCCCCGCTCCCGAGACGGTAGCGCACGCCGTCGACGCTGCCCCCGATGCCCCGCCCCAGCACATACGAGACGTTTTCCGCGCAGGCGCCGGGCGGCGCCGCCGCTTGCAGCGCCCTGGCCAGCGGATGGGCATTGCCGGCTTCGAGGCCTGCCGCCACGCGCAGCGCCCAGGCCGCGTCCGGGGCATTCAGCACGCAGGCGGCAAGGAGACGCGGCCGGCCCAGGGTCAGCGTACCCGTCTTGTCGAACACGACGTGGGTGGCGCGCTCGAAGGTTTCGAGCGTGTGCGGGCTGACCGCCAGCACGCCGCGCCGCAACAGGCTGTCGGTGGCGGCCGCCAGGGCAGTCGGCGTGGCCAGCGACAGTGCGCACGGGCAGGTGACGACCAGCACCGCGATCGCCGCTGGCCAGGCGCGTGCCGGATCCACCAGCTGCCAGGACACGAACACCAGCACCGTCAGCACCAGCAGCGCCACGACCGACCAGGCGGCGACACGGTCGGCCCAGAGCGCGATCGCGGGTTTGCCCTGCCCTGCCTTCCCGGCCAGGCGCACCAGCAGCGCCAGCGTGCTGTCGCGCGCCGCAGCCTGCACCCGCAGCACCACTGGCTGCGCCACGTTGACGGCGCCGCCCGGCAACAGGTCGCCCGGCCCCATGTGCTTCGTGCGGCTTTCGCCGGTGAGCAGCGCCAGGTCGACCTCGGTCTCGCCCTCGACGATGGCGCCGTCGGCCGGCGCAGCCTGGCCGGGCGCGACCAGTACCGCATCGCCCGGACGCAGCGCGCTCGCCAGCACCAGTTCCGTCGTGCGCTCCTGCGGCCAGCGCGGCAGGCGCTGCGCCGATGCCGGCAGGCCTTCCTGCAAGGCCTCGAGGGCGCCGGCGGCACGGCGGCGCGCGCCCAGCTCCAGGTAGCGGCTGGCCAGCAGCAGGAACACGAACATCGTGACCGAATCGAAATACAGGTCGGCCCCGCCCGCCAGCAGCGAGGCGGTGCTGCCGGCAAAGGCGGCGGCGATGCCCAGCGCCACCGGCAGGTCCATGCCGGGCAGGCCGCGCCGCAGGTCGCGCCAGGCCCCGAGGAAGAAAGGGCGGGCCGAATACAGCAGGGCCGGCAAGGTCAGCAGCATCGAGGCCCAGCCCATCAGGGCGGTCATGTGCGCGTCCATCGTGCCGTCGGTGGCCATGTACACCGGCACCGCGTACATCATGACCTGCATCATCGACAGGCCGGCCACGAACAGCTGGCGAAACAGCGCGCGGCGCTCGCGCGCCAGGTGCTCACCGTGGCGCCGGGGGTCATAAGGATAGGCCGTGTAGCCGATCGCGCGCAAGGCGCGCAGGATGGCGCTGACGCTGCAGTGGCCGGGATCCCAGCGCACCTGCAGACGCCGCGCGCTGACGTTCAATGCCGCCTCCAGCACGCCGGGCAAGGCATCGATGCGGCGCTCGATCAGCCACACGCAGGCGGCGCAACGGATGCCCTCGACCGTGAAGCTGCCCTCCCCCGCGTTGCAGTCCTCGTCGAAGAGGGCCAGCTCGGGGGCGTCGGCCGCCTCGACGCGCGCGCCGAAGCCCGTGCGGGTGGCGTAGTAGGCGTCGCAGCCGGCATCGACGATCGCCTCCGCCGCGGCCGCGCAGCCTGGGCAGCACATGTCGCGCCCGGCCCCGTCGATGCGGGCCTGCCAGCGCGGCCCCTCCGGCAACGGCAGGCCGCAGTGGAAACAGCCGGCGACTTCGCGGGCAATGGCGTTCATTGGGCCAATTCGGGGGCCATCCCCGGAGCGATGCATACAGCTTCAAGCCAGCTCGCGGGCAGCCCGCCCGCCGCGCGTGCCAGGCCGAGCAGGCCGAAGCCCAGCACCACGGCGCCGCAGCACAGGCGCACCGCGCGCAGGCCGAGCCAGCCGCGCAGGCGCGCGCCGGCAAGACCGAGTGCCATCATCATCGGCAACGTGCCGAGGCCAAAGGCAAGCATGACGGCAGCGCCCGATGCGGCCGATCCGCTCAGCATGGCGGTGACCAGCACGCTGTAGACCATGGCGCAGGGCAGCCAGCCCCACAGGGCGCCGGCGACCAGCATCCTGCCTGCCGTATCCGGCGGGCCGACCCGGCGCAGCGCCGGCGCGACCTGGCGCCACAGCATCTGCCCCATCGCCTCGATGCGGGCGATGCCGCGCCAGGCATCCATCAGGTACAGGCCGAGCGCGACCAGCATCAGGTTCGCCAGCCACAAGACGCCGGCTTGCAGGGCCGGGAGCGCCGCGAGCGACACCGCCGCCCCGCCCAGGCCGCCGGCCAGCGCGCCCGCGGCCGCATAGCTCGCGATGCGCCCCGTGTTGTAGGCGGCGGTGCGCAGCAGCGGCGGGCCTGGATGGTTGGCGCCGACCGTGCGCAGGCGCACCACCACACCCGGACGCGCGCGCGGCGGCGCCAGCGACAGCGCGCCGGCGATCCCGCCGCACATGCCGGCGCAGTGGACGCTGCCGAGCAGGCCGACCACGAACACGGGGAACAGGTGCAGGCCCATCGTCAGAGCGTGCGCGAATAGCGCGGAATGGAAGCGGGCCCCGCAGGATGGCGCGCCGGCGCGGGCATGGCCAGGTAGCGGTCGAACACCATGCAGACATTGCGGATCAGGAGGCGCCCGCGCATCGTCACCGACAGCCACTGCCCGTCGACGGTGACCAGGCCATCCGCCTCGAGCTTGCGCAGCGCCGCCAGCTCAGTCGCGAAGTAGTCGGCGAACACGATCGGGAAGGCCTGTTCGATGGCCGGGATCGACAGCTCGAACTGGCACATCAGCTTGCCGATGATCGCGCGCCGCAGCAGGTCGTCCAGGCCCAGGGCCACGCCGCGCACGATGGGCAGCTCGTTGTTGTCGAGCGCCTCGTAATAGGCGTCGAGCGTCTTGGCGTTCTGGCTGTAGGTCGCGCCTACGGCGCTGATGGCCGAGACGCCGCAGGACACCAGGTCGCTGTCGGCATGGGTCGAGTAACCCTGGAAATTGCGGTGCAGGCGGCCCTGGCGCTGGGCCACGGCGAGATCGTCCCCGGGCTTGGCGAAGTGGTCCATGCCGATGTAGACATAGCCGGCGCCGGTGAGGCGCTCGATGCACAGCGCCAGCATGGCGAGCTTCTCCTCGCTGGCGGGCATGTCGGCATCGAGGATGCGCCGCTGCGGCTTGAACAGGTGCGGCAGGTGGGCATAGTGGTAGAGCGCGATGCGGTCGGGATTGGCGTCGATCACTTTCTCGAGGGTGGCGGCCATCGTCGCCAGGCTCTGCTTCGGCAGGCCGTAGATCAGGTCGATGCTGACCGAGCGAAAACCGGCCGCGCGCGCCGCCGCGATGATGGCACGTGTTTCAGGCTCGGGCTGCACCCGGTTCACCGCCTTTTGCACTTCCGGATCGAAGTCCTGCACGCCCAGGCTGATGCGGTTGAAACCCTGCTGCCGCAGCTTGTGCACGCGTCCGGCCGACACGGTGCGCGGGTCGACCTCGATCGAATACTCGCCCACCGCGTCGGGTGCAAAGCTGAAGTTGCGGCGCAGGTGCGTCATCAGCTCGTCCATCTGTTCATCCAGCAAGTAGGTCGGGGTGCCGCCGCCGAAGTGCAGCTGCTCGACCTCGTTGATACCGGCGAACAGCGCGCCCTGCATGGCGATCTCGCGCTTCAGATAGCCGAGATAGGTGGCCGCCTTCTCGCGGTTTTTGGTGACGATCTTGTTGCAGGCGCAGTAGTAGCAGACCGTGTTGCAGAACGGAATGTGCAGGTAGAGCGACAGCGGGCGCGCGGCACCGCGCGTGCGTACCGACGCGACCGCGTGCAGATAGTCGCGGTAGCCGAAGCCATCGGTGAAGCGGTCGGCGGTCGGGTACGAGGTGTAGCGCGGCCCGTTCTTGCCGAGGCGCCCGACCAGCCCGGCGTCGAAGTCGACCCTGCTCGTGAACTGGGCCGGCGCGCGGCTGGCTTGATACGAAACTGCGTGAGGATGCATCTGGAACTCCTGCTGCCTGCCGGGCCACGGGGTGCGGCCGGCTTGATGAGAGGAGTCTATTGATGCCAGTGTGCAAAATCCTTGATTTGGATCAAAATCCGCGGAGCTGGGCGGCAGCGTGCGGCTGTCCGGCCCCGGCCGGCTGGCGGCTCCCGAACTTGAATACCGCCAGCGCCTGCGCCAGGTGCGCCGCCTGCTCGGCCACACTGTTCGAGTCGGCCGCCGATTGCTCGACCAGCAGCGCGTTCTGGCGGGTGATGGCGTCCAGTTCGGCCATGGCCGCGTTCACCTGGGCGATGCCGCTGCCCTGTTCGCGGCTGGCCAGCGTGATGTCGTGCATGATGGCGGCGGCGCCCTGCACCGAGCCGACCACCTGCCGCATCGTCTGGCCCGCTTCGCCCACGAGCGCGTCGCCGGCGCCGACCTGGCGCGCCGACTCCTCGATCAGGCCCTTGATTTCCCTGGCGGCACCGGCCGAGCGCTGGGCCAGGCTGCGCACTTCGCCGGCCACGACGGCGAAGCCACGCCCCTGCTCGCCGGCACGGGCCGCCTCGACCGCGGCGTTCAGCGCCAGGATATTCGTCTGGAAGGCAATGCCGTCGATCAGGCCGATGATGTCGACGATGCGCGTGGCCGAGGCGCTGATCTGTCCCATCGTGGCGCCGACGCTGTCGACCGCCTGCCCGCCGCGCCCGGCGACCGTGGCCGCCACCCCGACCAGCTCGTCGGCGCGCACGGCGCCGGCCGTGTTGTGCTGGGCTGCCGCCGCGATCTGGCCCAGGCTGGCCGCCGTCTGCTCGAGGCTGGCCGCCTGCGCTTCGGTGCGGCCGGCGAGGTCGAGGTTGCCGGCGGCGATGTCGCGCGTCGTCTGCTCGATCGAGCGCACATTGCTGCGCACGTCGCCGACGATCGCCTGCAGGTTGATGTTGAGCTGGCGTAGCGCGCGCAGCAGCTGGGCGAATTCGTCGCTGCCGCCCGCTTGCGGCAGATGCGACAGGTCGCCGCCGGCAAGCGCATACACGGCCTCGGTCGCCGTGCGCAGCGGCGCCAGGATCGCGCGGCGCAGGCTGGCCCAGGCGGCGAAGGTGGCCAGTACGCCGAGCGCGGCCAGGATGCGCCAGGGCATGCCGTCGGCAGCCAGGCCAAGCGCCGCCAGCAGCAGCGCCTGCATTCCCATCGCCAGCGCCAGGCGCCGGCCGAGCGGCAGGCGCAGCAGGTCCTGAAGGCGCGCACGCCAGCCTGTGCGCACGGCGCGCCCGCCGCGGATTGCCAGCGCGCCTTGCTCTCCTGCACGGAATTTCTCGTACAGCTCGCTTGCGGCGGCGACCTGCCCGCGCGTCGGCGCCGTGCGCACCGACATGTAGCCGACTACGCGTCCGTCTTCCTTGACCGGCACGACGTTGGCGACGACCCAGTAGAAGTCGCCGTTCTTGCGGCGGTTCTTGACCATCCCGGTCCAGGGCCCGCCCGCCTGGAGCGTGCGCCAGAGGTCGGCAAAGGCTTCGGGCGGCATGTCGGGGTGGCGCACGATGTTGTGCGCCTTGCCCAGCAGTTCGGCTTCGGGAAACCCGCTGACCTCGATGAAGGCCGGGTTGACATAGGTGATGCGGCCCCTGGTGTCGGTCTTCGACACGATCGACTGGCCCGCTTCCATCCGGTATTCGATACCGGTAACCGGCAAACTGTTGCGCACTGCGCCTCCTGTATTGCCATACGGCAAAATTCAAACGCCGATTCTATGCGGACAGGTTGGACAGAAACTTTGATGTGGATCAAAAAATTATCCTTGACTGTTCGAAACCGCCAGTTTCTGCTCTGTCCGCCACAAGGCCAGCCGGTGCTACCATTGCAATATGGATAACCTGACCCATTCCCTGGTCGGACTCGCGCTTGGCGAGCTGACCCACCGCGTGCTGCGCACCGAGCCCGACCCCGATCGCGCCGCCACCCGGCGCCGCCTGCTGCTCACCTGCGGCGCGCTGGCCAGCAACTTCCCGGACCTCGACCTGGTGCTGACCCCGCTCGCCCCGGAGCCGCTCGGCTACCTGCTGCACCACCGCGGCCACACGCATACGCTGCTGTACGCGCTGCCGCAGGCGCTGCTGCTGCTGGCGGCGCTCCGGGCGTTCTGGCCGAAGGCGCGGACACTGCTCCGGACCGGCGCGCCGGCACGGCATGGGCTGCTGGCCGCAACGGTCCTCGGCCTGCTGCTGCACCTGGGCATGGACGCCCTCAACGTGTACGGCATCCACCCGTTCGCCCCCTTCGATCCGCGCTGGTATTACGGCGACATGGTGTTCATCGTCGAGCCGGTGTTCTGGCTGGCCCTCGGCACGCCGCTGGCCGCGCACGTGGCCGCGCCGCGCCGGCGGCGCCTCCTGCTCGGCTTGCTGATCGCGGTGCCGCTGTTGTTCGTATTCACCGGGCACTTGCAGTGGGGATCGTTCGCGGGTCTCGCGGCGCTGTGGGCGCTGGCGCAGCTGCTCACGCGCCGTATCGGGGAACGCGGGGCGCTGCTGGCCGGGGTGGGACTGGTGGCCTCCTTCGTCCTGCTGCAGGGCGCGATGGCGCAGCTGGCGCGTGGCGAACTGGTTGCCGCCCTGCGCCGCGAAGACCCGGGCGCGCGCATCCTCGACCTGCCGCTGTCGGCCTTTCCGGCCAATCCGCTGTGCTGGGGCGCAATTGCCGTCACCCACGACGGAGCCGGGGGCTACCGCATCCGGCGCGGCGTGCTCAGCCTGGCGCCGGCGTGGAACCCGCCGGCCAGTTGCCCAGTCTCGATTGCCGGCGTGCAGGTGGGGCCCGGACGGATGCCGCTCGCCTGGGCCTGGGACGAGCGCGGTTCCGTCGCCCGCCTGCGCGCCCTGCGCGCCAACGACTGCCGGGTCGACGCCTGGCTGCGCTTCGCGCGTGCGCCCTCGCTGGCGAAGGGCGCGGCCACGGACGTGCGCTACGGCCTGCCGGGCGCGCCGAACTTTTCCACGCTCCCGTATGCGGCGCAGGCCGGCGCCCCCTGCCCGGCCCCGGTGCCGGGCTGGGGCTACCCGCGCGCCGACCTCCTCGGCTTGCACTAGTCCGGCGCTCCGGTCAAGCCCCGCGCATTGTCGAGTTGGTAAGAACCCACGGCCGCCACCATGGCCGCTTGCTCGGCCGGATTATGCAGTATGCTTACCCACAGTTACATTGCAGCGGCAGTCCGACCATGCGCGGCGGCGCATCCCAACCGTGGGGGATTGGATGGTTCCGAAACGATTACTCTGCATTGCACCCGACAATACCGGCGCGGTCGAGCTCCTGCGCGCGGCGATGCCCGAATGGCAGATCCACATCGTGCGCGGTTTCGACGAAGCGCGCGGCGCCTTGCGCCAGGACGGCTGGCTGGTCGGGCTGCTGGTGCACGTGATCGGGTCGCGGCCCCATCTCGAAGTCGACCGTTTCCTGCGCCAGCACAGCCATGTCCAGTGGATCGGCGTGTTCGGCCGGGAGGCGCTGGCCGTTCCCGCCGCGCGCGACCTGGTCGCCGACTACCTGTACGATTACCACACGCTGCCGCTCGACACCCGCCGCCTCACCCATACGCTCGGCCACGTCCACGGGCACGCGCTGCTGCGCCGCCCGCGCCCGCGCCCGCCCCGCGCGATGGCGCCCTCGGCGCTCATCGGCAGCGGCGACACCATGCAGCGCCTGCGCAGCCAGGTCGAGCGGGTCGCCAAGGTCGACGCCCCGGTGCTGATCTGGGGCGAAAGCGGCAGCGGCAAGGAACTCACGGCGCAGGCCATCCACCGCCAGTCGCTGCGCGCGACCGGCCCGCTGGTGCCGATCAACTGCGGCGCCATCGCCCCCAACCTGATCCATTCCGAGCTCTTCGGCTACGAACGCGGCGCCTTCACGGGGGCGGCGCGCGACAAGGTCGGCCTCATCGAGTCGGCCAACGGCGGCACCCTCTTCCTGGACGAGATCGGCGACTTGCCGAAGGACTTGCAGGCGAACCTGCTGCGCTTCCTGCAGGATAAAACCATCACCAGGGTCGGGTCGACGCGCGCCATTGCCGTGGACGTGCGCGTGATTTCGGCGTCGCACGTGAACCTGCAACAGGCGGTCGCGCGCGGCGATTTTCGCGAAGACCTGTATTACCGCTTGTCGGTGTTGCCGGTCACGGTCCCCTCGCTGCGCGAGCGCCGTGCCGACCTGGTCGAGCTGGCGGAACACTTTTTCCACCTGCATGCAGCCGACAAGTCGCCGCGCCTGAAGGGCTTCAGCAACCGCGCGCTGGCCGCGATGGCCGCGCACGGCTGGCCCGGCAATGTGCGCGAGCTGATCAACCGCGTGCGGCGCGCGCTCGTCATGGCCGACGGTAAATGGATCGAGCCCGATGACCTCGACCTGGTGTTGCCCTCGCCCCCGATCGAAGCCGTCCTCGACGACGCGCGCTGCAGCTCGGAGCGCCACGCGATCCGTACCTGCCTCGACCGCAGTGGCCAGAACGTCAGCCGCGCCGCGCGCGACCTCGGCGTCTCGCGCACCACGATGTACCGGCTGCTGGCCAAGCACGGCATGCGGCCCTGACCCTTCCTGCCGTTCCCGAACGCCGCGACTGTCCGCGTCCAGCCCGCCAGAAAAACACACATCTGTGCCGGTTCCGGCACACCCTCGGCGCATAACATTCCCCACCGCAATCTTCACCGGGAACCGGGCAGTTTCGCGGCAAAATTGTGCTTGGTTTTCAAGGGTTTGGTAGCGGCGTGCGCAACTGGCACCCGTCTTGCAACAAGCCGTCTAGCTGGCACACGGCCGGCCGCAACTCAACCACACACCCCGGGGGAATTTTTGATGAACAAGACCTTGCTCGTTACCGCCCTGTCGCTCGCTTTCGGCTTGAATGCCCAGGCGCAGACGACGGAACCGACCACCGACTCCTCGACCACCGTGACCCAGAGCGGGCCTGGGGTCAACGCCAATGACGGCGGCACCGCCAGCATGGACGACAACTCGACCACCACGAACACCGCCACCAACACGACCACCAATACCGACAACAACTCGAACCAGAACAACGATTCGAGTACCCGTTCGAACATGAACAACGATTCCTCGAGCCGCGACAGTTCGGGCCAGAACCGCAGCACCGGCTCGGCCAGCGCCAGCGAGATGGGCGCGGCCGCCGCGAACAACGGCGCCACCGCGACCTCGAACTTCGCCAACGCGTTCAACACCTCGACCGCCACCGCCACCAGCACCCTGAGCGGCAGCGTGAGCGGCAACGCGATCAGCAACATCGGCAACGTCGCCAACAACACCGGCAACGCCAACGGCGGCAACGCGGCCGGCGGGCATGGCGCCGCCGGCATGGGCGGCGCGGCGCGCGGCGATGGCGGCAACGGTGCGACCGGGAATGGCGGCGCAGCCGCGTCCGGCTCGACCGGCGGCAGCGCCAGCACCGGCGGCGCCAGCACCGGCAATGCGATCGCCGGCGCGGCGACCGGCGGCGCCGGCGGCTCAGGCGGCCTGGCCTCGAACGCAGCGAGCGGCTCGGGCGCCTCGGGTGGGGCGGGCGGCAATGGCGGTGCGGGCGGCGCGAGCGGTGACGCCGGCGGCGGCACAGGGGGCAACGGCGGCATGAGCGGCGCCGGCAGCGGCGGCATGGGCGGCAGCGCCGGCGGCAACGACGGCGGCAACGGCGGCAATGCCGGCCGCGTCGCGGCAGGCAATGGCGGCATGGGCGGCTCCACCGGCTCGGCCACTGGCGGCTACGGCGGCGCCGGTGGCGCCGGCGCTGCCGGCGGCACCGGCGGTGCGGGCGCTTCGGGTGGCTACGGCGGCGCAGGCGGCACGGCCACGGTCGGCGATGCGTCGGCCAGCGGCGGTGCGAGCGGCGCCGGCGCCACCGGCAGCGGCAACATGGCCAGCGGCGGCGGGGGCGGCGCGGGGACCCCGGATACAACAGGCGGCGCCGGCGGCGCAGCTGACGGCGGCACCTCGACCAGCACCGGTGGCACCGTGACCGGCGCCACCAACACCGCATCGACCGGCGCCGGCACCGGCGGCGCAGGCGGCGCGGGCGCGGCAGGCGGCGCGGGTGGCGCGGGTGCATCGGGTGGCAGCGGTGCCGCCGGCGGTTCCGGGGCGACGGCCTCGAACAGCGCGGGCTCGGGCGCAGCGGGCGGCACCGCCACCGGCGGCACCGGCGGCACGGGCGCGGGCCTGGCC
>NZ_JBHSMU010000013.1:1217-286660 GCF_042655085.1 Massilia niabensis | reverse complement strand
GGCCCGATCGCCCGGCTTCTGTGGCCAGCGAACGGCCGGGAGGCTGGCTTGACCTGCTCGGTCCGGGAGCTTCAGTAGTTGCTTTCATATGGCGCTTCACGTAGGCCAGAAACGTGTCGTAACCACACTCGATACGCTTTTGCTCGACCATGTGCGCCCAGATCGTCTTCACCGGCCAGCCCTCCCCCAGCGCTTCCCTCACGTCGTTTTTGACGGCCATGAACGCGACGCGATTTCTGTCGCGTCTGGCTGAATGGCGCGTTTGCGCGACCCATTCGGTCAGTTGCTTGGTATAGGACTTGTCCATCGCGCTGGTCCGTCTCGACGTCCTGGTTCTCGTCACTGATCATGGTCGCGCCGCCTGTCCGCCGGCCTGAAACCAGTATAGGAGAGCCGCGTATGGTTTCGATATAAACGGTGTGTCTTATTGATCCAGTCGAGGTTTGACCGAAAGTCCGATAGGTATCCTGCCTTGGCGTAATCGACTCGCAGAGTCGGGCAGGATAGGTGAAGTAGGCCCACCCGCGTAGCGTGTGTTCCCCCTTCACTCCCCTTGTTCGCACTTCGTGCTCAACGAGAATCCTGCTCTGCGAGGCCAGCCGGCTGCCGCCGGCAAATTCGGAGGTGGACAATGAATGAAAAGTGCACACGCAAGGGCACGCCGCCGGTCAAGGTGTACTGTCTGCCGCATGAGCGCGCGCAGCTGCAGGCGGACGCACGCGCTGCCCGAAAGTCCTTGTCCACCTACATGCTGAACGTCTGCCTTGGCTACCAGGTGAGGAGCATGACGGATGGCCGGCTTATCGAAGAGCTTCTCCGTGTTAATGCCGACTTGGGACGACTCGGCGGACTGCAGAAGCTTTGGCTGACCAACGACGAACGAACCGCTGCGTTCGGTGTCTCGACGATCCGCGCCCTGCTGGCGAAGATCGAAGCGACGCAGACTGAAGTGCTGGCTGTGGTCCGCGAGGTGCTTATGTCGCGCGCCGACCGCGACCGATTTTAGCGGCTAAAGTGGAGGCGCTAAGTCATGATCGCCAAGCACATCGCGATGAATGCTGCGACCAAAAGCAGCTTCTCCAGACTGGTACGCTACCTGACAGATTCGCAGGGCAAGGCGGTGCGGACCGGCGCGGTTCGGATCACCAACTGCATGAACGATTCGGCCGACGTCGCTGCACTGGAGATCCTCAACACTCAGGCGATGAACACCAGGTCCACAGCCGACAAGACCTATCACCTGATCATCAGCTTCCGCGCTGGGGAGCATCCTGACCTGGCCACCCTGTCGGCGATCGAAGACCGCCTGTGCGACGGGCTTGGGTTTATCGGACATCAGCGGATCAGCGTCGTACACGACGACACCGACAACCTGCACCTGCACCTCGCCATTAATAAAATCCATCCCACGCGCTACACGATCCACGAGCCGTTCCAGGCCTATCGGATCCTGGCAAGGCTGTGCGACACGCTCGAGGTCGAGTACGGCCTGCAGATCGACAATCACACGCCAGGCAAAACTGCATCGGAAAACCGTGCTGCGGACATGGAGCACCATACGGGTATCGAAAGCCTGCTTGGCTGGGTCAAACGCGCGTGCGCGGATCGGATGCGGAGCGTGCAATCGTGGGACGAGATGCACGCCCTGCTGTTTGAGAACGGGCTGCGCCTGCACCCAGTCGGAAACGGCCTGGCGATCACCACAGCCGACGGAACGACAGTCAAGGCGAGTTCTGTGGGGCGCGAGTTTTCCAAGCCCGGGCTGGAGCAGCGTCTGGGGCCCTTTAAGGGGGCGCCCGGGCAGCAGGAAAATGCGAAGCCGGCGCGGCGATACCAGAAGACCCCGCTCGCATCGCGCGTGGACACTACCGAACTGTATGCGCGCTATCGGGAGGCGCAAGCTGCAACGGCGGACAGCCGAGCGCGCGAGTGGGAATGTGCACGCGCACGCAAGGAACGCCGTATCGACGCGGTTAAGCGCTCGGTATCGCTCAAACGGGCTGCCCTCAAGCTGGCCTCGATGCCAAGGGCAGCGAAGAAGCTGATGTACAGCGCCCTCGCCCGCGCAAGTAGCGAAGAAATCGCGGCGATTAATGCCACGTGCCGGCGCGAGCGTCAGGCGATTGATCAGCAGCACCCGCGCTATCAGTGGGCGGATTGGCTGCGCCACGAGGCGGCGAAAGGTGACATCGAGGCGCTGGCGGCACTGCGCGGCCGGAAAACGGAAAGTGGCCTGACGGGTGATGCGGTCGCCGGGAACGCCAAGGTCTCACCCTCTGTTCGGCCGAGTGGTTGCGATAGCGTCACCCGCAAGGGGACGATCATTTATCACGCTGGCGGCGGCGCCATCCGGGACGACGGTAACCGGCTCAATGTGTCGCTTGGTGCCGACCAGGCTGCGATTCTGACCGCATTGCAAATGGCTGTCGAGCGCTATGGCGAGCGCATCGCCGTCAACGGCTCCGACGCTTTCAAGAAGCAGATTCTCAAGGCGGCGGTCGCCTCGAGGCTGCGCATCACCTTCGTCGACCCAGCACTGGAGCAGCGTCGCTTGCAACTGGTCCATGCACTCGCTGCGGGGTCAAATCTCGGTGGCGCACGTGCGGGCCAAGGGCGTGCTCGCGAAGATCAGCCCATGCAGGAGCGATCCTCGGCCCCTGACCAGAGTCTGCGCGGAAACGATACGAGTGGACGCGGAGACGGAACTGAAAGTGCGAGCGGCAAGTACGTCGCTGAGCGAGAACAAAAAAGAGTCAATGGCTTCGATATACCGAAGCACGCTCGATATACTCATTTCGACGCCGGCACCGCTTCATACGCTGGCATCCGCCAGGTGGACGACCAGGCGCTGGCACTGCTCAGACGAGGCGAACTGGTAATGGTTCTGGAAGTCGACGACGCGGCGGCGCAGCGATTGAAGCGCGTGCCGCTGGGTACAAGGGTGGAGGTGAACGCCCGGGGTGCTATCAAGGCGAAAGGACGCAGCAGATGAAAGCCGGGTTCAACAACGCAGTCGGCCCACAGGTGCGCGAGCGCAAATCGCGCGGCGGCAAGCTTCTCCCCGCCCTGGCCGTGCTGTCCCTGGTTGGCGGCCTGCAGGCGGCGACCCAGCTCTTTGCCAGCGACATGCGCTATCAGGCAGTGCTCGGCGCCCAGCTTGGCCACGATCTCTACGCGCCGTGGGCAATCATGGGGTGGGCGCTCAAATGGTACCCTTACTATCCTGACGCTTTTCTACGCGCGGGTGGGCTTGGCGTTGCGGTTGCGAGTGTCGGGCTGATTGGCGTACTCGTCTGCAAGATGGTCGCGGCGAATACGGCAAGGCCGAACGACTTCCTGCATGGTTCGGCGCGCTGGGCAGAGAGGAAGGATATCCAAGAAGCCGGCTTGCTGCCACTGCCGCCCACGTGGCATGCGCGTCTCCGCGGCCGCCGGCCTGCTGTCGGCCAGGGCGTTTATGTCGGGGCGTGGCAGGACGCCAGGGGCAAGCTGCATTACTTGCGACATGACGGACCCGAACATGTGCTGACCTGCGCGCCCACCCGCTCGGGCAAGGGCGTGGGGCTGGTGGTGCCGACCCTACTGTCCTGGCCCGACAGCGCCGTCATCACCGACCTGAAAGGCGAGTTGTGGGCCATGACAGCGGGATGGCGCCAAGCGCATGCGAAAAACAAGGTGCTGCGCTTCGAGCCGGCCAATCCCGACTGCGATGTCCATATCAATCCGATGGAAGAAATCCGGTTCGGGACTGCGTACGAGGTCGGCGATGTCCAGAACCTTGCCACGCTGATTGTCGATCCCGACGGGCGAGGTCTGGAAACCCATTGGCAGAAGACCAGCCAGGCCCTGCTGGTCGGGGTGATTCTGCATGCGCTGTACAAGAACAGGAGCGAGGGTACACCGGCCAACCTGGCCCATGTGGACTTCCTGCTGGCCGATCCAGACCGCAGTGTGGCGGAGCTGTGGATGGAGATGGCGACCTACCAGCACGTCGACGGAAAGGCGCATCCCGTGGTGGACGCTGCTGCGCGCGACATGATGGACCGCCCCGAGGAGGAGGCAGGTTCGGTCCTGTCGACCGCGAAATCCTATCTCTCCCTATGGCGTGATCCGGTCATCGCGCGTAACACCAGCCGGTCGACGTTCTCGATTGCCAAAGACCTGACCAACCACGACAGTCCGGTCAGCCTGTACATCGTGACCCAGCCGGATGACAAGACACGCTTGCGTCCCCTGGTGCGGATTGTGCTGAACCTGGTCGTAAGGCTCCTCGCCAACAAGATGGAGTACGAGCGCTCCGTGGTGGACGTTCCGCCCTGGCGCCGTGCGTTGATCAGGATCGGATTGTCCCGGGCGGTGCACGCCCGTGTACGCGCGAAACGCAAGTACAAGCACCGGCTGCTGGGCATGATCGATGAGTTCCCCAGTCTCGGCAAACTCGAAATCCTGCAGGAATCGCTCGCATTCGTCGCCACCTACGGGATCAAGTTCTATCTCATCTGCCAGGACCTGACGCAGCTTCGAAGCCGCGACACCGGATACGGTCCGGACGAGACCATTACCTCCAACTGCCACGTCCAGAACGCCTATCCTCCGAACCGGCTGGAAACGGCGGAGCATCTGTCGAAGCTAACCGGCATCACCACCGTCGTCAAGGAGCAGATCACGACCAGCGGCCGGCGCACCAGTGCACTGCTCGGCCAGGTATCACGCACCTACCAGGAGACGCAGCGGCCCCTGCTGACGCCGGACGAATGCCTGCGCATGCCCGGGCCCAGGAAGGAAGGCGACCTGATCGTGGAGGCGGGTGACATGATCATATCGGTCAGCGGTTTCCCCGCCATTTATGGCAGGCAGCCGCTGTTCTTCCAGGACGAGATTTTCAGCGCCCGTGCCGCGATTCCGGAGCCGGCGTGCAGCGACCAGCTGCGGCCTGCGGCAGGCGCCTCCGACGCTCCGTGGATTTCGCTATGAGCATTGGATCGGGACAACAAACCATGCGCCAGATCGCAAGCCGTTACCTGGTGCGCACGCTGGCCGCCAGCGCCTCATTGGTGGGCGTTATCGGGGTGCTTGGCCTGGCAGGCGCCCGCGTCAACGTGAGTAAAAGTATTGCGCTGGGCGTGTACTGGACCAGCGATCGGCCGGTGCAAAAAGGAGCGTATGTGCTGCTCTGCCCTCCTTCGATCGGCATGATGGAAGAAGCACGCCGGCGCGGTTATCTGTCTGCGGGCTTCTGTCCTGGCCACTACGGCTACCTGATGAAACGCGTCCTCGCTGCCGGTGGCGATAGCGTGGCAATTAGCGGCGACGGGGTGCGCGTGAATGGCAAGCTACTGCGGCATAGCAGCCCTTTGCCAGTCGACCTGGCGGGTCGCCCGATGCCGCGATTTCAGTCCGACCGCTATGTGCTCGACGCTTCCCAGGTATTGCTGATGTCCGACGTCAGCAGCTCCTCCTTCGACGGCCGCTACTTCGGCCCGGTCAACCGCGCGCAGATCAAGACCGTCATCGTGCCGGTCCTCACATGGTAGGAGGAACCATCAAACCTCTACATCTCCACACCTGAGCTTTCCACCTAGCTGCAGCGCTCCCTTTTTTGCATGACATCGCCAGGCTCGCAAAGCCTGGCGATGGCCGGGTGCTGCCCAACGCTTTCAATTTCACGACCCTGAGGAGCATCACCATGATTGACCCAAGGATTAAAGCCATGATTGCCGCCGCCGAGGCCAGCAGCAACAGCAGTAAGGACGCAGGACTGTTGCATGACCACGAGCCGGACGGTTCCAAGCTTGCGGCGGCAAAGCTGCGCGACGCACAGCTAGATGGTTTCGAGCCTGAGTTCAGTCCCCAGGAGGCGGAAGCCGCTGGAGCCTTTGTTGAGGATGCGCTGGGTGAGGCGGATGCGCGCGAGGATGGGCCGGCCTGGCGCGGGTTCCTGGCAGCCGTCCTGTCGCCAAAAGCGTAAGCCCGCTGAACGCACTGACACATGAGGAGCGAACAGACATGGATACGAGCGAACAAAAAAAGCCTTTCCACGTGACCGTTGCAGAGAAGCTGATCGGGCAGCTGGAGCAAGGTACGGCACCCTGGCAGAAACCGTGGGAGCCCGGCGCTGACCTGCCGATGAACCCTGTCAGCGGCAAACGCTATCGGGGAATCAATGCGTTACAGCTGATGAGCGAGGGACGCAGCGATCCGCGTTGGCTGACCTACCGGCAGGCGCAAGGCATGGATGCCCAGGTGCGCGGCGGCGAGAAAGGAACCACGATTCAGTACTGGAAATTTACGGAGGAACGGCCTTTGGTGGTCGACGGCAAGCCGGTGCTGGACGGGCGGGGCAAACCGGTCACGCAGACGGTCAAGCTCGAGCGGCCGCGGGTGTTTCTTGCGACCGTATTCAACGCCGAGCAGGTCGACGGCCTGCCTCCGCTCGCAGTGCGGAAGGAGCACGCCTGGGATCCTGTGGAGCGGGCCGAGCGGATCCTGCAGGCGTCTGGTGCGGCGATCCGGCACGGTGAAAGGGACGCAGCCTATTACCGCCCGCGAACCGACACCATCCACTTGCCGGACAGGAGCCAGTTTCCGGACTCCGCCGCCTACTATGCGGTTTCATTGCACGAACTGGCGCACTGGACCGGTCATGGCAAGCGGCTCGACCGGGACCTTGCGCATCCGTTTGGCAGCGAAGCTTACGCGCGTGAAGAACTGCGTGCGGAGATCTCCAGCATGATCCTCGGGAACGAGATCGGGATCGGCCACGATCCGATGCGCCATGCGGCCTATGTCGGCAGCTGGATCAAGGCGCTGCGGGACGACCCGCTGGAAATTTTCCGCGCCGCTGCCGATGCCGAGAAGATGTGCGAGTACGTGCTCGGGCTTGAACAACAGCAGGTGCAGGAACTGTTTCCCGAAAAGGTGTCGCTGTCCGGGGAAGCCGCGCATCCCGAGGCGTTCGTCGATAACGACGGGAGCCTTCGCAACTGGTATTCAGGCGCGGCGGTACCTGGCGACTGGCTGGGCGTCGTCAACAACCAGGGCGCGTTCTGGTACATCGGTAACGATGGCGGCGAACGCTCGTTCAGCGCGCTGGCAGCAGGCACCTATACCGATGCCCAGGCCGAAGCAGCGCGTATGCAGGCTCTGGCCGTGGACATCCGCCAGTTTCTGGACGAGTCCGGAATTTCCACCGGCAATGCCCGAGGCCTTCAAGCCGAGAGTCTGGAAGCGACCATGCGCGAGCACGGCCTGACCACGGTCGGCAGCGTCACAGGAAGCATCCCATCTAAATTCCGCGAGATAGCCGAGGACCGTCTGTCATTCCTGTTCGGCCTCGAACCCGGACGAGCCGGCGAAGACGTCGCACATATCAACCGTGCCCGCGTTGCACAGGCTTTCACAGGTGAGGCGCAACGGCTGCTCGGCATCACTACTCAGGAGACGAAAATGGAAGGCAAGGATCTGGATGTGCGTTCCGAGCAGGATACGCAAGAAGCCGGTTTCTCGATGCGTGGTTTTGGCGAGGTAGAGGAAAACAGCGTACTGACTGATCGAGGCGCGGCGAGAGATTCAGTGGGCAGTTACGGTGCGGAACGCCAGCACCGCACGGAATCATGGGCGCTGAGCCACCTTGTGCAAGGAACGCTGGAACGCGCGCTCGACAAGGCAACGCTCGGGCAGCTGAACCGGGTCCAGCAGACGCTGGCCGCGATGGAGCCAATGGACGCGACTAACACGTTCTGGGACCGGCACCAGCTTCCTCAAGACGTCGAGACACTGCATCAGAAAATCAGCGATGCGAATCGGGCGGTGGCCGTGCGCCGGCTGGACGCGCAGGTGTCGGCAGCCCGACTGACGCTGGTGACCAGACAGGCCTTCGGGCGCGGAAGTGCCCCGGAGGTGACCGCCTTCGACCGCGAGGCCGAAGCAGCGCTCGGATTCACTCTGCCGGGAGGCTGGACCGGCGCAGTACGTGTCGAGGCAACCGTTACGGAGCTTGTCAATGGCCGGCCGACAGTCGTTTCGGCAGGAGCCTGCGGGCGCGCAGCCGAAGCCTGGGGAGTATATGCCGGGTGCGGCGATGGAAGCTATCGGTGGCTTGCGAATTGCCCTACCGAACAGGAAGCCGAAGGACTGGCGGCTCGCCTGGCGCGGATCGATGCGCATTCAACGCTCAATCCGTATGAGAAGGCAGCCAAGTTTGCGCGTATTCATGAAATGCAGGTGCGCCGCGACCCTCACAGCTCGGACGAAGACATACTGGCGGCGAAGGAAATCCGCAAAAGTGCCGAAACCAACATGACCATCCACGACACCGACCTGCAGCGGCGTATCGAGCAGGCGGAACGCAGCCAAGATCAACAGGCGGCAGGACAGAACACGGCACACGCAACGCCGACGCTGATCGCGGTGCCGTTCAAGGAGAAGAACGAAGCCAAAGCCCTAGGCGCCAAATGGGACAGGCAGCAGCAGTCGTGGTACGTACCTTTCGGTGTGGACCCGGCACCGTTCGCAAAGTGGCTGGAGCCTGGTGCGGTGGTCGATGGCAAGGACGCGTTGCGGCCTGCCACAGCCACGAAAACGGAAGACGGTCGTGTCTACCTGGCCGTGCCGTACAGTGAACGGGTCGAAGCGCGGGCCGCCGGCGCGCTGTGGGACAAGGCAGCCGGGTCGTGGTACGCCGGACCTCAGGGAGACGTAGGTGCGCTGGCGAAGTGGCGTCCGGAAAAGCTGGCGGCGCAACAGGATCCTGCGATGACCCCACGCGAGGAGTTTTCCGACTTCCTGAAGTCGCTCGGTTGTGTACTCAGCGGTGAGCATCCGATCATGGATGGCAAGTCGCACCGGATCAGTGTCGAGGGTGAAAAATACAGCGCGAATGCCGGGTCCGGATTCTATGTGGGGCACCTGGACGGGCATCCGGCCGGTTATGCCAAGAACAACAAGACCGGGCACGAAGAGAACTGGAAGGCAAAGGGCTACGTGCTCAACGAGGAAGATAAAGCGCGGCTGGCAGCCGAGGCGGCTGCGAAGCTGCAGCAGCGCGAAGCGGAACTGACGCGGCGCCAGGAGCAGGCGGCACAACGGGTGGCGACACAGATGGCCAAGCTAGTGCCGACCGTCCATCCGACGCCGTACATGATGGCGAAGGGGCTCGAACCGCAGCCGGGTACGTTCACCGACAAGGACGGAAAAAAGACCTATTTGCCGGCGATCGACGCGAACGGCAAGCAATGGACGATGCAATACGTCCGCGAGGACGGTAGCAAGCGCTTCGCCAAGGACAGCAGGAAGGAAGGCTGCTTCCACATCGTTGGCCAAGGGTTGGACGACCTTGCGAAGGCGCCGGTGATTGTGATCGCTGAGGGCTACGCCACTGCCGCTACACTATGCCAGACGCTGGGACACGCAACCGTATCGGCGTTCGACTCCGGCAATCTCGCGCCAGTTGCGCAGGCGCTGCACCGAAAATACCCTGACAAGCCCATCGTCGTTGCCTGTGACGATGACCGCCATCTGGAGTTGGCCCATGGAGTGAATGTGGGCCGTACCAAGGGCGAGGAAGCCGCAAGGCTGGTCGGTGGCGTAGCGTTGCTGCCGATCTTCGCACCTGGCGAGAACGCCTACCCCGCCGGGCTCGATGCGGTCACGCCCGAGCTGTTTCGTAATCACCAGCGAACTGGTGCTGCACTGAGCGAGGAACAGCTGGCCGCGCTCGATCGCATGAAGCAGTTCACCGACTTCAACGATCTCGCAAGGCGTAGCGCGCTAGGGCATGACGGCATCGACCGCCAGGTTCGACCCGCGGTCCTTAGCGCGGCCACCGGCTATGCGAAGGACGTACCGCAGGAAGTCACGCAGCCGCAGGAACAAACGCTGGTTCAGGAGGCATCGCAGGAGCAACAGCCGAAACGCCGGCGCAAGGCAGTTACGACCGCTTGATGTATCGGTCCCGCCGTCGGTGCTGGCGGTGGGGACTTCCAGAAGAGTCTGGTCCGATTGGAATGGACCGCCGTCTTCCGGCGCTTGGCAGAGATCGCCAGAAGCCGCAGAGATTCGATGTCCACTTCTACTCCATAGCGTCTCGAATGGAACGGAGTGGCCGGTCTCTGCGGAGAAAGGCTATTCTAATCTCCGCAGTTCTTGCGTCGTTTAGCTTGCCCGTGCAGCGATTGCGCTCTACAATCGCCGCATGAAATACGGAGATTGCACATACATCTGGCAGGTTCCCGACTGGCCGGACTGGCGTTACGACCTTACGGTGCTCGCTTCGCCCCTGGCGCAAGTCAGCCAGGCACAGGGGCTGCTATTGGGCCGGCTCGCTGATATTGGCTTGGGATTAAGAGACCAGGCCAGTCTTGCCGCGCTGACTGATGACGTCATCAAGACCAGCGAAATCGAAGGTGAGCATCTGAACGTCGCATCAGTGCGCTCATCCATTGCACGTCGTCTCGGCGTTGACATTGGATCGCTGGCGTCGGTAGACCGGCATGTGGAGGGCGTGGTCGAGATGGTGCTCGATGCAACGCTCAACAGTGCGCTACCACTTACGCAGGCGCGCCTGTTTGGCTGGCATGCTGCTCTCCTCCCGACTGGCTATTCCGGCTTGAGTAGGATCACCATTGGTACGTGGCGAGACCATGCACAAGGACCAATGCAGGTAGTTTCCGGCCCCATTGGCCGCCAACGCGTGCATTACGAAGCGCCGCCCGCTGAGCGATTGTCGACAGACATGGCGCGCTTCCTAGAGTGGATCAATGCGCCGGTCCAGGCAGAGCCCGCATTGATCCGCGCCGGCCTGGGGCATCTGTGGTTCGTTACCCTGCACCCGTTTGATGATGGCAACGGGCGTATAGCACGCGCCATCGGCGATCTATTGCTGGCGCGTGCTGATGGCAGCCCTCAGCGTTTCTACAGCCTGTCAGCGCAGATACAGCGCGAGCGGAAGGCCTATTACGACATTCTGGAGCGTACGCAAAAGGGCGACCTGGATGTGACGGAGTGGCTCCTGTGGTTTTTGCAGATGCTTAGCGAGGCCGTGCGCCTGGCCAATGACGCCCTTGATGCGGTGCTGGACAAGGCGCGTTTCTGGCAGCGCATGTCAGGAGTGGCGTTCAATAAGCGGCAAGTGAAGGTGCTTAACCGTCTGCTGAATGGATTCGAAGGCAAGCTCACCAGTAGCAAGTGGGCGGCGATGACCAAATGCTCGGCAGATACGGCGCTACGGGACATCAACGAATTGGTGGTGCTGGGGATTCTGCAACGGTCCGGATCTGGCGGGCGCAGTACCAGTTATGACCTCGTGAAACTGGGAACGAACGCTCGTCCGTAACTACTGTGGATGGTGGCCGAGCCACGCGTTAACGTGCAGAAGTAAGCCGGTCATCCGGACAGCTCGCCGTCTGCCCTTGCGTCCTTGATGCGGCGGTTACCGGAGGCAAATGTCATGCAGCGCCGGTCGGGCGCATTCTGGTCGAGAGGAAGTCGAAGCGCCTTCAGCTTTGCGCATCTGCAGCCACGACAGGATACAGGTAACGCTGCCGATAATGTTATCAATTGCCCGCGCAACTTAGCGCGCTCGAACTCTATGACAAGTTCGCCATGGATCGCTGAGGATCGAGGCTCGCTTCCGACTGGTCAGCGGTCGGTCTCCAACGCGGTGACTGCGAGGTATCGGAGCACTAGCACGAGACCGGAGGTACCACAGGGGCGGCGCTCGATCGGAACTCCGTCGCCGTGCGGGAAAGCCATTTGGTGAAGAGTGGCTGTCGAGATAAAACTGCAATTGTCGAATTGCAGCTAGCTTCACCGTATAATCGGCAGAGTATGAAAATAACTTTAGCTTGGCTAGCTACTGAGCTATACAGGCCCTTTTATGAAAGCGAGACAACGTGCAAATTGAGTCCATTGCAGAGAACCTATTCTTTACAACGGTACGCATCGACACGGTTGATGCTGCTGGTAACGTAGGATCAGGTACAGGCTTCCTGTACGCGCATCACTACTCCACTACGCAACACGCTGCCTTCGTGGTAACGAACAAACATGTCGTCCAAGGTATGCGAGGTGGTGCGATCACGTTTCATCGACGCAAAGATGACAAGCCAGATTTGGGTAACGGTTTCCGCTGTGAGATCACTGATTGGAACACGGCGTGGTTTGGTCATCCTTCGCCAGATGTCGATATTGCAATAATGCCGTTTGTTCCGGTAGAGCGAAATGCAAAGGAAATGTTCGGTATCGATCTATTTTATCGCTACATTGAAGACGCAATGCTTGTACAAGATAGCCAAGCAGAGCTACTTGATGCTATTGAAAGCGTTACATTCATTGGTTATCCCAATGGAGTGTGGGATCGCCGGAATCTGATGCCCGTTGCCAGACGGGGCACGACGGCAACACCTCTGTCAGTCGACTTTGAGGGGACCCCTCGTTTTGTTATAGATGCGTCAGTCTTTGGTGGTTCGAGCGGCAGTCCAGTGTTCATTGTCAATCAGGGAATGTTTTCGGACAAACGGGGCAACACCAGTATTGGTTCACGAGTGCTGTTCATCGGCGTGGTTGCTGCTGTCTTTTTCAGAACAGCGGTAAACGAAGTTATTTCCATTCCGATTCCAACACACACCCGTCAAGTAACGGCGCAGCAGGAGATGATCGACTTAGGTATCGTCTTTAAAGCTAGAACTGTTTTAGAGACTATCAAGGCCTTTATCGCAGCAAATCCGCACCGCTTTCCCACCGCGTAAGGGGACCGTCTAGAGATTGTAGTCTAGCCCGTACCATTAGAGGGTGCATTACGTTATTGCCAGGCTAGACTCGTCGAATGAGAACAATCCGCAGCATAATATGTTCGATCCTTCCGCCCATTATTGACAGCGATAGCGAATTACGGCGATCAGGAAGAGCAACTTGCATATCGCGTCAACGCTGGACTTTCGATCGAACTGTACATGGAGGCTTTAATTATTGTAGGCGTGATGGATTGCCTACTTCTGGACACCACCTCGACATCAGCGCTAAGTAGTCACCCAAAATTTATCGTGAACTTGCTTCCGAAGTCGCTCATCAAGGACTGAATCTCGTCAAGCAGGTCTGCGCCGTTCTTGGCAACGAAGCGGCGCCAGAAATGCTTGGCGTGCTTCCACAGGATCTCGATTCGATTGAGCTCAGGGCTATAGGGCGGTAGATAGTACAGATACAGCCCATGTTTCGCCCATTGGCGCCGCTTCTTGTTTATTGGGTCACCCTTGTGTATGCCGGCGTTGTCGATCAAGACGATTCGTGGAACTTTGTGCGGCTGGGCCGCGATTTGGTCGAAGAACGCGATCACATCATCACGTGTCGTCGGTCGCTGCTGATTAGTCCAGATCAACTGGCCGTCGTGGCGCAAGGCCCCGAGCACGTTCACGCGCTGTCGATGCGCGAGCGGTGCGACGGCTCGGGTTTGGCCGATTTTTCCCCAACCGTACTGCACCGGGGGGATTGGGGCTGAAACCTGATTCGTCAAAATACAGCAGCTCGCACTGCTGTTCATGGTCGAGCCGAGACAACGCTGCGATCACTTTACTGGCGTGCTCGAACACCTCTTGATTTCGCTTTTTTTTAAGCTGTACCGATAGCGCTTGTACGTGAAATCCATCTCCTTGAGGTACCGCTTGGCCGTGTTTTCGCTGATCGGCACCTGGTCTTGATTCTGCTCGATCTGGCGCAGCAGTGCACTCACAGTCCCGCCTTCGGTAACTGCCAACTCACCGAAAGCCTTCTGCTGCTGGGCTGTCCACTTTTTCGGTTGACCGGTATGACGCCCCTCGTACAACCCCGCCAGGCCAAGCTTGTTCCAACGTTGCCGCCACTGTTCGACGCTATTCAAATGCACGCCGAATTCATCAGCAGTCTACTGAAGGGTCGAGCCTTGGTTCAGGCGCAAAATTCCTTGGACTCGCATCCTCGTCCTCGGATGCGGATGAAAAACGCCCATCTCACGCAGCGTGCGCTGCGCGTCCTCGGTCAACTCTAAGTGCTTCATCGCTCAACCTCTGCTGCATTACCAATTTGGATTTGACAGCAAAAAATGGGCGACTACTTAGTGCCGTAGTTATATCGTAGCCTTCGCAATAACCCGTAGCATCAGGCTGGAAATTCCTAGCGTATCGGCGTTAGGCGAACCAAGTATTTGTCCGTTGCTTCCAAATAAAGCTCTAACCTGAGGAGGGTCGATCCACCTGTCGTAAACTTGGACGCCATATTCAACCAAATATTTATCTCGGTCTGTTCCCGTTAACTCGAAGGCAAGAGCATTGAAGCTTCCGAAGCCGAGTATTCCGAAGGCGGTAAGCTCAGTGCCATCGCTTTCTTGATATCGCATTCCGTCGTTCGGGCCTGGCCCACCCAAACCATTGCTGAAGTAACTCCAGGTACGAACACGAATGCCAAGATTCTGCCTCCCTGGATTTAACGCGACAGTGAGCCTTTTGATTCCTGTTGCAGTAACTACGGGGAGATTCGGCGGTCCTGCAGTAGGCTCAGCCCATTCCCCGTTTCCTGCTCGTACAGGGGTGCCGCCAAAGATGCCCAGTGCCGTGATAATCAGATCAACCGGCGGTATGTCTATAGGGGTAGGGGGTGCCAACAGGTCGGCGATTGAAAAGGGAGGTGGTTGTGTCACCGCCTCTGGAGAGGCGAATAGAGTACCTACATATCTTTCTATCGAGGTTAATTGATTTTGTAGACTTTGCCTGTTGTTAGTCCAGCTGGTAATGTCTGGGTTTTGGTATAGCTGTGGTTCCAATAGCGCCAAATTTATCCGCTGTATACGCCGATTTATTTCCACTTTGAGATCATGCGCCGCCTGAAGGTATTCTCCTTGTTGCTTCAATGTCGGGGTATCCGGCGTGCTTCCAAGAGCGGACGTGTACGGCATTAGTTCAATTGACAGTTCTGTCCGACTACCAGGGGCGTAGATTTGGTTGGCAGCAGTTTCCATATAGGCAAACATACGCGTAACATAAGCTGTTATAGTTTCGCTCCCCTGTCTTTGCGGTGGCGTGGTCGTCACACCAATTTGATGAGCGTTCAGGGAGAAAGTAGTCCCTTTTCGGACGCGTTCGATGCGTTCTAAAAAATCAACTGAACCGCTGACAGGGCCGGTTTCCAGTCCAGCAGACATTCTAACAGCCTGGAACTCCACTAAGCTTTGAGTTGAAAATTCGACGAGTACATAAACTGCACCGCCAAGCACAACTTCATTCACAAACATATCACCATACAAACGAAGAAACTGATCTGGATTAGCGTCCAGCTCCTGTTTCGCTTTCGAAGTCAGCGTGGGAGTAACCACCCGAACACTGATATTTTCTATACGTCGACGTAGCAACATGTAGACAGAAAGCCGCGAGAAGTCAACTTGACTCGCCCAGCTATAACTCCCAGCCCCTCTACCTGCAAAACCGTTGAACGAGGCCTGGGATGAAAAGCCAATCGCATGATACAACGATGTGAACGTGTCAATGTAAAGCAAGTCGAGCGTATCAGACCTCTTAATTGTGGGTCTGGTGTTCGCTAGTGATATCCCATCGTTGGCCGGGCGCAAGCCAATACTGAATGTGCCTTGTCCAAGACTGCCGGGAAGTTTTTCCGTTACTGCGTGAGGGGTAATAAAAGCTAACTTGGCATTTATTTCTGCTCTTTCCCGAACACTGGAAGCGAGGCGGTCGCTGTTAAGAAAGCGTTGAAATTGTTCCAGCGGGTCTGGCTCATCCATATCGCATCCCTTTCATAAAGGCAACAGAATCCTTTCGATCCAAGCATTCGAATCTTGGCTCAAGCTGCAAGCGAATCACTACTTAATACAATTCCACATTGTTGGTTTTCGAGAATCATCCTATTACATCTAGCTAGGCAACAATCAGTGCCCAATAGAACTATCAACAGAAATGCTCTGACTATTCGTAGCGTAACGCTTAAGATAGTCCGCGGGTTTATAAAACACAACGTGCCGCGTTAAAGTCGTACTGAAGAGGGCTTATTTTGTGGCTGTTACGCCATAAACATGTTCTACCAGTATTGGTGGGGGGAAATCGGCCAGACCCGAGCCGTTGAGCCGCTCGCACATCGGCAGCGCGTGAATGTGCTTGGGGCACTGCGCCACGATGGTCCGTTGACCTGGACTACTCAGCAGCGACCGGCGACACGCGACGATGTCCTCGCGTTCTTCGACCAGGTTGCCGCCCAGCCGCACGAGGTTCCGCGAATCGTCTTGATCGATAACGCCGGCATACACAAGGGTAAGCCGGTAGAGAAGAAGCGGCGCCAATGGGCGAAACATGGATTGTTCTGTACTATTTGCCTCCCTATAGTCCTGAGCTCAATCGAATCGAGATCCTGTGGAAGCACGCCAAGCATTTCTGGCGCCACTTCGTTGCCAAGAACGGCGCAGACCTGCTCGACGAAGTTCAGTCCTTGATGAGCGGCTTTGTAAGCCGGTTCACGATAAATTTTGGGTGACTACTTAGTTCCAATATTCCAAAAGGTAGCACGAACCCAAAGGCGATTGGACTACAATCGTGGGCGTCACCGACAGCAACAATCCTGATGGCCGGTTCTACGGCGTTTCTCGCTGTCGTAGGATGCGCCTGGCCGATGTCCGGTTAAGGCAAGATCAGCACGTGAAGCTAGCTGACGGGGCGCAATACACGAGTGAGGACTTCGGGCGATTGCTTGAGTTCCGCACAATTGTTTGCAACATGAGTCGTCACCGAACTTACGCCGCTAGTAGGAGCGAACATGACGCCGCACCTACTATCGGTCTCGGAATGCGGCCACCTCGGATTTTCGATCGGTAGGCTCTCGTTCCGCTGACAGATTGTCGACGTCGAAACTTGGGGGCTTGATGCGGAAACTTCGAGACTCAATCGCCGTAGCGATTCTGCCTCCGGTTGTGTCACCTATCCGTTCCAGCGCACTATCCTTTATATCTCCAAGTTTAGACTTAGCTACTTCAAGCGAGCCTAGTGCTAGATTGCTCACAGTTCCGGCCGCAACGCGGCTAGCCTTGGCCGCAACTGCACCAGCGACCGTCAGCATAGAACCACGTTCGACCTCCCCTGGTGAGCCTCCGTCTACTGCCTCCGCGTGCGTCTTGGACCTGGCGTCAAATTCCGTTCCTGCAGCACCACCTTGCTCCGCACCACCTGATTTAGCGCTGGTGCTCGACAGTGTGCTCCCGATCTCAGACGAAGCGACCAGACCAGCGCCGCCCATCGCTGAGGCGAGTGGACTCCCGCTCCCCGCATTAAGAGCCTCAAGCTGTCTACTAATCGCAGCTCCCAATGAACTAGCGCCAGCGCCCTCCGATGCTCTAGCATTTGAAATCGCCGCCATTAACGCCTGCGCGCCCCCTGCTACATTGGCTGCACCTGCAGCCAGCGCAGCCCCAGCTGTCGCGACTGCCGCGCCAGTTACGGCAGCAACCCCCATCGATGCCCCTACAACTCCCCCAGCAGTCATGGTTCCAACACCACCGATACCAGACCCGGTGAGTACGCCGGCGAGCATCGACGGAATCTTCGAAGACAGAACCAGAAGGGCCAAGCAGAACGTTAGCATTACACCGAGTTCTTTAAAGTTCGGGGTTCCCTTAGCCATCTGTCCGAAGAAACTGTTCAGCAGGTCGATACCGATCCCGATTAATAAAATCATCCCGAAAAGCTGAATAGCAACACCCAAGACCGTTTTGAAGTAGTTCACGGCGAGATCCGAAGTCCAGCGGGAACCTCCGAAACCGAGAAAAAAAATTCCCGCGTACATTAGAATCCACGCTGAAATTAATAGCAAAAGCATGTTGATCGCAGTAAGAGCAAGTAGTACCAGCACGCCAAGACTCAGCACTATCCCGATAAAACTATCAACGGGTTCCCAGATGGTGAGGTTGTCTACAGCTTGCGTCCAGACCCGGAAACCCACATCTACTATGCTAGATGGTGACAATCCTGCCGTACCTGCAGCATCATCACCAATCTGTCGCAACGACTTGATGATAGAGTCCGCAAAGGCTGGGCCGTTTTTAAGCAGCCAATAGAAGAAGCCGAAGAACAAGCTGAACTTCACGAACTCCGAGAAGAACTCCTGGACATCGGCTTTTCGCAACGCAAGCATCCCCATCGTCCACGCAAAGCTAACCGTGCCCAGCGTCCAAAATAGCCACGACGCTGCGTTCATTACGACAGATTGCCAAGCTGATGCTCGAGAACTAAAAGCTGCAATAACAACATCTAGCACACCGTCATTTGGGTCAACCGCTGCGGCTGCAGTTGATCCATAAAACACTAAAAAGAGCGTCAGAGCGACGCTCTCCAGACTAAGCGGCTTCATGAGCCTCACCACTTTTTAGGAGGGCTTTGCTGCGCCCTCGTTAGACCCGTGTCCTTCGCCGCTTCCTGGTGAGCCAAACATTGAGCCTTTTCCTGTTCGCCCGTAATTTTCGAACAATCTGTCAAGTCGGCATTCGACTTGGTGCATCCGGCAAGAACAGGCAATACAAGCGTCACAATCAGATAAATTTTCATCATCACGGTCACCATTTTTTGGGAGTGCGAGAAATTCCGTTAAACGCGCCGACGTCTGTTGATGCCTTATGAGCGGCCATCTGCTTTGCTTCTCGGTCCGCTTGAACCTGATTACGCGTTGCAATCGCGTTTTGCTGCGCGATGAGGAGTGCACGGATCTGTAGCAGCTGATTCGCCTGATGGCTGGCTAACTGATTAGCATAACCAATCGCCTGCACCTGCCCCTGCGCGCCTTGGGCCGATGCCTGCAGCCGTTCGAGCTGGCGTGCGTCCGCGACCATACCGTCCTGCTGCCGGTCGAGGCCGCGGAACAAGGCATCGTTCGCTTTCTTCTGGGCCTCCGAGCCGAGCCGCTGCGACGCCTGCATCGCCTCCCACTCGGACTGGCTGCAGCCGTTGTACGAGAAGCAGCGCGACGCCTGGTAAGTGTTCATGTCCTTAAACTCGCCAAGATAAGTGTCGACGCTGCCAAGGGTGTTTTTGTAGTAAGCCAGCGTGTCGATTGAGGCGCGCAGCTGGGTCATGGTGGCCTGCGCCTGATCCCAGATATTCGTGGCCGGCGCAGCTGTGTTGCGCAGCATGTTTTCGTATTGCTGAAGCTGCGTCTGATACTGCTGGATCTGTTTTATGGTCTGGGCGATGTTTTCCTTCGCCGTGATCGTGGTCTGGACCACGTTCGCAGCGTCGATGACCGCCCACTGTGCGAAGGCCGGCGCCAGCCATCCAACTCCGGCGGCGAACGCCAGGGTAGAAACAACTCTAGAGGCTGAAACGGAGCTGCGCGGAGTGTTCATTGAATTCCTCCATGGCATTAATAATCGAAGGGTTGATACGGCTTGGAAAAGCTTATGTCCTTGGTGACGACGACGTTAAAGCGGTAGCCGGGGCGGATCTCGAGCGTGGGGGCGATGTTCAGGTTCTTCGCGATCAGCTGCGCCGTTACCTGGCCGAGCTGCTGCCCGACCGCCTCGCTCATCGCGCTGCCAAAGCTCGGGCGGCCATAGCCGCTGTTTTCGGGCTGGCTGGTGGCGATCCCCGCTGTTACCGCTGACATCAGGACGGCGGACGAGAAGGTTCTCCAGTAGTGGTTGTTGACCCGGTCGTTGAAGCCGACGTATCCAGCGCTATCGGCGCCCGGCATCGCGCCAATGTCCATTGCCTTCCCGTCCGGGAAAACGATGCGCTGCCACGCCACCAGCACCCGCGCCTGGCCGTAGGCGACGTCGCTGGAGTAGGCGCCAACCAGGCGTGAGCCCTTTGGGATGAGCTTCCATTTGCCGCGCGGCGTGTCGTACACGTCCTGGCTGACCTGCGCCATGATCTGCCCGGGCAGCTCGGAGTTAATGCCTGAGATTAGGATTCCCGGAACCACGAAACCTGCTCTCAGTTCGTAGGGTGTCCGGGGCGCCTCCGGTTGCGCATCGAGCCGCCAGCGTTTGCCCTCCCCTTCCGAAAATCGCGCTACGTCGTTGCGCGCGGTGCCAGGCTGTACCAGTTGCGGTGCATCTGATCCACCGGGTTTCCCGACAGCCTGGCTGGCCCGCAGCAGTTGCAGGCGGGCCTTGTAGGCCTCGCCCGGGTCGTCGGCGTTTGCCGCCTCGATCTGTTGGCGCACGGCCGTCAGCTTGGCTAGGACCTCGTCATGGTTGGCCGGTGCGGTACCGGCGGGTGCGTTCGAGGCCGAACTCGAAGCGATGCGTGGCGCGGCAATCTGCAAACCCGAACGTGCTCTTACTGCCTCGTCGAGCTGCTGCAGCTTCATGGTTCGGATTCGCGGGGCCTCGTCGTCGGGACTGCGCATTCCGCCCTGCCCCATCTGCTGCTGCTCGGCCCGCTGCTGTTGGGACGAGGTCGGCGGCGCCGGCGGCAGCTCGGGATTATCGAGCCTGGACATCGCCGGCATGTCTGGAATTTCTGCGGTCAATTCAGGTGTCCCGGGGATCGCTGGCGGCGTCGCTGCTGCATGGATGATGCCATCCTTCTGGTCGCCGACAATTGCGTTCGCAAACATGGTCGCGGTGCCCGCCTTTTGCGGGGCCTTCGCGCCTGACTGGCTGGGCTGATGGCTGCGGCTGGCCGCGACCGAGGCCATGATCACGAGGAAAGTGGCCATGGCGCCGCCAAGAAGGTACAGCGGAACGTTGTTTACGCGCCGGACCCCGGCCCCCCTGGACAACTGCCCGGGCGAAGCCTCGGGCGACATGTCGCGTTCTGGATCGCTGCTCATACCCCTACTCCTTCCGTACCCAGTAACCAGCCGGCGCGACGCTGCCATCCTTGGCCAGGTACACCCGCGACAGGCTTTGGTCGCCGATCGTCAAGGTAATGCGGTACAGCTCAGTTCCGGATGGCTGGTCGAACACATAGGACAGTGTGCGGTTGCCGTTTTTGAGGTCCGCACCAGACTTGGACGCGGATTTCGGTTCCAGCAGTGCATAGCCTTGCGCCCGCAGGGTCGCGACGAGGGAGGTGCCGAAGGAGTCGGCGGCCACCTGCTGCAGGTCGAAACGGGTAATGGCGGGCGGGTACAACCCGGCCAGCTTTTTCACCGCGTCATCGGCCACTTTCTTGTCAACGGCAGGGCTGGCTTTGGCGAAATTTCCGTTAGCGGCGGCCTTTGGACCGGCGCAACCAGCCAGGGACGCCAGCAGTAGCACGAGGGCGATTTTGAACATGTCATCTATCCTTGGTGATCGTGATCCGTTCCTGATTCTTGCCGGCGCCGGCAATCAGGATCGCCTTCTGGAATACGCTGTCGACGATGTAGCGGTCGCCGTGCACGCGGTAGTTGACGGTGACGGTCTCATCATCGCCACTCAGCCAGCCTCCCTCCTTGCGCACCACGAGCAGGGCCGGTGCTTCCGTATGGTTCATCTTGGCTGGCATCTGGATTACGGTCTTGACGCCATCGTTGTAGACGCGGACCGGTTTCCATGCGGCCGAGCCCTTGACCTCGTAGTCAAACTGCAGGTCGCGCACGTCTTCGTTCGTCCCCGGGAGCGTCCGCTCCTGCTTGTTCTTCGCGTCACTCATCCGGATCGCGTCCCATTTGGCCATGACGTCTCCTGGATAGCTGAAGCCGACACGGGCCATATAGTCGGTGCGGTGCGAGCGCAGGCGGATGTGGTAAGTGCGCCGGTTGGTGGTGACGATCAGCGACGTATTCAATCCGACGTCGAGCGGTTTGACGACCAGGTGCAATACTTCGGCCGGACCGCTGCCACTGATCGCCGGTTCCACCATGAAGCGGGAGTCGCCGACGTTCAGGTTGTTGACCTGCTCGCCGGCCTGCAGCTCGATGTCGCACACCTGCAGGACCGCGCACACGACGGTAATTGGCTGGGCGCCGTAGACAAAGCGCAGCATGCCGTCGGGACGGACCACCGGCTTGTTCCCCGCGCCGTTGGTTTGCCACTGCGTGGCCACGTCGAGTGCGGCTTTTTCCTTACTTGTCAGCCTCGCGTTCTCTTTCGAAAAGTAGGCAGTCGCTGCCTTTTGGTCCGAGCTTGCCGGGCCAGTTTCGCCGGCGAGAGCGGCAAGAGGCAGAGCGCACAGAGCCGCCATCAAAGTCGTTTTCATGGCATGTCCTCCTAAAATTGTTTCGACCAGGTGAAGTCGCGCACGTGGATCCCCAGCGGGTTGTCGCGCATCTGCTCTTCGGTGGTGTCGGGCGTGGCCTCGACCGTGTACACCGTCACTAGTGCGCGCCAGCGCTGGGGCGCAGACTTGAGTGCGCCCTGGCGGTCACGCGTGGTCTCAATCCAGTCTACCTGCCAGGTCTCCCCGGTTTGCCGCAGCGTCGTCTCGACCTCGATGCTCACGGTCTCGTTCGCGGCGCGCTTGAACGGCGAGCTGGTCTCGGCGCCGTTGAGCCACTCGTTCATCTTCGTCGTGGCCGCTTCGTTCGGCGCCAACATGGCGTAGACCCGCAGCACGGCCTTGCGCTGCAGCGCGACGTCGGGCGTGACCAGGCGCGCATCGGCGATCCAGGCAGCCACGCTCGCACGCACCACGCGCGGGTCGGCAGGCTGCGCGCGGTCCGCTATCATGGCGGCTGCGTGCTGCCCGAGCTTGTCGACCTGGACGACCATCGGAACGAACCGCGACTGGCTGCCGATATAGGTCATGCCGCCAACCGCCGCCAGCGCGATCAGCAGGCACAGCACGCCGCCCAGCATCGCCATTTGCCGGCTGGCGACCACGCCACCGACATGGTCATTCCACGTGCGGCGAGCGGCCATGTACGGATTCTCGCTTTCTTCAGGGCGGCGGCCGCCATCGAGCGTGCCTCCGGCGCCGCGCCGATCGCCCGCTGGATCTTGCCGGACCACGCGCCGAAGCATGGAACCGATGTTGATGTTCATGTCGTCACCTTGTCGATAGTGAGAGCCTCATTTGCGACCGGGCTCGACGCATCGGGTACTGGTAGGTAGTCGGCCAGGCGCAGGCTTCTGGTGGCCAGCCACGCGTGAACCCAGTCATCGCCATGCTTGGCTTCCAGCCGCTTGATCGAAGCGATCGATTCCTTGTCGGTCGCCCCGACGAACGCCAGCGCGAGCGGTCCGAGGGCGGTGTCGTACAGGCGGCGGCCCGATTCGGTGACGCAGTAGTACTGGCGCTTAGGGATGGCAGCGGCCAGGATGTCGATCTGGCGGTTGTTCAGGCCCATGCGGCGGTACAGCGCGGCGCTGTCCTCGTCGCGCGCGTTCAGATTGGGCAGGAAGATCTTGGTGGCAGTGGATTCCACGATCACGTCGAGGATGCCGCTGCCGGCGGCATCGGTCAGGCGTTGCGTCGACAGCAGCACCAGGCAGTTTTTCTTGGCGAAGGCCTTGAGCCATTCGCGGATCTTGTCCCTGAATACAGGGTGACCAAGCATCAGCCAGGCCTCATCGATCAGGATCGCCGCCGGCTGGCCGTGCAGACTGCGCTCGACCCGGCGGAACAGGTAGAGCAGCACTGGCAGCGCGTACTTCTCGCCCAGGTTCATTAGTTCTTCGATTTCAAAGGTCGTGAACCGGGTCAGCTCGAGACCGTCCTCTTCCGCATCGAGCAGGTGACCCATCATGCCGTCCACGGTGTACTGCTTCAGTGCCTCGCGGATGGCCTCGTCCTGGATCGTCAGTGACAGTTCGGACAGCGTGCGCGCCTCGCTTTCATGCATGTTCATGATGGCGTTTCCGATCTCGTTGCGCTGCGCCGGCGTGGTGTGGACGCCGTTCAGCGCGAGAATCGTATCGATCCAGTTCATCGCCCATGCCCGGTCTCCTTTGGTAGAAAGGAACTGCAGCGGGCAGAAGCTGAGGCAGTCGTCGGCCGCCACCTCGAAATGGCGGCCGCGCACCGCCTTGGTGGTCGGGTACAAGGACATCCCCTTGTCGAATGCGTAAATAGACATGCCGGCGTAGCGCAGCAGTTGCTGTGCAATCAGCGCCAAGTGGGTCGATTTGCCGGAACGTGTTGGGCCGATCATCAGGGTGTGGCCGAGGTCGCGCACGTGCAGGTTCAGCCGGAACGGCGTCGAACCTTGCGTCACGCACTGCATCAGCGCGGGCGCGTTCGGCGGGTACATCGGGCACGGCGCATAGTCAAGGCCGGTCCAGATCGTGCTGGTCGGCAGCAGGTCAGCCAGATTCAGGGTGTTGATCAGCGGTCGGCGTACGTTTTCGACGCCATGTCCCGGGAGGCTGCCGAGAAAGGCGTCGAGCGTGTTGATGGTCTCGATCCGCGCACCAAAGCCGAGCCGGTTGATGGCCTTCTCGATCATCCGCGCGGACCGCTCCAGCTGGTCGCGGTCCTCGTCGAGCAGCACGACAACGCTGGTGTAGTAGCCCTGCGCCACCAGGCCCGAGTTGACCTCGGCGATCGCTGCCTCGGCGTCAGCCACCATCGACAGGGCATCCTGGTCAATCGTGCCGCTATTCGTGTTGAAAACCTGGTCGAAGAAGCCGCGGACTTTTTGCCTCCACTTTTTTCGGTATTTCTCGAGGTGCGCAACGGCCTCGTGCGGCTCCATGAAGATGAAGCGTGATGACCAGCGGTACTCGCATGGCTGCTCGGCGAGGGCAGTCAGGATCCCGGGCGATGATTCAAGGGGAAACCCGTCGATCGCGACCACTTGGATGAACTTGTGGCCGATGCGTGGGACCACGCCGCTCCACAGTTCCTGGCCGCCGATCAGGCAGTCGAGATACATAGGGTTGTTGGGAAGGACGACGGGGTGATTGTGCCCGGTCGTACAGAACTGCAGCCAGCGCAGTAAATCATCGTGCGTGACGCCTGAACCATCTTCCTGCACGATCTTCTGGCCGCGCAGGTGCGTCAGCCTGAGCGCCGCCGACAGGCGCGACTCAATGTTGATGCACTCGCGCTTGAAATGGTCGATGAGGCCTTGGGTGCGCGCGTGGCGGTCGGGCGCGGCCATCTCGTCGTCGAACATCAGCTCAACGAACTTGCGCTCGGCTAGCACCGGCGGGAACCAGGTCAGGCTGAGCACAAAGTAGCCTTCGTACATCGTGCCGAGGCCCTGGAACAGCCGCCGCCTTTCCTCATCGAGTGCAGCTGACACCGGGTCAGGAAAGTGCGACAGCTGCGCGTCTGGATACTCGGGCGCCGGCCGGCGCACTGCGTCGGCGTGCATCATCCAGCCGTTGCCCAGGCCAGAAAGTGCCTGATTGATTCGCACCGACGCCATGTTGCGTTGCTCGTCGGGGCTGTTGGCGTTGTCGTCGCCCTGATACAACCAGGCGGCGAGGAAGGCGCCGTTCTTGCAGACGACCACGCCGTCGTCCACCATGGCTGCGTAATTGAGCAGGTCAGCGAAGCCGGCTCCTGTCGCGCGGTGTCGTTTCATCCGCCGCGCGTCGTTGGCGGCGCGGATTCGCAGGTATAGCAGAAGCAGCATCGCGGAGCCGGCGGCGGCCAATGCGATTGTGAACAAGCTGTTCATTTGTATTGCCTCCCCTGACTGCTGGTGTTTATCCGGAAGGGTGTGCTACGCGCTGGGTAGTACGGCGCGTAGCGGCGATGCCGCAGGTAGACGAAGCGCAATCGTGGGTCGACCTTGGCCATGCGCCGGCAAGCGAAGAGCGCGCCGAACCACAGCAGAAGCCCAAAAACGGTCGCCCGCACTTCCTGCGCCTGGAAGATCAACGCGAAGGCCAGCAGACCGGCCAGCATGACCAGTTCACGATCGCCTCCCATGAACAGGTTTTGTCGATTGCCGGCACGCCGTATAGGAATCGTGCGCAGTGCCATGGCTAGGCCATGCTGTGCGTTGCAGCCGTCGCCAGCTGCTCTCCTTGCATGAGCGCGGCATTACCGAGGGCTGCAATCTCGGCGCCACGGCCGAAGAAGCTGCTCATCATGTTCTGGGCGCCAACCAGCAGGGCCATCACGAGTACGACGAAGATCATGGTCCGGAAAAAGCCGTTCAGGTCACCGCCCAGAATCAAGGTGCCGCCGGATACGACAATGCCAACGAGTGCCAGGGCGAATGCCACCGGCCCGGTCACGCTGTTGCGCAGGTTGGCCAGCCATGATTCGTATGGGAGTGAGCCTCCTGTTCCTTCTGCGGCGTAGGCGTGCCCCGGCACCAGTGACAGGTATGCGAACACGAGCACCAGGAGCAGATAAGGCAGCGCTGCGCTGGTGCACAAGGGTTGCGGGACAAAGCGGTTCGGTTCCATATGACACTCCTAGAGGGTTTTGGAGAGATAACGGCCAGCCGCGTACCCGGAGATCTCGTGGATCTCCTGGACACGGCGGCCGCCTGTAACACGGGCGATATGCACGACGAGGTGGACGGCCTCGCCGATCAGGGGTTCGATTTCGGAAGGGGCGGCCGCATTCCGGGTAATGAGTGATTTCAGGCGCGTGAGGCCAGCGAGGGCACTATTGGCGTGAAGCGTGGCCGCTCCGCCCTCGTGTCCGGTATTCCAGGCGTCGAGCAGATCGAGCGCCTCAGCGCCGCGCACTTCACCGACCAGGATCCGGTCTGGACGCATACGCAGGATGACCTTGAGCAGCGTCGTCATCGGGACGTCTAGGGCCGTGTGGTATTGGATGCAGTTCCGCGCTGCGCACTGGATCTCGCCGGTGTCCTCGATGATGCAGACTCGCTCATCGGGGTTTGCGCAGACCATCTCGTTGATGATTGCGTTGACGAGTGTCGTTTTGCCCGAACCGGTTCCGCCGGTAACAAGGATGTTGCGGTGCTGGTGGACAGCGCTCTTGAGGGCGTGGCCGTGACGGGCAGTCATGATGCCCGCCTCGACATATTGGTCGAGCGTGAACACGGCGATGGCGCGCTTGCGAATCGCGAACGTGGGGGCCGATACAATCGGTGGGAGCTGGCCGGCGAAGCGCGAACCGTCGAGCGGCAGCTCGCCTTCTACCAGCGGACGGGCCCTGTTCACGACCTGGTCCAGCGCCG
This sequence comes from Massilia niabensis, assembly GCF_042655085.1. Lineage (NCBI taxonomy): Bacteria > Pseudomonadati > Pseudomonadota > Betaproteobacteria > Burkholderiales > Oxalobacteraceae > Massilia > Massilia niabensis. Next base: position 259,663 of record NZ_JBHSMU010000013.1, on the reverse strand, counting down.
CGGCGACGGTCTTGATGATTGATTCGGCTTTCGCCGGGCGCATGTCGCCGATGCGCCGCATGCCCTCCCCCAGCCGTTCCTGCCACAGGCAACCGTCGGCGTTCAGCATGATCTCGACCGTGCGAGGATCAGCGAGCGCGGCCAACAATTGGACGCCCATGTCGCGCATGAGCCGCTCTTTGGCTCGTGTCCTTATGGTTATAACGCTGTCATCGGGATCGGTCATGATTATTCGCTCTGGGTTACGCCGAGCGGATACTACATGGCCGAGGATATACCGAAACGATCTGGGACAAACGACAAGCTGGCTGCAAGAAATTGGCGCTATTTATTGCGTAATCTCAAGGAGATTTCCCGCCATCAAGAACTTACAAGAACTGGTCGGTTCGATAAAGCGGATGCTGGTTAGCTCTCGTCGGTGCAATATGGCCGATTACGTCGCTTACGCCTTTTTGCCGGGTACTGCCTTGCGTCTCACCCGAGCAGCCTCAAGACGTTTGCGGTTCTCCTGGTCCCACTGCCGGACAGTAAATGCCTGGTATTCGGTGAGGATTGCCGCGACGCGCGCATATCCTTCTGGCAGGCTTAGCTTTGACTTCCCGCCGGCGAGCTCTTCCAACGTTTGCCTGTCCAGGTCCGTTGTCTCAAGCAGCGCAGGGAGCGATGTGTCGAGTGCGTGCGCGATGGATTCCATGATCCGCAGGGACGGGTTGGCCTGGTCGTGAGTCAGATCGGAGAGAAAGGACACTGACATGCCGGCCTTTTTTGCCAGCTCGCTTTTGGTCATCCCGATGTCGTCGAGGATGCGCAGGATGTTCGTTAGGAGGATGAGGTTGTACACGTAGGCTCCTATCGGGTGAGCGAATTTAGCCGCTAAAGTTGGTCTGCGCTTAGAAGATGGACAGCGCCTTGCACGCCATTGAGTCTTAGCATAGGTATGCTTAGTCATTCCAGTATAGGGCGGAACTGCTGTTCAGATTTGCGGCAGTAGCAACTTTGACCGAGGAGCTATCCCTGGCCTCCTCTCCACTGCCCCTCGTTTGATGCATCCGAAATAATCGGCATATTTGGCTTCCTCGCTGAGGCTGCGAAGATGATACTTAAGAAGCGTTCGAAATATCGAAAACTTCGAGACGGATTACCTCGTATGGTCGTTATTGCGCACGAGACCGAGAATCGCGCCGCTCGACGGTATTGCAGTGTCGTTTGCAAAATTCTTTCGGAGTGAACCATGAAAAAAGACAAGTCACCGGCAAGTAGCTCGAGCGAGGTCGCCGAGTTGCGCTTCATTCGCTTGAAGGAAGTCCTTTCGATCTGTGGAAAATCCCGGAGCAGCGTCTACGAAGCAATCAAAAAGGGGGAGTTTCCTGCGCCAATCAAGCTGCAGGGCCGCTCGTCCGCCTGGATAAAGAGCGAAGTTTTGCAGTGGGCAGAAGGATGTGTTCGGGCCAGCCGAATGGCAGAACGGTCGTGAATCGCAGAGCAGACGCGCTGTGAACCGACTCGTATTATTGGTCTTCGGCAGGCCTGAAACAGCGCTATATGGTCTAGTCTTGCATCTTATCAATCAGCAACAGTACTAGCTTCGCTAGCCTGCTAGACGACTTTGTACCGCGTATCACTTTCTTATGCACTAAGCGCTTAAACCAGAACTGGGCCTTTGTACCACGTGAGCTCTCTCGCCACCATAACCGTGAACACTGAAGCCGCGGTTTCAGGCTCCCGTAAGATCTGCTTACGTGTCTGGATTCAAATTCGTTATCAACATGGTACCGCTGCTGCCCCGTCTCTACTATCTACAATGATCGTTGACTACGCGGCCGGAAACCCGCGCAGTCTTCCGAGAGTTAATCGTTCGCTACTTCGGTTTTGAAAAGGCACTCATTCCGTTGGTTTATCCGCCATCAAACCGCGCTGCTACTTAGCGGTTTGTGCGCAACATAACCGTTCTGCCGTAGTGCACACTCCAGGCATCTGCTGGTTGCTACAGGCCTGGAGTAAGATGACGTCTGCACAGCGTGCCGCGTGATACCAGTTAGAATATCGGCGAGAGGTTATTAACGGTGATAAGTGTAGTTTGGCCTTTGGCTCCGTCCGAGCCTGGTCCGCGAGTCCCCTGATCAAGCGGATCAGGATAGTCACCGGCATCGCCAGGTTGCCCTGACCCACACCAACCGTTACGTGGCGCCGCTCCACCGCCACGTCCTACTTGGCCAGGCGCACCCGGCCGGCCGGCTCGACCGCCTACTCCGCCATCATTAAAAATCCGGGCGTAGCTAAAAAGTTCAGTAGCCGGTTTGGGGCCGATGACCGTAATTGCCGCTCCATCCGACCCGTTCCCACCTTTGCCTCCTTGCCCTCCCTGCCCAGCCACCCCACCCGTTCCACCTCTACCAGGGCCATCCTTGCAGTCGAAGCCGCTGGTGGCGCCTTTTTTGCCGCCGGCCCCACGTCCACCGTTGCCGCCCTTCCCTCCGTTCCCACCGGCGCCACCATCAATACCTAGAGCTACCAAAGTAAGCCGAAGGAAGCCTGGTAACGGCTCTCCCTTAGGAGACGTAAGGTCTCCCGCGACGAGGTAAATATGAGGCATTTTCAACTCTTGGCCGTCCGCACCGAGTTTGCCAGCTTCTCCTCGCACGCCGTCATTGCCACGTCGGTTAACTTCCCCAGAGCCATCTAAGCCATTGCCACCGGTCGCGCCGGGCATTCCATTGCTTCCTTTCACGCTAGGATCACGTTCAATCTTTGTTGTGATGGTTGCGTCCGCGAACTTCCAACGTTTCGCAGCGATAACAATAAACGGCACTTTAAGATTTGTGAGCGTCAAGGTTGCTCCGGGCGCAAAGACGATTTCATCAGCCTTTAACACCTGGCCAGCAAATTTCTCGCCCGGGTTCACGGGGAAAACTGTCGTCACAGAGGTTGCTTTCTTTATAGCATCGAGAACATCCGGCGGGACGGCTTTTCCGAGATTCTCAGCTGTCCCTAAATTGTTGTCTTGCGCAATAGCACTGCTGACCCAGCAGGCAAAAACTGCGCCAACAAGAATACTCCAAAGCCTGACATTCATTTGCTTCCCCCCTTCGACCATGAATTGTTTTCCCTGAAAGCCAACGGGAACCGCACTAAAAAGTTCTCATATATGTTTTTCTACGGATCGTTGGCGCTCGAAATGCTTTCCCGTCGGGATGTGTCAGCCATCTCGTCACATTGGCAATGAAGAATTGCTCTAAAAAGCTTATGGCTCATTATTGGTCATGTCAACAACTTGACCAATAAACAAATTAGATGTTGTATTTACGCCATGGTTCTTGATTAAGTTTGGCTTCTGGTAGAACCTTGATGGAGTCGCAGGACTGCCGTAACCATGCGCAGAAATCAGGCCCTGTGGCATCGATTTGCCTACCCGGCAGTCAGATAGCTGTAGCCAGAATACCGGACAATCCAACACCCTCATTGTTAAGGAAATCCGCAACCTGATCGATGTCATCCTAGTCTGTATCCGGTGTGAGTCGCTTACCCGCTGAGCTACAAGCACATCGAGGAAATGATGAAGGAGCGTGGCGTGTCGGTCCACCAATCATCAACTGACCGATAGGAATCCGTTTGTCATATGCCGGGAAGTTGGCTCACAAGCCCAATAGCCTGGACGCGCGGCTGACGGATGGATGAGACCTACATGTTGGTAATAGCGTCTGGAAGTATCTCTACAGTGCCGTCGACAAGCAGGGCAAGACCGTCGAGTTCCTGTTGATGCCCAACGCAACATAAGGGGGTTTCTGCAACGACGGAATAGCAATGGTGCTCTTAATAACGGCGCGATGCCTGAAACAAAAATACCCGTGTTTGGCTTAACAATGAGACCGTAAACATCATCAGTTGTCTTTATAAGGTCAAGCCGACCTGTTGTTTGCGTATCCACTAATATAATCTTGAGTATCTTATAAACGCCAAAGTACAAATATTTTTGACTAGTTCTCAGTTACGATCCTGATAGAATTTTAATGATAAATAATTTTGGTTTCATAAGGAGTTGATAATGAGACGCTCATTTTTGCTGCTTGCCCTGGCAATCTTTCCGCTGCAGAACATCAACGCTCAAATTAGGATACCCGGCATAAAGATACCTGAACTTGGAATTAGAACCGATGAGGTAAATATCAATACCCCCAAAGTTGATATTGTCGGGGACCTTCAAAATCCAGGTAGAATTGTGAAAAATCTTGAGCGCGAGTTTACTAATGCCGCCGGGGCAGTAGATCGGGCACGACTCGAGGCCATGGTACAAGCGAATGCCCCTGCTCTTGAGGCATGGTTAAGACAGTCGAGGAACAGTGCTGTTAGCGGCGGAGTATCCCCGATGCCTCCTCATATTCGCCAAGCGTTCACTGGCTTTTATGATGAAGATATACTAAATCGCACCCGATATAAAATAGGCGACAATGGCGTAGCTAATTTAGCCAACCTTTCAATCAATTATGGCGATGCGGCTGCCATAGTTCTTATTGACATCGTGGTTTTTAGGAGTGCGTCTGATGCTCAGACTAACTTAGCTCTATGGGCACACGAACTTAAGCACGTACAGCAGTTTCGGGAATGGGGAGTACGTGATTTTGCTATTCGTTATTTGCGAAGCTGGAACGGTGTCGAAAATGATGCTAACCATCATCGTGATTCCTATTTAGCTTGGTCATCGAACCGTCAATTCAGCCAGCCGCAAGCGATGCCAGCAGTCGCCTCGTACATAACTCAGCCGCCGGTTGCTACATTTTGTCAGACACCTTACGGATCATGTGCAATGGGTGTTGCTATATCGCAAGGCTCTGCATGTTTCTGTCAAACGTGGAACGGGCAAATCTGGGGGCAGGCCCGATAGGTTCCAGAAACGTCGCGTAGATCAGGGGAAGCCGGCCGACCGATCACATGGCTTGCTTTGATTCATGCTGTGAATAGCAGTAGTTCGCCCAAGCCTGCATAAGCATCACACGCTTTTCTAAAAGGTCACCGCGACGATAGGCTGCCTCAACTCCATCCGGCAAGCTGTGCGCCAACGCGTGCTCGCAGACTTCCCGCGGGAAGGAGTTCCCGACGACTTCCGCGCACCAGTCGCGAAACGAGGAACGAAAGCCATGAATGGTGATATCGCTGCGGCCCATGCGGCGCAGGACCGCTGTCAGGCTCATGTCCGACAGCGCTACACTTTCCGATCGGCCGGGAAAGATCAGGCCATCTCGGTGCGGTATGGTCGCCAACAGAGTCATCGCTGCGGTGGACAAAGGAACCCTGTGCTCCTTCCGTGCTTTCATGCGCCCTGCAGGGATAGTCCACACCTTTGCTTTCATGTCCACCTCCTTCCACGAGGCACCCCGCACCTCTCCGGAGCGCGCCGCAGTTAGGATCGTGAACTCGGCGGCGCGCGCCGCAGTGCCCTGGCACTGTGCGAGCAACGTCATGAACGCCGGCACTTCACGCCAGGGCAGAGCCGGATGGTTTTTGACTGGTGCAATTTTGTTGGGATTTGCGAGCAGGTTCTCGAGGTGCCCGCGCCAGCGGGCCGGATTGTCGCCTTGCCTGAATTTGCTTACAGTCGCCCAGTCAAGAATGCTTTCGATCCGTCCGCGCACGCGGGTCGCGGTTTCCGTCCTCGCTCCCCAGATGGGGCTCAGCACCTTGACGACTAAATCTGTGTCGACGTCCGCCACCGGCAGCGCGCCGATAACCGGCGACGCATAGGTTGCGAGGTGTTCTGCCACTGCTCGGCGTGCTTAACGTTCTTCCAGCTGCTGCTGTGAGCGTTGATGTAGGCCCCCGCGCACTGATCGAAGGTGATCGACCGGGACCGCTGCAGCGCATCCGCGAGCCGCACTGCCTTGCGGGCCTCGATTGGGTCCTTTCCATCGAGAAGGAGCGTCCGGCATTCACGGGCCAGCACGCGCGCTTTGGCGAGGTCTACAGTATGCAAGCCGCCGAGGCCCATTTCCCGCTGTCTGCCGCTTACTTTGAAACGGAAAATCCAGCTTTTAGAACCGGATTTGGCAACCTGCAGCCACAAGCCCCCGCCATCACCGTAAAAGCCGGGCTTGCTTGTCTTGGTCACTCCCAGGGCGGACAGCTTGTTGAGGTTGAGCGGCATGATGGTTCAATCCTACCCCCGCCCTTACCCCCGCGCTTGATCTGGATTCAACTGGATTGCAGCGGAGCTTACTGGACAACGTTTTTGCCGTTTTCTCCTATGACGACGGACGAAAAAAAGCCACCTTACGGTGGCTTCTTTTCTCAATCTTGGCGGAGACGGTGGGATTCGAACTTTGAGTCCAATGACGTCCGACAGCGTCCATAGGAAGCCGAGAGAAGGTGGCCCCGTGTGCAAGTAAAGAGGTGGGCAGCTGAACAGACGCCGGATTCGAACTCAAACCTGAAAAGCAGCTTAGCGAGCGAGCAATCCCTTGCTCAATCGCAAGCGCCTGTGCCCCCCGTTTGTCCAATCCCGTCCACTCACGTCCGTCGCAGTTTTTCGTACTTTTTTCGTACTTTGTCCTAAAATACAAAAAAGGCCTGCAACTGGAAGCTGCAAGCCTTTGATATCACTACGAATTCTGGTGGGAAGTGCAAGTTTCGAACTTGCGACCCCTGCAGTGTGAATGCAGTGCTCTACCCCTGAGCTAACCTCCCTGACAACGAGGCGTATTATGCCACAAGATTTCTCTACCGTCACCCCTGCAGAGAATAATTTCTCCAAACACACTGTCCTTTGACGCCCTTGTCGAGTCCGGCAAGCACCTCTTCGTGCTGCGCCGCTTCGTCCGCGCTGGCGGCGACGACTATGATCTCGCCCAGCGGCACGGCTTCCAGCAGCGCGCCATCGTTGGACGTTTCCACTTCATGGTCCATCGACAGGGAGTTCTGGCCGCGCGTCATGGCCAGGTAGACGTCGGCCAGCAGTTCGGAGTCCAGCAGCGCGCCGTGGAGCTTGCGGTGCGCGTTCGAGACGCCATAGCGATCGCACAGAGCGTCCAGCGAGTTCCGCTTGCCCGGGTGCATTTCTTTGGCGTTGACCAGGGTGTCGATCACGCCGCTGCAGTGCGAGACAAAGCTCGGCAGGCCGAGGCGCTGGAATTCCGCGTTCAGGAAGCCCAGGTCGAAGGGGGCGTTGTGGATGATGACTTCGGCACCATCGATGTAGGCGCGCAACTTCTCGGCGATCTCGTGGAACTTCGGCTTGTCGCTGAGGAACTCCGTGGTCAGGCCGTGCACGGCGAGCGCGGCCTCGTCGGACTCGCGCTCGGGGTTGATATATTCGTGAAAGTTGTTACCGGTCAGCGTGCGATTGACCAGCTCGACGCAGCCGATTTCGATGACGCGGTCGCCAGTTCGTGGATTCAGGCCGGTGGTTTCGGTGTCGAGGACTATCTGGCGCATGGCGGGCTTTTGTTAAGTTGAGGCAAGCCGGCAGTATAGCGCAAGCGGACTCGGCTTAACGACGTACCGTTGCCGCCCCACGGTTCGCCAGCACGTCCGCCCGCTCGTTGCCCGGATGGCCATTGTGGCCGCGTACCCATCTCCATTCGACGGCATGCTGCTGCTGCGCCAGGTCGAGCGCCTTCCACAAATCGTCGTTTTTCACGGGTTCCTTGGCCGCCGTCTTCCAGCCGCGCGCCTTCCAGCCGTGGATCCATTCGGAAATGCCCTTCTGGACGTACTGGCTGTCGGTGTGCAGCACGACTTCACAGGGGCGATTAAGCACGCCGAGCGCTTCGATCACGGCCTTGAGCTCCATCCGGTTGTTGGTGGTGTTCGGTTCCCCGCCAAAAATTTCCTTCTCGTGACCATCAGCAACCAGCAGCGCGCCCCACCCGCCCGCGCCGGGATTGCCCTTGCAGGCGCCATCGGTAAAAATTTCCACTTTCGTCGTCATGCAGCCCGGTCTTTCCTTGGTTCGTTATTCTCTGGATTCTATTTCTCTATTCGTGGCCGGGACCGCTTGCGGCGCCCGGCTCGACTTCTTGCTCCACGCCGGCCCGATCAGGTGCATGCCTTTGACGCGCTTGATCGCGTGCACGACATACACCGCGCCCAGGTAAGGCCACCAGCGCTGGCCCGCCGCTTCCATGCCGGAGAAGCGGTCGATCCACTGGGCCGTGCGAAATGGCGGCGCGTAGCAGCCGAAATGGCTGCGCGTGGGGCCAAGATTCAACAATTTTAACCAGTCTTTCAGGCGGGGCATAGAGATGAATTCGCCTGCGGCCGGCAGGTAGCCGCTGCGCGTGACCTTGCCGATGCCCTGGCGCATGCCCCACAGGCTGGCCGGATTGAAGCCGCAGATGATCACCTGCCCTTCGGGAATGAGCACGCGCTCGACCTCGCGCAGCACCTGGTGCGGTTCGGCCGCGAACTCGAGCACGTGCGGCAGCACGACCAGGTCGAGGCTTTGCGAGGCGAAGGGCAGCTCGGCGAAGTCGAGGGCGACGGCGATCTGCTTGCCGCTCGCGGCGAACTCGAGCTCGTCGAAGGTGGAGGTGCGCGTGGCGGCCTGCCACTTGTTCGGCATGCGGTTGGCCGCCAACGCGTCGATCTGCGGCACGCCGATCTGCACCGCGTTGTAGCCGAAGATGTCGGCCGTCAGCTCGTCCAGGCAAGCTTGCTCGAAGGCGCGCACGTAGGCGCCTGCCGGCGAAAGCAGCCATTCGTCGAGCGCTATAATGGATTTTTCGGATGCAGCGCTGTCCATGACGACCTCTTTTCGTAAAACCATGACCCATCTGCCTGACGGCGCATCGCCGGCTGACCTACCAGTAACTACAGCGTCAGCCGACGCCCGTAACGATTTGAGTGTCCTGACCGTACCCGCGTTCAAGGATAATTACCTTTGGCTGATCCATGACGGCGTCCATGCCGCGGTGGTCGACCCTGGCGACAGTGCACCTGTCCTGGTGGCACTAAGCGCACATGGCCTGACCCTCACCTCCATTTTACTCACCCACCATCATGCTGACCACATCGGCGGCGTGCCCGCGCTGCTGGCGCGTTTTCCGGTTCCGGTGTATGGACCGCGCAGTGATGGTATCGATGCGGTAACCCATCCCTTGTCGGAGGGCGACCGCGTCGCCGTGCCGGGGCTCGGACTGGAACTCGATGTGCTCGACGTGCCCGGGCACACGCTGGGGCATATCGCCTACGTGCGCCGCACGCCCGGACTGCGCTGGCTGTTCTGTGGCGATACGCTCTTTGCCGGCGGCTGCGGGCGCCTGTTCGAAGGCACGCCGGCGCAGATGGCAGCCTCGCTCGAGAAACTGGCGGCCCTGCCGGAAGACACGGAAGTATATTGCGCGCACGAATACACGCTGTCGAACCTGCGGTTTGCCGAGGCCGTGGATGCGGGGAACGCGGCGCTGGCCTTGCGGGTGCGTGATGAGAGCGCGAAGCGGGCCGCAGGCTTGCCGACGGTGCCGTCGAGCATTGGGCTGGAGCGCAGGACGAATCCGTTCTTGCGCTACCGGGAGCCTGGCATCCTCGCGGCGCTGGTAGCCGCGGGCAGGTTGCAAGATCGGGCGACGCCGGTGCAGGCTTTTGCAGCCTTGCGGGAGTGGAAGAACGTGTTCTGAGGCCGCGTGGCGCAAAACGTTCGACGATGATCGGCGGGTGAGACCACGTGGTGTAATTGAGGCCAATGGCCTCAATTACGCGCCACCCTACGCCGGCCTCCAGGCAGGAAGGACCTAGGGTGGCGGGCTGAACCCACTCTTTTCAGATCTCCTCGTACAGCGGCAGCGTCAAAAATTCCGCAAACTGTTCCGATGTCGACATTTCCTCGAAGATCGCCGCAGCGCGCGCATAGCTCGGGTTGTCGCCATTCGGCGCGTCGGCTTTTGCCTTGGCCAGTTCTTCCGGGATCATGGCGCGCACCATCTCGGCCGTGACCTTGCGTCCGTCGTCCAGCACGCCCTTCGGCGAGCGGATCCATTGCCAGACCTGCGAACGGCTGATCTCGGCGGTGGCGGCGTCTTCCATCAGGTTGTGGATCGGCACGCAGCCATTGCCGGCCAGCCAGGCGCCAAGGTAATGGATGCCGACGTTGATGTTGTAGCGCAGGCCGGCTTCGGTGATCGGCGTTTCGGGCTTGAAGTCGAGCAACTGGGCAGCGGTGACCTCGACGTCCGGGCGCAGCTTGTCGATCTGGTTCGGGCGCTCGCCCAGCACCTTGGTGAATTCCGTCATCGCCAGCTCGACCAGGCCCGGGTGGGCGACCCAGCCGCCGTCGTAGCCATCGGTCGCGTCGCGGGCCTTGTCGGTGCGCACGCCGCCCATCGCGATCTCGTTCTTTTCCGGATCGTTTTTGATCGGAATCAGCGCCGCCATGCCGCCGATGGCCGGGGCGCCGCGCTTGTGGCAAGTCTTCAGTAACAGCAAGGCATAGGCGCGCATGAAGGGCGCGGTCATCGTCACTTTCGCGCGGTCGGCCAGGCAGAAATCCTTGTCCAGCTTGAATTTCTTGATGCACGAGAAGATGTAATCCCAGCGGCCCGCATTCAGGCCGGCGCTATGCTCGCGCAATTCGTACAGGATCTCGTCCATTTCGAAAGCGGCGAGAATGGTTTCGATCAGCACCGTGGCCCTGATCGTCCCGCGCGGCAGGCCGAGCGCTTCCTGGGTGGCGATGAAGATATCGTTCCACAGGCGCGCTTCAAGATGTGATTCCATCTTCGGCAGGTAGAAATACGGCCCGGCGCCGCGCGCCAATTGCTCTTTTGCGTTGTGGAACATGAACAGCGCGAAATCGAAAATGCCGCCGGAGACGCGCTTGCCGTCCACCAGCACATGCTTTTCATCGAGGTGCCAGCCGCGCGGGCGCACCACGAGCGTCGCCACCTTGTCGTTCAGCTGATAACGCTTGCCGTTCTGCTCGAGCGAAATCGTGCGGCGCACGGCGTCGACCATGTTGATCTGGCCGGTGACCTGGTTGTCCCAGTTTGGCGAGTTCGAGTCCTCGAAGTCGGTCATGTAGCTGTCGGCGCCGGAGTTCAGGGCGTTGATGACCATCTTGCGCTCGACCGGGCCGGTGATTTCGACGCGCCGGCATTCGAGCGCCTGCGGAATCGGCGCGATCTTCCAGTCGCCGTCGCGGATGTAGCGCGTCTCTGGCAGGAAGTCCGGCCGTTCGCCGGCGTCGATGCGCCTGGCGCGCTCGATGCGAGCGGCGAGCAGTTCCTGGCGGCGCGGCTCGAAGCGGCGCGTCAGGTCGGCAACCAGGGCCAGGGCCTCGGGCGTCAGGATCTGCTCGTAGCCCGGTTTGATCTCGGCCCGGATCTCGAGACCCGGTGGCGTCGTGATGGTCATCGTCGTACTCCTTCTAGGTTGGTATGCGGTCAAGGCCAAAGGCGGCCGCGGGGGCTGGTCTTGGCGTTTGTCATATCATCAAGTATATTCAACACAAAGTAGCGAAACGATACATTTACTCACTTCATCTGTGCGTATTTGTCACAGATCCGGGACGCCGACGGGAAAAGCATGGGGAAATTTCGGGAAATATCCACCTTTGTCGAGGTCGTGGCGCGCGGCAGCCTGTCGGCCGCGGCGCGCGCCGAAGGCATTGCGCCGGCGATGATCGGCCGCCGCCTCGACGCACTCGAGAGCCGCCTCGGCGTCAAGCTGCTGCAGCGCACGACGCGGCGCCTTGCCCTCACCGACGAGGGCGCCGCCTTCCTGGAAGACTGCCAGCGCATCCTGGCCGAGATGGAAGAAGCCGAGAGTGCGGTCGCCGAGCGCAGCGCCCACGCGAAGGGGCATTTGCTGGTGTCGGCGCCCGCGGGCTTCGGGCGCCAGCACGTGGCGCCGCTGCTGCCCTCCTTCCTCGCCGAACACCGCGAGGTGACCGTCAACCTGAACCTGAACGACCGCATCGTTGACGTGGTCGGCGAAGGCGTCGATGTCGCGATCCGCATCGCCAGCCTGTCGGACTCGAACCTGGTGGGCGTGAAACTGGCCGACAACGTGCGCGTCGTCGTTGCGTCCCCCGCCTACCTGAAGCGCCACGGTAGGCCGCGCCAGCTGGCCGACCTCGCTCGCCATAACTGCCTGGCGATCAGCAGCGAAGGCAGCCAGCGCGGCTGGACTTTCCTCGATGCGGGCAAGACGGTGACCTTGAAAGTACCGGGCAATATGGTCTGCAACGATGGCGAGGTATTGCATGACTGGGCCCTGGACGGCAAAGGCCTGGCCTGGCGTTCGATGTGGGAAGTGGGCGCGCAGATTGCTGCGGGACGGCTGGTGACGGTACTCGATGAATATGCGGCGCCGGGAAACGATATCCATGCGGTATTCGCCCAACGACGCCATTTGCCGTTACGGATTCGCGCCTTTGTCGATTTCCTGCGCCGCGCTTATGCCGAGCGCCTGGGTGGCGGCGGTGCGCCGGTACGGAACGCCAAGGCCGAGGCCGACGCCGACGCCGACGCCAAGGCGGAGGTCGATTATATCGGTGATCGGAAATTAAAAGCCGGTTGAAACAGAAAGTCCAGACGAAAAAAATCCCCGGCAAGCCGAGGATTTTTTCATCGGTAATTCAGACGATTAGATCGGCTGGATGTTCGATGCTTGTTTGCCCTTAGGACCCGAGGTCACGTCGAACGAGACGCGCTGGTTCTCTTGCAGGGACTTGAAGCCTTGGCTCTGGATTGCCGAGAAGTGCGCGAACAGATCTTCGCCGCCTTCATCAGGGGTGATGAAGCCGAAGCCCTTCGAGTCATTGAACCATTTAACGATGCCAGTTGCCATTACAATTTCCTATTTCAGTTAAGTGGGCTTACGCCCGTTTATGATCGTTTGAAGTAGCAAGAAAGAAATGACAGACAGACTGCACTACTAGCTCGAACCCAACGATCCCGTATTATACCGAATAAAACAGATTGCAAACGATTTTCGCAAAATAAATGTGCGGACCGCTTAACAATGCTCGAAACCAACTTTGCGCGGCTTGATTTTGAATCGGCAGTAAGGAGAATATAGGGCATCGACAAAGCTGAAGTTTGCGGTGGATCAAACGGTCCGGTGCAAGACTTTTGGATCAAGGCAATAGCGAAAAAGCGGCGCTGTGATACGCGGGAGCCGGACCCTCAAGGCCGGCACGCACGAAATCGTCGAGCGCGGCCAGCCAGGCGCGCCAGTCATCCTCGCCCACGGTGTCGAACGCGCGCAGCACGCGCAGGCGCTGTTCCAGCGCGCGCGCGCCCTGGCCCAGCTCGCGAAAGCCGAAGGTCACCGCGGCGCCGGCCAGCGTATGCAGCAGGGTCTGCAATTCGGCCACCTGCTGCGGCCCCGGCGCGGCGGGATCGACGCCGGCCTGGGCCGCCTGGATGCGTCCGAGCGTCGCCGGCAGGCCATCGCGGAAGGCCTGGTTGGCCTGCGTCAGGCGGGTGAAGAAGGCGGTGTCCGCCTTGTTCGCTCCGCTCGTCACGTCGCCCGTCACTTGGTACCGAAGATGCGGTCGCCGGCGTCGCCCAGGCCCGGCACGATGTAGGCGTGCTCGTTCAGGTGCGAGTCGAGCGACGCGACATACAGCTTCACGTTCGGATGCGCGTCATGGAAGACCTTCACGCCTTCCGGCGCCGCCACCAGGGCCAGGAACAGGATGTGCTCGTCGGGCACGCCGCGCTTTTTCAGCACGTCGACCGCATGCACCGCCGAGTTGCCGGTAGCGACCATCGGGTCGCACAGGATGAAGGTGCGCTCCGAGGTGTCCGGCAGGCGTACCAGGTACTCGACCGGCTCGTGGGTGTCGGGGTCGCGGTACACACCGATGTGGCCGACGCGCGCCGAGGGCACCAGTTCCAGCAGGCCGTCGCTCATGCCGATACCCGCGCGCAGGATCGGGACGATCGCCAGCTTCTTGCCGGCGATGACCGGCGCGTCGATCGTCACCAGCGGGGTCTGGATCGGACGCGTCGTCAACGGCAGGTCGCGCGTGATCTCGTAACCCATCAGCAGCGTGATTTCCTTGAGCAGCTCGCGGAAGGTGCGCGTCGAGGTGTCGTGCTCGCGCATGTGCGACAGCTTGTGCTGGATCAGCGGGTGGCTCAGGATGTAGAGGCTGGGAAAACGCGGGTCTTGGTTCATTGTCGACATGTGGTGTGATCGGTGGTTGTTGCTTGTAACCTGCCATTATCCCAGCCAAGCACGCATTTGTCGCGCCCCGGTTGTAGAAATTTCATCCTAAACCTAAAGCGCGAGTGCCCGCGCCAGGATGGCCTCGACATCGAGTCCGGCCGGCAGCCGGCCAAAGGCCCCGCCGACGTCCTGCTCGATGCGCGAGGCGATGAAGGCCTCGGCCACGAAGGGCGGCGCGTGCTGCAGCAGGCAGGCGCCCTGCACCGCGATGACGAGCCGCTCGGCCAGGCAGCGCGCGCCCGCTTCGTCAGTGCTGCCCAGGTCGCGCTCCAGCGCTTCGGCGTAGCGCGCGAAGCGCGCGTCGAGCGCAGCGGCCGGCGCCAGTTCGGCCTGCAAGGCGGCCCGCGCCGCGTCCGGGTTCTTGCCGAGCGCGCGCAGCACGTCCAGGCACATCACGTTGCCGGACCCTTCCCAGATCGAGTTGACGGGGAACTCCCGGTACAGCCGTGCCAGCGGGCCATCCTCGACATAACCGTTGCCGCCCATGACCTCCATCGCTTCGGCGCCAAAGGCCGGGCCGCGCTTGCAGATCCAGTATTTCCCGGCCGGGGTCAGGATGCGCCCGAGCAGGCTCTGCTGCGGGGCCCCGGCCTGATCGAAACAGCGCGCCAGTCGCAGCGCGAACGCAGTGGCCGCTTCCGACTCGAGCGCGAGGTCGGCCAGCACGTTCTGCATCAGGGGCTGCTCCGCCAAGGGTTTGCCGAAGGCGGCCCGGCCGCGCGCGTGATGCAGCGCGTGGCAGAGGGCGGCGCGCATGATGCCGGCGCTGCCGACCACGCAATCGAGCCGCGTATGGCTGCCCATCTCCAGGATCGTCGGGATGCCGCGCCCGACTTCGCCGACCAGCCAGCCGACTGCGCCGCAGAATTCGACTTCGGACGACGCGTTCGAACGGTTGCCGAGCTTGTCCTTCAGGCGCTGCACGCGGATGGCGTTGCGCTCGCCATCGGGCAGGAAGCGCGGCACGAAGAAGCAGGACAGGCCACTGCTGTCGGCGTCGTTGTCACCCTTGGCCTGGGCCAGGATCAGGTGGGCGTCGGATTGCGGCGCCGAGAAGAACCACTTGTGGCCGACGATCTGCCAGGCGCCCTCGCCCTCCTCGCCGAAGCGCGCCCGCGCTTCCGGTGGCGGCATGGGCACGGCGCGCGTGGTATTGGCGCGCACGTCGGTGCCGCCCTGCTTTTCCGTCATGCCCATGCCGATCAGGGCGCCGCGTTTTTGCCCGACCGGCAGCGAGCGCGGGTCGTAGTCGAGCGAGAGGATCTTCGGCAGCCAGCGCTCGCCCAGCGACCCGGCGCGGCGCAAGGCCGGCACCGACGCATAGGTCATCGTCACCGGGCATTGCGCCCCGTTCTCGACCTGCCCGAACAGGAGGTAAGCGGCCGCGCGCGCGACCTGGGCGCCGGGACGGGGATCGGTCCACGGGCTGCTGTGCGCGCCGGCGCCGATCATCAGGTCCATCAAGGCATGCCAGGCCGGGTGGAATTCGACCTCGTCAATGCGGCGCCCGCTGCGATCGAAACCGGCCAGGCGCGGACCGTTGGCGTTGGCCAGGCGCGCCAGGTCGAGCACCTCGAAGCGGCCGAGCCGTTCGCCGAGCGCGGTCAGTTCGTCAAAAGCCCAGCCGGCGCCCTCGCGCACCAGGGCCTCCTGCAGCGCCGGGTCGATCGAGAACAGGTTGACGTCCCCAAACGGCGGTGCCTGGTTGAAAACTTCATGTGTTTCGAACGGATTCATCACGGCTCCCTGCCCCGGAAAAACAATAAATGTTGCGCCAAAGCATCGCTTTCGACGGATTGCTTCCCTTGTTTGTTTCCTATCGGCGACAATGCAAGCAGCATCGGCAACCGGATTGTTAGCGATCCGGCAAGAGGCTAACGCAAAGCGCAGCTTCCAGCAAGACGCCCCTGCTGTAACGCAAATGAAGCGCAAATGAAGCGCGAACAGAAACTGCACGCCGGAATTTTCTGATTCCGGATGGAATTTTTAAGTGATAAAGTCACCTTTGGTTTGATAAACTCGCGCGGTTCCACCCATTACGGGTGCCAGCAATAAGGCAAATATTTTAACAATGCGCTCCAGTTCCGCCGCCGTGCCGATCGACCCGCCGCGCCAGCAGGCAGGCACCGGTCTCGACAGCCTGATGGAGGCGGCCGGCGACGCCGTGTTCCAAATCGCGGCGAACGGCCAGATCCGCGCTGCCAGCCGCCGCGCCGTGCGCCTGACCGGGCTCGACCTGCCGCTCGAGGGCGTGCCCCTGGCCGCGCTCGTCGCCGACGCCGAGGCGCCCGCTCTGCGCACCGCGATCGTCGACGCCGTCGCCACCGGCGAACCGGTCCTGGCGCGGGTGCGCCTGCGCTGCAACGGAAGCGACCCGCGCGAACCGCACACCCCCGCCATCGATACCTGTCCTTTCGAGTTGCGCATCGCCGCCATGGGCGACGGCGTCCTGCTCGTGATCGGGCGCGACATGAGCGCGCAGCACGCCACCGAAGAGCGGCTGCGCCACATGGCCACCCACGACGCGCTCACCGAACTGCCGAACCGGCTGCTGCTCGCCGACCGCGTGCGCATGGTGGTGGCCAACGCGCGCCGCTCCGGCCAGGGTTTCGCGGTGGCGACCGTCGGCCTTGACGGCTTCAAGAAGGTCAACGACGGCCTCGGGCACCAGGTGGGCGACATGGTGCTGCGCCAGGCCGCCACGCGCTTGCGCCGTGCGCTGCGCGACAGCGACACGCTGGCCCGTCCGGGCGGGGACGAATTCGTCGCCGTGCTGCCGGGCACCGTCACCGACGCCCAGATCAAGCTCGTCACCGGGCGCCTGCTGGCGGCGCTGCAGTCGCCGTTCGAGATCGACGGCCACACGATCTACCTCGGCGCCTCGGTCGGCGTCGCCCTGTATCCGCAACACGCCGAGGACGACAACGGCCTGCTGGCCCTGGCCGACGCGGCGCTGGCGCGCGCCAAGGAAACCGGCAAGGCGCGCGCGGTCGTCTACAGCGTGCGCGAGGAAGGCCTGCCGCAGCACGACATTTCGCTCGAAGCTGCCATGTTCAGCGCGGTACGCGAGGGTGAATTCCTGCTCTACTACCAGCCGATCGTCGACGCCCGCACCCGGCTGATCGAAGGCTTCGAGACCCTGATGCGCTGGAAGCACCCGACCCTGGGCATGGTGCCGCCGGTGCGCTTCATCCCGATCGCCGAGACCAACGGCCTGATCAACCTGCTCGGCGCCTGGGCCCTGAAGGCGGCCTGCATGCAGTTGCGCCAGTTCGAGGAAGCAGCCGGGCGCGACCTCTACATCTCGGTCAACATCAGCCCGCGCCAGTTCCGCAACGACAAATTCCTCGAGGTGCTCGACCAGGCGCTGGCGCTCGCCGACCTCCCCGGCGCCAAGCTGGTGCTCGAAATCACCGAGGGCACGCTGATGGTCGATCCGCAGCATGCCGAAACCATCCTCACCCGCATGGCCGAGCGCGGCGCGCGCATCGCGATCGACGATTTCGGCACCGGCTACTCGTCGCTGGCCTATCTGAAGCGCTTCCCGATTTCGGTGCTGAAGGTCGACCGCGCCTTCGTCAAGGACTTGCCGGGCGCGCACAAGGAAGCGGCCATCTGCAGCGCCGTGCTCGACATGGCGCGCCACCTCGACCTGGTGGTCGTGGCCGAAGGCGTCGAGACCGACGAGCAGCTCGGCTGGCTGCAGCAGCGCGATTGCCGCTACGTGCAGGGCTACCTGACCGGCAAACCGATGCCGGCCCATGTCGCGCTGACGGCCCTGCAAGACAACCATTACACGGCATTGCTGCCGCAAGACCGGCGATGAATACCCGAGGAACACCATGATGCAGCAAGCCACCGCCCTCGCCAACGCCGTTCCCGCCAGCGCCGACGCCACCCTCGCCCTCCTCTGGGAGCGCATCCGCCGCCAGGGCGACATGCCCGGCTTCACGCGCGCCATCAACGCCATCCTGAGTGCGATGCGCGGCGAAGACGAGCGCGAATTCTCGATGACGCAGACGGTCCTGTCGGACCCGGTCCTGACGCAGAAGGTACTGCGCCTGGCCAACAGCGGCATGTACTCGGCTTTCGGGCAGCGCATCAATACCGTGTCGAAAGCGGTGCTGGTGCTTGGCACCGAGGCCATCGGCCACCTGGCGCTGGGCCTGAAACTGATCGAGGAAATCTCGAAAAGCACGCCCGACTCGGCCAACGCCCACGTCGAGATGGAAAAGGCGGTACTCGCCGGGATGGTCGCGCAGCAGATCGCCGCCAGCGCCTCCACCCGCGACCCGGAAGAAGCAGTGGTCTGCTCGATCCTGCATTCGCTCGGGCGGATGATGGTCACGTTTTACCTGCCCGAGCGCTGGACCGCCCTGCAGGCGGCGGCCGGCGCCGGCAACGAGGGCGCGGCCGCGCCCGGGCTGCTCGGCCTCTCGCTCGAAGCCCTCGGGCGCGCCACCGCCGAACACTGGGGCCTGCCGCGCAACCTGGTGGCCGGCATGCGCACGCTCGAGCCGGCCGAACGTGAGGAGGGTTTCGGCCACGACGACTGGCTGGCGGCGCTGGGCACGATGTCGACCCGCTGCGCCAACTCGCTCTGGAACGACGACGAAGCCGGCGCCGCCGAGGTACAGGAACTCGCCGCCGCGTTCGCGCCGATGCTTGGCGTCCAGGTGGAACACATCCTTGGCGCAATCGACCGCGCCCGGACCGACGCCGCGGCCGACCTGACGATTGCGCCGCTGGCCAATCCGGTCGACAAGCGCGCCAGGGTCGATGTCGTCACGCGCAAGCGCGAAGCCGGCAACCGCATCCTGATGAGCGGCGTGGCCGACATGCGCGACGCCGGCATGGCCGTCAACCCGGGCCAGATGATGTCGATGGCGCTGGAGACGGTATTCCAGGGCCTGTCGTTCACGCGCGCCTTTGCCTTCCTGCGCAACCGCCGCGAGGGCAAGTACCTCGCCAAGATGGGCTTCGGCACGGGTACCAAGGTCCTGCTGCCGAACCTGGCCTTCGACGACGGCTACGAGGCGGACGTGTTCCACGCGGCCCTTGCCAGCGACCGTGTGATCTTCATCGAAAATGCGCAGGACCCGAAGTTCTCAAGCAAGCTGCCCGGCTGGTGGAAGGGCACGCTGTCGGAGGCGCGCAGTTTCGTCGTCGTGCCGCTGTGCCTGAACGGCCAGCCGGTCGGCTTCATCTACGGCGACTGGGACGATACCTTCCCGTCGGTGCACCTGAGCCAGACCGAGTTCTCGCTGCTCAACGACCTGCGCAGCCTGGTCGTGCGCACCGTCGAGCGGCGCGCAGGGGTCGAGGTCGCGGCCGTCGGCCGGGCTTGAGCGCCTGACAAACGGTCCTGTCAGACGCTCATAACTACGCGAGTTTCGGTGTGGCGACGTCCACGTCGCCGCACTGCGCCCGGTGCATCAGCGCGTGGTCGATCAGGACCAGCGCCAGCATCGCCTCGGCAATGGGCGTGGCGCGGATGCCCACGCAAGGATCGTGGCGGCCGAAAGTTTCCACAGTCGCCGGCGCGCCCGCCTTGTCGATCGAGCGGCGCGGTACGCGGATCGAGGAGGTCGGCTTGATCGCCAGCGAGACCGTGATCTCCTGGCCGCTCGAAATCCCGCCCAGCACGCCGCCGGCGTTATTCCCCACGAAGCCCTCGGGCGTCAGTTCGTCGCCGTGCTGCGACCCCTTCTGCGCCACCGAGGCAAATCCCGCACCGATCTCCACGCCCTTCACGGCATTAATCCCCATCATGGCGTAGGCGATGTCGGCGTCGAGCTTGTCGTAGATCGGCTGGCCCCAGCCGACCGGCACGCCAGTTGCGACCACATCGATGCGCGCGCCGATCGAGTCGCCCGCCCGGCGCAGTTCGTCCATGTAGGCTTCCATCCGTGCCAGCAAGGCGGCGTCACCGGTGGCGGCGAAGAAGGGATTGTTCGCGACATGCTCCCAGCCGCCGAACGGTACTTCGATCTCGCCGAGCTGGCGCATGCAGCCGGCAAACTCGACGCCATGGCGCTCGCGCAGCCATTTCTTTGCTACCGCCCCTGCCCCGACCACGGGCGCGGTCAGGCGCGCCGACGAGCGCCCGCCGCCGCGCGGATCGCGCACGCCGTACTTGTGCCAGTAGGTGTAGTCGGCGTGGCCCGGGCGGAAGGTCTCGACGATGTTGCCGTAGTCCTTGCTGCGCTGGTCTTCGTTCGGGATCAGGAGCGCGATCGGGGTGCCGGTCGTGACGCCCTCATACACGCCTGACAGGATCTGCACGCGGTCCGCTTCCTGGCGCTGGGTCACGTGACGCGAGGTGCCGGGTTTGCGCCGGTCGAGCTCGGGCTGGATGTCGGCTTCGCAGAGGGCCATGCCCGGCGGGCAGCCGTCGATGACGCAGCCGATCGCGGGGCCGTGCGACTCGCCGAAAGTGGTAACGGAAAACAGCTTGCCGAATGAATTGCCGGACATGGTAGCGAAAAGGGTAGTGGCGAAAAGACCATTCTACCAGCGTGCGGCAAGTGCGGGACGGAAGCCGCAAAAGACGAAGGAAAGGCCTTCGCCGCACGGCGCGGACGACTATTTTTTGCCGTACGGCAATTTTTTTCCGTTCAAATAAGTAATAGCCGTTATACTGCCCGGGTACGAAATGCAGAGCCCAAGCCTGGAGACGGAATAATAATGCCCGCATCGATTACGCCTGGAGTCGGTGCCGCCGCACGCGACGACCTGGCATTCCTGGACAAGGCGTCCATCGCCCCCGCTTACCCGCCGAGCTGGCGCGTCCTGATCGTGGACGAGGACGCCGCTGTCCACTCCACCACCACTTCCGCCCTCGCCGGCCTCGACGTCCAGGGCCGGCCGTTCGAATTCCTGCATGCCGCCTCAAGCACGGCAGCGCACGCCCTGCTGGCGCAGGAGCCGGACATCGCCGTGATCCTGCAGGGCGTCGGCGCCGGGCAGCCGGACGCCGGCCTGCACCTGGTGCGCCACATCCGCGAAACGCTCGGCATGCTGGAAGCGCGCATCATCCTGCGCGCAGACGGGGACAGTGCACCCGGGATCGACGCCATCCGCGACCTCGACATCCACGATGTCCAGACCCGGTCCGGGCTCACGCGCACGGGGCTGTACACGGCGGTGGCCGCCGCGGTGCGCTGCTACCAGCAGCTGCGCGCCCTGAGCGTCGGCCGCGCCGGGCTCGAGCGCATCGTCCACGCCGGCGCCGAATTCATGACCCTGCACGGCCCGCACGAAGTGGCGCGTTCGGTGCTGGTGCAGGCCGCCGCCCTGCTCGGCCAGCAGCCCGACGGCGTGCTGTGCACCCGCGACGGCGGCCAGTTGCGCGTGCTCGGCGGCGAGGGCAGCGGGCGCGACCTCGAAGGCGGCCCGCCCGAGGTCCACGTCGATACGCGCATTGCCGCCAGCCTGCGGCGCGCGTTCGACGAACGCAGCATCGGCTTCGGCCCCGGTTGCCTCTCCCTTTATTTCCCCGGCAAATCCGGGCGCGACTTCGCCGCCGCGATCCCTCTGCGCCAGAGCGTGAGCGAAGGCGCGAGGCGCCTGCTGCGCGTGTTTGCCAGCGTCGTTTCGGTGGGGCTCGACAACCTGGAACTGGTCGGGCGCCTGAACGATGCCGCGTTTTTCGATAGCCTGACGCGCCTGCCGAACCGTACCCGCCTGGTCGAGGAACTGGATGGGGCAGTAGCAGTTGCCGCCGCCGGCGACCGTGCCAACGACATCGTCCTGACCCTGGTCGACCTCGACCACTTCGCCGCGTCGAACGACGCCCTCGGCCATGGCTTCGGCGACCTGCTGCTGGTCGCCGTGGCAGAGCGGCTGCAGGCGAAACTGCATCCGCGCCTGTTCGTGGCACGCATCGGCGGCGATACCTTTGCCGTGCTGGGCGACGGCGCGCTCAACACGCCGGCCACGATCCACGCCCTGTTCGACGCGCCGTTCTCGATCGACGGCCACGCCGTGCAGGCCTCCAGCACGCTCGGCCTGGTGCGGCTGCTTGATCACGACGGCGCCGGTGCCGATGCGCTGAAGGACGCCGACATTGCCCTCAAGCGCGCCAAGTCGCAGCAGCGCGGCGGGCACTTCACTTTCTCGCGGGGCATGGGCGTCGAAATCCGCGAGCGGGTGCGCATGATGCACGCGCTGCGCGGCGGCCTCGAGCGCGGCGAACTGTTCCTCGCTTACCAGCCCCAGGTCGACCTGGCCACGCGCCGGCCCTTCGGCGCCGAGGCGCTGCTGCGCTGGCGCACTGCCGACGGCCAGCATGTGCCGCCCGACCGTTTCATCCCGATTGCCGAGCATTCCGGCCTGATCGTCGAGATCGGCGCCTGGGTGCTGCGCGAAGCCTGCGCCGAACTGATGCGCATCCGGGCCGCCGGCCAGCTCGACTTCACGATGTCGGTCAACGTCTCGCAGGCGCAGTTCCGCCATCCGCAATTCATGGAGGTGCTGCGCAGCGCCCTGCTGGACACCGGCGCGCCGGCGCGCTACCTGGAACTGGAGATTACCGAATCGATGGCGATGGAAGAGCCGCAGCAGCTGGTCGAGATGCTGGCGCAGGTCAAGCGCACCGGCGTATCGATCGCGATCGACGACTTCGGCACCGGGTTTTCCTCGCTGTCGCACCTGCAGGGCCTGAACGTGGACCGGCTGAAGATCGACCGCACCTTTGTCACCGAGATCACCGGCTCGGCGCGCGGGAGCAGCATCGCGGCCATGGTAATCCAGCTCGGACGCAACCTGGGCCTGTCGGTGATTGCCGAGGGCGTCGAGGACGAGCGCCAGGCGCAGATCCTGCACGCGCTTGGCTGCCCGCTGGCGCAAGGTTATTTGTTTGCGCGGCCGCTGTCGCCGCAGGCCTTATTGGAGTGGCTGGGTGGTCAGCAGGATCGGGCCGCGTAACAGGATGACGCCCGTAGGGTGGACGGGAGACCCGTCCACCCTACAAAACCGGAGCGACGCTACCTCAATCCTCCGCCGCCTGCTCCGCCGGCCAATCCCGGATATACGCCTTGAGCATCCGGTTCTCGAAGCTTTGCGCCTCGAGCACGGCGCGGGCGACGTCGTAGAACGAGATCACGCCCAGCAGCGTCTTGGCGTCCATCACCGGCAGGTAGCGCGCGTGCTTTTCCAGCATCATGCGGCGCACTTCGTTCACTTCGGTTTCGGGGGTGACCGTGATCGGGCTGTCGTCCATATGCTTGCGCACGGTGCCGGCGCCGAGCGCCCCGCCGTTGGCATGCAGCACCTTGATCACTTCGCGGAAAGTCAGCATCCCGACCAGGTCGCCGTACTCCATCACCACCAGCGAGCCAATGTCCTTCTCGGACATCGTATTGACCGCGTCGGCCAGCAGCGTCTCCGGGGTCACCGTATAAAGGATGTTGCCTTTCACCTGCAGGATTTCCGAAACTTTCATATTGGCCACCCCGGCGTCAGTTAATGTATTCACTAGTAGTTTCTTTGTTTAAGTCTCTGTTTTAATCTTTGCATAAGGCATAACACGAATGTAGCTTAAGCCTAGCAGAAAATCCAGATTCACAGGCAGAAGAAGCCGCGGCCACTGATGAATGATGTGCATCCGTCATCAAGAATGCTACGATGCCGCCCATCGTTCCTTCCTTGATGAGTACACCATGAGCGGTCCACGTTACCCCGGCTTCGATACGCTGTCGCTGCATGCGGGCGCCGCGCCCGACCCGGCCACCGGCGCGCGCGCCACGCCGATCCACTTCACCTCCTCGTTCGTCTTCAAGGACGCCGACCACGCGGCCTCGCTGTTCAACATGGAGCGCAGCGGCCACGTCTACTCGCGCATCTCGAACCCGACCAACGCCGTGCTGGAAGAGCGCATCGCCGCGCTCGAGGGCGGCGTGGCCGGCATCGCCACCGCCAGCGGCCAGGCCGCGATGCACCTGGGCCTGTGCACCATCGCCGGGGCCGGCTCGCACATTGTGGCCTCGCGCGCGCTCTACGGCGGCTCGCACAACCTGCTGGCCTATACCCTGAAGCGCTTCGGTATCGAGACGACTTTCGTCGACCCGCGCGACATCGACGCCTGGCGCGCCGCAATCCGCCCCGAGACGAAACTGCTGTTCGGCGAAACGCTGGGCAATCCGGGCCTGGACGTGCTCGACATCCCCACCATCGCGGCGCTGGCCCACGAGCACGACCTGCCGCTGATGGTGGACGCCACCTTCACCACGCCGTACCTGCTGCGTCCGTTCGAGCATGGCGCGGATGTAGTCTTTCACTCGGCCACCAAGTTCCTGTGCGGCCATGGCACGGCCATCGGCGGCCTGCTGGTCGACGGCGGCACTTTCGACTGGCAGCGCGCCCACGACCGCACCGGCCGCTTCGCCGAACTGTGCACTCCCTACGAGGGCTTCCACGGCA
Source organism: Massilia niabensis (assembly GCF_042655085.1). Lineage (NCBI taxonomy): Bacteria > Pseudomonadati > Pseudomonadota > Betaproteobacteria > Burkholderiales > Oxalobacteraceae > Massilia > Massilia niabensis. The sequence continues at coordinate 235,078 of NZ_JBHSMU010000013.1, read as the reverse complement.
TGGTCTTCACCGAGGAGTCGACCGTCGGCGCTTTTGCCCTGCGCGCGCGGCGCGAGGGCCTCCGCGATTTCGGCGCCGTCATGAGCCCGCATAACGCGTTCGCCGTGCTGCAGGGGATCGAGACCCTGGGGCTGCGCATGGACCGCCACGTCGCCAACACGCGCCGCGTGATCGATTACCTGGTATCGCACCCGGCGGTCGAGTCGGTGTCCTATCCCGAGCTCGAGAGCCATCCCGACCACGCCCTCGCCCGCAGCTTGCTGCCGAAGGGCTGTGGCGCCGTGTTCACCTTCGTGCTCAAGGGCGGGCGCCCGGCGGGACGGCGTTTCGTCGACGCCCTGACGGTGTTTTCGCACCTGGCGAACGTGGGCGACGCCAAGTCGCTCGTCATCCATCCGGCCTCGACCACGCACTTCCGGGTGCCGGCCGAGCAGCTCGCCGCGTCCGGCATCACGGAAGGCACGATGCGCCTCTCGGTCGGCCTGGAAGACGCCGATGACCTGATCGACGACCTGGCGCGCGCGCTCAAGGCGTCGCAGAAAGGAGCCTAAGGATGAGAAAGAGCGTGATCCTCGAACTTCAGGGCAAGGCCGCTTATTGCTACACGGGCGGCAAGGCATTCGACCCGCAACTCCCGACCGTCGTCTTCATCCACGGCGCGCAGAACGACCACTCGGTGTGGGCGCTGCAGTCGCGCTGGTTCGCGCACCATGGCCATGGCGTACTGGCGGTCGACCTGCCGGGGCATGGCCGCAGCGCGGGGCCGGCACTGGCCAGTGTCGAAGCGATGGCCGACTGGCTGCTGGCGGTGCTGGACCAGGCCGGCGTGACGAGGGCGCTGCTGGTCGGCCACAGCATGGGCTCGCTGATCGCGCTCGAAACCGCGCACCGCGCTCCAGAGCGTGTGCGCGCGCTGGCGCTGCTCGGCACGACCTACCCGATGAAGGTATCGGACGCCCTGCTCGCCACCTCGCGCGACGACGAGGCGGCCGCGATCGACATGGTCAACATCTGGTCGCACTCGACGATGGCGCACAAGCTCGCGAGCCCGGTGCCGGGCTTCTCGGTGATGGGGGGCGCGCAGCGGCTGATGGCGCGCATGTCGGCCATCAATCCCGACCACCTCTTCCATACGGATTTCTCGGCCTGCAATGCGTACGCGAATGGCGAGGCCGCGGCAGCGAGCGTACGCCCCCCGACCCTGTTCATTTTCGGCCGGCAAGATATGATGACGCCGCCGCGCTCGACCAAACTGCTGACGGCTGCGATCGCGCACGGCAAGGTGGTGCAGGTCGACGCCGGGCATTCGCTGATGAGCGAACAGCCGGATGCGGTGCTCGGTGCGCTGGCGGGCTTTGCCGCCTCGCTCGACTGATCCGGGCCTGAACTACCTTACCGCCCCGCAAAATACGCGCTGATCGGCTGCTCCAGCCCCTGCGCCACGGCGCCCTCGACCTGGCGCGCCAGCTCATTCGGATCAAACGACAGCGGCGAGCCCGCCACCTGGCGTGCGGCCGGCGCCAGGTCGGCGTGGGCGCCGCCGAACACGAACAGGCGGTACACGTCGGCCACGCGCAGCTTGTCGGCGTCCGCCAGCAATACCCATGACTCGACGGCGGCTCCGGTCCAGCGCGCACTTGGCGCCCCTTCCGCCTGAACCCGCCCGACCCAGCCTGCCGCCGCCATCTGCTCGAGCAGCAGGTCGAGTTCGTCGTAGCCGATGCGCGTATGGGCGCGGATCGCGCCAGCCGGCACCAGCGCCGACCCGGTCGCATGGGCACCGCCATGCAGTACTTTCAGTACCGCCATTGCATCGATGAAGGCGCCGCCCGGCGCCGGCACATGCCACCAGCGCTCGTACTTGACCGTCGGCAGCGCCGCGGCCAGCACCGCGCCCAGCAGCGTGATCAGCCAGGACAGGTACATCCACAACAGGAACAGCGGCAGCGCCGCCAGTGCACCGTAAATGATGGCGTAGGTCGGGAACTGGCGGATGAAGAGGGCAAACAGGCGCTTGGCCAGCTCGAACGCGATGGCCGCCGCCAGCGCGCCCCACAGTGCATCGCGCCAGTCGACGCTGCGGTTCGGCACGGTCACGTACAGGAGCGTGTAGGCGCCGGTCGTCAGCGCGAGCGAGGCCAGCGTCGAGAAGACGGTCGCGAGGGGGGTCGACAAGGCGCTGCCCAGCAGCGGCACCGACTGCGCCATGCCGCCGGTGGCCGTGAACAGCTGGCCGGTGAACGAGATCGACAGGCCGAACAGGAGCGGACCGAGGGTGATCAGCGCCCAATACACCAGCATGCGCTGCATGAGCGGGCGCGGCCGGCGCACGCGCCAGATCTGGTTGAAGACGCGCTCGATCATGCCCATCATGGCCGTGGAGGTGAAAAACAGCATGACGGCGCCGAGCAGCGACAGGCCCTTGGCCTTGTCGGCAAACTGGGTCAGGTTGGCGATGATCGTGTTCGATATCGCCTTCGGCATCAGGGCTTGGGCGAAATACGTTTCCAGGGCCGTGCGGAGCTGACCGAAAATCGGAAACGTGGTAAAAATTGCTAACACAATCGTCAGCAGCGGCACCAGTGCGAGGGTGGTGGTGAAGGTCAGGCTGCCTGCCACTTGCGGCAACATTTCCTCACGCAGACGGCGTCGCGCAAAGCGGACCAGGTCGCGCGCTTCGCCCAGCGTCAGGCCGCGCATCCGCTCGGCGCCGAGGTTGACGATGTCGTTGGAGGAGCGCGAAATCGCGTGCACTGTTTTGGAGAACATCGGTCGTCTTAATTCGCGTGTGGATTCGCCCAGAGCATTAGCATAAGTGCGCCTGAAAAAACCTTCAGGGCAAGGGATGCGGCCTCCCGACGCGGCGACGAAGACAGTACGACTGTACGGCGAGGAGCTGCAACGCAGCTATGGAGGTTTTGTTAGGCGCTCTAAGCATGTCATTTCAGCAAAGCATTCTATAATACCAACGATGAACCCGACCCTGACAATTCTTGTGTTGTACTACTCGCGCCATGGCGCTACCCGCAAACTGGCCGAGCTGATCGCGCAGGGCGTCGAGAGCGTCCCCGGTGTCGAGGCGCGCCTGCGTACCGTACCGGCAGTCTCGACCGTGACCGAGGCAACCGAGCCCGCCATTCCCGATGGCGGCGCCCCCTATGTCGAGCTGCAAGACCTGGCCGAATGCGCGGGACTGGCGCTGGGTTCGCCCACGCGTTTCGGCAACATGGCAGCGGCAATGAAATACTTCCTCGACGGCACCGCAGCCGAATGGCTGGCCGGCACCCTGTCCGGCAAACCTGCGGTCGTGTTCGCTTCTACCGGCAGCCTGCACGGCGGCCAGGAGGCGACCTTGCTGTCGATGATGATTCCGCTGCTGCACCACGGCATGATGGTGATGGGCTTGCCCTACACCCATCCGGAACTGATGACCACGTCCAGCGGCGGCAGCCCCTACGGGGCCACCCACTGGGCCGGGATCGACGGCGACAAGGCGGTCACCGAAGACGAAAAACGCCTTGCGATCGCACTCGGGCGCCGCCTGGCCGAGGCTGGCGCCAGGTTGCAAGCTCCTTTGCAACCACAACTGTACGGACCACGCTGATGCAAACCCCTAAGCTTTTTCTCGCCGGCGCCATCGCCAGCCTGGTATGGCTGATCGGCTGGCTGGTGGCCTGGGAAATGTGGGTCGCCCCGCTGCACCCGGGCGGCTCGCTGCTCGCGCTCAAAGCCCTGCCGCTGCTCGTTCCCCTGCGCGGCGTCATCAGGCGCGACCTGTACACGCTGCAATGGTCGTCGATGGTCATCCTCGTGTATTTCGCCGAAGGCGCGGTGCGCGCCTGGAGCGATACGAACGAAGTCTCGCGCTTCATGGCCATGGGCGAAGTGGTGCTGGTGTGCGTGTATTTTGCCTGCGCCCTGCTCTACCTGCGCCCCTACAAGAAGGCCGCGCAAAAGCTGGCCAAGGAATTGCTCGACAAGGTGAAAGTGCCGCATGACTGAGGACGCATGACGGACGAATTCGTCGGGCGCTGCCGCAGCATTGTCGGCGCGCCCTGGGTGCTGGCGGACGCGCCGGCAATGGCGCCCTACCTCACCGACTGGCGCGGCCGCTTCACGGGCCGTGCCAGGGCGGTGCTGCTGCCAGCCGACACGCAGGAGGTGGCGCAACTGGTCGCCGCATGCGCAGCGGCGCGGGTGCCGATCGTGCCCCAGGGCGGGCGCACCGGGCTGGTGCTGGGCAGCGTGCCCGATGCCAGCGGCGAGGCGGTCGTGCTGTCGCTGCGGCGCATGAACCGCATCCTCGAGGTCGATCCGACCAACCGCACCATCCTGGTGCAGGCAGGCGCCATCCTGCAGGAGATCCAGGACGCGGCCAGCAATGCCGGCCTGCTGTTTCCCCTCTCGCTGGCAGCCGAGGGCAGTTGCACGATCGGCGGCAACCTGTCGACGAATGCCGGCGGCACCGCGGTACTTCGTTACGGCAATACCCGCGAACTCTGCCTGGGCCTGGAAGTCGTCACGCCCCGCGGCGAAGTGTGGGACGGCCTGCGCGCCCTGCGCAAGGACAATACCGGCTACGCGCTGCGCGAACTGTTCGTGGGTGCCGAAGGCACGCTCGGCATCATCACGGCGGCCGTGCTGAAGCTCTACCCGCAGCCGAAGGCGTCCACGACCGCGCTGGTGGCAATGGATTCGCCGGCGCGCGCCCTGTCCCTGCTGTCGCTGATGCAGGACGTGTGCGGCCCGAGCCTCACGGCCTACGAGCTGATGTCCGACTTCTGCCTGCGCCTGGTCGCCCACCATTTCCCGCACCTGCCGCGCCCGTTTGCGGCCACGCACGCCCAGTACGCGCTGCTGGAAGTGTCGAGCAGCGAATCGGAAGAACACGCCATCCGGTTGCTCGAGTCCGGCATCGAGGCGGCCCTCGAGGGCGGGCTGGCGATCGATGCCGTGGTGGCGATGTCGACGGCCCAGTCGGGCGGTCTGTGGCAAGTGCGCGAGCACATTTCATTGGCGCAAGCGGCCGCCGGCAAGAACATCAAGCATGACGTGTCGCTGCCGATCTCGCGCATCGCCGACTTCATCGCCACCACCGACGCGCGGCTGGCCGAGGCCTTTCCCGGCTGCCAGGTGGTCTGCTTCGGCCACCTGGGCGACGGCAACCTGCACTACAACGTGGCGCCGATGGAAGGCGTGGCGCACGAGGCTTTCCTGGCCAACCAGGAGGCGATCAACCGCATCGTCCACGACAGCGTGGTTGCCTTCGACGGCTCGATCTCGGCCGAGCACGGCATCGGCGCGCTCAAGGTCGACGACCTGAAACGCTACAAGGACCCGGTCGAGCTGAACATGATGCGTGCCATCAAAGCCGCCCTCGACCCGCTCGGCATCATGAACCCCGGCAAAATCCTATGAACCGGGAGAGAAAATGGGACGCATCATGGCGGTGATGGCGGCGTGCTTATTGGCATCGGGAGTGGCAGGCGGTGCAGGAGCACAGCCGGTGTACAAATGTACGGTTGGCGGCAAGGTCAGCTACGCAGATCAACCGTGCGCGCATGGCACGGCCACCGTCCTCAGCGTGCCACCGGCGCCGGCCGATGCCGGCAAGGCCGCCGCAAAACTTGAACGCGACAAGGCAAGGCTGGCGGAACTGGAAAAGGGACGCCATGCACGCGCGGTGCTGGAGGACCGCGAACGGGAACGCGCGGCCCGGGCCGCGGCAACCCAGCGCCAGAAATGCGAGCGCCTGCGCCTGAAAGCCAGGTGGCTGAACGAGGACCTGGCGCGCGCCGGGCGCGAGGCCGCGCACGCGGCGCGGCTGAAGGCAAAACGGCAGGCGGAGGCGCTGGCGGTGGAATGTCCGGCCTGAGCGTCCTTTCGCGCTGGCTGCTGCTCGGCGAGTGGCGTGCCCACCCGGTGCGCGCCGTGCTGGCGGTGGCGGCGATCGCCGTCGGCGTGGCGATGGGCTTTGCCATCCACCTGATCAACGCGGCCGCCTTTAATGAATTTTCTGCGGCGATCAAGAGCCTGTCCGGCCAGGCCGACATCCAGGTGCTGGGGCGCGAAGCCACCTTCGACGAATCGATCTACCCGGTGCTGGCCCAGTACGAGGGGGTGGCGCTGGCCTCCCCCGTGCTCGAGCTGCAGGCCGCCGTGCCCGCGGCCAAAGGCTCGCTGCGCCTGGTCGGCATCGATCCGCTGCGCGCCGGCTACATTGCGCCCGACCTGCTCGGCGTGCCCGCCGAGGGACGCGGCAGCGACGTGCTGGGCGACGCCACCATCTTCCTGTCGCCGGCGGCGCAAAGCTGGCTGAACCTGGGCAAGGAGGCGCCACCGGGTAACAATCTCACCCTGCGCGCCGGCACCACGGACTTTTCGCTGCGCGTCGCCGGCCCGGTGGCGCGCGCACGGCCCGGCCAGCGCTTCGGCGTGATGGACATCGGCGCCCTGCAATGGCGCTTTGGCCAGCTCGGGCGCCTGTCGCGGGTCGACCTGAGACTGCGCGACGGCGCCAACCGGGCCGCGTTCGAGCAGAAACTGACGGCCGACCTCGAGCGCCAGTTCCCCGGGCGCTTCCGCATCCAGCAACCGAACGACAGCGACCAGGAAAGCCGCAACAACAACCTGAGCCGCGCCTACCGCGTCAACCTCACCGTGCTGGCCCTGGTCGCCCTGTTCACCGGCGCCTTTCTGGTGTTCTCCACCCAGGCCCTGTCGGTGATGCGCCGGCGCAGCCAGTTCGCCCTGCTGCGCGTGCTGGGCGTCGAGCGCCGCCAGTTGCTGCGCCAGGTGCTAGTGGAAGGCGCGAGCCTGGGCGTGATCGGCGCCGCGCTGGGCGTGGCCGCCGGCTACGCGCTCGCCGCCACCGCCCTGCGCCTGTTCGGCGGCGACCTCGGCGCCGGCTACTTCCCCGGCATCAAACCGCAGGTCGTGTTCACGCCGGTCGCAGCCGCCGTCTTCTTCGCCCTGGGCCTGGGCGTGGCCCTGCTCGGCTGCCTGGCGCCGGCACTGGAAGCGGCGCGCGCCCGCCCGGCCGTGGCCCTGAAGTCCGGCAACGACGAAGCCGCACTGTCACGGCTGTCGCGCGTCTGGCCCTCGCTGGCCTGCCTGCTGCTGGCGGGCGCGTTCTCATTGGCGCCGCCCGTGTTCGAGTTGCCGCTGTTCGGCTATGTTGCGATTGCCCTGCTGCTGGTCGGCGGGATCGGCCTGATGCCGCGCCTGGCGTCTTCCACCTTCCGCCTGCTGAACCGTCCGCTGTTACGCCACCCGAAGGCTCCACCGGTGCTGGCGCTGACGCTGGCGCGCCTGGCCAATTCCCCGGGCCAGGCCTCGATCGCCCTGGGCGGCGTGCTGGCCAGCTTCAGCCTGATGGTCGCGATGGGGATCATGGTGGCGAGTTTCCGCATTTCGGTGGACGACTGGATGCGCCACATCCTGCCGGCCGACCTGTACGTGCGCACGGCCTCCGGCGGCAGCTCCGGCTTCTTCGGCAAACCCGAACAGGAAGCGATCCTGCGCGCGGCCGGCGGCAACCCCGTGCAGTTCCTGCGCACGCGGCCGATCTCGCTGGCATCGAACCGCCCGGACGTGGTGCTGATCGCGCGCGACATCGATGCCGCCGACCCCGGTCGCCTGCTGTTCCTGGTCGGCGAATCGCGTCCCGTACCGCCAGGCGCACGGCCGGCCTGGGTGTCCGAGGCCATGCTCGACCTGTACGGCGCGCAGGTCGGCCAGACCCTGTTGCTGCCACTCGGCGGCAGGCCCGCGCCATTTTTTGTCGCTGGCGTGTGGCGCGACTATGCCAACCAGTCCGGCTCGGTCGTGGTACGCCTGGCGGACTACCGCGCGCTGACCGGCGCCGACGAGGTCACCGACGCCGCGATCTACGCCGGCAGCGAGGCGGCCACCGACACCATCGAAGGGGCATTGCGCAAACTCCCGTTCGGCCCCGCGCTGCAGTTGGCCCGTCCCGGCGAAATCCGCGCGATGAGCCTGCAGATTTTCGACCGCAGCTTCGCGGTGACCTACTTGCTGGAGGCGATCGCGATCGTCATCGGCCTGTCGGGCGTGGCGGCGACCTTCTCGGCGCAGACGCTGGCCCGCGCGAAAGAGTTCGGCATGCTGCGCCACGTCGGCGTCACGCGACGCCAGGTGCTGGGCATCCTGGCCTGCGAGGGCGGCCTGCTCACCCTGCTGGGCGTGGCCTGCGGCTTCGCGCTCGGGCTGGTGATCAGCCTGATCCTGGTTTTTGTCGTCAACCCGCAGTCGTTCCACTGGACCATGGGGCTGCACCTGCCCTGGGGGCTGCTCGGCACAGTGGCCTTCGTGCTGGTTGCCGCGTCGGTCGCCACCGCCCTGGTCTCGGGACGCTTTGCATTATCCGGCGGGCCGGTGCGTGCCGTCAGGGAGGACTGGTGATGATGATGAAACTGCGGCTATTCGCCGTTTTGCTGCTGTTGTTGACCAACGGGTGTCTTGCCGCGCCGCCGGCGTTTGCCCCGGTGAAACCGGTGCGCGCCCTGAATTTTCCGGCCGACTTCGGCGCCCATCCGGAATTTCGCACCGAGTGGTGGTATGTCACGGGCTGGCTGAACACCGCCGCCGGCAAGCCGCTCGGCTTCCAGGTGACTTTCTTTCGCAGCCGCACCGAACACGACCCGGCCAACCCGAGCGCCTTTGCGCCGCACCAGCTGGTGATCGGCCACGCTGCGGTGTCCGACCCGGCGCACGGGCGCCTCGTGCACGCCGAGCGCAGCGCGCGCGAGGGCTTCGGGCTGGCCTGGGCCAAGGCCGGCGACACCGACCTGAAGCTCGACGACTGGCGCATGACGCGCGCGCCGGACGGCAGCTACCGCGTCAGCGTAAAGTCAAGCGAGCTCACGCTCGAGCTGACGCTGGCGCCGACCCAGCCGACCCTGGTGCAGGGCGAAAACGGCTACTCGCGCAAGGGCCCGGCGCCGCAGCACGCGAGCTACTACTACAGCCAGCCGCACCTGAAGGTCGCGGGCACGGCCGGCCGCGCCGGCGCCGCCGGACCGGTCACCGGCAGCGCCTGGCTCGATCACGAATGGTCGAGCGAAGCGCTGCAGCCCGAGGCAAGCGGCTGGGACTGGGTTGGCGCCAACCTCGACGACGGCTCGGCGCTGATGGCTTTCCAGATCCGCAAGAAGGGTAATAAACAGGACGGTGATAAACTATGGGCGCACGCGACGGTGCGCGACCGCGGCGGGAAAGTGACGCGTTACGCGCCGGAGCAGGTCAGTTTCACGCCGAAGGCGCGGTGGAAGTCGCCGCGCACGAATGCCGAGTACCCGGTCGCGACCATCATCGCAACGGGCGCCACGCGCTGGCAAATCGCCCCCCTGCAGAACGACCAGGAGCTGGACTCGCGCCGCTCGACCGGCGCCGTCTACTGGGAGGGCGCGGTGACGGTGGCGCGCGATGGCGTGCCGGCCGGGCGCGGCTACCTCGAGATGACGGGCTATGTGCGGCCGATGAAACTTTGAACCAATACAGAAACAGAACAGAACAACAACAAGCGACACGATGACGAAGCGTTCCCCCAGCACTACCCCATCTTCCGCCTCGGCGCCCGCCCCGGCCAAAGGCAGCCTCGCGGCATTCAAGGGCCTGCTGCCCTTCCTGAAACCCTACCGCCGCCAGTTCGTCCTCGCCGGCATCGCCCTGCTGTTCGCGGCCGGCGCCACGCTGGCGATTCCTGCCGCCTTCAAGCAGATGATCGACCTCGGGTTTGGCAGTACGGCTGATGGTGCCAGCAGCGCCGGCATCCGTCACATCGACAGCGCCTTCCTGGCCCTGTTCGGCGTCGCCACCGTGCTGGGCCTGGCCACGGCCGCACGCTTCTACATGGTGTCGTGGCTGGGCGAGCGCGTGACGGCCGACATCCGCAGCGCCGTGTACCGCCACGTGGTCCACCAGAGTCCCGAATTTTTCGAGACCACGCAAACCGGCGAAGTGCTGTCGCGCCTGACCACCGACACCACCCTGATCCAGACCGTGGTCGGCACCAGCATCTCGCTCGCGCTGCGCAACACGCTGCTGTTCCTGGGCGGCCTGGCGATGCTGTTCGTCACCAGCGCCAAGCTCACCGCCATCATCCTGGGCCTGCTGGTGGCCGTGATCGTGCCGATCGTGCTGTTCGGGCGCCGCGTGCGCAAGCTTTCGCGCGATTCGCAGGACCGCATCGCCGACGCCTCGGCCCTGGCCGGCGAAATCCTGAACGCCATGCCGACCGTGCAGGCCTATACCCACGAGTCGATCGAGGCCGAGCGCTTCGGCGCCACGGTCGAGGGCGCGTTCGGGGCGGCGATGCAGCGCATCCGCGCCCGTTCACTATTGACCATGCTGGCCATCGTGCTGGTCTTCGGCACCATCGTCTTCGTGCTGTGGCTGGGCGCGCATGCCGTCCTGCGCGGCGAGATGACCAGCGGCGACCTTGGCCAGTTCATCCTGTATGCGGCGATCGTGGCCGGCTCCATCGGCGCCCTGTCGGAGGTGATGGGCGAAGCGCAGCGCGCCGCCGGCGCCACCGAGCGCCTGCTGGAACTGCTCTCGGCCCGGGCCGACATCCGCAACCCGGCGCATCCGAAAGCATTACCAAAGCGTTCCTCGAATGGCGCCGCGCTCGCCCTGCAGGACGTGACCTTCGCCTACCCGTCGCGCCAGGACACGGCAGCCCTGATGCACGTGTCGCTCTCGATCCGCCCCGGCGAAACGGTGGCCGTGGTCGGCCCCTCGGGCGCCGGCAAGACCACCCTGTTCCAGCTGCTGCTGCGCTATTACGATCCGCAGGCGGGCGCGATCACGCTCGACGGCGTCGACATCCGCGACCTCGACCTGCACACGCTGCGCGGGGCGATCGGCATCGTCCCCCAAGACACGGTGATCTTCTCGGCCGATGCGATGGAAAATATCCGCTACGGCCGTCCCGAAGCGAGCGATGACGAGGTCATCGCGGTGGCGAAAATGGCCGCGGCACACGAGTTCATCGAGCGCCTGCCGCAGGGCTACCGCTCCTTCCTCGGCGAACGCGGCGTGCGCCTCTCGGGCGGCCAGCGCCAGCGCATTGCGATCGCGCGCGCCCTGCTGAAGAACCCGCCGTTGCTGCTGCTCGACGAAGCCACCAGCGCGCTCGACGCCGAATCCGAACGCCTGGTGCAGGGCGCGCTCGAGGCGGCGATGGTCGGCCGCACGACCGTCGTCATCGCCCACCGCCTCGCGACCGTGCAGCGCGCCGACCGCATCGTGGTGATGGAAGACGGGCGCGTGGTCGAATCCGGCACCCATGCCTCGCTGGTGGCCATGGGCGGCATCTATGCCAAATTGGCGGCTTTACAGTTCCATAACGTTCATGTTGAACACCCCGCATCGAACGTTGCAAACTGACACAGTTCGGTGAACATCTTGTTATTTTTTTGTTGATGCACGGCAAGATACGACTATGATGGGTGCCATCCCCATCCTCTTCGCATGTCATGTCGAACAATAAATATCACCCTGCCAACTGGAGCGTGGGCACGAAGATCAGTGCCTTCTCGTTTGCCCTGGTCGGCGCCATCATTGCCGCGCTGGTCCTGACGATCAGCATCACCACCGCCGCGCTGCTGGAAGAGCGTGCGACGCAGAACATGCAGAACGAGCTGCACGGCGTCATCAACACCGTCGAGCTGTTCAACAAGACGGTGTCGAGCGAAGCGGTGAGCTTTGGAAAGATCTTCCGGGCCGATTTCGGCAGCAGCTTCGAGCTCGACGAGGTAAACACGGTCAACATCGGCGGCAAGAGCGTGCCTGCGCTCAAGCAGGACGGCCAGTCGCTTAACCTCGACTTCAGCGCGCCGGACAAATTCAGCGCCGAGACCGGCGGCAACGCGACCATCTTCGCCGCCATGGGCGACGACTTCGTGCGCGTGAGCACTTCGGTGAAAAAAGAGAACGGCGAGCGTGCTGTCGGCACCCAGCTCGACCGCGCAAGCCCGGCCTATGCGCTCCTGCGCGAAGGCAAAACCTTCGTCGGCATGACCAGCCTGTTCGGCAAGCAGTTCATTACCCAGTACGAACCGGTGCTGGATGCTGCCGGCAAGATCGTCGGCGCCCTCTACGTCGGGGTCGACATCAGCGCCGACCTGGCGCTGCTCAAGGAACGCATCCGCGCCATCAAGGTCGGCGAGACCGGTTACTTCTACGTGCTCAATTCGGCGCCGGGCAAGCAATACGGCGACCTGGTGGTGCACCCGGCGCGCGAAGGCGAGAACATCCTCGACAGCCGCGCCGCCGACGGCCGTGCTTTTGTGAAGGAGATCCTGGAAAAGAAATCCGGCACGGCCTCCTACGAGTGGCAAAACCCGGGTGAGACGGCGCCACGCGAGAAAGTGGTCGCGTTTGCCCCGTTCAAGCAGTGGAACTGGGTGGTCGCCGGCGGTACCTACCGCGACGAAATCACGGCGCAGGCGCGCGCCCTGCGCAACCGCTACTTCCTGTTCGGTCTGGTCGCGCTGGCCACCTTTGCCGCCGCCCTGTACGCATTCGTGCGCGTCTCGGTCACCCGTCCGCTGGTCGCCGCCCGCGACGCCGCCGTCCGCATCGCCGACGGCGACCTGACGGTGCAGGTCGAACGCCGCCGCAACGACGAGATCGGCCGCTTGGCCGACGCCATGAACGGCATCAGCCGCAACCTCTCCATGGTGGTGGGCAAGGTGCGGGTCGGCGCCGAGCAGATCGCGACCGCGTCCGACGAAATCTCCTCCGGCAACCTGGACCTGTGCGCCCGCACCGAGCAGCAGGCCGGCAGCCTGGCCAGCACCGCCTCCTCGATGGACGAGCTGACGACGACCGTACGCCAGAACGCCGAGCACGCGCGCCAGGCCAACGAGCTGGCAGTCAGCGCCTCCGGCATTGCGCAGAAAGGCGGCAGCATGGTCGCGCAGGTGGTCGACACGATGGAATCGATCCAGCAGTCCTCGCGCAAGATTTCGGAGATCACCGGCGTCATCGACGGCATCGCCTTCCAGACCAACATCCTGGCCCTGAACGCCGCCGTCGAAGCGGCGCGCGCCGGCGAACAGGGGCGCGGCTTCGCGGTCGTCGCCACCGAAGTGCGCAACCTGGCCCAGCGCAGCGCGGCGGCAGCCAAGGAAATCAAGGCGCTGATCGCCGCGTCCAGTCTGGATGTCGACACCGGCAGCAAGCTGGTCACGCAAACCGGCGTGACGATGAACGACCTGCTGGCGGGCGTGGGCAGGGTCACCAGCATCATGGCCGACATCACCGCCGCCAGCCTTGAACAAAGCAGCGGCATCGAGCAGGTCAACCGCGCGATCGGCGAGATGGACGAATCGACCCAGCACAATGCCGCGCTGGTCGAACAGGCCAGCGCCGCCGCCCAGGCGATGCAGGACCAGGCCGCCGAGCTGGCGCGCGCCGTGCGGCTGTTCAGGCTGGACGAGGCGGCCGGCGCCCCGGCGCTGGCGCAGCCCGTGCGTAGGGAGGCGCTCAGCCACGGCTGATCGAGCCGCGCTCTCTGCCGCCGGGACGTAGGGGAGATGCAATGACAGCCGCCCCCGCTTCGGTGTAGAGTAACAGCCCCACCCCAGGAGCCGACCTTGCTTGATGCCGAACTGATCCGCCGCTGCCACACCGTCTTCCCCGGCCACCGCGCCCGCACGCCCGCCGAGACCTTCGCCGCCATGGCAGCCTGGTGCGAACAGAACGGCGTCCAGCACGACGTCTACGGCAACGGCGACCTCATCGAAAGCTTCGAAGACAAGGTCGCCGCCCTGCTCGGCTTCCCGGCCGCCGTGTTCTGCATCAGCGGCACCATGGCCCAGGTCACGGCGCTGCGCCTGGCCTGCGAGGACCGTGGCGGCAGGCCCGCCGCGCTGCACCCGACTTCCCACATTTTCGTCCACGAGCGCTCGAACTACCAGTTGCTCGGCCACTTCGACGCCCTGCAGGTGGGCGACCGCAATCGCCCATGGGACGTGGCCGACCTCGAGGCGGTGCCGGACAGGCTGGCCGCCATCGGCATCGAAATCCCGATGCGCGAGATCGGCGGCCAGGTGGCGAGCTGGGAAGAGCTGGAGGCCATCAAGCTGCACGCCAGAAGCCGCGGCGCACACCTGCACATGGATGGCGCGCGGCTGTGGGAAGCGGCGGCGGGCTATGGCCGCAGCGTTGCCGAGATTGCAGCCGGTTTCGATTCGGTCTACGTGTCGCTGTACAAGGGCATCGGCGGCCTGGGCGGCGCCATGCTGGCGGGAAGCCGCGAGTTTGTCGAGCGCGCCGCCGAGTGGTTCCGGCGCCAGGGCGGCAATGTCGTGCACCGCTCGCCATATGTGGTCGCAGCAAGCATGCAGTTCGACGCGCGCCTGGCCGCCATGCCCGATTATTTCCGGCGCACCCAGTTTTTGCATGAGGCGCTGCGCGATCACCCGCTCATCCGCGTCAACCCGGCCACCCCGGCCGCCAACATGCTGCACCTGCATTTGCCGGTGAGCCGCGAGCGCGCACTGGCGATCCGCGCGGAGCTGGCCGAACGGCACGGCATCTGGCTGTTCAACCGAGTGTCGAATGGCGTGCTGCCCGATACGAGCTACTTCGAGCTGTATGTGGGCGATAATTTGCTGGACATGCCGGACGACCGCCTGCGGGAAGCCCTGGCGATCTTCGCCCGAGCGTTGACATAAGATACAATGCCGGGTTTCCCCTGAAGGCTAGCAATGCGCCAATATCTCGACTTCATGCGCCATGTGAAAGAGCATGGCGCGCTCAAAACCGACCGCACCGGCACCGGCACCCTGTCCGTGTTCGGCCACCAGATGCGCTTCAACCTGCAGGACGGGTTTCCGCTGGTGACCACCAAGAAGGTCCACCTCAAATCGATCATCCATGAACTGATCTGGTTCCTGCAGGGCTCGACCAACATCGCCTACCTGAATGACAACGGCGTCTCGATCTGGGACGAGTGGGCCGATGCCGAGGGCGAGCTGGGTCCGATCTACGGCTACCAGTGGCGCAATTGGCCGACCCCGTCGGGCGCGCACATCGACCAGATCAGCCAGGTGCTTGACCAGATCAGGAACACGCCCGACTCGCGCCGCATGATCGTCTCGGCCTGGAACGTGGCCGACGTGCCGCAGATGAAGCTGCCGCCCTGCCACGCGCTGTTCCAGTTTTATGTCGCGGACGGCAAGCTGTCCTGCCAGCTGTACCAGCGCAGCGCCGATATCTTCCTCGGCGTGCCCTTCAACATCGCCTCCTACGCACTGCTGACCCACATGATGGCGCAGCAGGCAGGCCTGGAAGTGGGCGACTTCGTCTGGACCGGCGGCGACAGCCACCTGTATTCGAACCACCTCGAGCAGACCGACCTGCAGCTCTCGCGCGAGCCGCTGCCGCTGCCGAAGCTGGTCATCAAGCGCAAGCCAGAGTCGCTGTTCGACTACCGCTTCGAGGACTTCGAGTTTGTCGATTACCAGTCGCATCCGGCGATCAAGGCGCCGGTGGCGGTGTAACCCTGCTGTCAGCCAGCGCGGCCGGCGCCATGAGTATCCTCGGGTCGGTCCAGGCCCTCGCCGTACGTCCCCTGGGCACGTCCGCGCCCATTCCGGTCGAGCAGGTACAGGCGCTCGCCGGCACCGGCCTGCAGGGCGACATGCATGCCCACGCCCTGTCGCCGCGCCAGCTGTTATTCGCCAGTAGCCACGTGTATGCGTCATTGGCGCTGCCGCCGCACGCCTTGCGCGAGAACCTGCTGGTCGACATCGACACCTCCCGCCTCGCTTCCGGAACGGTCCTGCAGGTCGGCAGCAAGGCCACGATCCGGCTGATGTTCCAGTGCGAAGCCTGCGGTGGGCTCGACACGCAGCGGCCGGGACTGTCACGAGCCATTGGCGCAAGCCGCGGCATGCTGGCACGCGTGCTCTGCGGCGGACGCATCGGGCGCGGCGACACGATACGCGCGCTCGACAGCGGGATGCCGCCCTGGCCGGAGGACTGGCGTGCCCGGGTCGCGCTGGTGCTCGATGCCGTGCCGCCAGGCTCGGCGATCGAATACAGGCAGCTGGCGCGCCTGGCCGGCATCCAGTCGTCCTACTGCCGCGCCTTCCCGCGCGTGATCGTCGGGCTGGGGCCTCGGTATGCCGGCAAAGCCGTCACCTCGCAGTCGGCCAGCACCCTGCCGCGGTGGGATGGCGCGGGCCTGTTCGATCTTTTTTAGCGGGTCTGAACTTGACAGGGACGGCTGCGAGCGACACCATCTGCCGACTTCACAGTACAAGGACCACCGGCATGCGCTTCCCTACCCCGATTCTCTTTCACCGCGTGCGAGGCGCCCGATGACGCAACTGACTCTCGTCGTGGCGATCGATGCCCAGCGCGGCATCGGCGTCGACAACAAACTGCCCTGGCACCTGCCCGAAGACCTGGCGCACTTCAAGCGCGTCACGCTGGGGCGGCCGATGATCATGGGCCGCAAGACCTTCGATTCGATCGGGCGTCCATTGCCGGGGCGGCGCAATATCGTCGTCACCCGCAACGCCGACTGGCGCCACGAGGGCGTCGAGGCGGTGACCTCGCTGGAGGCGGCCATTGCCATGGTCGGCGAGGAGGAAGCGAGCATCATCGGCGGCGCCCAGGTGTTCGAGGCGGCGCTGCCCCTGGCCGACCGCATGATCGTGACCGAGATCGACCATACGTTCGCGTGCGATACCTTCTTTCCGGCGATCGACCCGGCCGTGTGGAGGGAGGCCGCGCGCGAACGGCATCGTTCGGAAACGAACGGCTTTGATTATGCGTACGTGACCTACGTGCGCAGGGGCTGAACTATTTTCGTCGAGATACATGCATAGACCTGTAAGGTGGCGCGGCTCGACCCGGATGGGTGAGGAGCCGCTTGCCTGAACGCCGCCCACGCGTTCAACCAGCCCGTGATCTGTCGCGAGGTCTCGCCCGCCGGTTGAACGCGTGGGCGGCGCTAGGGCCTCGTGGACGCATCGTTCAGGGTGTAGCCGCACACCCTACGCCTGCTGGTGTGCGCCATGCTCGGCCGCATCCCGTTACCCTGATAAAAAATGTTCACCGGACAGCGGAATTTCTGCGAAAATCCGCTTCTTATTTTTCGGTGCCGTGCGTGGCGGGCCGTCCAACCTGGGCGGACCTGCTCCCACGGCGCTTCGCATTGGAGCTGTCAATGAAATTTCGTTTCCCCATCATCATTATTGACGAGGACTTCCGGTCCGAGAACACCTCGGGACTGGGCATCCGCGCCCTGGCCGCCGCGATGGAACAGGAAGGCATGGAAGTGCTCGGCCATACCAGCTATGGCGACCTGTCGCAGTTCGCGCAGCAGCAGTCGCGCGCCTCGGCCTTCGTGCTGTCGATCGACGATGAGGAATTCGGCGGCGGCTCGGACGAGGAAACCGACCATGCGCTGACCCGCCTGCGCGCCTTCGTGCAAGAGATCCGCCACAAGAACTCGAACATCCCGATCTACATCTACGGCGAAACGCGCACCTCGCGCCACATCCCGAACGACATCCTGAAGGAGCTGCACGGCTTCATCCACATGTTCGAGGACACGCCGGAATTCGTCGCGCGCCACATCATCCGCGAAGCGAAAGCCTACCTCGACAGCCTGGCGCCGCCCTTCTTCCGCGCGCTGGTGAACTACGCCTACGACGGCTCCTACTCGTGGCACTGCCCGGGCCACTCCGGCGGCGTCGCCTTCCTGAAGTCGCCCGTCGGCCAGATGTTCCACCAGTTCTTCGGCGAAAACATGCTGCGCGCCGACGTCTGCAACGCGGTCGAGGAGCTGGGCCAGCTGCTGGACCACACCGGCCCGGTCGCGAAGTCCGAGCGCAATGCCGCGCGCATCTACGGCGCCGACCACTGCTATTTCGTCACCAACGGCACCTCGACGTCGAACAAGATGGTCTGGCACAGTACCGTTGCGCCGGGCGACATCGTCGTCGTCGACCGCAACTGCCACAAGTCGATCCTGCACTCGATCATCATGTGCGGCGCGATTCCCGTGTTCCTGATGCCGACCCGGAACAACCTTGGCATCATCGGACCGATCCCGCTGGAAGAGTTCACCGAAGAGTCGATCGCACGCAAGATCGAAGCGAACCCGTTCGCGCGCGTGGCGAAGGACAAGAAGCCGCGCATCCTGACCATCACCCAGTCGACCTATGACGGCGTGGTCTACAACGTCGAGACCCTGCGCGAAATGCTGGACGGGAAAATCGAGACCCTGCACTTCGACGAAGCCTGGCTGCCGCACGCGACCTTCCACGACTTCTACAAGAACATGCACGCGATCGGCCGCGACCGCCCGCGCGCCAAGCAGTCGATGATCTTCTCGACCCAGTCGACGCACAAGCTCTTGGCCGGCCTGTCGCAGGCCTCGCAGGTGCTGGTGCGCGAATCGGAAACGGTGAAGCTCGACCAGGACGCCTTCAACGAGGCCTTCCTGATGCACACCTCGACCTCGCCGCAGTACTCGATCATCGCCTCCTGCGACGTCGCCGCGGCCATGATGGAAGCGCCGGGCGGCACCGCGCTGGTGGAAGAATCGATCCTCGAGGCGCTCGACTTCCGCCGCGCAATGAAGAAGGTGGACCAGGAGTTCGGCAACGACTGGTGGTTCAAGGTCTGGGGCCCGGAAGTCGAATCGGAAGAAGGCATCGGCACCCAGGATGACTGGATGATCCGCGCCGAGGACGACTGGCACGGCTTCGGCAACCTGGCGCCGGGCTTCAACATGCTCGACCCGATCAAGTCCACCGTCGTGACGCCTGGCCTGTCGCTGGACGGCAAGTTCGGCGAGACCGGCATCCCGGCCTCGATCGTGACCAAGTACCTGGCCGAGCACGGCGTGATCATCGAGAAGTGCGGGCTGTACTCGTTCTTCATCATGTTCACGATCGGCATCACCAAGGGCCGCTGGAACACGCTGGTGACTGCGCTGCAGCAGTTCAAGGACGACTACGACCGCAACAAGCAGATGTGGCAGGTGATGCCGCAGTTCGCCGCCGCCAACCCGCGTTACGAAAACAGCGGGCTGCGCGATCTGTGCACCTCGATCCACACCTTCTACAAGCAGTACGACGTGGCGCGCCTGACGACCGAGATGTATTTGTCGGACATGGTCCCGGCGATGAAGCCGTCGGATGCATTTGCCAAGATGGCGCGCAAGGACATCGAGCGCGTGGCGATTGAAGAGCTGGAAGGCCGCACCACGGCGATCCTGCTGACGCCTTACCCGCCGGGCATTCCACTGCTGATCCCGGGCGAGCGCTTCAACAAGATCATCGTCGATTACCTGCGCTTCGCGCGCGACTTCAACGAACGCTTCCCGGGCTTCGAGACCGACGTGCACGGCCTGGTCAAGCGCGAGGTGAATGGCAAGCGCGATTACTTCGTGGATTGCGTGCGCCAGGATTGATTGGCTGTCGCTGATGTGAAAAGAGGAGCCGCTGGCTCCTCTTTTTGTTTATGGGGTCGTAGGGTGGGCGGGTCTCCCGTCCACGCGTTCAAATAGTGCCCGCATTAAGTGCGATAGTTCAAGCTTCTATCGAACGCGTGGACGGGGAACCCGTCCACCCTACGGTCACCTGCGCTTGAGCTCTACAATTGGCGCGGGCGCTGCAACCGGCTTCGCATTCATCTCTGCTCGCGCCTGCACGATCACGCTCCTCGCCGCCGTCAGCCCAAGCACGCCCATCACCCCAGCGACGAACAGGTCGGGCAGCCCGCTGCCGGTCTTGAAAACCCCAAGCGCCGCCAGCATCACCGCCACGTTCCCGATCGCATCGTTGCGCGTGCACAGCCAGACCGAGCGCATGTTCGAGTCGCCGTTGCGGTAGGCGAACAGCAGCACCGCAACCAGGCCGTTGGCGGCTAGCGCGGCAAAGCCGATGGCGCCCATCGTCGTCGCTTTCGGCACGGTGCCTGCGGCCAGGTGCCAGAGCGCCGTGCCAATCACGAACACGCCGTAGGCGCCCATGGTCGCGCCCTTCACCAGCGCGGTGCGCGAGCGCCAGATCGGCGCCATGCCGAGGACGAACAGGGAGATGCCATAGTTGGCGGCGTCGCCGAAAAAGTCCACCGCGTCGGCCAGGAGCGAGACTGAACCGGAGGCCCAGCCGCCGACCAGCTCCACGAAGAACATGAGGGCGTTGACGCCGAGGGCGATCCAGAGGACGCGCCGGTACGCCGGATCAACGGGCGGCTTGTCGGATGAACAGCCGCCGCTGCAGCAATCGGCCATGACAGCCTCCGCTAGAAATAATTCAACCCATGAAGCCTGCCGCCCGAAACCGTATCAGGTTTTCGGCAGCGTCACGCCGTGCTGGCCCTGGTACTTGCCGCCACGGTCCTTGTACGAAGTCTCGCACACTTCGTCGCTCTCGAAGAACAGCACCTGGGCGCAGCCCTCGCCCGCGTAGATTTTCGCCGGCAACGGGGTCGTGTTCGAGAACTCGAGCGTCACATAGCCTTCCCATTCCGGCTCGAACGGGGTCACGTTGACGATGATGCCGCAGCGCGCATAGGTCGATTTGCCGAGGCAAATCGTCAGGACATTGCGCGGGATGCGGAAGTATTCCATGGTGCGCGCCAGCGCGAACGAGTTCGGCGGGATGATGCAGACATCGCTTTTCACGTCGACGAAGGATTTCTCATCGAAATTCTTCGGGTCGACAATGGTGCTGTTGATGTTGGTAAAAATCTTGAATTCGTCGGCACAGCGGATGTCATATCCGTACGACGAGGTGCCGTAGGAAATGATGCGCCGCCCTTCCTGTTCGCGCACCTGGCCGGGCGCGAACGGTTCGATCATGCCGGTTTCCTGCGCCATGCGGCGGATCCAATTATCGCTTTTGATGCTCATCGCTGGGTTCTCTCATGTAAAGCTGGCAATCCTGCAATTTTACGCGAAAAGCGGCCCGACACCCCGAAGTCGATGCTGCTGCGTCAGACACGCAGTCAAGCCGATGCTGTCTGGCGGCGCCGGGGCAACGGCCGCTGGACAGCCAGGCGCGTGATCATCTCATGCGTCAGCTGGGCGGCGCGCGCCGGGTACTCCATCGGGTACAGATGCGAGCCTTCGGTCATGACGAAGTTTTCCCGCACCAGCTTGCGGGTGCCGGCGAGGCCCGCCTGGCGCAGCTCTTCCGAGCGGGTTGCGCCGATGAAGCCGACCGGCACCGGGAAGTCGCGGCGGATGATGTCGCCGAGGTGGTGCGGCAGCGAGTTGTAGATCAGGGTTTCGACGTCGCGTTTGAAACGCAGCTGCAGGCCCTCCGGATGCGGGATCAGGCCGACGTCGAGATAGTCGTCCAGTACGCCCGGCGCCCAGGCGGCGAAAATGTCTTTCGAAATGAAATGCTGGTAGGCCGTCGCGCGGTCCGGCCAGACGCTGCGGCGCCGTTCGGAAAAACGCGCCGGGGAAAAGCGCGAGGCCTTGCCCAGCA
This sequence comes from Massilia niabensis, assembly GCF_042655085.1. Taxonomy (NCBI): domain Bacteria; kingdom Pseudomonadati; phylum Pseudomonadota; class Betaproteobacteria; order Burkholderiales; family Oxalobacteraceae; genus Massilia; species Massilia niabensis. The sequence goes on along the minus strand of NZ_JBHSMU010000013.1, from coordinate 213,581 downwards.
GTTTCACGAGCCGCCAGGCCACGGCGCGCCAGCCCGCCACCACGGGCGAGTCGAGCATCACGACGCTGTGCGCCAGCTCCGGGCGGCGCGCGGCCACCATAGTGCTGAGCATGCCGCCGAGCGAATGGCCGACCAGGATCGCCGGCCGGCCGTAGCCTTCGATCCCGGCGATCAGCTCGTCCACCAGGCCGTCCCAGCCATCGCCGACGGGGAAGCGCGGGTCGTGGCCGATCATGTCGGTGGTGTGGACGTCGTAGTGCGCCCGCAAGCCGTCGAGCAATTGGCGATAGGTACCAGACGGGAAACTGTTACCGTGGCAGAAGTGCAGCAGGGGCTTGGGCATGTGGCGCGGGACGATTGAAGACGGGCTTCGATTGTAATCGCGGAATGTAAGGAGCGTGCCGGGCGCGTCACTTGTTTAGAAGGAAACGCCTATAGTCAGGGACATTGTCGGGCCGCTTGTAAAGATGGGTAAAAAGCGCCCGCCCGGCAGCGCGCTGCGAAACCCCTTTGTTATGATCGCGGCATGAACCACGTCCTGCTGATCGACGACGACACCGAACTCGTCGGAATGTTGTCCGAATACCTTGAACAGGAAGGCTTTGCCGTCGGCTGCGCCCACGACGGCGCGGCGGGCGCCCGCGAGGCGCTGAGCGGACGCTTTGCGATCGCCGTCCTCGACGTCATGATGCCGGCCCTGAACGGCATCGACACGCTGCGGCGCATCCGCGCGCAGAGCCGGATCCCGATCCTGATGCTGACCGGGCGCGGCGACGACGCCGACCGCATTCTCGGCCTGGAACTCGGCGCCGACGACTACGTCACCAAGCCCTGCACCCCGCGCGAACTGACGGCGCGCGTGCGCGCCATCCTGCGCCGCACCCACGATGCCCAGCCCGCCGGCGCGAACGCCGGCGCCGTGGTGCACGCCGTCGGCAAGCTGACCGTGCTCCCCGAGCAGCGCCGCGCGACCTGGGACGGCGCCACGCTGGAACTGACCAGCACCGAGTTCAACCTGCTGGAAGTCCTCGCGCGCCATGCGGGCCGCCCGGTCAGCAAGGGAGAACTGTCCGAACAGGGGCTGGGCCGGCCGCTGGCGCGTTTCGACCGCAACATCGACGTCCACCTGAGCAGTTTGCGCCACAAGCTCGGCTTGCTCGAGGACGGCCGCTCTCCCCTGCAAACCGTGTACCGGCTCGGCTACCAGCTGATCCGCGACTAGCGATGGCACGCGCAGGTGGCCCCGCTGCGGGAACCGTGACCGGGAAGCTGTTCTGGAAATTCTTCCTGTCGATCCTGCTGGCGCAGGTGGCCGCCGCCGCCGGTATCGGCGGTGTGTTCTGGCTGCGCGAGCAGGCGCGCCTGTCCAGCCGCACGCAGGCCATCGAAACCGGCCCGCCGGCGGCCTTCCTGATCGACTCGGCGGCCGTCGCCCTGAAGTACGGCGACCTGCCGGCGTTGCGCGAACTCATCGGGCACATGCACAGGCATACCGTGTATGTCGTCGACGCCGGCGGGCGCGACCTGCTCGGCCGCGAAGTCACGCCCGCCATGCGCGCCCAGGCGCGGCGCGAACTGAAGGCCGAGCGCCACTACCATCCGGTGCGCATCCTGAGCGCGCGTGACGGCGGCCAGTGGCTCGCTTTCGTGCCCGCGCGCCGGAACCATGCCGGCAGCGGCGGCAAGGACATGGCCGATGCCCTGCCGCCGGACGCAAGAGATGCACCTGGCGCGCTGGCCGCCGCTGCCCGCGCCCAGCCAGGCGCACCTGGAGCGCCTCCTCCCCCGGGCTTCGGCGGCCCCCGTGGTCCGCGCGGACCCTTCGGTCCCGGCTGGGGGGTGGGAACGCCAATGTTCGTGCTGGCCAGCTTGCTCGTCAGCCTGCTGTTCGCCTTCCTCCTGGCCTGGTATTTCTCGCGCCCGATCCGCGCGCTGCGCACCGCCTTCGAGGCGGCCGCCGCCGGCGACCTCGCCCCGCGCTTCGGCAGCAGCGCGGCCGGCGGGGACGAACTGAACGACCTGGGACGCGACTTCGACCGCATGAGCGGCCGGCTGCGTGCCCTGATGGATGGCCAGCGCCGCCTGCTGCACGACGTCTCGCACGAATTACGCTCGCCGCTGGCGCGCCTGCAGGCGGCGATCGGCCTCGCGCACCAGCAGCCCGACAAGATTGCCACTTCCCTGGCGCGCATCGAACGCGAAAGCGAGCGCATGGACAAACTGGTGGGCGAGCTGCTGACCCTGTCGCGTCTGGAGGCCGATCCCGACCTGCCGAAGGACGAACTGGTCGACATGCAGGAACTGGTGGACGCGATCGCGCTCGACGCCCGCTTCGAAGCCGAAACGCAGGGCGCCGCCATCGATGTCGGCGTCGATATCGACCTCGCCCTCCCCGCCCAGGTGCGCGGCGCGCCGGACCTGCTGTGGCGCGCGATCGAGAACGTCGTGCGCAACGCGATGAAGCACGGCGGCGCCGGCGGCGTGGTCGAGCTCAAGCTGCGCACCGTGGCGCGCGCGGTCTGCATCGACGTGGTCGACCGCGGCCCCGGCATTCTCGAGGCGGACCTGCCGACCATCTTCCAGCCCTTCTTCCGCTCGAATCCAGCGACCAACAACGTCGATGGCCACGGCCTCGGGCTTGCGATCGCCGAGCGCGTGATCCGCGCGCATGGCGGCAGCATCACGGTGGCGAACCGGGCCGGGGGCGGGCTGCAGGTGACGATCACCCTGCCGCTGGCGCGCTAGTTAATGAGCTGCCTTACCTGCCGTGCCAGTAGCGCGGGTGCTCGCGGCGGTATTCGCGCACCGTGATCGCGCGGCCGAATTCGAAGATGAGCGCACCGGATTCGTCGGTGCGCAAACGGCGGATGCCGAGCTGGCCGTAGCGCTCGTAGACTTCGCGTTTCGGGTGCCGGTAACGATTACGGTGCCCCACCTGGAACACGCCGATCGACGGCTGCACGGCGGCGAGGAAGGCCGGCGTCGACGAGGTGCCGCTGCCGTGGTGCGGCGCGAGCAGCACGTCGGCGCGCAGCGCCGCAGGCGAGGACTGCACCAGCCGGGCTTCCTGCGCCGCTTCGATGTCGGCGGCCAGCAGGATCGCGCGGCCACGGTTCGATATCCGCAGCACGCAGCTGCGCGCATTCGGTTTCAGGCCTGGATCGTCGTAACTCGCGCTGTCCGGCTGCACCATCTCGAACAGGACGCCGTCCCACTCCCAGCGCTGGCCGGCTTCGCAACGCCGGTGCAGTTTTGCGGCGGCCACCACCGGGTGCGCCGGGCCCAGCGAACTGGCCACCCACGCCACTGGAAGCGCTTCGAGCACGCTCGCGGCGCCGCCGACGTGATCGAGGTCGCTGTGCGTGACGACCAGCCCGTCGAGCCGGTGGATACCGCGCGCGCGCAGGTAGGGAAGGATCACGCGCGTGCCGCCGTCCTGGCCGGGCGCGTACTGCGGGCCGGTATCGTAGAGCAGCCGATGCTTGTGCGTTTCGACCAGCAGCGCCATGCCCTGGCCGACGTCGAAGGCGGTGACGACCAACCGGCCCGGCTCCGGATGGGTAGGCAAGAGCGTGAACAGGGGCAGCCAGGCGGCGGCGCCCGTCCATCGGTGCGGCCAGCCGCGCGGCGCCAGCATCCACGCCGTGCCGGCCAGCGCCAGCGCGAACAGCCACGGCGGCGGCGCCGGCGCACTCCAGACGGCGACCGGCAGCTCGGCCAGCCACGCCAGCACCTTCGCCAGGGACTCGACCGCGAACTGGGCGGTCCAGAGCACGGGATCTGACAACGGCGCCGGAAGCAGGCTGCCCAGCAGCGCCAGCGGCGTCACGATAAAACTCACGACGGGGATCGCGACGGCATTGGCGAGGGGACCCACGATGGAGACCTGCGAAAACAGCAGCAGCGTCAGCGGCACCAGGCCGAGCGTCACCGCATATTGGGTGCGCGCCGCTAGAATTAGTGTGCCGCGCAGGCCTTTCTTGTTGCCACCAGCGCGTCCCAGGCCGGCGTACAGGATGGTCGCCACCGCAAAGAACGACAGCCAGAAGCCCGGCCAGAGCACGGCCCAGGGATCGAGCAACACCACCAGGCCGAGCGCCAGGCACAGGATGTGCGACACGCTGGTGAGGCGCCCCGTCCACAGTGCCAGCGCGACCACCGCCAGCATGTACAGGGTGCGCTGGGCCGGCACGCCGAAGCCGGCCAGCAGCACGTACAGCAGCGCCACGCCCGCGCCGGCAAGCGCCGCAACCTTTTGCGCCGGCAGGACCAGTGGCCAGGCGCCGGAGGTAAAAAAGGAGCGGCGCCACAGGCTGGAGGCGAGCAGTGCCGCCAGACCGGCGATCATCGTGATGTGCAGCCCGGAGATCGCAACCAGGTGACTGACGCCGGTGCGGTTGAACACGTCCCAGTCCGACTGTTCGATACCGCGCTGGTCGCCGACGACCAGCGCAACGATCACGCCGGCATAGGGCTTGCCTTCCAGCGCCTTCGAAATGCGCTCGCGCAGCAGGTCGCGGCCGCGCTCGACGAAATGCCCGGCGGTCGGGACGAAATCGTCCATGCGGCGGTTGCCGCTTGCCGCGCGCACATAGCCGGTGGCGCGCACGCCCTGCCCCAGCAGCCAGGCTTCGTAGTCGAAGCCATGCGGGTTCGCATTCCCGTGCGGGCGCTGCAGGCGCACCGTCAGGCGCCAGCGCTGGCCAGGGCGGACCGTCATGGCGTCATCGGCGCCGCGGTACCACGACAGCGCCAGCTTCGGCGGAATGCTGGTGGCCGGCGCCAGCACGCTCTCGACCGCGAACTGGAAGCGCACGCCCTGGCCGAAATCGTGCGGCAGCTTGTCGACGGTGCCGACCACGTCGATGTCGCGCCCTTCGTCGGCCTTGTCGAGCTGCCGGGCGAGGACGGCGTGCGCCAGGCAGGCGGCCCAGCAGAAGCCGAGCAGCGCGCCGGCGACGGCGGCGCATGGAGGTCTGCGGGAGACCTGCAGGAGCACGAGCGCGGCCAGGGCGCAGGCGAGGATGCGCCAGGCATCGGGCAAGGTGGCGGCTGTTTGCAGGACGGCGGCGCCGGCGACGAAGCCGAGGATGGCGGAGCGCATGGGAGGCGCAGGCTAGGCGGGCCGCGGCGTCAGGACTGGATCGGCCGCGTCACGCAAGCTTTCCATTGTCGTCGCTCGCGGCCTGCTCCGGCGCATCGGCCAGTCGCACCAGTCGCCACGCTCCGCGTCGTTCGATCGACTTGGCCGAGTTTGCCGAGCGGCTGAAGCCGCCGGGCGGGAGCGCGAAGGTTGCAGGCGGCAGCAGACTCCCCCGCGCGAACCAGCGCGTACCGTCCAGCGCACGAGGGTCATCGCACAGCCACCAACCGCTGGCCGGACACGGCAATCCAGTGGCGGCGAAACTGCCAACCGCTACGCCCTGTTGCTCCATCACGCTGGGCCCCGTGCCGGCGGAAGTGATGCCGGCAGCCGCCACAGGGGTCGCCTGGGCAAGCGGCAGCGGCGACGGCACCCGCTTGCGGCTGCGCTTGTCGACGAGTTTCCAGGAAGTCTGGGTCTTCGATTCGAAGCTCGGCTGAACGCCTCTGAGCTTCTCCCACAAGGTCTGCGGCGGCAGCAGCAAGGCCTGCGGCATACGCTCGCCCTTCCGGATGTACTGGCGCTGCCCACCCAGCACACCGATGCCGTTGCCGCCGTCGCTGCATTGCCACCAGCCGCTTTCCGGGCAACGCTCGCCGGCCCAGGCGTAGCTGCCGAGCGGAGTTGGCGGCGATTCGGCTGCGACACGTTCGGGTGGCTGGGTAGGGCGCACGCGGATGCTGGACGAAATCCTGTCCCACATACCCATTGCCGCGCCCTCCGACAGCGAGGACGGAACAGGGCCATGGTCGCCCTCGCCGGTATCCATCTGAAATACGATATGGGGTACGAAAATGTTGTCGGTCGTTCCAGCGACCTCCCACCAGAAGCTGTAGACGATCGAGTCGTTCAGCTCATGAACACGTTTGACCACTTCCTCCCCATAGATGCCCCCAATTGTCCGAGGCGCCGCCCGTAGCCTGGAAAAGCGCATCCTCTCGGTCGGCGAAAATTGTGATTTTGTCGCAGCGTCCCGTTCTATCAGCCCGTCCTTATCCGGCTGGAGGCCAGCGGCAAGAATCAGCAGGAAGCGGATATCGGGGTTGCTTGGGAGCCGCGCGAACATCGTGATCTGTTCCAGTTGATCGGCCGTGAGCGGGTCCCGAAGATAGGCGCCGTCCATACAGAAACCAGGCTCCGCGGGGACTTTATTTTCGGGATTCGGCACTAGCTTGACAGCAAGTTTCAGAACATTGCCGACCATGTCAGGGAAGTAAAAATCCGACGCCAAATTGACACTGACACCGTTGCCGTGCATGAGGGCCTCGACTGCAACACCTTCATGGCGGTAGCGCTCGATCTCCAAGCCGTTTGATGCCGTGCCCTCCTTCACTGCTCGGCTATGGACCAAAAGTTTTCCGGTCATCCCGCCGTCGCCCCTCACCTCTTTCGCCACTTCCAGATTCCGGTCCCCGCCCAGCCGATCGGGCTTGGCCTTGATGAGCGCTTCGCGCTCTGCAAGGCGAGTCTGGAACTCATCCAGAGTTTCGGGGAATATCACGACGGTGAATCCGTCAATACGAGGGGTGCTGAATGTAATCTGCGCCTCTTTCGGCAAATCAAGCAAAAATCGCCCGACGCACACCGTTTTCATTTTCTCGGTCATTCGCACTACCTCGTGTCTGTCCTGACGCGCCATCCCGTGTTCGTTCAGGACCGCGCCTAGAGCCCAGGCTGTCGCCAAAGCCGCGATAACGATCCCGGCCGGCACTTTTGCCAGCTTGTTATGGATCCAGTGCTTCACGACAGCTCCTGGGCGATCTTCACAATCAAGCGAAGCGTTAGCTTGAGCATGTCGTCGTTGTTATACGATCCTTGGTGATCGTAGCCTTGCGTTGGGAACACCTGCTTCACATGGCCGGCCACACCAGCGCCGGATTGACGAGGAACGGTCCCGTCGCCACGGACATCTTGCGGCTCGGGCTCGAAATGCAGCTCGGCTTTGCCCTCGACGAGAACGCGCCTCTGACCATTTGGCCTGTGGCCAAGGAAGGTCGCATCTGCCACGTTCGCCGTCGTCAAGGCGCAAGCAGAACCGGCCCCCTGCCGCGCGACCCAACTGACGCGACCGTATGACAGTTCATTTTGGTCATCGCCATAAAAGGCGTATGTATTTGGATGGTAATAATCACCTAAAGAGCGGTGGAACTGTTCGGCAGTCGCAATAGCTGACCTGATTTGCAATTCGACGCCTCCAGGTTTTTTTGTGTACTTCCCGGCTGGGTCGGCGAGCGCCGGATTAATGAGGCGGTACCAACACGTCAAGTTCCGGTACAGATCATAGGGATTAGGCGCCCGTGCGCTGGGCAAATGCAAATAATCCGCCGAGGTCTCGCTTAGCCGGACGACGTCATCCTTTGCGCCATAGCCTGCGCCTCGAGGTGGGCCAAACGACTTGATGACCCGCACATGCAGCCACGGCTGTGGGTAAAGGTGATTCGGCAACAGTTCAAGGGCCCCTGGCGACGTCGCCAGCACGGGGGTTGTCTTGTCAGTTGTCCGTCCCAGAATCATCGCAGCCCTTGACGCTTCGAAATTTTCCAAAGGCCCATTGCCTGGACTCGACGCCTCCGTTCCGCAAGCGATCCGGCGGTAGGCGACCGGTGCTCCCAGTGCAGGCATTACGCCGTGAATCACCCCGGCGATCTTGTCGGAAATACGCTTCGCGCATGCTCTCGCTACCAATCCGCCCATGGAGTGGGTTACGAGGATAACCTTGTCACAGCGCCGGTTCGCATTTCGCCAAAATGCAATGATTTCAAGGATGCGCTTCTCCAGGACCAACGACGACGTTTGACAGTCCTCGAGCCAGCAATAGCCGAGCGAATACACCGGAAAATAATGCTGGGCGTGTTTTTTGAGCTCCCCTTCGGTCAGCGGCGCGAAGTCGCGCAGGCCCCATTTCTTCGGATCGCAGGCCATCACATCTTGCCAATGCTGTTTAATAAGGTGCTTCTTCTTTGGCGCGTCGTACCAAAATGTCTGGTTCAGGCGCGTCTCCAGGGCGTAAAGCAGGGGACCGTACGATTCAGCATGCACCTCTCCCCAACCTCGCTCGCGCACATCCTCTTCTTTCAGAACGTAGCCGTCATCCGAGTTTGGAAGACCAACAGGACCACTGTCGTCAACCTCCAAGGTCGGCGAGTCGAACAGGAGTTGCCGGTCCGTGGGCGTAAAGCCGTCCCATCGATCAGCGGCACGCAATCCCTCGCTCTTGCCATTTGGGGGGCGCCAAACCGGGTCCCCAGGTCGCGCTCTCTGATTTCTTTCAGCGTCTTTTGTTTCGGGCCCCGGCAAACGCTTGGCCCTGAGATTCGTTCCCATAATGCCGGGTACAACGATAACCGGCACGATACTATTCGACGGCATGAGGGCCAGTCCACGCAGGGTGTAATCCTCGGAGGACATGAAGGAATTGACCTCCCAGCCCCCGTTAGACAAGGGAACAGGGGGCGGTAACGGCCTGGTCTTTTCACTCATGGGGCTGATGGCTCTTCAGCGCGTCAAGGAAGCAGCTCGAAACGCACCGGCCCCAGCGTGGCGCCCTGGACCAGCGCCGTGCGTCCGTCTTCGTCGCTAACGCCGTCGATCGTGCTGCCGTCCTCCAGGTGGGCGATGTAGCGCTGGTTGGGAATCGGTTCGCGCGTTTGCAGGTGGCGCAGGACGAGGCGCTCGTCGGTCCGTATTTTGGAGGAGGCGAAATCGAGCGTTTGCGGGCTGCCTCCACCCGCACCGGCGCGCCTGATTTCAGTGGCCTTGAAGATGTGCGGGCCGGCGCTTTGCTGGGTGATGCCGCCGTCCGCCCATTCCGTTTGCGCACCCTTCGAGACAATGCGCACCAGCGGCGCCTCGATGTGGATCGCTTCCGAGGAGATCAGGCTGATCCGGCCGGACGACTTGATCTCGACGCTGCCCTGATGGGCCTCGATGGCCACGTTGCCGCGCCCGGCCACGAGCTTGATGCCCAGCGCATGGGCGAACGCGCTGATCGAACGCGCTGCGCGCACGAACACGTTGCCGCCGGCGCAGACCTCGGCGTCGCCGCCGCTGACCACGTCGATCTTTTTTTCGGAGGCGAGCGCCACGTTGTCCTGGCTGGCCAGCACGATCCCGGCCGGCGCGGTGACAGCGACCATCGCCGCGGCCCCGGCGGCAGCCGCTGCGCCTGGCGCGACGTTGGTGCCCGCATCCCAGGCCTTGAGCTTGTCGACCAGTTCCGCCAGGCGCGCGTTGCCCGGCTCGTCGCCAGCGTGCTGCTCGGCCAGTTTGGCCATTTCGTCGGCCACGCTCTGCATCAGCGCTGCGAGGCCGACCAGTCCGGCGCGGGCCAGCTGCTCTCCGGCGCCGGCGGGCGAGGCCTCGGCGCTCACCAGCACGCCTTCGCGGCCGCGGATGGCGACGGCGCGCTCGCTGCGCAGCTCCGCGCCCTCGCCCCTGGGCTCGGCCGCGCCATTGGCGCGCGGACGCGTCAGCCAGCCCAGGTTCAGCTGCGAGGTGCCATGGTCGCTCGCCAGCTGCGCGCTGATTTCGCCGCGCGTGTCGTCGAAGCGCAGGACGTTGCCACGCTGGCCGCCGATCTCGCGGCTGCGCAGGCCCGCCAGGTAGCGGTTGCCCGGCAATTCGCCGTCCGGGCTGAGCGCCGGCGGCGTGGCGCGGCTGTTGAACAGTTGCGACAGAACGATCGGCCGGTCCGGGTCGCCGCCGAGGAAGGCGACCAGCACTTCGGTGCCGACGCGCGGCAGGCCGAGCGCGCCGCACTGCTGGTGGCTGCCTGGCCCGTTGCCGGCCCAGTTCGAGGCGACCCGTACCCAGGCCGAATCGGCCGGTGCGCCGGAGACCCCGGCGCCGTTCGCATGGCCATGGTCGGCCGGGCGCATGCCGGGAAAGCGGATCTTCACCCGTCCCAGCGCGTCGCAGTGCACCTCTTCGTTTTCCGGTCCGACCACGATCGCGCTTTGCAGCTGCGGATGCGGCAGGTCGACCCGCGGGTCGAAGGCCGGCACGAAGGGCACTCCGCGGCGCACGGCCGTGAAGCGCACGTGCACGTGTGCCGCGCTGCCGTCACCGGTCGAGGCGGCAGGCAGTTGCCAGCCGCTGCGGGCCAGCAAACGGTCGATGCGCGCGGACAGGTCGCCCGGCAGGTTGTTGCAGACGGTTGCGTGCAGCTCGGTGATGACGAACTGGCGCTCCGCAGCGGGATGGGTATCGATCTCGGGATGGCCGGCCAACGTGAAGTACTGCCCAGCGCAGAAATCGCGCACGCTGCCTTCGCCATGGAAGCATTTCGCTTCGAACTCGTGGCGCTGCATGCGCAACTGGCCGAGGCGCCAGTGGTCCTCGAAGTCGTTGCCGGCATGGGGCGCTTCGACCAGGTAGTCGTCGAGGCTGGCGGCAAAGCCGCTGCCCCACCCGCCCTGGTCGCTGCCGGCGCGCGTGGTGGCGGCCATGAAGTGGGCGCCGCCCGGATTCTTGTAGTCCCAGCTGTGGCGCGTGGTGCTGCCCGGCTGCAGCGAGCGGGCGCCGCTCCAGGAGGTGATGGTGTCGCGCTGCCCGGTCGCGTCGTCGCGGTGGTAGCGCACGGTGCCGGCGGCGTTTTCCGGCAGGTTGACCGCATCGGCGAACAGCACCAGCGTATGCGCGGGGATGCGGTCGTAGGCGGAGTCAATGCGGGCGTCGACGGTGCTGGTGCGGCTGCGTCCGGCGCGCACCAGCCACGAAATGCCGCGGCGGCGCAGCAGGCGGCGGACAAAAGCGGCATCCGATTCGTTGTACTGCATCGTCTGCTCGCGCCGGGGATAGCGTTCGGCCTCGAGCAGCGGATCGAATTCGTACTCGAAGGCGCCGGCCAGGGTGGTGTTCGCATGGCGCCACTCGTCGAACAGTACCTGCACGATGTCGAGTTCGTTCATCTGGCGGAAAATGCGGCTGTTGACGCGCTTTTCCATGATCGACAGCGCGTCGCGCAGCACCAGCTGGTAAGTGGCGAGGCCGCCGTCGCTGTCGCCGGAGCGCGCTTCGGTGACGATGCCGCAGATGCTGCGCAGGCCGCCGCGGTCGAGGACGACCTGCACTTCGGCCGGCAGCGCGATCAGTTCCTTCAGGGGCAGCGCCGGGTCGCTGGCGACGCAGGCGACCCGGTATTCGAGTCCGCCGCAAATCGATTCGGTGCCGGTGATGCGCTGCGGGAGAAGGACATCATCAAGGAGGCCTTCGGCGTGGGCGAGTCGCAGACGCAGGACGCGATGCGCGGTGCTCAGTGACCGCTCGTGCTGCAGTACGCGGAGGAACTCGCTCGCGCTGTCCAATTTCGTCTCCCAGGCCGAAAAAGCCATGGTCGCACGAACCCGACATTACCAAGTTGCGTACCATCATCGTGCACAAGGCCAAACGAGCTGAACTTTACGCCGCAAGGGCATATCGGCTGTATGCATACACAGTTGAGGCCGTCAGTGGCGAAAGGTTCCGCCGCGCTTGTCGATTACGCCAGCAATGCGGCCAGCCGCGGGATGGCCTCGATCGAACTGCGCCAGGCGGCGGTGCACACTTCCGGCTCGCCGATCCCACGCAGGCCGGCCAGCGCCGCACCGATCGCCGGCAGCTGCTCCGGGCTGTTGCGCGCCGGGTGGATCCAGGCCGGCGAGATGTCCGGCGCATCGGTCTCAAGCACGATCCGGTCCAGCGGCAGCGTGCTCGCCAGCCGCCGGATCTGGAGCGCGCGCGTAAAGGTCATGGCGCCGCCGAACCCGAGGTGCATGCCTAGCTTGATAAAGGTATTCGCCTGCTGCTCGCTGCCGTTGAAGGCATGCGCGATGCCGCCGGGCGGCGTAACCTGGCGCAGGTGCTTGAGCACCTGGTCCTGCGAGCGGCGCACATGGGTCAGCACCGGCAGGCCGAAGTCGCGCGCGATGCGCAGCTGCTCCCTGAAGAAGCGCTCCTGCTTCTCGCGCATCGCGGGCTCGCACAGCAGCGGAATGAAGAAATCGAGGCCGATCTCGCCGATGGCCACGAAACGCGGATCGCTCATCGCGCGCTCCACCGCGGCGCGCAGCGCGAGCAGGTCTTCGTCCTGCGCCTGCGGTACGCAGATCGGATGGATGCCCAGCGCATAACTTGCGTTCGGCGCGCCGTGCGCCAGGTCCGCGACAGCCTTGAAATTGCCGCGCTCGACCGCCGGGATCACGATCATCGACACCCCGAGTCCGCCGGCCCGCGCAGCGACGTCGAGCGCCTGGGCGCCGAATTCGTGGGCGTCCAGGTGGCAGTGGGTGTCGATCCACATGGGCCTTACGCCTCCATCGGTTGCAGGCCGTGTTCGGTCAGGCGCAGCGCGCGGTCGCAACGGCGGGCCAGTTCCATGTCGTGGGTGACGATGACGAAGGCCGTGCCCAGGGTGCGCGAGAGTTCGAGCATCAGGTCGAAGATGGTGAGCGCCGTCGTGTGGTCGAGGTTACCGGTCGGCTCGTCGGCCAGCACGCAGGCCGGCTGCGTGACGAGCGCCCGCGCCAGCGCCACACGCTGACGCTCGCCGCCCGACAGCTCGCCCGGGCGGTGGACGACGCGCTTGCCAAGACCGACGCGCTCGAGGATTGCCTGCGCCTTCACGCTGGCGGCCGCATGCTTTTCGCGCCGGATCATGAGCGGCATGGCGACGTTGTCGAGCGCCGAGAACTCGGGCAGCAGGTGGTGGAACTGGTAGACGAAGCCGAGCGAGGAGTTGCGCAGGTCGCCGCGGCGGGTTTCCGACAGGGTCGCGAAGTCTTCGCCGAGCAGGGTCACCGAGCCGGTGCTGGGCGTATCGAGCCCGCCGAGCAGGTGCAGCAGCGTCGACTTGCCGGAACCCGAGGCGCCGACGATGGCCACCCGCTCGCCGCGCGAGATGGCGAAGTCGATCTGCTCCAGCACCTGGACCTGGTAGTCGCCCTGCTTGAAAGTCTTGCCGAGGCCTCGGCAGCTCAGCACCGGGGAGTTGATGGCATCAGCTTTTAATGCGTCACTCATAGCGCAGCGCCTCCGCAGGTTTTACGCGCGAGGCCGACCAGCTCGGGTAGAGCGTGGCGGCAAAGGCCAGCAGCACGGCGACGCTGCCGATTTTTGCGACGTCCGGCCAGCGCAAATCCGAGGGCACGGCGCTGAATTGGTAAATATCCTTGGACAAGAACTGCACTCCCAACAGGTTTTCGATAAATGGAACGATGGTTTCGATGTTCAGCGCGACCAGCACGCCGCCGCCCACGCCCAGCGCGGTGCCGAGCAGGCCCGCCACCGCGCCCTGCACCATGAAGATCTTCATGATCGAGCGCGGCGAGGCGCCCAGCGTGCGCAGGATGGCGATGTCGGGCTGCTTGTCGGTCACCGTCATCACCAGCGTCGAGACGAGGTTGAAGGCGGCCACGGTGACGATCAGCGTCAGGATGATGAACATCATCTTCTTCTCGGTCTGTACGGCGCCGAACCAGACGGCGTTGAGCTTCGACCAGTCGCGCATCACGAGCTCGCCCGACATGGATTTTTCCAGCTCGGCCGCCACCTGGGGGGCGGCGTGCATGTCGGCCACGCGCAGGCGCAGGCCGGCGGGCGCGGACAGGCGCTCCATCTTTTGCGCGTCCTCGATGCCGATAAAGGCCATGCCGGCGTCGAACTCCATGTGGCCCGATTCGAAGATGCCCGAGACGGTGAACGAGCGCATGCGCGGCAGCATGCCGGCCGGCGTGGTCTGGGCCTGGGCCAGCAGCATGGTCACCTTGTCGCCCACCTCCACGCCGAGCCCGCTGGCCAGCGCGTAGCCGAGCACGATGTTGAAGGTATTCGGCGCGAGCGAATCGAAGCTCCCCTGGCGCATGGTATTGGCCACCTTCGACACCTTGCGCTCGGCGCTCGGAAGCACGCCGCGGATCGTGACCGGGCGCATGGCGCCGTTCTTCTGCAGCAGCCCCTGCGACTCGACAAAGGGCGCGACGCCCAGCACGGCTGGATTGCGCAAGGCTTCCTGTTCGGCGGCGCGCCACTGGGGCATGTCGCCGCGCGCGTCGAACACTTCGATATGGGCCAGCACCGACAGCATGCGGTCGGTGACCTGCTTCTGGAAGCCGTTCATGACCGACAGCACGATGATCAGGGCCGCGACCCCAAGGCCGATCCCCGCCACCGAAATGAGCGAAATGAAGGAAATGAAGCCGCTGCGGCCGCTGCCCTTGCCTGCGCGCGTGTAGCGCAGGCCGACCAGCCATTCGAAGGGCAGTTTGTGGATGATGCTCATAATGATGTTACTCGTAACGGAGTGCTTCGGCCGGCTTCACGCGCGCCGCTGCCCAGCTCGGGTAGATGGTGGAGAAAAAGGCCAGCAGCACGGCGACGCCGCCGATGCTTGCCACATCCACCCAGCGCAGGTCGGACGGGATCTCGCTGATCAGGTAGATTTCCTTGGAGAGGAACTGCACCCCGAGCAGGCGCTCGATGGCCGGCACGATCACGTCGACGTTGAGCGCCACCGCCACGCCCAGCGCCACGCCCAGCGCGGCGCCGAGCACCCCGACCAGCGTGCCCTGCACCATGAAGATCTTCATGATCGAGCGCGGCGCGGCGCCCAGCGTGCGCAGGATCGCGATGTCGGCCTGCTTGTCCTTTACCGTCATGACGAGGGTCGAGACGAGGTTGAAGGCGGCGACCGCGATGATCAGGGTCAGGATGATGAACATCATGCGCTTTTGCGACTGCACGGCGGCGAACCAGATCGTGTTCACCTGCGACCAGTCGCGCATCACGAGTTCGCCCGCCGTGGCACCAGCCATGTCACGGCGCAGTTCCGAGGCCACGCGCGGCGCCTGGTGCAGGTCGCGCAGGCGCAGGCGCAGCCCCGCCGGGCCGCTGGCCTGGGCCGCTTGCGCCGCATCGTCCAGGTGCGCAAAGACGAGCGCGGAATCGAATTCATAGTGGCCGGCCTCGAAAATGCCCGACACGACGAAGGACTGGGTGCGCGGCATCGCGTTGCCGGAGGCCGCCGCGGCGTTGGCCCCGGGGTCGCCCCCCGCCATCAGCATGGCCAGGCGGTCGCCCACCTTGACGTCGAGCGCGGCGGCCAGCGCACTCCCCAGCACGACGTTCATCGAGCCGGGCGTGAGCGAGTCCAGGCTGCCCTGTTTCATCTGGCCCGCCACGTCGGAGACTTTCGCCTCAAGCGCGGGCAGCACGCCGCGCATCAGCACCGGCTTCATCACGCCGTCGCGCAGCAGCATGCCCTGCGCTTCCACGAAGGGCGCGGCGGCGACCACTTCCGGGTTACGCGCGGCTTCACGCTCGACCGCGCGCCAGTCGGGCATGCTGCCGCGCACGTCGAAGATCTCGACGTGGGCCAGCACCGACA
Source organism: Massilia niabensis (assembly GCF_042655085.1). Classification (NCBI taxonomy): domain Bacteria; kingdom Pseudomonadati; phylum Pseudomonadota; class Betaproteobacteria; order Burkholderiales; family Oxalobacteraceae; genus Massilia; species Massilia niabensis. The sequence goes on along the minus strand of NZ_JBHSMU010000013.1, from coordinate 198,078 downwards.
GCATGCGGTCGGTGACTTCTTTCTGGAAGCCGTTCATCACCGACAGCACGACGATCAGCGCCGCCACGCCGAGCGCGATGCCGGCCACGGAAATGAGCGAAATGAAGGAGATGAAACGGTTGCGTCCGCTGCGCTTGCCGGCGCGCGTATAGCGCAGGCCGACCAGCCATTCGAACGGCAAGGTATGGACAATACTCATGAAGCTCCGGTTGCAAACGATGGTGCCGTGGCGGATCAGGCAACCGCCACGATGCGAATTTTGCAAAATTCTAACACCTCGGCCGTGCGGGCGGCCGAATGCGGCTAACTGAGCGCTGACCAGGGCGAGCTCGTCCCGGCATGTGTGGCACCTGGTGTGGCGCATCCAGCACGCATGGGGTGCCCGGATGCCCTACAATCACGGTATGGCCCACATCACGCTCGTCCTGCCCTTCGCGCTTCCGATTCCCGAATTTGCCCCCGACCTGGTGCGCGCCCTTGCCCCGAATGCGCCGGCGCTGGGCGCCCTGCTGTCGCGCACCAGCAGCTACGCGCGGGTGGCCGTCGACGACACGGTGCGCGCGCTGCCGCACGAGCAGTGGCTGGCCCGGGCGCTTGGTTTACTCGAGGCTGGCCGCCCGGCGCTGGCCGCCGCCGCCATGCGCGGGCGCGGCATCGAGCCGGATGGGGGCACCTGGTTCATCGTCAACCCGGCGCACATCGAGATCGCCCGCACCCACCTGCTGATGGCCGACCTGCGCAACATCCGCCTGAGCGAACCGGACAGCCGCGCGCTGTTCGAGTCGGCCCGGCCCTACTTCGAGGAAGCCGGCCACGCGCTGGCCTGGGGCGACGCCCAGACCTGGTTCATGCGCGCCGACGACTGGGCGGCCCTGGATACGGCCACGCCCGACGCCGCCGTCGGCATGGACCTGACCGACTGGATGCCGGCAGGCGCCCACGCCGCGGCCTTCCGGCGCCTGCAGAACGAAGTGCAGATCCTGTGGCATTCGCATCCGGTCAACGCCGAGCGCGAGGCGCGCCGCCTGCCGCCGGTGAATGCGTTCTGGCTGTGGGGCGCTGCCGATGCGGCCCGTAGCCGTGCTCCGCGAGCGCCTGCCCTTGCCGCCTTTGACGCCGCCCCCTGGGTCGATGCGCTGGCGGACACGCCAGTGACCGACCTGCCGGCTTTCGTGGCCGGCCTGGACCGCGATACCATCCTGGTGTGCGGCAGTGCCGCGGCGAGCGCCATCGGCGCCGACTGGGGCATCTGGATTGCGCAGATGGGACAGCTTGAAGCTGCGCTGTTCGCACCCATCTTGAAAGCCTTGCTTGACAACCGCGTGCGGTCAGTGAGCCTGGTGCTGAGCCACCGCGACGCGCACGCCGCCTGCACCACCAATGCCCTGGCCCAGCGCAAGTTCTGGCGCCGCCCTACCCTGGACCGACTGCTTTGATTACGCGTATTTCCACCCGCCCCTGCCCGTTCCGCCAGTCCGAAATGCTGCGCCAGGGCGGCGTGCACCCCGTCCTGGCCCGCATCTATGCCTCGCGCGGCCTGATTGACGCGCGCGAACTCGCCAGCGAGCTGTCGGCGCTGGTCCCGCCGAGCGGCCTGCGCCACATCGACGCCGCCGCCGTGTTCCTCGCCGATTCGATTGGCGCCGGCAAGAAGATGACCATCGTCGCCGATTACGACTGCGACGGCGCCACCGCCTGTGCGGTCGCCTTGCGTGGCCTGCGGGCGATGGGCGCGCAGGTCGACTACATCGTGCCGAACCGTTTCGAATACGGCTATGGCCTCACGCCCGAGATCGTCGAACTGACGGCGCGCGAAAAGGCACCCGACATCATCATCACCGTCGACAACGGCATCGCCAGCATCGACGGTGTGCTGGAGGCTAACCGGCGCGGGATCGAAGTCGTCGTCACCGACCACCACCTGCCCGGCGACGCGCTGCCGCCTGCGCGCGTGATCGTCAACCCGAACCAGCCCGAGTGCGGCTTCCCGAGCAAGAACCTGGCCGGCGTCGGCGTCGTGTTCTACGTGCTGCTGGCGCTGCGCGCCGAATTGCGCCGGCGCGGCGTGTTCGACGCCGCCACCCAGCCGAAGCTGGACAACCTGCTCGACCTGGTGGCGCTGGGCACGGTGGCCGACGTGGTGAAGCTCGACGCCAACAACCGCATCCTGGTCGCCCAGGGCATCAAGCGCATGCGCGCCGGCCGCATGCATGCCGGCGTGGCGGCGCTGTTCCGGGTCGCCGGGCGCGAAGCGCGCTGCGCCTCGCCCTTCGACCTGGGCTTTGCCGTCGGCCCGCGCCTGAATGCGGCGGGGCGACTGGAAGACATGTCGCTCGGGATCGAATGCTTGACCACCGACGACGAGGGCCGCGCCTGGGCCATCGCCCAGCAGCTCAACGAGATCAATTTGAAACGGCGCGAGATCGAAGCCGAGATGCAGGACACGGCGCTGCTGCACCTGGACGCCTTCGAGCCCACCGACAGCAGCACCATTGCCGTGTTCGACGAAGGCTGGCACCAGGGTGTGATCGGCATCGTCGCGTCGCGCCTGAAAGAAAAATTCTTCCGGCCCACGATCACGTTCGCGCCGGGCGGGCTGGGCCTGATCAAGGGTTCGGGACGCTCGATCCCGGGCTTTCACATGCGCGACGCGCTCGACCTGGTGTCGAAACGCGTGCCGGGCCTGATCGACAAGTTCGGCGGCCACGCGATGGCGGCCGGCCTGACCATCAAGGCGGAATCGTTCGACGCGTTCTCGCAGGCCTTCGAGGCGGTCGGGCGCGCCTGGCTGACCCAGGCGCAGCTGGAACGCGTGGTCGAAACCGACGGCCCGCTCGAAGACGAGTTCTACTGCACCAGCTTCATCGAGCTGATGGATGGCCAGGTGTGGGGCCAGGGCTTCGCGCCGCCCGTGTTCTGCGACGAATTCCGGGTGCTGAGCCAGCGTATCCTGAAGGAAAAGCACCTCAAGCTGCTGCTGGAGAAGAACGGCCGGCGCTACGACGCGATCTGGTTCGGGCATACCGATGGGCTCGGCGACCGGGCCCGGGTGGCGTTCCGGCTGGATGCGAACGAATACAACGGCGTGACGAAGGTGCAATTGCTGGTGGAGCACGCGGAACCAATCTGATGCGCGGCGTGATGTGGTGTGCGGTGCTACCTCCCGCAATCGCAGCCGCGATCGAACACCACCCGCCACGTTCCCGGCCCTTCCAGCCGCCACACCGAATTGAACCGCCCGACCTGCTTGCCCGCCGCATCCTTCACCGGCCCGCTGCTGTAGGCCAGCGTGCCCGATGCCAGCACCTCGACTTCATCCGGCTCCCACGAAAACGGTGCCGCCGGCTTGTCGAAGTAAGCACGCCAACCCGAGGCCACCGCGTCCTTGCCGCGCTGCGGTCCCGCCGGGTTCATGAACACGGCCTCGCGCGAGAGGAAGCCCGTGAAGGCCTCGAAGTCGCGCGCCGCCATGGTCGCGGCGAAGGCCCGTTCGGCCTGCATCACCTGCTGGCGCAGCTCGACCGGGCCGACGCGCGAGCCGCGCGCAAGCCCGAGCGCCGCGGCGCCGACGACCATCGCCCCTACCAGAACAAGACCCACCGAGTGCCAACGCATGGAATAACCTTTTCCTTTTAGCAATTCGGCACCGATTCTGGCATGCGCCCGCAGCCTTGACAACTAGTAGCGCGAATATCAATTGCATCGGATACGGAAACGGAGTATAAATACTCCAGAAACGGAGGACTCCATGAGCCACGCTACGAATCTTGCCTACTCCTACCCGAAAAGCCGCTTCGAGCCCGCGGTCCTGGTAGACCTGAATTCCCGCGTCGAGCGCGAGCGCCTGTCGAAAGCGGCCCTGACCGGCTTTTTCAAGCTGGCCGCTGCCTGGCAGCTGCGCGACGACGATGCGCGCGAGCTGCTCGGCGGCCTGTCGGCATCGAGCTACTACGACTGGAAAAAGAACCCGGACCGGGTCCTCGAAGTCGACCGCATCACGCGCATTTCCTACCTGCTCGGCATCTACAAGGCCCTGCATATCCTGTACGACGACAAGCTCGCCGACGAATGGGTGATGCTCCCCAACAGCAACGTGATTTTCGGCGGCCGCACGCCGCTCGCCTGCATGCTGGGCGGCGGGCTGCTGGCCATGCAAACGGTGCGCAAGCTGCTGGACGCGCGCCGCGGAGGCCTCTGACCTTGCCGGCCGCTCCAAAACTCACCAGCCTGCGCCAGTTCGACACCTGCCGCCTGATCCCGTCGCGCTTCGCCGACCTCGAGGATTCGGTGCTGGCACCCCTGGCCGACGACGACGCCACCCTGCGCGACCTGTTCGACCTCGATAACGCCACCAACGAGCGCCTGCGCGGCGAGGCAGACCTGCTGCCCGGCATCGGCATGGACGAACTCGTCTTCGGTGTCCCGCAGTTCCGGATCATCAATGCCGCCTACACCTATGCGCGTCCGGAAGGCAGCCGCTTCAACGACGGCGAGCGCGGCGCCTGGTATTGCGCTTTCGAGGCCGAGACGGCACTGGCCGAGGTGTGCTTCCACAAGGCGGTCGAATACCAGGAAATCAAGCGCTTCGACGACAGCGTCACCTACCAGACGATGCTGGCCGACTTCAACGGCAGCTTCCATGACATCCGCGGCGTGCGCGGGCTCGCCAAATGCCTCGATCCGGGCAGCTATGTGGCGTCCCAGTCGCTGGCGGCCGAGCTGCTGGAGGCCGGCTCGATGGGCATCATCTACCCGAGCGTGCGGCGGCCCGAGGGCACCAACCTCGCCTGCTTCCGCCCGGCGCTGGTAGGTAACGTGCGCAAGGGTCCGGCCTATCGGTTAACATGGGCGGGTTCGCCCGTCCCGACGGTCGACCTCATCTGAACCACATTGAAAAAGCATGAAAACGAAGCCCGAGAACGACACCGAACTGCACGACAAGATCAACCGCGAAACCGGCCGTATCCGCTGGGATGAGCTGGAGCGCCACTTCGCGCAAGGCAACGTGATCTATGTCAGCGAAGAGCTCGACCTGATCGATGTCGCCATGCGCATTTCGCACGACGACAAGGAGAGCATCGCGCGCTGGATGCGCGAGGGCAAGGTGGCGAAGGTGTCGGACCTGCAAGCCGAGACCTGGGCCGTCGGCGACATCGCCCTGTGGGCCTCGGTGGTGCACCCGTTCATCCTGGTGCAGCCGGAGAAGAAACAGCTGCACTGAAGCAGTCCTCTTCCGCTGGTGGGCGGGCATTGCAAGATTCATAACGCATGAATGTTGCATATTTGCCGCATGGCATTTTTTTAAGTCTCCCCGCTGCTATACTCCGGGTATCGCTGCCGCCGTGACTGTCACCCAGGCGCATCCCTAGTCAAGTGCGAGGCGCCGCCCCGCCACCCGGAAGGAAACCCACGTGAAGAACCTCAAGATCGGTGCCCGCCTCGGCATCGGATTTTCCATCGTCCTGGCGCTGCTGCTGGCCGTGACCGTCACCGCGATCGTGCGCATGCAGGCCGCCGGCGACCTGACGCACCGCCTGGTCGATACCAGCATCAAGAACCAGCGCAACGTCGCCGAGTGGGGCAAGCTGGTCGAGGTGAACAGTGCCATGCTCCAGACGGTGTATGTCTCGTCCGACACCGCGGTCATCCAGACTGTTGAAGCCCGCATGAAGCAGATTTCAGCCCGTTCGACCGAACTGCAGAACGCCATCGAGGCCTCGCTGCGCAACCCGGCCGTGGTGGAGCAGTTCAAGGTCGTCAAAGCCAGACGCGATCCGTACCTGGCTGCCCGCGCGGCGCTGTTCAAGGCCAAGAATGAAGGCGACGTCGAAGGCGTCGAAAGGATCTACAACGAGCAGTTGCTGCCGAACAGCACCGTTTTCCTGGCCGAGATGAACAAGCTGGCCGCGATGCAGATCGAGGCCGCCGATGGCGTCGCCGCCGGCATCCTCGCCTCTTACGACGATACCCGCGCGCTCCTGATCAGCCTGGGCGTCGTCGCCCTGCTGCTGGGCGTTGCCTGCGCCTGGTTCATCACCCGCTCGATCACCGTGCCGCTGCGCCAGGCCGTCGGCTTCGCCCAGCGCGTGGCGCGCGGCGACCTCACCAGCCGCGCGGCGCAAGAGTCGCGCGACGAAACTGGCGACCTGCTGCGCGCGCTGGCCAGCATGACGCAGGCGCTGGCCGGAATCGTCGGCCACGTACGCACAGGGACCGGCTCGATCGGCATGGCGGCCAACGAAATCGCCAGCGGCAACGCGGATTTGTCCGTCCGTACCGAGCAGCAGGCCGGCTCGCTCGAAGAAACCGCCTCCTCGATGGAAGAACTGACCTCGACCGTCCGCCAGAACGCCGACAATGCGCGCGAAGCGAACCGGCTGGCGCAGAGCGCCGCCGCCATTGCCGGCCAGGGCGGCGCGGTGGTCGCCGAAGTCGTCACCACGATGGGCTCGATCAACGACTCCTCGCGCAAGATTGTCGACATCATCAGCGTCATCGACGGCATCGCCTTCCAGACCAACATCCTGGCGCTGAACGCTGCCGTGGAAGCGGCGCGCGCGGGCGAACAGGGCCGCGGCTTTGCGGTCGTCGCCGGCGAAGTGCGCAACCTGGCGCAGCGCTCGGCCGCCGCGGCGAAGGAAATCAAGACGCTCATCGACGACTCGGTGAACAACGTCGCCGCCGGCGCGAAGCAGGTCGACCGCGCGGGCGCCACCATGAACGAGATCGTGCGCAGCATCGAGCACGTCACCACCATCATGGCCGACATCGCCAACGCCAGCGAGGAACAGAGCGCCGGCATCGAGCAGGTCAACAGCGCCATCGTCGACATGGACCGGGTCACGCAGCAGAACGCCGCGTTGGTCGAGGAAGCGGCAGCCGCCGCCGAATCGATGCAGGAGCAGGCCGAGCGCCTGGCCGAGGTGGTCAGCACCTTCAAGCTCGACGACGTGAACGCGGCGGCGCGCGCCGGCGGCACGCGGCAAGCGGCAACCAGCCAGGCCGCGGCCACGCGCCTGGCGCTGGCGGGCGCCTGATCGAGTCGGCAACCCCGGCCTGTCCGGGACTGCTCTTTAATATGGAACATGACTAATAGCAATATTTGACAAAATCGCTAACTAAACACGGAATACTCTTTATAGATTGCAATTAAAATTGAGCCATTCGCCGATATTCACATGACTTTCTGTCCGTAAGCATCGAGTTTTAGTTACATTCATCAAATCAGCTATACTCCGAGAAACCGTAGGAATATTGATGAACAGCAATTTCATAGAAGAGGACCCGATCCTGACCACGAGCGAGGCCGCGCGCATGCTTGGCGTGGCGACCAGTACGGTCCAGCTCTGGATGGAAAGCGGCGCCATCGAGTCGTGGAAAACGCCGGGTGGCCATCGCCGCACGCGTCAGAGCCACATTCGTGCCTTGATGAACAAGGTGAGCGGACAGGCCGGGGGCGACGAGCGGCGCGCGCCGCCGACGCCCACGGATCCCGAATACCTGCCACTGGCCGATGCGTCCTACCCTTCGCCGGCGAACGAGGCGCAGCGCCTGGCCGCCCTGGCGGCCTCGAACATGGTCGACAGTCCGGGGGAAGAACGCTTCGACCGGATCGTGCGCCTCGCCTCGATGGTGACCGATTCGCCGATCGCGCTCATTTCGCTGCTGACCTCGAAGCGTCAGTGGTTCAAGGCGCGCATCGGCCTGGCAGCCCAGCAGACGCCGCGCGAATGGGCCTTCTGCTCGCACGCGATCCTGAACGATGCGCCTTTCGTCGTCGAAGACGCGATGGCCGACGCCCGCTTCTCCGGCAATCCGCTGGTGCTGGCCGACCCACACATCCGTTTCTACGCGGGCGTGCCGCTGCGCGACAGCTCGGGCATGGCCATGGGTACCCTGTGCGTGATCGACCGCGAGCCGCGCAAGCTGCGTGCGGCCGAGCTGCAGGCGCTGGTGGATCTGGCGGCGATTGCGGCGGATGAGATGTCGACGCCTGCCTAGGGCGGGTAAGCGGCATCCATGCTCCGAACCCGTCGATAGCGACGCACAGACCCTACGGGTCAAGCTCACGCTTTACTGGCCTGGCACCGTGTGCTGCAGCGCATGCCCCGCCTGTCGCATCAGCAGCTCTGCCTTGCGCGGATCCGGCTCCGTCAAGGCCAGTTGCTGCAGCGCCGCCGGATAACCCAGCGCCGCAGCCGTTTCCAGCCAGCGCCGCGCAGCAAGCGCGTCGCGCGCCACGCCCTCCCCCGCAGCCAGCAAGTTCGACAGCGTAAACATCGCCGCCGGCACCTGCCCCTGCGCCGCAATCCCGATCAAGGAAGCGGCAAGCACTGCGTCCTTCGGCACACCCGCCCCATTGCGGTGCATCAGCCCCAACCGGTAGGCCTCCCTGGCATCGAGCTGCGGCTGGGCCGCAACCGGCCCGCCCAGGAGGGCCGCCACCAGCAACAGCACCGCCCGCATCATTTCGACAGGTCGACCGCGTACAGCGCAAACCCCTTGCCGAGGCCATCGTCTGCACGCAGCAGGCTGACATTGTCCAGCCCCGCCTGGTGCGCCAGGTCCAGCATGCCGGGTGCCGAATGGAAGACCACCCGCCCCTTGGTTGCCACCTTCGCGAAGCGCCAGCTGCGCACCGCGCCATGCTCGCTGCGCGTGAGCTTCTTCACGTCGCGGATATACCCGATCAGCACGTCGCGGCTGGTGTCCGGCGAGGCGAGCACGGTCTTGCTGCCGTCGAGCCCGGGGAAGTTGCCGCCGCCGCTGGCACGGTAGTTGTTCGTCGCGACGATGAATTCCTGCTGCGGCGTCACCGGCACCCCGCGCAGGGCAAGCCCGCGGATGCGCTGACCCGGCGGCTGGGTGACGTCGATCTCGTAGCTGATCTCGGTGGACGTCAGGGTATCGAAGTTGTAGCTCGGGACCGTCGGGTTGACCAGCTCCTGCGGTTCGGTTTTCGCCGGGTCGATGGTGTTGAAGCGCCGCGCCGAGGTCTCCAGCCAGGCCTTCAGGTCCGCGCCGTCGACCTTCACCGCATACAGCGCGTTCGGATACAGGTAGAGGTCGGCCGCGTTGTTCAGCGCCAGCTTGCCGGCCGGGACATCGGTGAAGTCGAAGGCGCCGGCCGAGCCGCTCTTGAACGGCGCCGACATCGACAGCACCGGGAGCTTCGCGTACTGCGGCAGATTGGCCTCCACGTATTTTTTCACATAGCGTGTTTGCGCGGCGTTGACCACCGCGATGGCAGAGGTATCGCCCACGTCGGCAAAATAGGTCGTCATGCGAAAGTCGCTGCTGCCGACCGGGGTCTTCACATACCGGATCGTCGCCTCGTGCTCTTCGCGGATGAGGTCCAGCACCTTCGGGTCGGCGGCCACGAAACTCTTGTCCACGTTCTGCGCACTGCGCGCCTCGACCACCGTCTTGTCCTTGTCGATGCGCCAGCGGCGCCCGTCCGCGCGCAGATGCAGCGCGATGAGGCCCAGGTGCTTGCCCCACAGGTTGGCCATTACGGTCGGCACGCCATGCACCAGGCCCTTCGCCTTGTCCACGCCGGGCAAGGCGAACTGCGGCGCAGTGCTGGCGGCGTTCGGGAACAGCTGGTGCGAGTGCCCGAGCAGCATCGCATCGACACCCGGCACTTGCGCCAGGTACCAGTTCGCGTTTTCCATCTGCGCCGTGTAGGGGCTGGCGTCCAGGCCCCCGTGCGAGATCGCGACCACGATATCGGCGCCCTTGCGCCGCATCTCGGGCACGTACTTGCGTGCCGCTTCCACCACACCCGTCGTGGTCAGCTTGCCCTCCAGGTGGCGCTTGTCCCAGGACATGATGGCCGGCGGCGTGAAACCGATGATGCCTACCCTGACCGTCGCCGTGACCGGGCGGCCGTTCGCATCCTGCGCCGTGACCCGCTTTTCGATGATGCGGTAGGGCTCGAACAGCGGCTTTTTGGTCTTGACGCTGTAGACGTTGGCCAGCACCTGCGGGAAGGCCGGCCCGGCGCAACGCCGGGGTTGGTCTACGCCGGCAACCTGCAAACGCCGCCCCGTCACCTGGCTCAGGAATGCGAGGCCGTAGTTGAACTCATGGTTACCGATCGAGGAGCCGTCGTACTTGAGCGCGTTCATCACCTTGTAGATGCCGAGCGTCTGGTCGCAGCGCAGCGGCTTCACGAGCGCCTGATAGTCGGCCAGCGCATTGCCCTGGATGGTGTCGCCATTGTCGAAGAGGACCGTATTTGGAAATTCGGCGCGCGCCTGGGCGATCAGGCTGGCCGTGCGGTCCAGGCCGATCGATGGCTCGGGGGCCAGCTTGAAATAGTCGTAGCCGACCACGTTCGAATGCAGGTCGGTGGTTTCGAGCACGGCCAGCACGGCGCTCGCGCCCTTCGGTGCGGAAGGGGCGGCAAGCGCAGGCGCGCCGAGGGCGATGAGGACGATGCCAAGCTGGCAAGGGAATGAAGGGCGCATGCGGGATCTCGGGATGGGAACCGCGCGATGATACGGCAGCGGCCGGAACGGGGGCAAGAAGCTTTGGGCGACTGGGGTATAATCGAAGGTTCGATTCAACTCACTCAAAATGCCAAGATCATGGAAGCTGAACGCATCAACGCCATCTCCGCCCTGCTGAACGACCTGACCGGTCGTGAGGCCGAACTTCGGAGGTATCTTTGACTTCGATCGGAAGTCAGAGAAACTAGAGCAGGTCAACGAAGAACTCGAAGATCCGACCGTCTGGAACGTCCAGAAACGGGCGCTGGATCTCGGTAAAGAGAAAAAAGCGCTGGAAGGCGTCGTGCTGACGCTCGAGAAAGCGAAAGCCGACCTCGCGGACGCCGCCGACCTGTTCGAGATGGGCCGCGAAGAAGGCGACGAGGACACGATGGAAGCGGTCGCCGCCGACCTCGAGGGCATCAAGGCCGTCATCGAGGGCATGGAATTTCGCCGCATGTTCAGCAACCCGATGGACCACGCCAGCTGCTTCATCGACATCCAGGCCGGCGCCGGCGGCACCGAAGCCCAGGACTGGGCCTCGATGCTGCTGCGCCAGTACCTGCGCTATTGCGAACGCAAGGGCTTCAAGGCCGAAATCCTGGAGCAGTCCGACGGCGAGGTCGCCGGCATCAAGACCGCGACCATCAAGGTCGAGGGCGAGTACGCCTATGGCCACCTGCGCACCGAAACCGGCGTGCACCGCCTCGTGCGCAAGTCGCCGTTCGACTCGGCCAACGGCCGCCACACCTCGTTCACCTCGCTGTTCGTGTACCCGGAAGTGGACGAGTCCTTTGAGGTCGAGATCAACCCGGCCGACGTGCGCATCGACACCTACCGCGCATCCGGCGCGGGCGGCCAGCACATCAACAAGACCGACTCCGCGGTGCGCCTGACGCACGCGCCGTCGGGCATCGTCGTGCAGTGCCAGAACGACCGTTCGCAGCACCGCAACAAGGCCGAGGCCTTCGACATGCTGCGCGCGAAGCTGTTCGAGCTGGAAATGCGCAAGCGCATGAGCGAGCAGCAGAAGCTGGAAGACTCGAAGACCGACGTCGGCTGGGGCCACCAGATCCGCTCGTACGTGCTCGACCAGTCGCGCATCAAGGACTTGCGTACCGGCTTCGAGACCGGCAACACCAAGAACGTGCTCGATGGCGACCTGGACGAGTTCATTTCGGCCTCCCTGAAGCAGGGCGTGGCATGACGCAGTTTTTGAACCCGGCTAAACGCGCACTGATCTTCGACATGGACGGTACCATCGTCGACAACATGGCCTTCCACACGCAGTCGTGGGTCACCTTCTTCGAGCGGCGCGGGCGCGACATCGATGCGGACGAATTCTTCCGCACGACGGCCGGCCGCCAGGGCAAGGAGATCATCCGTTCGCACATGGGCGAGCACCTGGCTGACGACGAAGTCGCCGTGCTCAACCACGAAAAGGAAGCGGTCTACCGCGAGCTGTATGCGCCGCACCTGAAAAGCGTCGCCGGCTTCGAGGACCTGATCGCCGATGCGCGCACCCAGGGCATCGCGCTGGCGGTCGGCACCGCCGCGCCGCCGGCGAACGTCGAGTTCACCCTGGGCGGCCTCGACCTGCGCCACCATTTCGACACCGTCGTCGGCGCCACCGATGTTGCGCGCGGCAAGCCGCATCCGGACGTATTCATGGAAGCGGCGCGCCGCTGCGGCGCCGCGCCTGGGGATTGCATCGTGTTCGAAGACGCGCCGCTGGGCGTGGAAGCAGCGCGCCGCGCCGGCATGCGCACCGTAGTCATCACGACCACCCTGCCCGCCGAGGCCTTTGCCGAATTCGACAACGTGATCGCCATCGTCTCCGATTTCTCGGAGTTGTCGCTGGACGCACTGTTCGCCTGATCAAATCAAAAAAACTGGATTCACCATGACTACGGAAAACCAAGAGAACACGTCGGCGCCGGCAGTGGCAACTGCAACTGCGGCGGCCGACGAAAACAAGATCATGACCGAGCGTCGCGCCAAGCTGGCCGCGATCCGCGAAAAAGGCGTCGCCTTTCCGAACGACTTCAAGCCGCAGCACAAGGCTGCCGAGCTGATCGAGCAGTTTGGCGCCCTGACCCGCGAAGAGCTGGAAGAAAAAGCCATCCCCGTGGTGCTGGCCGGCCGCATGATGCTCAAGCGCGAAGCCGGCAAGAAGGCCGCTTTTGCGACCCTGCAGGACGCTTCGGGCGTACGCGCCGACGGCCGCATCCAGATCTACGTCACGCTCGACGCGACCGGCGCGCAAGCGATGGAAGACTTCCGCACGTACGACCTGGGCGACATCCTGGGCGTCGAAGGCACCCTGTTCAAGACCAAGGTCGACGAGCTGACCATCAAGGTCACCACGCTGCGCCTGATCACCAAGTCGCTGCGCCCGCTGCCGGACAAGTTCCACGGCCTGGCCGACCAGGAAACGAAATACCGCCAGCGTTACGTCGACCTGATCATGAACGAAGAGACGCGCCGCACCTTCAAGGCGCGTACTGCCGCCCTGTCGTCGATGCGCCGCTTCATGGAAAAGAACGACTTCATGGAAGTCGAAACGCCGATGCTGCACCCGATCCCGGGCGGCGCCGCTGCGAAACCGTTCACCACCCACCACAACGCGCTCGACATGCAGATGTTCCTGCGTATCGCGCCCGAGCTGTACCTGAAACGCCTGGTGGTCGGCGGCTTCGATCGCGTGTTCGAAGTGAACCGCAACTTCCGCAACGAGGGCGTGTCGATCCGTCACAACCCTGAATTCACGATGATGGAGTTCTACGCGGCCTACACGAACTACACCTGGCTGATGGACTTCACCGAGGCGATCATTCGCCAGGCGGCGGTCGACGCCCAGGGCACGGCCGTGCTGTCGTACGGTGGGCGCGAGCTAGACCTGTCGAAGCCCTTCCAGCGCCTGACCATCGTCGACGCCATCAACAAGTATGCGCCGGGTTACACCCCTGAGCAGCTGGAGGATGCGGAATTCATCAAGGCTGAACTGAAGAAGTTCGGCGTGAAGCCGTTCGCCACCGCCGGCCTGGGCGCGCTGCAACTGGCGCTGTTCGAAGAGACGGCCGAGTCGCAACTGTGGGAACCGACCTATATCATCGACTATCCCGTAGAAGTGTCGCCGCTGGCGCGCGCATCGGACACCCGTGCCGGCATCACCGAGCGCTTCGAGCTGTTCATGGTGGGCCGCGAAATCGCCAACGGCTTCTCGGAGCTGAACGATCCGGAAGACCAGGCGGCGCGTTTCCTGTCGCAGGTCGAAGCCAAGGACGCGGGCGACGAGGAGGCGATGTACTACGACGCCGACTATATCCGCGCGCTGGAATACGGCATGCCGCCGGCCGGCGGCTGCGGCATCGGCATCGACCGTTTGATCATGATCCTGACGGACTCGCCGAACATTCGCGACGTGCTGCTGTTCCCGCACTTGCGGAAAGAAGACTAAAAAAACGGGGCGCCCAAATTAACAATAAGGCGCCCCGTTTTTTTGTCCATGCCTGTCTTATTTCACGATCGTATAACAAGGCACATACGCCTTGCCCGGCAACTTCATCCGGCTCTGCTCGACGAACGACGCCAGCAGCGCGTCCATCGGGCCCATGATCTCGCTTTCGCCCTGGATCTCGTACTTGCCGAATTCCTCGATCGCGCGGATGCCCTCTTCCTTCACGTTCCCGGCCACCACGGCCGAAAATGCGCGGCGCAGGTTCGCTGCCAGCAGGTGCGTGTCCTGGTTCTTGTGCAGCTTCAGGTTGCGCACGTTTTCGTGGGTCGGCTTGAACGGCTTCTGGAATTCCGGGTCGATCCGGAGCAGCCAGTTGAAGTAGTAGGCATCGCTGCGCGCCTTGCGGAATTCGCGCACCTGCTTGATCCCGGCCTGCATCTCTTTGGCGACCGCGTCCGGGTCGTCGATGATGACCTTGTAGCGCGCCTGCGCGCGCGGTCCCAGGGTCTGGGCGATGAAACCGTCGATCTGCTCAAAGTATTCGCTCGCCGTGGCCGGGCCGGTGAAGATCAGCGGGAACGGCATCTCGGCGTTGTCCGGATGGAGCAGGATGCCGAGGATATACAGGATCTCTTCGGCGGTGCCGGCGCCGCCCGGGAACACGCAGATGCCGTGACCGGTACGCACGAAGGCCTCGAGGCGCTTTTCGATGTCCGGCATGATGACCAGGTCGTTGACGATCGGGTTCGGCGATTCGGCGGCGATAATGCCCGGCTCGGAGATGCCGAGGTAACGCCCGCCGTCGCGGCGCTGCTTCGAGTGGCCGATCGCGGCGCCCTTCATCGGCCCCTTCATCGCACCCGGGCCGCAGCCGGTGCAGATGTCGAGTTCACGCAGGCCGAGCGCGTAGCCGACTTCTTTCGAATAGTTGTACTCGATGCGGTTGATCGAGTGCCCGCCCCAGCAGACGACCAAGTTCGGGTTGCGCTGCGGCTGCAGCACGTTGGCGTTGCGCAGGATGTGGAACACCGCGTCCGTGATGTCTTCCGGGCTCGCGAGGTTGAATTTCGGGTTCTCGGTGACTTCGAAGTGGACGTAGACGATGTCGCGCAGCACGGCGAACAGGTGTTCGTGGATGCCCTTGATCATCTTGCCGTCGACGAAAGCCATCGCGGGCGCGCCGCGGATGTCGAGTTTGATGCCGCGTTCGCGCTGGATCACCTTGATGTCGAAACTGCTGTAGCGCTCGAGCAGTTCCTTGCCATCGTCGATCGAGCTGCCGCAGTTGAGCACGGCGAGCGCGCACTTGCGGAAAATGTTGTACAGGCCACCTTTGCTGGTGTCGAGGAGTTTGGCCACTTCGGCCTTCGACAATACTTCAAGCCGGCCTTCCGGGGAAATGAGCGTATCGACGACTTCATAGTTCATGCGGGGATTCCCTTTCTTCTAGTGCGCCGGGGCGAGGTAGCGCCCGGCAACGAAACTGGCTGTTTCACCAATATACGACAAGTGGCAGGGACATGCTTGCCCGGATGCGCAAGAACCACAAAGCAACTACAGACCACCACTGCGCGCAATGTCTAGCACATTGGCAAAAAATTTTCTTGCAGTTAGCAATTTCCACTAAAATGCGTCCCAACTGGAAATTCGGGCAAAACCTGCGTTCCATCAAAACAGTTATTCTCAAAACACCATTTCGGGAGGACCCGCATGAGCGGTGCAGCTGTAACACCTGGCAAAGAAGTTGCCATTCCAGAATTCAAGCAGATCATGGGCCACCCGGCACCGCTGTGGATGCTGTTCATGACGGAATTCTGGGAGCGCTTCGCTTTCTACGGTATCCGTTGGGCCCTCGTGCTCTACATCGTCGCCCAGTTCTACGGCGGCGCCGCCGTCGGCCAGGCCGACGCCAACCTGACCTACGGGTCCTACCTTGCGCTGGTGTATGCCGGCGCCGTCTTCGGCGGCCTGATCGCCGACCGCGTCATCGGCTACCAGCGCTCGATCCTGATCGGCGCCGTCTTCATGGCGGCCGGCCTGTTCATGATTACCCTGCCCGACCAGGACATCTTCAAGCTCGGCCTGGCCACCATCATCGTCGGCAACGGCATGTTCAAGCCGAACATCTCGACCATGGTCGGCAAGCTGTATGCGCTGAACGACACCCGCCGCGATTCGGGCTTCACCATCTTCTACATGGGCATCAATGCCGGCGCGTTCATCGCTCCGATCCTGACCCAGATCCTGGCCCAGGAATTCGGCGACGGCACGACTCCGGCCTACAAGGTCGTGTTCTTCGTGTCCGGCATCGGCATGCTGATCAGCCTGGTGTGGTTCTACATCGGCCGCAAGACCCTGGCCGGCATTGGCGCCCCCGAGCCGCAGGCCCAGGGCCGCGGCCGCTCGATCGCCGTCATCCTCGGCAGCATCGTGGTGATCCCGGGCGTGTACCTGCTGCTGAAACTGGGCGCCGGCACCCTGCAGGTCATCCTGACCGTGCTGTTCGTCGCCCTGGCGGCAATGCTGATGATCGAAGGTATCCGCAACGGCAAGGTCGCGCGCGACAAGACCATCGCCATGATGATCATCTTCGCCTTCAACATCCTGTTCTGGATGTTCTTCGAGCAGGCAGGCAGCTCGTTCACCTTCCTGGCCGACCAGATCGTCGACCGCGACCTGAACGGCTGGATCTTCCCGGTCGCCTGGTTCCAGAGCGTGAACTCGGTCGCCATCATCCTGTTCGCACCGATCATCGCCGCCATCTGGGTGATGCTGGGCCGCCGCAACGCCAACCCGTCGATCCCGCGCAAGTTCGGCCTCGGCCTGATCTTCAACGCCCTCGCCTTCGGCCTGCTGATGTTCGCGCTGGGCAGCCTGGTGGACATGGACAACAAGATCCCGTTCTGGACCCTGTTCACGGTCTACTTCATCCAGTCGGTCGGTGAGCTGTGCCTGTCGCCGATCGGCCTGTCGATGGTCACCAAGCTCGCCCCGGTGCGCCTGGTCGGCCTGGGCATGGGCGGCTGGTTCCTGTCGACCGGTATCGGCAACAACCTGTCCGGCATCTTCGCGTCGCACGTGTCGGGCGAGTCGGGCATGTCGATCGCTTCGGCGCTGGACGGCTACACCTTCGGCTTCTGGTCGCTGATGGCGGGCGGCGTGCTGCTGTTCCTGTTGGCACCGCTGATCCAGAAGCTGATGCACGGCGTGAAGTAAACCGCTTCTTCGCCTCAACAGAAAAACGGCAGCTTCGGCTGCCTTTTTTTATGCCTGAGTCGCCTCCAGGTTCAGTCGCAACATGCATGATTTACATCAGACCTACTGTTTATAAACACCGCTTCCTCCCGAACCATGCTGGGCATACGCGTCCAATCTCTTGGGCCAGACGATAGAAGGAGGGATAGCCATGATTCCATCGATGTTACGCGGCGACCTGTTTTCGCAAATGGACAGGCTGCAGCGAGAGATGCAGCAGGTGTTTGGAATGGAGCCCGACATCCGGGGTCTCGTACGCGGCGGTTTTCCGACCATGAACATCGGCAGCACGCCACAATCCATCGAAATGTATGCGTTCATACCCGGCATTGACCCGAATACCATCGACGTCAACCTCGAGCGCGGTGTGCTGACCTTGTCCGGGGAACGGCAGCCGGAATTCGCCGGTGCAGCTGAGCAATACAACGTGCATGTCAACGAGCGCTTCTCCGGGCGGTTCCGCAAGGTGATCAGCCTGTCCGACGACATCGATCCGGACGGGGTCACGGCCCAGTGCCGGGATGGCTTGCTGCATATCAGCGTCAAGCGGCGCCAGGAAGCGCAGCGTCGCCGCATCAGCGTCCAGTAATCAAGGGAGAGCAACATGGGAGACGAAAGCAATATGGCCACACAAACTGGCCAGGACACCGGACAGGACACGGGCGCCGCGCAGGACGGTAGCGTTGTCGCTGCAGGGAGCAATGCCGCCTCCGGCGCGGGCAATGTTCCGGCCGAAGCCTCCGGCCAGGGCGACGCCGGCCAGGATGAGCCGGCACTGGTGCCGCCAGTCGATGTCATCGAAGACACCGGCGGCATCACGCTGTATGCCGACCTGCCCGGTGTACCCAAGGAAAACCTGTCGCTGCAGCTCGAGCGCGACCGGCTCACCATCGAGGGCCGCGTTGTGCTCGACATGCCGCAGGAAATGCAGTCGAACTTTGCCGAGGTCAGGCTGGAGCGCTATCGCCGGGTATTTGCATTGTCGAACGAACTCGACGGCGAGCAGACCAGCGCCGAGCTCAAAAATGGCGTATTGAAGCTGCGGATTCCAAAAGCGCAGCATGCACAGCCAAGGAAAATCGAGATCACCGTCGCTTAGTGCCGTTCGGGCACAGCCGGGCCGGCTGCGGCCCGGCTGCCCGGTGAACACCGCCCTAGTTCGGCGCCGCCGCCTTCTCGCGCGCCACCCAGTACAGCAGCAGGATGATCACCGCATAGGGAATCAGCGACAGCAAGTCCGCATTCGGCCCCGACACGAAGGGATTCGCCCCCTCGGCCCATTTCGCCATCATGCTGTCGAAATTGGTCATTACGCCGGCCGTGATCGCAATCACAATGCCGGCCAGGGCGCCGCCGGCGATATAGCCGGAGGCCAGCAAGGTGCCCGAGCTGCGGTCGCCCGCGGCGGTGCGTTCCTCGGCGTTGAGTTTGGCGTACTGCGGCAACCCGTTGTTGCGGCGGTCGGCCAGCCAGCGCACCGCGCCGCCGACGGCGATCGGCAGCGTCGACACCAGCGGCAGGTAGACGCCCACCGAGAACGCCAGCGCCTGGATGCCGGCCAGTTCCAGTACGACCGAGATCATCACGCCGAACAGCACCAGGCTCCACGGCAGCTGCTGGTCGAGGATGCCCTTGATGATGTAGGACATCAGCACCGCTTTCGGCGCATCGTACTTCTTGACTTCGGTGCCGTCCGGGCGCTTGTCGTACTTGCCGTTGATGCCCGGGTCGACCAGGTAAACCAGGCGGCCATCGTCGCCGACCAGGTATTTGCCCGCCGGGCCGCCGACCGTGTCCGGCTTGCGCCACACCTTATAGGTCTTGTTGTCGCCCTCGGCCTGTGGACCCTGCAGCCGGTCGGTTTCGACCAGTTTCGACGCATCGACCACCAGCCCCGGCGCCACCTGGGCGGCCGGCACATACACGGTGCCGGCGTCGTTCAATTTCAGCAGGATCGGCCCGAGGATCAGGGCCGAGGCAAACGCGCCGCACAGGATCGCGTACTGCTGCAGGCGCGGGGTGGAGCCGACCAGGAAGCCCGTCTTCAGGTCCTGCGAGGTGGTGCCGGCGTTGCTGGCCGCGATGCAGACGATGGCGCCGACCGACAGCGCCGTCACGTAGTACTGGCCGCCGGTCCAGCCGAGCGCGAGGAAGATCAGGCAGGTGAACAGCAGCGTGGCCACGGCCATGCCGGAAATCGGGTTCGAGGAAGAGCCGACCTCGCCGGTCAGGCGCGAGGAGACGGTCGCGAACAGGAAGCCGAACACGAGGATCAACAAGGCGCCCAGCAGGTTCATGTGCAGGGGCGTGGCGAAGGTGATGATGGCGATGATCGCCAGGCAGCCGATCGCGACCCATTTGAAAGGAATGTCCTGGTCGGTGCGCAAAGGAGAAGTAACTGAAGTGGTGCCCGCCGCTGCAGTTTTGCCTTTACCCATGCCCGCCAGCCCACCCTTCAGGCCATTCCAGATCGAGGGCAGCGAGCGCACAAGCGAAATCAGGCCGCCCGCCGCGACGGCGCCGGCGCCGATGTAGAGCACATAGGCGTCGCGGATGTCGTCGGGCGACATGTCCTTGATGAGCATGGTCCCCGGCGAGACCGGCACGGTCAGCAGTTCGCCGAAAAACTTGATCATCGGGATCAGCATCAGATAGGACAGCACGCCGCCCGCCGCCATCGTGAAGGCGATGCGCGGGCCGATGATATAGCCGACGCCGACCAGCTCCGGCGACACTTCCGCACCGGCCGACCCGGCTTTCAGGGGTGCGCCGAACTCGAAATTGGCGACATCCTTCCAGCCCTTGAGCGACACGTTGGCCACCTTGTACAGCAGGCCGATGCCGAAACCGGCGAAGATGATGGCGGCGCGCCGTTTGGCGTCGCGTGCGGCGCTTGATCCGGCTTCGCGTACTTCGCCGGCGGCGGCGCGGGAGGTTTCGGTGGCGGCAGCCTTCAGCACTTCGGCGCAGGCCGTGCCTTCCGGGTATTTCAGTTCGCGGTGCTGCTCGACGATCATGGTGCGGCGCATCGGGATCATCATCAGGATGCCGAGCAGGCCGCCCAGCACCCCGACCAGCATCACGCGCGAAATTTCCAGGTCGAAGCCGAGGATCATGATCGCCGGCATCGTGACGCCAAGGCCGAAGGCCAGCGATTCGCCGGCGGAACCGGCGGTCTGGGTGATGCTGTTCTCCAGGATGCTCGATTCGCGCCCGCCCATCTTCTTGAACACGCCGAACAGGGTGATCGCGATGACCGCCACCGGAATCGAGGCGCTCACCGTCAGGCCGACTTTCAATACCAGGTAGAGCGAGGAGGCGCCGAAGATCATGCCCAGCACGACGCCCATCACCAGGGCTCGGATCGTCATCTCGGGCAGCTGTGCGTTGGCCGGGATGTAGGGTTTCACAACGGCGGGATTCGGATCGTAGGGCATCGGGGTTCCTGTCGGGGCAACTGTCGGGGCAACTTAAGCGTGGCTGAGGCGAGACTATGGCATACGCTTGACGGGAAGAAAAGCGGATTATAATGCCCCGCCCGGCTCGCCTTTTTGCGTGGGCCACAGCAGGAGAATCGTCTTGATCACGCCCCGCCGCAGCCCTCCGAAACCGCAAGGCGGTTTCATCTTTTTCATCGTCGCCGGTATTGTCCTGGCGATTGCCGCAGTCGGCGTCTGGTTCCTGTTCGCGATCCTGCCGAATGTGCCCTCGATCGATGCCGTCACCGACTACAAGCCGAAGATCCCGCTGCGCGTCTATACCAGCGACAACGTCCTGATCGGCGAATTCGGCGAAGAGCACCGCGACTTCGTGCCGATCGCGCAGGTCCCGCCGATGATGAAAAACGCCGTGCTGGCGATCGAGGACGCACGCTTCTACGAGCACAAGGGTGTTGACTGGATGGGCGCGGCGCGGGCAGTGGTGTCGAACGTGCGCGGCGGCTTCGGCTCCGGCGGCGCCTCGACCATCACGATGCAGGTGGCGCGCAACTTCTTCCTGTCGCGCGAAAAATCGGTCTCGCGCAAGTTCAACGAAGTGCTGCTGGCCAAGAAGATCGAGGACGCGCTGACCAAGGACCAGATCCTCGAGCTCTACATGAACCAGATTTTCCTCGGCCAGCGCTCCTACGGTTTCGCCAGCGCCGCGCGCAGCTACTTCGGCAAGAAGCTGGGCGAGCTG
The DNA here is from genome assembly GCF_042655085.1 of Massilia niabensis. NCBI lineage: Bacteria > Pseudomonadati > Pseudomonadota > Betaproteobacteria > Burkholderiales > Oxalobacteraceae > Massilia > Massilia niabensis. The sequence continues at coordinate 176,691 of NZ_JBHSMU010000013.1, read as the reverse complement.
ACGATTGCGGAAACGGCGATGCTGGCCGGGCTGCCGCAAAACCCGTCGCGCAACAACCCGGCGGTGAACATGAAGCGCGCCAAGGCGCGCCAGGAACAGGTGCTGCGCCGCCTGCGCGACCTCGGCCACATCGACGAGACGCAGTACGCGCAGGCGGTCGGCGAGACCATGCGCGTGCACACACGCCCGAAGGAATTCGGCACCCACGCCCAGTACGTGGCGGAGCTGGCGCGCCAGGCGGTATTCGCCCAGTACGCCGAAGAGTCGTACACGCGCGGGATCAAGGTCACGACCACCATCGTGTCGGCCGACCAGGAAGCGGCCTACGACTCGGTGCGCCGCAACGTGCTGGCCTACGACGCGCGCCACGGCTACCGTGGCCCGGAAGCCCGGATTGAACTGCCGGGCGACGAGACGGAGCGCGAGGAAGCCATCGTCGAAGCGCTGCAAAAGCGTCCGTCGAGCGACGGCCTGATTCCGGCCATGGTGCTGTCGAGCTCCAGTAAGTCGGTGAAGGTCGCCACGCTCGACGACGACAGCATCACGATCAGCGGCGCGGGGCTGAAATTTGCCGCCGCAGGCTTGTCGGGCAAGGCGAAGGAATCGCAACGCATCGCGCCCGGCGCGATCGTGCGCATCACGAAAAATGGCAAAACCGTCGCCAAGGCGGAATGGAGCATCACGCAAGTGCCGCAGGTCGCCGCCGCTTTCGTGGCGCTCGACGCCGACACCGGCGCCTACCAGGCACTGGTCGGCGGCTTCGACTACAACCTGCAAAAGTTCAACCACGTCACCCAGGCCTGGCGCCAGCCGGGTTCCGCGATCAAGCCCTTCGTGTACTCGGCGGCGGTGGCGAAAGGCTATTCGCCGGGCGCCCTGATCCTCGATGCGCCGCTCGACATGGAAGGCGAGAACGCCGGCGCCACCTGGTCGCCGCAAAACGACGACGGCGTGTTCAGCGGCCCGATCACGATGCGCTACTCGCTGGCGCACTCGAAGAACGTGCCGACCGTGCGCCTGCTGCGCGCAATCGAAGTCCCCTACGCCCACGACTACCTGGGCAAGTTCGGCTTCGACGGCGCACGCCATCCGCAAAACTTCACCATGGCGCTCGGCACCGGCGCCGTCACGCCGGAACAGATGGCGAGCGCCTACGCGGTGTTCGCCAACGGCGGCTTTGCGGTCAAGCCCTACCTGATCGCGAAGATCGAGGACGGCGACGGCACTGTATTGTTCCGCGCCGAACCGCCGACGCCGCGCCAGGAAAGCGCGCGCGTGCTGGACGCCCGCAACGCCTGGATCACGGACTCGATGCTGCGCGACGTCACACGGTACGGCACCGGCGCGGCTGCGACCAAGCGCCTGGGCCGCAGCGACATCGCCGGCAAGACCGGCACCACCAACGACGCCGTCGACGGCTGGTTCGCCGGCTATGGCGCGAACGTGGTCGGGGTGGCCTGGATGGGCTACGACGAGCCGCGCTCGCTCGGCGGCCGCGAGTTCGGCGCCACGCTGGCACTGCCCATCTGGCTCGACTACATGCAGGTGGCGCTGGCCAAGCGCCCGGAAACCGAGCGTCCCGAGCCGGAAGGCATGCTGCGCGAGAACGACGACTGGATCTATGCCGAGTTCGCGGAGATGCCGCAGTTGCGGACGATCGACGTCGACGTGGCGGCGCTGCCGGCGGCACCAATGCCGGAAGAAGACGAGCCGGAGCCGGAGGCGGAGGGTGAATTCCACCCGCGTGCGGACAGCATCGTGCAGCCCGCGGCCCACCCAGCCAACCCCGTCTTTATCCCGGCGCAGTAAGCGCGGCCGGGGTCCGCGCCCCGCGTTTCAGTCCGTTGAGCTGTGTCAAGTGCGACAACGAACTGCGCTGACCAGTAATATGGCGTAAAGACAAGGGAGGAGCTGACAGATGGACCTTAGTGCCATAGGCAACGATAGCGAAAGATTTTTTCGTACGATGCTACAGCTCAGCAATTCTCCGATCCTGATTACCGATGCGAAAGCGCGAGACAATCCCATCATCCTCGTGAACCCTGCATTCGAGCGCGCAACGGGATATCGTGCCGAGGAGGTGCTTGGACGCAATTGCCGGCTTCTTCAGAACGATGACCGGCAGCAGCCCGGACGCACGGTCATCGCGAACGCCGTGCGCACCGGCACCTCATGCGATGCGCTGCTTCGCAACTACCGGAAAGATGGCCAGATGTTTTGGATACGCATCTACATGTTTCCGGTGACCGATTCCCGCGGTGACATTACCCATTTCGTGGGTATCCAGCACGAGGTCACGGCCGAGACGGAATTTGTTCATGCGCTGAAGGAAAAGCAGGCTTTTATCGACACGTCTCCCGATGTGTATCTCAAGGTCGCCGCCGACCTGACAATCGTCCAGGTCAACGGTGCTTTCGAGGCCATATCCGGATGGTCGGCTGCTGAGCTGGTCGGGAAAAACGCCGTCATGCTTATCCCGCCCGAGCGTCTCGCCGACGCCCGAATGCAGTTCCGGACGCTGCTATTGCAAAACGAGCCAAGCAGGTTTAACGCCGAATATACGTGCAGGGCTGGCGACAGGATCACGATCGAGTGGACCGCAACCCGAACCGAAGCAAAGGACCACTTGTTGCTCGTCGGCCGTGACATCACCGCAAAGCAGGTGGCGCAACGCGAGGCCGCCCGTGCCAATGCCCAGGTAGCTTCCATCCTCGGCAGCATTACCGAAGGATGTTTTTCGCTCGACCGGGGGTGGAATTGCACCTACATGAACGCTAAGGCGGGCGAGTGGCTCAACAGGCGCCCCGCGGACCTCATCGGGAAGAATCTATGGGATGAATTTCCACAAGCGATAGGCGGCGCGTTCTACGATACCTACCATCATGCAATGCGCACCCAGCAGTTCAGCCAGTGCGAGGCCTTCTATGCCCCGGTCGGAAGGTGGCTCGAAGCGAGGGCGTATCCATCGGACGATGGGCTGACGGTATTCTTCCTTGACATCTCCGAGCGCAAGAAGCACGAGCTGGCACTCGTCTATTCCGCGACCCATGACTCGCTGACGGACCTGCCAAACCGCAGCGCCTGCCTTCAGACGCTCAGTCGACGACTTGGCACAAGCGGCGCGGCCAGGGAAGAAGTGGCGGTTATCTTCATTGACCTGGACCGTTTCAAGGAAATCAACGATGCGTTCGGGCACGCCGCAGGGGACGAAGTACTCGAGCAGATCGGACGCAGGCTACTTGGTTTTTCCTCCGACACTTGCTATCCGTCCAGGATCAGCGGGGACGAGTTCGTCATTATCGTGACGGGGGACGGCGAAGCAAAGGTACGGATCCTGGCCCTGCAGATACTAGACAGTATTGCCGCTCCCATCGTAGTAAAGGAGCGGGAAATTACACTGGGCGGAAGCATCGGCATAGCCCTGGCGGGCAAAACCAACATGTCGGCAGACGACCTGATCAACCAGGCCGACACCGCCATGTACCTGTCGAAATCCAAGGGCCGGCACGCGATTACCGTCTTTAACGGCGACGTAAACAACTGGAACCTGCGGCGACATCGCCTGCGACAGGACATGCTGCATGCGCTTCATAACGGCGAGTTTCTCCTGCACTACCAGCCCCAGGTCAGTTTGATGGACAACTGCGTAGTTGGAGCAGAGGCGCTGATCCGCTGGCAACACCCCGAATATGGCTTGCTCAGCCCGTCGGCCTTCCTGGAGATTGCGGAAGAATCGCCTCTCATCGTCGAGATGGGTGCATGGGTTTTCAATGAAGCGTGTCGCCAACTGCGCCATTGGCAGGAGCTCGGGCATTCGCTCCAGATGTCGGTCAACGTGTCGGCGCGCCAGCTCGCGAGCCGCGACCTGCCCGGGATGATGGAGCAAGCGATCAAGGGCCACGGTCTCAGCGCACATTTCGTCAAGCTCGAAGTGACAGAAAGCATGCTGGCGCAGGACTTCGACGCGGCAGCGCAGGTGCTGGCAGCCCTCAAGCAGAAGGGTTTTCGTATCGCGCTCGACGATTTCGGTACCGGGTACTCGAACCTCGCCTATATCAGCAGATTGCCCGTTACCGCCATCAAGATCGACCGTTCGTTCGTGACGGGACTCACCGTCGACAAAACGGCGCTGCCACTGATCACCGGCATCGTAGCACTCGCAAAGTCGCTCGATCTGACCGTGGTCTGCGAGGGGATCGAAACTCCTGAACAGCGTAAATTACTCGAAAGCACACAGTGCGACAGCATCCAAGGCTACCTCATCAGCAGGCCCTTGCCCGCGGAGGACTTTTATTCGGGCTTCCTGAAGACCCGGTTCATGTAAGGCCTCGGCTATTTGCCGGTTCCTGGCACCGCGGGATGGATACCGCCACCGCTCGGTAAGGTCGTTCAGCGGCGTCATCAGTCCCAGGCGTCGATGATCCAGTCAGTTAATTTTCCGCTCGGCTGGCGCGGCAGCGCGGAACCGAAAGAGTAGGCGGCCGGGCACTCGGCGGGGGCCAGGCGTTCGCCGATCCAGCTCGAGAGCGTTACCCGCAGAGCGGTCGCGTCATGGGCCCCCGCTTTCGGGACAACGAAGGCTTTCAGGCGCGTGCCCTCATCCGGGCGCATGGGCCGCACCACGCACTCGGCAACTCCCGGGTGCATTGCCAGCACCTCGGCCACGTACACGGGGAACACGTTGGTGCCGCCCACCTGCACAGCACTGTCGATGCGCCCGTTCGGCACGAAGCGGTCCGGCCCACTCCACACCAGCCGGTCCTGCAGCGCCTGGCGCTCTACCCCGCCGGCACCGTCGCGCTCGAGCGTGTTGTCGATGTCCGTCCGGCGCCAGTACGGGAACAGCCGGTACGGCTCGGCGGCCGCATCGCGCCAGCCGACGCCCGCGGTCTCGGAACTGCCGTAGACCTGCAGCAGACGCAGGCCGCCCCCTGCCAGGGCCTGGGCGACAGCGTCCGGGCACGGTGCGGTCGAGGTGACTCCGGTTACATCCGGCGGGAATTCCGGACCCAGCGCCGCCACCTGCGCCCAGAAGTCGGGATGGGCCACGACCAGGTCCCCTGGCTCCAGCCATGCCGCGAGCGAGGCCGGCGACTGGGCGCGCAGGTCCAGCACCGGCAAGGCTTCCCTGCCCGCCTGCGGCAGCAGCACGGTAAACAGGAAGCCATAGATATGATGCGCCGGCACGGCGGACAGCATGCGGCGCCGGCCCGGCACCAGCCGCGCCAGCGCGTCGACCTCGCGCCACAGGCTGGCCAGCGAATGCGTGCAGCGCTTCGGGGCGCCCGAGCTGCCCGAGGTGCGAAATACCAGTTCGGCGTCATGGCCTGCGAGACTGGTGCGGGCAGCCTCGACCCAGCCTGCCAGCAGCGGGCGCCCCAGCAGCGCATCCATCATGCCCGAGCGGCCGAAACCCAGCAGGTCGCCCAGCGCTGTGCCTGCACCCATCAGGTCGAGCGAATCGGCGCCGAGGTCGGCCACCAAGTCCAGCTCCGCCGGCCACGGCTGCAGCGGCAGGACGCGCCCCGGGCGCGCCTGTGCCAGTTCGAAGGCCAGGAGGTCGCGCACGACACGTTCCAGGGAAGGTGCATGCCGCCACCACTGCGCGCGCTCGAAGGGGTCCATCGTTTCCATTTCAACAAATAAGTCACGCGGATCGTGACAGCCTCGACACGATTCTGTCAACCGCACGATAAAATCGCCTACTCGCGCTGCCCGCACATTGACACCCGGGCGGCCCCATGCCACCATTTAGTTTCCGCAAGTCAATTAAAAGACGATTTGCATTATCCGAGGCCTTTACATGACCAGCACTTCCCCCACCTTCGATTCCCGCAGTCTGGCCGACCTGCTCGACGCCTGTGACCAGGAGCAGCTGGACGCGCTCGGCTTCGGCGTGATCGGCTTCGACGCCGACAGCGTCGTGCAGCGTTACAACGCGGTCGAGTCGCAGGCCGCCGGCCTGTCGCCGCAGCGGGTGATCGGCGAGCCGCTGTTCACCAACGTCGCTCCCTGCCTGAACAATTTTCTGGTCGCCCAGCGCTTCGAGGATGCGGCGGACGAGGGTAGCGAGCTCGACGACACAATCGACTATGTGCTGACCTTGCGCATGCGTCCGATCAAGGTCAAGCTGCGCCTGCTGGCCAGCGCCGGCGGCGCCACCCGCTACGTCCTGGTCCAGCGCCGGTGATCGCAGCCGACGAGAGCCTGGAGACGCTCCGCGCCGAGCACGAGGCGCTGATACAGTTCCTCTACCTGGCCCCGGTCGGGCTGGTGCAGGCGGGCATGGACGGCGAGATCGTGATGATCAACCCGATCTCGGCCCAGCTCCTGATGCCGCTGTCGCCGGACGGCAACCTGACGAACCTGTTCGCCGCCCTGGAAGACGTGGCGCCCGACCTGCGCCTCCAGTGCAGGCAATACCCCAGCAACCACGGCATGGTATTCGAGGGCCTGCATATTCACCTGCGCGCGTCGGACCAGGGGCGCGCAACGCCGCAGATCCTCTCGCTCACCCTGCTCAAGCTCGACGACACGCGCCTGATGGCGGTCATCAAGGACGTCACCGCCGAAGTGCGGCGCGAGCGCCAGCTGCGCCAGAGCGACGCCTGGCTCAATGCCATCCTGACCCGCATCAGCGACTACGCCCTGGCCGCGCTCGACCGCCATGGCCGCCTGTGCGACTGGAACGACAGCATCGCGCGCGTCACCGGCTTCGGCGAGCACGTAGTCGGCTCGCCCTACTCCGTCTTCTATCCCCAGGATGCGATGACGCCCGAGCACTTGCTCGACCGCCTGCGCGAAGCCGATCACAACGGCTGGAGCATGGACGAGGGCCTGCGCCTGCGCGCCGACGGCAGCCAGTTCTGGGGCAGCGCGCTGATCGCACCCCTGCCCGACCGCGAGGCTTTCGACCTCGACGACCGGGATGTTGACCACGATCGCGACTGCGCGCCCGCCTACTGCCTGATCCTGCGCGACATCAGCGACAAGCGCGCCGCCAGCGAGAAGCGGCGCCAGGCGGCGTTCTGCGACCACCTGACCAGCCTGGCCAACCGCCGCGCCTTCTTCGAGGCGGCGGACCTCGAACTGGACCGCGCCGCGCACACGCCGCGCCAGCTGGCGCTGGTGGTGTTCGACGCCGACCACTTCAAGCACATCAACGACCGCCACGGCCATCCGGCCGGCGACCGCGTCCTGTGCGACCTGGCCAACGCGCTGCGCGACACCTTCCGCGCGGTTGACACTGTGGCGCGCATCGGCGGCGAGGAATTCGCCGTGCTGCTGCCGTCGACCGGCCTTGCGCAGGCGCTGGCGATCGCCGAACGCCTGTGCGTTGCCGTCTCGACCCGGCTGGTGGCCGTCGACGGCGCCGAGATCGCCTATACCGTCAGCGCCGGCGTCGCCGTGCTCGCCGCCGGGGCCGCGGGTGCATCGAATGGCATCGACGCCCTCATCAAGCGCGCCGACCAGGCGCTGTACGCTGCGAAAACCGGCGGGCGCAACCGCGTCGCCGCCTGGACTCCCGACCTGCCCAACCATGAAAACACTCCACAGCGAAGCCGCCATGCAGGTTGAGCAGATCGACGCTTACGAAGCCCTGGTCCAGTTCCTGTACCGCGCCCCGATCGGGCTGGTGCAGACCGACCTCGCGGGCACGGTCGACATGCTCAACCCGATGGCCTCGAACCTCCTGATGCCGCTCGCGCGCGACGGCGCCCTCGACAACCTGTTTGCCGTGCTCGAGGCGGTCGCGCCCCAGGTGCGGCAGATGGCCGACGCCTTCGACGAGCCTTCGGGCGTGGTGTGCGACGCGCTGCGCGTGCCGGTCGGCGGCGAGAGCGCGCCGGGCGCGCCGCAGGTGCTATCGATCAGCCTGATGAAACTCGACGCCGAGCGCCTGATGGCGGCCATCACCGACGCCACCTTCGATGCCCAGCGCGAGCAGGAAACCCTGCGCCGGCGCCTGCGCAGCGCTGCCCGCACCGACGCGCTGACGCGCCTGCCGAACCGCGCGGCGGCGCGCGACCAGCTGCAGGGTTTGCTCGAGCGCAGTGCCGGGACGGAGCGCGGCGGGGACTCGTTCGCCCTGCTGTTCCTCAATTGCGACCGTTTCCGCCAGATTAACGACACGCTCGGCCAGTCGGCCGGCGACCGCCTGCTGGCCTCGATCGGCGACCGGCTCCTCACCGCGCTGGCCGACCGCATGCGCGCCGGCGGCCTGGCGCCGCACGGCAGGATCGATCCGTCCGCCGGCGGCGCCGGCCTGGTGGCGCGCGTCGGCGGCGACGAGTTCGTGGTCTTGCTGGACGGCCTGCGCCATCCGGACGAAGCCGAGCGCCTGGCCGTGCGCCTGCTCGACGCCCTTGCGCGGCCGCACGAGGTAGACGGCGCCCAGGTCGCGTGCCGCGCCAGCATTGGGGTGCTGTGGGGCGCAGGGGCGGATAGCATCGCCGGGGATGCCGACAATGCGATCCGCGACGCCAGCATCGCCATGATCGAGGCCAAGCGCGCCGGCGGCGCGCGCCACGTCGTGTTCGAGCGCGCCCTGCGCGAGCGCGCCGAGCGCCGCGCCGACATCGAATCCCAGCTGCGCCTGGCCCTGGCCGAGGAACAGCTGTTTGTCGTCTACCAGCCGGTAGTGGGACTGAACCCAAACGGCAGCACCGACCACTCGGCCGGCGTCGAGGCCCTGGTGCGCTGGCAGCATCCGACCCGCGGCCTGGTGCCCCCCTTCGACTTCATCGGCGTGGCCGAGGAATGCGGGCTGATCGACCAGATCGGCGACTTCGTGCTCGAGCGCGCCTGCACCGATTTCATGCGCTGGCAGGCGGTGCTCGGGCTTGATGCCCCGCGCCTGATGGCGGTCAACCTGTCGCGCGCCCAGCTCGCCCAGCCCGACTGGACCGCGAAAGTGGCGGCCACGCTCGCGCGTACGCGCATGCCCCCCGCCTGCCTGCAGCTCGAGGTGACCGAGAGCCTGGCCGCCCAGGACGAGCATATCCAGCTGCGCCTGCACGAACTGAAGGCGCTTGGCATCAAGCTCGCGCTCGACGATTTCGGCACCGGCTATTCCTCGCTGTCGAGCCTGCACCTGCTGCCGGTCGACACCGTCAAGATCGACCGCTCGTTCGTCTGCAAGGCCGACACCAGCCACCACCACCGGGTGCTGATCGAGGCAACCGTCAAGGTGGCCCAGAGCCTGGGCATGAACACCGTGGCCGAAGGCATCGAAACCGCGGCCCAGCTCGACGCCGTGCGCGCCCAGCATTGCGCCAAGGGCCAGGGTTACCTGTTCAGCCGGCCCGTCGTCTCGGATGCGTTGGTGGACTGGATCCGGGAACAGCGCGCGGCCTGAGTCCGTCGTCTCGTGCGACGTGCGACGCGCGGCGTCCGATCCGTCCTACAAGGCCACCGGCGGTGTTCCTATGGCGCCGCCGATCGTGCCGCCGCATCATGAAAACCTGTCATCACCACGAGAGGATAACCATGAAGCGATTCGCGACAGCCATTTCGCTGGCTGCCTGCGCCGCCCTGGCCGCATGCAGCACGCCCCCGGGCAGTAATTCGATGGAAACAAGCGTGTCAGGCAGCTCCAGTGGCTCGATGACGAGCGGCAGCACCGGTGCGCCGGGCGCCAATCCGACGTCCGGCACCACGGGCGGCACCGATCCAAAGGCCGGCAGCGTCGAGGGAGCCAGCGCAGCCACGACAGGCGAGCGTCGTTGATTATTACCCGCACTGAATACTAACTGTCCGGTATCTCCTACACGCACTCTCGCTCCCTTCCTATGGTGAACGGAACAGAGCGCTCCCATGATGAAGACCTCACACAACCAAGGAGGGAAAATAATATGAAACGCACCACTCTGAGCGTTATCCTGGCCGGCCTGATGGGCCTGGGCCTGGCAGCCTGCAAGTCCACCGCCACCGACACCTCGTCGGGCAGCGGCGCTTCAGGCTCGATGGGCACCAGCGGCGGCACCTCGGGTACGACCTCGGGCGGCGCCTCGGGCACCACCGGCGCCGGCACCTCGTCGGGCACCACCGGTGCAGGCACCTCGGGCAACTGGGGCACGGGCACCACGGGCACCGGCGCGACCGGCACCACGGGCACGACCGACAGCACCGGTACCGGCACGACTGGTACCACCGGCACGACCGGCACCACGGGTACGACCGGCACCACGACCGGCACCGGCACCGGCCGCTAAGTTTTCCAGCATGGGTGCGGCGCGCCTCGCGGCGTGTCGTCGGGCCGGGGTTCCCGGCCTCCCCTTCAATTCTCTGTCTCCTATTTTCCACTTCGTTGTCAGGTAGAATCGGATTTCCCAGGTCCGAGGCTCCTCCACGATGAAGCGCGCCGCAGAAAGCGACAGCGCGCCCCACCACCGCCTCCTGGCCGCCATCCGTTTGCGTCCACAGGAGAATTGAATGCCTTTTCAGATTGAACAAAAACTCGTCATCGGCGTTGCCTCCAGCGCCCTGTTCGACCTGTCCGAATCGCACCAGGTCTATCTCGACAAGGGCGCGGACGAGTACCGCCTGTACCAGGAACAGCATCTCGACGCCATCCTCGGCAAGGGCGTGGCCTTTCCCTTCATCCGGCGCTTCCTGAACATCAATAAATGCTTCCCGCGCCAGTCGCCGGTCGAGGTTGTCCTGTTTTCGCGCAACTCGCCGGAAACCGGGCTGCGCGTCATGCGTTCGATCGCCCACTATGGCCTCGACATCTCGCGTGCGGCATTCATGGCCGGCAAGTCGCCCTATTCCTACCTGCCGGCCTTCAATGCGTCGCTCTTCCTCAGCGCGCATGAGGCGGACGTGAAAAGCGCCATCGACGCGAATTATCCGGCCGGGCTGGTCCTGCCGTCGCAAATTGCCGACGAGGACGACGATCTCGAACTGCGCGTCGCCTTCGACTTCGACGGCGTGCTGGCCGACGACGAATCGGAGTCGGTTTTCAAGCGCAACAACGACCTGGACGAATTCCACGCCCACGAAACCCTGCACATGACGCGCCCGCACGGGCCGGGGCCGCTGGCGAACATGTTCCAGAAGCTGTCCATGATGCAGCGCCTGGAAGAGCGCGCCCAGCGTCGCGACGCCGACTATCGGCGCATCGTGCGCATCGCGATCATCACGGCGCGCAATGCGCCCTCGCACGAGCGAGTGGTGACCACGCTGAAAAGCTGGGGCGTGTCGGCCGATGAAACCTTTTTCCTGGGCGGCATGGACAAGTCGCGCGTGCTGTCGGTGTTCAAGCCACACATCTTTTTCGATGACCAGATGACGCACCTGCGCGCTTCGCCGGGCGGCACCATCCCGATGGTGCACGTTCCGTTCGGGGTGGCGAACCGGGCAGCGGCCGTAGCGAACGCCTGAAGCGACTGCCGCTCCTGCGCGGCAGCCTTGACTGGCATGCGCATTTCCCTGGATTTGTTGTTTCTGCTGCAAGAGCTCGGTTATCATTCCCGCTCCTGCATGCTGACCAGAAAACCGTGAGCGAACACCCGCTACCCCTGCCATTCGGCAGCGACCGATCGATGTCAGCGCCACGGTCAGCCGCTGGCGCGTCACTTCGCAGAACCATCCGTTCGGCTTCGCGGCATTCACCGTCGATGGCGCCGCCTGAACGTGTGTCCGGGCGGCGTCCTGTCCCAGCGTGATAATGACGAAATGTTACGTTGAGGCAATAATGCCACAGTCCTGCCCGGTTCGGGGCCCAGTTGGCCGTTCCCGCGATTCTTGCAGCGCCGAGACAGCCGGGGCTCGCGTATCATACGGGCCAACCACCACCCTCCATGTCGCTTCATGACCACCGATTCGCTACGCCAGGACCCCACTTACGAATGCGTCGCCGCCGCAGCGTCCGACCTGCAGGACGCCGGCACGCCCGTCACCCTCGAAGCACTGCGCGAGGCGCTCGACGGTCCGGCGAGCGCCATCGGGCGCCACCTGCACACGTGGCGCCGCGAACGCGAGCAGCGGCCGGAAGCGCCACCCGCCACCTTGCCGGCCGCGCTCGTCGCCGACCTGGCAAAATGGGCCCAGCAACACGCCGTCGATGCCGGCGCGGGACAGCGCGCGGCGCTGGCCCGTCTTGAAGCGGACGTGGACGACTTGATCGCCGCCGGCGAACGCCTGGAAGCCGAGCGCGCCGACCTGTCGGCACAAGCCGAGAGCGCCAGCGATGCGCGCGACGCGGCGCAGGCGATCGCCGACGAACGCAACGAAGAAATCGAGCGTCTGAACGCCGAACTGCGCAACGCGCGCCAGGTCGCGATGGACGCCCTGGTCAGCAAGGCCAAGGACCAGCTGGCGATCGACGGCAAGGACGCCCAGCTGGCCGATCTGCGCGGCCAGCTCGAGCGCAGCGTAGCCGCCTCGGCGACGCAATCGGATGCGCGCCTGGCCGCCGAGATGGAACTGGTCGGCGCCACCACCGCGCGCGACAGCCTGGCGGCCGAGGTCAAGGACCTGCAAGCGCAGTTGGCAGCGGCGAAGAGCGACCGCGGCGCGCTGCGCATGGAACTGGACGCGCTGCGCAAGAAGCTGAAGTAGTCGTCTTTAAAGCCGTCCGTTATGGCGTGACCGACACGGTGCGCTTCAGGCAACGCAAGGTGAACGTCGAGCGCGTGTGGCGCACACCCGGCAGTTTATACAGCTTCTGGCGCAGGAAGCGCTCATAACCCTCTGTTCCCGACACCGCGACCTTGATCAGGTAATCGTATTCCCCGGACAGCAGGTAGGCTTCCATTACTTCCGGCAGGTCGGCCAGCGCGTCCGAAAAGGCCTGGAAGATCTCGTCATCGTGGCGGTCGACCGTCACCTCGATGATGACCGTGTCGGGCAGGCCCAGCGTGCGCTGGTCGAGCACGGCCGCATAGCCGCTGATGTGCCCCGACTCTTCCAGCGCGCGCACGCGGTGCCAGCAAGGCGTAGGCGACAGGTTCACGGTGTCGGCCAGTTTCTGGTTGCTGATGCGACCGTCCTGGCTGAGCGTGCGCAGGATCTTGCGGTCGATCTCGTCGAGCACTCCGTCTTTCATTTCCCACTACTCCTCTCAGTATTACTACGTACTCTGGATGATTCTTCTATAGTTTAACCGAAACATAGAAGACCCTTTATGAAAAAGGCCGTTACGCCCCGCGGAACGAAAGAATATTCTTTGTGCGCTGCAGTAAAATATCGCTTTGCCATGAGCGCCGCTCTCAGGCATGCCCCGTGAGGGGAAACGCCGCGGTTTTTGCGCTCGCAGCATTTCGTTTCGGAGTCTTTGTGTCAGAAGCAGTTTCACGGGCGGGGCATGGGCTGGGGCTTGGAGATGATTCATTCTCCGCCGAGCTGCCGCTCATGCTGGTCACCCCCTTTCTGTTTGCCGCCAACCTGCTCGTTGCACGCTGGGCCGAGAGCGCCGCCATTCCCCCGCTGTTCCTCGCCTTCGGCCGCTGGGCGCTCGCGTTCGCGATCCTGCTGCCGACGGTCGGCCCGCGCCTGTGGGCGCTGCGCGGTGTGTTGCGGGCCAACTGGCCACGCATCCTGCTGCTTGCAGGCCTGGGCATGGGGCTGGCGGTCGGTCCGCAATACGTCGGCGCGCGGCAGACCAGCGCGGCGAACATCGCGATCATCTTTGCGGCCTGCCCGGCCCTGGTGACGCTGCTGGAAACGCTGGTCTGGAAGGCGCCACTGTCGAAAAACCAGGCGGGCGGCATGCTGCTGGCGATCCTCGGCATCCTGATCGTGCTGTCGAAGGGCGAGCCCGGAGCGCTCGGCGGCCTGGCTTTCGGCTCCGGCGACCTGTGGGTAGTGCTGGCCGCCTGCGGCTGGGTCCTGTACACGGTGCTGGGGCGGCGCCTGCCGTTGCCCGCCATGCCGGCCACGGTCAAGCTGGCGGCGCTGATCGGTGGCGGCGCGCTGGTGCTGCTGCCCTTTGCCGCCCTGGAAGGCATGAGCGGCGCCCTGCCCAACTTCGGCGACCCGCGTCTGTACGTGGCGCTGGTCTTCCTGGCGGGCGTGCCCAGCCTCGGAGCCTATTTCTGCTTCGACCGGCTGGTGGCCGTTGCCGGCCCGGCGCGCGCCAGCATGTCGGTCTACCTGATTCCGCTGTTCGCCACGCTGGCGGCCTGGCCGCTGCTGGGCGAAGCGCCGCACGGGTATCATGCGGCCGGGTTCGGCGTCATCATCGCCGGCGTGCTGGTCTCGAGCATGCGCCGGCGCTGACCTGCGCGCAGTGCGGGTGGTGGGCGGGGCAGCGGCGGGTCGGTTCGTCTATAATGGACGACCCATCGGCCCGACTGCACACTGCCCGCCTGCATGCCTTTCGATCTCACAAAGCACCTCCCGAAGCCCGGTACCCGTTTCGTCCTGCCTGCCCTGTCCGGCTCGTCCGACGCCTATGCACTGTCGGTAGCCGCCCTCGCCTTCAAGGCGCGCAGTGGCAAAGAGCGGCAGATGCTGACCGTCGTGGTCGCCAACGCCAGCGACGGCCAGCGCCTGCTCGACGAAATCCCGTGGTTCGCCGAGGGCAAACTGTCCTGCCACCTGCTGCCGGACTGGGAAACCCTGCCCTACGACGCCTTTTCGCCGCACCAGGACCTGGTGTCGGAGCGCCTGGCCACCCTGCACGAGATCCGCAACGGCCAGTGCGACGTGCTCGTCGTGCCCGCGACCACCGCCCTGGTGCGCCTCGCCCCGCCGTCCTTCCTCGCTGCCTACACCTTCTTCTTCCGCCAGGGCGAAAAGCTCGATGAGGCGAAGCTCAAGGCGCAGCTGACGCTGGCCGGCTACAGCCACGTGTCGCAGGTGATGTCGCCGGGCGAATATTCGGTGCGCGGCGGCCTGATCGACCTGTTCCCGATGGGGTCGGCTTTGCCCTACCGGCTCGACCTGTTCGGCGACGAGATCGAAACCATCCGCACTTTTGATGCGGACACCCAGCGCTCGCTGTATCCGGTGCGCGAGGTGCGCCTGCTGCCGGGCCGCGAATTCCCGATGGACGACGCGGCCAGGACGAGTTTCCGCAGCCGCTGGCGCGAGCGTTTCGAGGGCGACCCGTCGCGCTCCACGGTCTACAAGGACATCGGCAGCGGCATCGCCTCGGCCGGCATCGAATACTACCTGCCGCTGTTTTTCGAAGAGACGGCAACGCTCTTCGATTACCTGCCGGACGAGAGCCCGCTGGCCTTCGTGGGCGACATCGACGCCGCTGTTGCCCGCTTCTGGATGGATACCGAATCGCGCTACCGCTTCCTGAAGAGCGACCGCGACCGCCCGCTGCTCGAGCCGCGCGAGCTGTTCCTCTCGAACGAACAGTTCTTCACCTGCGCCAAATCGCGCGGCCGCTGGAACATCGCCCGCGATGCGACTACTCCTGCGTCCGAATTGTCGGTGCCGATTCCCGACATCGCCGTAAACCGCCGCCTGGAAGACCCGCTGGCCAACCTGCGCTCCTTCATCCTGCGAACCGGCTGCCGCGTGATGATCTGCGCCGAGTCGAACGGCCGCCGCGAAACGCTGCAGCAGTACTTCAACGAGTACAAGCTCGACATCGCCCCGGTCGAGGGCTTCGAGGGCATGCGCGAAAGCAGCGCGAAAGTCGCGCTCGGGGTGGCGCCGCTGCAGGCCGGGTTCGAGCTGCTGGAAGAATCGAGCGGCTGCATCGCCTTCATCACCGAGACCGAGCTCTATGCCGGCTCCGGCCGGCGCGCCGGCAAGAAGAAGCAGGAAGCGACCAGCCAGGTCGAATCGATGGTGCGCGACCTCTCGGAGCTCAAAATCGGCGACCCGGTGGTGCACATCAACCACGGCATCGGCCGCTACATGGGCCTGACCAGCATGGACCTGGGCGAGGGCGAGACCGAGTTCCTGCACCTGGAATACGCCAAGGACACCAAGCTGTATGTGCCGGTGTCGCAGCTGCATGTGATTTCGCGCTATTCGGGCACCTCGCCGGAAGACGCACCGCTGCACAGCCTCGGTTCCGGCCAGTGGGACAAGGCCAAGCGCAAAGCCGCCGAGCAGGTGCGCGACACCGCCGCCGAGCTGCTCAACCTGTACGCGCGGCGCGCGGCGCGCACCGGCCACTCCTTCGAATATTCGAGCACCGACTACGAGAACTTCGCCCAGAGTTTCGGCTTCGACGAGACGCCGGACCAGGCCGAGGCGATCAGCAACGTCATCAAGGACATGACCTCGGGCCGGCCGATGGACCGCCTGGTGTGCGGCGACGTCGGCTTCGGCAAGACCGAAGTCGCCCTGCGCGCCGCCTTCATCGCCGTCATGGGCGGCAAGCAGGTGGCGATCCTGGCGCCGACCACCCTGCTCGCGGAGCAGCACGCGCAGACCTTTGCCGACCGCTTCGCCGACTGGCCAGTGAAGATTGCCGAGCTGTCGCGCTTTCGGACCGGCAAGGAGATCAACAACGCGATCAAGGGCATGGCCGACGGCACGCTCGACATCGTGATCGGCACTCATAAACTGCTGTCGCCGGACGTGAAGTTCACGCGCCTTGGACTGGTGATCATCGACGAGGAACACCGCTTCGGCGTGCGCCAGAAGGAAGCGCTGAAAGCGCTGCGCGCCGAAGTCGACGTGCTGACGCTGACCGCGACCCCGATCCCGCGCACGCTCGGCATGGCGCTGGAAGGCCTGCGCGACTTTTCGATCATCGCCACCGCGCCGCAAAAGCGCCTAGCGATCAAGACTTTTGTCCGCAGCGAAGACGGCTCCGTCATCCGCGAAGCCTGCCTGCGCGAGCTGAAACGCGGCGGCCAGATCTACTTCCTGCACAACGAAGTCGACACCATCGAAAACCGCTACACGATGCTGCGCGAGCTGCTGCCGGAGGCGCGCATCGGCGTGGCCCACGGCCAGATGCACGAGCGCGATCTGGAAAAGGTGATGCGCGACTTCGTGGCGCAGCGCTTCAACATTTTGCTGTGCACGACCATCATCGAGACCGGCATCGACGTGCCGACCGCGAACACGATCATCATGCACCGCGCGGATAAATTCGGCCTGGCCCAGCTGCACCAGCTGCGCGGACGCGTCGGCCGCTCGCACCACCAGGCCTATGCCTACCTGCTGGTCTCCGACGTATCAAACCTGACCAAGCAGGCGCAGCGCCGCCTCGACGCGATCCAGGCGATGGAAGAACTGGGCAGCGGTTTTTATCTCGCGATGCACGACCTGGAAATCCGCGGCGCCGGCGAAGTGCTGGGCGAAAACCAGTCCGGCGAGATGCTGGAAATCGGGTTCCAGCTGTACTCGGACATGCTCAACGAGGCGGTACGCGCGCTGAAGGCGGGCAAGGAGCCGGACCTGGCGGCGCCCCTGTCCTCCACCACCGAAATCAACCTGCACGTGCCGGCCCTGCTGCCGGCCGACTTCTGCGGCGATGTGCACGAGCGCCTGTCGATCTACAAGCGCCTGGCCAATTGCGACAGCCAGGGCAAGGTCGACGACATGCAGGAAGAGCTGATCGACCGCTTCGGCAAACTGCCCGAGCAGGTGAAAGCCCTGATCGAGACCCACCGCCTGCGCATCGCGGCGAAAACGGTCGGCATCATCAAGATCGACGCCCACAGCGAAGCGGCCAGCCTGCAGTTCATGGAAAAGCCGCCGATCGACCCGGTCCGGATCATCACGCTGATCCAGAAGAACCGCCACATCAAGCTGGCCGGCCAGGACAAGCTGCGCATCACGGCCGCCATGCCGGACCTGGCGGCACGCGTGCTGCAGGTGAAGCAGACAATCAAACAATTGTTGGCATAGACAATGACGAAGACGATGAATCTGGTAGTACAAGGCCCGAATGCTTCCATGGCGACGCTGGAAGCGGTTGCCGCCCTCGCCCGGCCCGCGCGCACGGCGGCAATCGGCGACAAGGCCCTGCGTGGCGAGGACGTCGCCCATTCGACAGACATAATCGAGGCGGTGCACGCGGCGGCCCTGGGCGCGCAGGTCGATGCCACCTTTATCGAAGCCGGCCGTACCCTGGCCGACTTCGCGCTGGTGGCGATGGACATGGACTCGACCCTGATCACCATCGAATGCATCGACGAGATCGCCGACATGCAGGGCCTGAAGGCCGAGGTGTCCGAGATCACCGAGGCGGCGATGCGCGGCGAACTCGATTTCGCCGCCAGCCTCACGCGCCGCGTCGCGCTTCTCGCGGGCCTGGAAGCATCCAGCCTGGAACGGGTGTACGAGGAGCGCCTGCGCCTCTCGCCCGGTGCGGAAACGATGCTCGCCGCCGTGCAGGCGGCCGGGCTGAAAACGCTGCTGGTGTCCGGCGGCTTCACCTTCTTCACCGACCGCTTGAAAAGCCGGCTGGGCCTCGACTACACGCATGCCAACCTGCTGGAAGTCGAAGACGGCCGGCTGACCGGGCGCGTGATCGGCGGCATCGTCGACGCCGAGGAGAAGATGCGCACCGTGCAACGCGTGTGCGCGGAGCTGGGCGTCGGGACGCGCCAGGCGATCGTCATGGGCGACGGCGCCAACGACCTCAAGATGATGAGCGTCGCCGGCCTGTCGGTGGCGTTCCGCGCCAAGCCGGTGGTGCGGGCGCAGGCCGATGTCGCGCTCAATTTCAGCGGGCTCGATGGGGTGCTGACGGTGCTCGGCTAGCATACTCGCAGGGGATCGCGGCCCGCCTCCTGCCGCCGCCCCCCTGCAAATACATTGTATTAAGCAAATAATTGCTTGAGGATAAACCAAGCACAGGCAGTATCTGATCAATTCCTGCGCCAGCGCAGAACTCCTGTCGAGCGCCTCTTGAGTCGGTCCTGCCGGCGACTTAGATTGGCTGGGGCGCGCCCGCCATGCACGTCGCATGCGCGGAGCCTGCCAACTTGCCACAGGAGCACATCATGAAAGACGTCTCGCCCGCCCAGTCCGCCGAGCCGCCCAGCGCCGCCCCTACTCGGCGCCGCTTCCTCCTTGCCGGCCCGGCGGTGGGCGCCGCACTGGCGCTTCCCGGGCTGCCCGCTCGGGCCCAGACCAGCCCAGCGGAGCGCTGGTGCGCCACCTGGGGCACCGCGCCGGCCGGCCCGCCGCCGTCGGCCAGCGTGCAGAGCTTTACCGGCCAGACCCTGCGGCTGATTGCGCGCGCCAGCATCGGCGGGGGCCGGGTACTCATCCGCGTGTCCAACGAGATGGGCAGCACGCCGCTGCGCATCGGACGCGCCACGATCGCCTTGCGCACGAGCGGCGCCGCGATCGCCAGCCCACGGCCGCTCAGCTTTGGCGGCGTGGCCTCGATTACCATCCCGGCCGGCGCGCCCGCGCTGTCCGACCCGGTGGACCTGGTGGTACCAGCGCAGGCCGATCTCGCCGTCAGCCTGTACCTGCCGGGCACGGTGCAGGCCACCACCATCCACGACGCCGCCTTCCAGACCAGCTATGTGTCGGCCGCCGGCGACTACACGTCCACGCTGGCACTGCCGGTAGCGCGCTCGATCTCGTCCTGGCCCTTCCTCACCGAAATCGACGTCGATGCCTCGGTGCCCGCCATCGTCGCGCTGGGTGATTCGATCACCGACGGCGCGCGCAGCACGAGCAACGCCAACCGGCGCTGGCCCGACTACCTGGCGCGGCGCCTGCAATCCGCCCTCGGCGCGGCCGGGCGCATCGGCGTGGTCAACCGCGGCATCAGCGCGAACCTGCTCCTCAACGATTATCCGACCGCCCTGCTCGCCGGGCGCGACACGCTCGAGCGCTTCGACCGCGACGTGCTGGCGACCGCCGGCGTGCGCTACCTGATCGCACTCATCGGCATCAACGACATCTGCTACAGCTCCGGCACCAGCCCGATTCCCGTCGCGGAACTGGTAGCCGGCTGGCGCCAGGTCATCGCGCGGGCCCACGCGCGCGACATTGCGGTCATCGGCGCCACGCTGCCGCCCTTCGAGGGCTTCGTGTATTACACGGCCGCGCGCGAGGCGGTGCGGCGCGCGGCCAACAACTGGATCCGGGCCAGCGGCGAATTCGACGCGCTGTTCGATGTCGAGGCGGTCCTGCGCGACCCGGCGAATCCGGTACGCATCATGCCGGCCTACGACAGCGGCGACCACCTGCACCCGAACGACGCGGGCTACCAGGCGATGGCGAATGCCGTCCCGCTGGCGCCCTTCGTCTCCGGCAGCACGCGGGCGGATGTGGGTTAGGCGGACGAACGACTCCACCAAGGCGGGACGCCAAGACGATGCGAGTGTAACAAGCTGTAATTCCACGCCAAAATGGATAAGCGGTCACTATCATGGCGACATCAGGAGGACCGTCATGAAAAAACTCATCTTCGTCATCGCAGGCCTTGCCGCACTCGCCGGCTGCGCCACGCCGGGCCCGGGCCCGGCCAATTACGGCACCCGCAGTGTTGCCCAGTCGGGCGACCCGAGCGAGTGGCAGGTGGTCTCGGTCACGCCGGTGCCGCTCGGCACCGGTGCGCGCGCCGGGGACGCCGGGGTCGTCACCAGCTCGAACGTCATCGTCAATCCGGGCCCGCCGGGCGCGCCTGTGTATGGGGCGCAGCGGGGGTATGGCGCGCAACCCTTCTACGGGCCGGGCTATGGCTATCCGCCGGTCTACGTCCAGGATCCTTACTGGACTCCGCCCGTCTCGATCGGTCTGGGCTTGAGCTTCGGCCGCAGCTGGGGTGGACACCGTCACCGCGGCCATTACCGCCGCCGCTAACCCGCGCACCTGCACGACGGAAGGGCCGCATCGTTCATGCGGCCTTTTTTTCGCCCACGGCGGCTCTCGCGCCATGGCTATAATGTGCAGTTTCACCATTAGCATTTGATCATGGACACATCGAAATTTTCCCGCTACCCCGGCTCGCGCGCTTTCTGGTTCCTGTTCGGCATGGGCCTCGGCAGCATGGGCTTGTGGAACGGCATGCAGCGCGACCTGATCGGCGAAACCCTGTGCGGCGTCGGCCTGATCCTGCTCGGCATCCAGGGCCTGCTGCGTCCCGTCGTGCTGAGCCGGGTCGCGAAGATCAGCAAGGAAGAAATGACGCGCGACGTGTCGATCGGCTCGGACGTGCTGCATGGCGCCCTGTCGCTGGCGATGGCGGCGGCGCTGCTGGTCGGCATCATCCTCAAATATGTCGTGAAGATCTGAACCCTGGCCAGCACGAGACTTCAGCCGGAACCAAAGAGGTCGTTCGCATTCAGGATCGACCAAGCGATCTCAGGGCGCTCCTGCAGGCGCTTGCGCACCGCCGCCGCCACTGATTGCCGCACTTTCTTGCACAGGCCCGGTTTTTCCTCGAGCACGATGAGGATGCCGCGCATGGTGCGCACTTCGTTCGGTCCGGGTTCGATGCGCAGCTCGGCACCGATGTTCTTACGGATCAGCGCCTGCACGTGCTGCAGGTCCTCGTAGCTGTCGACGCGCTCGATGCGCGCGATCAAATTCAGCTCCTGGCGGCGGTCGATGGCGAGCGGGCGCACGTCCGCGCCCGGTTCGGCGAGCAGGCGGTTGCGCTCGCAGACGCAGGCGCCGGGCGGGCACTCGACGCGGATCGGGAACGGCAAATTCGGCAGGTTCGGGATGGGATCGCTCACGCTACCAGGGTCCAGGTTGGGGAGGCGCTGTTGATTCTACCGCAGCCGGCACGGTCACCGCTTCCAGCATCGCCGCCATCCGCCTGTGATGCGAGCCCTTCCAGAACACGCGCCCGCAACTGTCGCAGGTATTGAATTCATTGTGCCGCTGGCGTACCGATTCGGGCAACTGCAGGGCGACCTCTTCCTTGGGGACCGGCCGCAGCGGCAGGTTGCAGTGCAGGCAGAGGCTGAACGGCTGGGCGATGCCTGCCAGGTCGAGCCGCTGGAACAGCTCGCGGAACTGCAGCGCCGGCTTGATCGCATGCAGGTAGCAGCCGTGCGTCACGCTGCGGCGCTTGAGCAGTTCGCGGTCGCGCGTAAGCACCACCCGCCCCTGTTCGCCGGCGATGACGACGATCTCCTCGTCATCGAAGCCGTTGTCGTACAGGGTGTCGAAGCCGGCCATGCGCAGCAGCCGCGCCAGGCCGCCGAGGTGGGCGTCGGCGACGAAGCGCAGGTGGCGCAGGGGCCTGTCGCGTATCCGTAGCAGCGGCGCGACGTCGAAGGTCTCGAATTTCGGGTAGACCGCGACGCGGTCGCCCTCAAGCAGCAGGCGATCCAGGCCGCTCGACTCGCCGTTTACGAGGATCAGCTCGACCTCGGTGTGCGGCACGCCGAGCGCCTCGATCATGTGTTTCGTCGTCGCGGCACGGGCGCAGGGAACCGTGAACGCGCATCCGCGCCGCTCGCGCGGCAGGAAATCGTTCAGCTCCTCGTAAAAGCGAAACGTCGCCGTGACCATGCCGCCAGTATCACCTTTAAAGAGGTACGCCGTCCCGGCATGCGCGCAACACGTCGAGGGCATTCGGCACCGCTTCGCCCGCCGCCGTATTGTCGAAGATGCACCAGACGGTGCGCCCGGCGGCCTTGTGCTCCTCCAGCTCGCGCACCAGCGCGGCCAGGTAGTCGCGCGAATAGGACGAGTAATAAATGCGCGGCGCGCCGTGCAGGCGCATGTAGACGTCGTTTGTCGTCGGCACGTGCGGGCCGGGCTGGCCGGCCGCCGGGTCGGCGATCACGCGGGTGACGCCGCGCTCGCGCAGCA
The DNA here is from genome assembly GCF_042655085.1 of Massilia niabensis. Classification (NCBI taxonomy): domain Bacteria; kingdom Pseudomonadati; phylum Pseudomonadota; class Betaproteobacteria; order Burkholderiales; family Oxalobacteraceae; genus Massilia; species Massilia niabensis. The sequence continues at coordinate 154,029 of NZ_JBHSMU010000013.1, read as the reverse complement.
GTTCGGTGGCGGTGTCGCTGAACCAGCTCGGGTGGCGCCCTTCGCAGGCGATCATGCAGCCGAAGGTATCCTGCAGGCGCAGGAAGAAATCGCGCACCGTCTCGTCGTGGAAGCCGAATTTCGGCGGCAACTGCACCAGCAGGCAACCGAGCTTGTCTTTCAATTCGCCGACCTCGCCGGCGAACCGGGCGAGCAGCTCGTCGATGTCGCGGAGTTGCGCGTCGTGCGTGATCGCGCGCGGCACCTTGACCGCGAAGCGGAAGTCGCGCGGCACGCTCTCGGCCCAGCGCGCATAGGTTTGCGGGCGGTGCGGCTTGTAGAACGACGAGTTGATCTCCACCATCGGGAACACGGCGGCATAGCGTTCGAGGTGACTCCCCGCCTCCGGGAAGGCGGCGGCCGCTTCCTTGGGGATGTTCCAGCCGGCGCAACCGATCAAATGCGGGCAAGGGTCGTTCGTTTTTTTCATTGGCGATTCTGCAAGTATGCTCGGGGCGATTGTACGCGCGGCTAACGGCCCACGTCGCATGCTTGAGCCGGGCACGCCGGCGGCCGTCCGCCGTGCGGCTTACAATACGTTTGTGCCAACCACCGAGGAGCCATCATCGTGAGTGACCCGATCCACATCGTCTGCCCCCAATGCGATGCCGTCAACCGGCTCGCGCCCGCGCGCCTGGCCGACAACCCGGTCTGCGGCAAGTGCGCCCAGCCGCTCTTCACCGGGCGCCCGCTCGACGTGTCATCCGAGCGCTTCGCACGCCACATTTCGCGTAACGACATCCCGGTCCTGGTCGACTTCTGGGCCGAGTGGTGCGGTCCGTGCAAGATGATGGCGCCCGCCTATGCGCAGGCGGCGGGCCGGCTGGAACCGCGGGTGCGCCTGCTGAAGGTGAACACGGAACTGGCGCAGGACCTGTCGGCGCGCTTCGCGATCCGCAGCATCCCGACCCTGGCCCTGTTCAAGGGCGGCCGGGAAATCGCGCGCCAGCCCGGTGCGATGGACGCCGGCAACATTGTCGCCTGGGTGCAGTCGAAACTCTAGCGCCATGGACGCTCCCGCGCCCGATTGGCAGCGTTAGCGAAATCGCCACAAATCGCTGCTACAATCGGGCCAGGCGGGGTCGTCCCGTGCGGAGCCACTCCAAGGAGCCAACCATGTCGCAGCAACTCGTTCTGGACCGTGGGACGCAAGACGCCAAACAACTGGCGCGCGTCCTCTACCTGGTCCACGCCTGTACCTTCTTCTTTTCGCTGGGCATGCTGTCCTTCCTGCCGCTGATCGTCAATTACGTCAAGCGCCCGGACACCAGCGGCACCCTGGTCTACAGCCATCACACCTGGATGATTCGCTCGTTCTGGTATTACATGGTCTGGATGGTGGTCGGCGGTATCATATTCGCCACGATTATCGGCTTCCCGCTCGCCGTTGCTATCTGGGGCTTGGCGTGGTTGTGGAAAGCGTATCGTCTGATTCGTGGTTTTTTAGACCTGGACAGCAACAAACCGATGCCAGTTTGACGATCACTTGACGCATTTCGCCATTTTCGCAGCTAGAATACTTTCCTGAAGGAACTAACTCCACTCAGGGCGAAAAATGAAATCGGTTCAACAGGAAGTCGACGAGCGCAGCACGCTGGCAGGTACCAACAAATTCGAGCTGCTGCTCTTCCGCCTTGGCGGCGACGACAACGGCAACCATAACGAGCTGTTCGGCATCAACGTATTCAAGATCCGCGAGATCGTGGCGATGCCGGCCATTACCGCCGTTGCCGGTTCGCCGGCGCACGTGCTCGGGGTGGTGAACCTGCGCGGCCAGATCATCCAGGTGCTCGACCTGCCGGCAATCGCCGGCGTCAAGCCGAAGACCGGCCTGAACATCATGCTGGTCACCGAATTCGCGCGTACCACGCAGGCCTTCGCGGTGGAGAGCGTCGAAGAAATCGTGCGTCTCGACTGGAGCCAGGTGATGTCGGCCGAGAGCAGCGCCGGCAGCGGCATGGTCACCAGCATCGCCCGGCTCGAGGGCGAAAACGGCGAGCCGGGCCGCCTGGCCCAGGTGCTCGACGTCGAAACCATCCTGCGCAACATGAACCCTGAAGCCGGGTCGACGATCAACCCGCAGAGCGTCGGCGCCAGGATCCAGATCAAGCCGGGTTCGATCATCCTGGCAGCGGACGACTCGGTGGTGGCGCGCGCGCTCATCGAGCAGGGCCTGGAAGCCATGGGCCTGCCCTTCGTGATGACGAAAAGCGGCAAGGAAGCCTGGGAGCAGCTGGGCAGCATCGCGAATGCCGCCGAGAGCGAAGGCAAGAGCGTCTACGACAAGGTGGCCCTGGTGCTGACCGACCTCGAGATGCCGGAGATGGACGGCTTCACGCTGACCCGCAACATCAAGAAGAGCGCGCGACTGGCGAACCTGCCGGTGGTGATTCACTCCTCGCTGTCAGGCACGACGAACGAAGAACACGTGAAGAACATCGGGGCCGACGCCTATGTGGCCAAGTTCTCGGTCGAAGACCTGTCGAGCACGCTGCGCCGGGTGTTGAAACAATAAAGCTTGCGGCAGTAGTTCTCATCCATAAAAAAAGGGAGCCTCGGCTCCCTTTTTTACGCCCTGCCACCATCCCATCAGCGTTCGCGGGCCGCCTCGTGCCAGGCCTTCTGCATCGGCGAGAGCAGGTATTCGAGCACGGTGCGCGTGCCCAGCAGGATTTCGGCGTTGGCCTGCATGCCGGCGCTCAAGGGGAAGCGCGTACCGTTGGCTTCGAGCGAGGCGCTCTTCAGGGTCACCAGCGCCTTGAAGGTGGAGGGCTGCGTCGCCCCCGGCGTGGCCTGGGCGCCGGCGTTCTGCCCGCTCTCGACCGAGTCGGCGCCGATGTGCTCGACCGTCCCCTCCAGCATGCCGTACTTCTGGAACGGGAAGGCCGCGAACTTCAGGCGCACGGTCTGGCCCTGCCTGACGAAACCGATGTCGTCGTTCGTGAGCCATACCTCGGCGCGCAGGGTTTCGTCGTTCGGCACCAGCGTCAGCAGGACCGTTCCCGGCTGGACCACGGTACCGACCGAATGCGTGGCCAGCTCCTTGACGACGCTGTCCTGCGTCGCTTTCAGCTCGAGCAGTTCCTTGCGGTGCGTCTGCTTCGCCAGTTCCTGCGACAGCTGGTCGAAAGCGCGCTGCGCTTCCCCGCGCTCGACATGCAGCTGGCGGCGGTAGTCCGAATCGATCTGGACCAGCTTCATCTCCGACTGCTGCACGCCGGCCTTGGCCGACTCGATCATGTGGTCCTGGGTCGCCAGCTCCTGCTCCTTCTCGATGCGCTCGCGCCGCTTGTCGCTGACCAGCACACCGCCTGCGAAACCATCCTTGCCGAGCTTCTCGAAGGCCTTTTCCTGCTCGCGGTAGTGCGGCAGCACGGCGCTGAACTTGCGCTGGATCTCGAGCGCCGCCGCCAGGTCCTGCCTGGCCTTGGCCAGCCGGCTTTTTTCTTCGGCCAGCGCGGCCTGGAAGGCGGCGCGGTTGGCGCGGTACTGGGACTGGGCGGCGGCCAGCAGGTGCGGCGAGTCGCCAGGCTGGGCCTGGAACGCGGCGTCGGCCAGCTCGGCATCGACCCGGCGCAGCGCCAGGCGCTTGCCCTGCAAGTCGGCCGCGATCGAGTTGGCGTCGGCGTCGGTGATCAGGGTATCCATGCGCATCAGGACTTGCCCGGCGCGCACGGTATCGCCCTCCTTCACCAGTATTTCCTTGACGATGCCCGATTCGGCCGGCTGGACAATCTTGACATAGCTCTGCGGGACCAGCTTGCCCTCGGCCACCGCGACGATGTCGAGCCGGCCGGCCACCATCCAGACGGCCAGCAGCACCAGCAGGATGAGCAGCGCCCACACGACCTTGCGGCCGAGCGGATTCGGACTCGAGGCCTGCAGGCGCAGCAGTGGCGGCGAAAAGTCGAGTGCGCTGGACGCTTTGGCCGTGGATTTTTTCACGATGGGGAACTCAATGGGCTCATTTCGATTAAACGGGACGTGCCCGAAACCGGTGATCCGGTTCGGGCACGCCGCCTTCCTCTATTACTTCTGTTTACGGCTGTTCACCGTCTTACTTGAGCTTCTTCGTACCCTTGCCCAGGCCCTCGAAGCCCTTCAGCTCGACGCCGCCGCTGCCCGACAGCGACAGGCCGCCCCCGCCGAAGGCGGTGCTCGAGCCGAGGAAGCCGAAGGTCGCCTTGGCCAGGGCGCCGGTATCGGCGCCGTTGCGATCGTCGAGCCAGGTCAGCGTCTGCTTGGCCGCCAGCGCTTCCGACACCGCCAGGTCCACCTTCAGCCAGGCGCCGAAGCTCTGCGCCGAGGTGGTGTTGCCGATGCTGCCGGCCGGCTGGCTGAACTCGACGATCTTGCTGGCGCTGAGCAGGGCCGGGACGCCCAGCGCATTCGGCGCCTCCGCCGTGGCGGCAACCGACACGGTCGCTGCACCGTTTGTTGCGTTGTTCGGCGCGCTGACGCCGAGCGACAAGTTCAATTTGCTGCCGCCCTTCGAGCCCGGATTACCCGGGCCGGTGCCCGGGCCATCGTTCTGGTCGACATCGTGGCCGGGTGGCGCCGCATCCTCGCCGTTACCGACGCCTTCGTTGCCGTGGCTGACCGACACGGTGAACACGTCCGACGCGGACAGGCTGCCGGCGGTGCTGCCGGTGGCGGCTACCGCGTCAGTCGCGGTGACGCGCACGTCGATCGAACCCAGCTGCTTCGGTGAGGTGCCGGCAAAGGTGCCGGTAGCCGCGTCGAACTTCAGCCAGTCCGGCAGCTTCGAGCCATCGGCCAGGGTCGCTGCATAGGTCAGCGTGTCGCCCTGGTCGAGGTCGCGGAAGCTGTCGGCCGGCAGCTTGAACGAGAACGCCTTGTTAAAGGTGAGCGCCTTGTCGGCGAGCGGCGTCACGACGATAGGTGCGTCGTTGGCGCCGGCGACCGTGATGTCGAGCGTCGCGCTGCCGCTGGCCATGCCGTCGGTCGCACCGTAGCTGAAGCGCTCGAAGGCGGAAGCATCCCGGCCCATCGACTGCACCACGGCGGCATCGAGCTGGTACACGTAGCTGCCGTCGGCATTGACAGTCAAGGCGCCATGGCTGCCTTGCGTCGTGCGGGCGCTCACCGCCAGGACGGCGCCGGCGTCAACGTCGCCGTCGTTCGCCAGCAGGTTGCCGGCGATGCCGGCTGCATCCTCTTCCACCCGCGCGGTGTCGGCCGCCAGCACCGGCGCGTCGTTGCTGCCGGTGATCGTGATGTCCAGCGTCGACGCGACCGCTGCCGTGCCGTCGGTCGCCGAGTAGCCGAAGCTGTCGACCACCGACTGGCCTTCGGCCAGCGACTGCACGTTTGCCGCGCCGTTATCCAGGCTATAGGTATAGCTGCCGTCCGCGGCCAGCGTCAGGGTGCCATAGGCGCCGGTGTAGACGCCCGGCACCGCCACGGCCAGGGCAGTGCCGCTGTCGAGGTCACGGTCGTTCGCCAGGACGTTGCCGCTGGCGGCGATCTGGCCGTCTTCCTGCACCTGGGCCGCGTCGCTGCTCACCACCGGTGCATCGTTGGTGCCGGTGACCGTGATGTCCAGCGTGGAAGCGACGCCCTCGATGCCGTCGGTAGCGACGTAGGCGAACGAATCGAGCACGACTTCGCCCGCGTTCAGGCCCTGCACGTTGGCCGCGCCATCGTTCAGGCTATACGTGTAGCTGCCGTCCTGCGCTATCGTCAGGCTGCCGTAGATGCCGGCAATGGTGCCCGGGGCTGCCACCTGGAGCACGGTGCCGTTGTCGACGTCGCTGTCGTTGGCCAGCACGTTGCCGCTCACCGTGGTCGCGCTGTCCTCAAGCATCGCGGCCGCGTCAAGCCCGGTCACGGCCGCATCGTTGACGCCGATGACCTGGACGTTCACGACGGCCGTCGAGGTTTCGCCCATCTCGTCCGTGATCGTGTAGCTGAAGCTGTCGTTCACGACTTCGCCCTGCGCCAGCTCCTGGAAGCGCTCGCCGATGTCGTAGCTGATGTCGTCGCCGTCCAGGCTGATGGACGCGCCGATGGCCGATTCGCCCACTGTAATCACGGTCAGGACGTCGCCCGCATCGGGATCGGTGTCGTTCGCCAGCAGCTGGGTTACCGGCACGTTGACCAGGCCCCCGTCCTCGAATACGGCGACACCGTCGTCAAATGCGGTCGGGGCGGCATTGAGCAGCGCGGCCATGCCGCCCTGATCGATCGTGCTGCCGTCCTCGAAGACGATTTGCGTCACGCCCTCGCCCTGGACCAGCCAGTCGACCAGCACCACGCTGTCGCCGGTTGCCACGATGGTGAGCACCAGGTCATTGCCGGCCTGCTCGGCGTGCAGGTCGTTCACGCTCAGGCCGCCTCGGATGCTCAGCGTGCCCTTGCCTTGCGCGTCGATGATTCGCTCATGGCCGTCGCCGGCGCCGAATACATAGGTGTCGTCGCCCGCGCCGCCCAGCAGCTCGTCGTTGCCGGTGCCGCCCGCGAGCAGGTCGTTGCCGTCCATGCCGGAGAGCTGGTTGTCGCCGCTATTGCCGGTGAGGGCGTTGTCCAGGGCGTTGCCGCTGCCCGTGATGTTCGCGCTACCCGTCAGGACCAGGTTCTCGACGTTGGCTCCCATGGCGTGGCTCGCGCTGGCCAGTACGGTATCCACGCCGTTGCCGGCCGCCTCATTGACGGTATCACCGGCATTGTCGACGATATACGTGTCGTCGCCGGCGCCGCCCTGCATCATGTCGGCGTCGAGGCCGCCGTCGAGGGTGTCGTTGCCGTCGCCGCCGTTCAGGGTGTCGTTGCCGGCGCTGCCGCCCAGGGCGTCGTCACCCGCGCCGCCGTCGAGCAGGTTGGCGCCGCTGTTGCCGCGGATGATGTTGTTGCCCGCGTTACCGGTGCCACTGATGTTCGCGCTGCCGCTCAGGACCAGGGTCTCCACGTTGGCCGACAGCAGGTAATTCGCGCTGGCGATGACCGTATCGTCGCCCTCGCCGCCGGCTTCGTTCACGATGTCGCCCGAGTTGTCGACAAAATAAGTGTCGTCGCCTGCGCCGCCGGCCAGGGTATCGGCCCCGGCGCCGCCGCTGAGCACGTTGTTACCGCTGTTGCCCAGGATGTTGTTGACGAGCGCGTTGCCGGAGCCGTTGACGTTGTCGCTACCCGTCAGCACCAGGTTTTCGAGGTTCGCGCCGAGCAGGTAGGTCGCGTTCGAGTGCACCGTATCGATGCCGGCGCCGGCCGCTTCGACCACCGTGTCGTTCGCGTCGACGAGGTAAGTGTCGTCGCCCGCGCCGCCCTGCAGGCTGTCGGCGCCGAGACCGCCGATGAGGGTGTCGGCACCAAGACCGCCCACCAGCGTGTCGTTGCCGTCGCCGCCGTCCAGCACATTGTTGCCGCTGTTGCCGGTGATGAGGTTATCGAACGCATTGCCGGTGCCGGCGAGGTGCGCGGAACCGGTCAGGGTCAGGTGTTCGAGGTGCGCGCCGAGCGTCGTGCTGATGCTCGACTGGACCGTATCGACGCCCTCGCCCGCGTGTTCGATCACGCTGTCGGCCGCGTCGTCCACGACATAGGTGTCGTTGCCGGTACCGCCCAGCAGCGTATCGGCGCCGAGGCCGCCGTCGAGCGTGTCGTTGCCCGCGCCAGCGGTGATGAAGTCGTTGCCGGCCATGCCGCTGAGCAGGTTGCTGGCCCCGTTGCCGGTGATGGTGTTGTCCTGGGCGTTGCCGCTGCCGTTGATGGCGCCCGTGCCCGTCAGGACCAGGTGCTCGACGTTGGCGGACAGCGTATGGGTCGCGCTGGCGTAGACGATGTCGACACCGGCGCCGGCCGTTTCACTGACCAGGTCGCCGGTGGCGTCGACGATATACGTGTCGTCGCCCGCGCCGCCGGTCATCGTGTCGGCGCCTGCACCGCCATCGATCAGGTTGTTGCCGGCATTGCCGGTGATCGTGTTGCCCAGCGCGTTGCCGGTGCCGGACAGGTGCTCACTGCCGGTCAGGGTCAGGTTCTCGACATTGGCCGAGAGCGTGTGGCTGAGCGACGAGCGTACGGTATCGATGCCGCTGCCCGCCGCCTCGCTGACGACATCGTTGGCGTCGTCGACGATATAGGTATCGCTGCCGAAGCCGCCCTGCATGTTGTCGGCGCCGCTGCCGCCGTCGAGCGTGTCGTCGCCGTAGTCGCCGAACAGCGTGTCGTTGCCCGCTTCGCCATTGAGCACGTTGTTGGCGTAGTTGCCGGTGATGACGTTGTCGAGCGCGTTGCCGGTGCCGCTGATGTTGCCGCCACCGGTCAGGAGCAGGTTCTCGACATTGCCGGTCAAAGCGTAGTTGACCGAGGACTGGACCGTGTCCTTGCCCTCGCCCACGTTTTCGATCACCAGGTCGCCCGCCTGGTCGACCACATAGGTGTCGTCGCCGCTGCCGCCGGCCATGGCGTCGCTCCCCACACCGCCGTTCAGCAAGTCGTTGCCCGCGTCGCCCTGCAGGACATCGTTTCCGGCTTCGCCGTGCAGGCTGTCGTTGCCGTCGCCGCCGATGAGGGTATCGTTGCCGTTGTAGGCATAGATGAGGTCGTCACCGGCGCGGCCGTCAAGGACGTTCCCGCCCTCATTGCCCACGATCCTGTTGGCCAGTTCATTACCGGTACCGTCGATGTGCGCGCTGCCCGTGAGGGTCAGGTTCTCGACATTGTCGGTCAGCGTGTCGGTGATGTTCGATTTCACGAGGTCGGTACCTTCGCCAGCCGCCTCGACCACCAGGTCGCCGTCGTCATCCACCATGAAAGTGTCGTCGCCCAGGCCGCCAGCCATCACATCGGCGCCGGTGCCGCCGTCGATGGTGTCGTTGCCGGCGTCGCCCGACAGGCGGTCGCTGCCATCCTGGCCGTTCAGGCTGTCGTCACCGTTGCCGCCGGAAACAGCGTCATCGCCGAGGCCCGCATTGACGGTGTCGGCGCCGTCGCCGGCGCTGATCGTGTTGTTGCCTCGGTTGCCCCTGATGAAGTTGTTCAGCGCGTTGCCGTTGCCGACCAGGTCGTCCGAACCATCCAGCATCAGGTTCTCGACGTTAGCGGTGAGCGTGTAGTCGATATCCGAGAACACGGTGTCCGTGCCCTGGCCGAGGCTTTCCTCGACGATGTCGCCGGCATTCTCGACCATATAGCTGTCGTTGCCGTGGCCACCCTGCATCAGGTCGGCGCCAAGGCCGCCGTCGAGCGAGTCGTTGCCACTCATGCCGGCCAGCGTGTCCGCGCCGTCCTGTCCGGACAGCAGGTTGTTGCCGCCGTTGCCGGTGATGACGTTGTCGAGTTCATTACCGAAACCGGCCGTATACGCCCCGCCGGTCAGCGTCAGGTTCTCGACATTGGCCGTCAGGCTGTAGTCGATGCTTGATTCGACCAGGTCGATGCCCTCGCCGCCGTTCTCCAGGACCTGGTCGCCCGCGTTGTCGACGACATAGGTGTCGTCGCCCGTGCCGCCGGCCATGTGGTCGAGGCCGATGCCGCCGTTGAGCCTGTCGTTGCCGCCGTCGCCCTGCAGGCGGTCGTCGCCGGCGTCGCCGTTGAGCAGGTCGTTGCCCTCGTCGCCGATGAGCAGGTCGGCACCGAGGTTGCCGTTGATCGTGTCGTTGCCGGCGCGGCCGTCGAGAACGTTGGCGCCCGTGTTGCCGTTAATGGTGTTGTCCAGCTCGTTGCCGGTGCCGTCGATGTCGGCCGTGCCGGTCAGGGTCAGGTTCTCGACGTGATCGGTCAGCGTGTAGGTGATGCTTGAATTGACCAGGTCGCTGCCGGCATTGCCGGCTTCGACCACCAGGTCGCCAACATGATCGAGGACGTACACGTCGTTGCCGGCGCCGCCTTCCATGCGGTCGGCGCCGCTGCCGCCATCAATGGTGTCGTTGCCGGCCTCGCCAAACAGGGTGTCGTCGCCCGCCTCACCATTGAGCTTGTCGTCGCCGGCGCCGCCGGCGAAGCTGTTGTTGCCGGTATTGCCAGTCATCGCGTTATTCAGCGCATTGCCCGTGCCGTCGAGGCTGTCGGCGCCGGTCAGGACCAGGTTCTCGAAGTTGTCGCCCAGCGTGTACGTGATGCCGGATTGGACCGTGTCGCTGCCGGCGCCTGCCGCCTCGCTGACCTTGTCGCCGGCCTGGTCGACGACATAGGTGTCGTCGCCGACGCCGCCCTGCATGTCGTCGGCGCCGCTGCCGCCGTCGAGCGTGTCGTTGCCGGCGTTGCCGATCAGCGTGTCGTTGCCGTCGAGGCCCTTCAGTACGTTGCTGGCGTTGCTGCCGGTAACGACGTTGTCGAGTTCGTTGCCCGAGCCGTTCAGGGCAGCGCTGCCGAGCGTCAGGTTCTCGACGTTGGCGGCCAGCGTGTAGCTCACGCCTGCCACGACCTTGTCGATGCCCTTGCCTTCCAGTTCGACCACCGTATCGAGGACGTTGTCGACGATATAGGTGTCGTCGCCACTGTCGCCCTGCAGCGCGTCAGCGCCGGCCCCGCCGTCGAGGGTGTCGTTGCCGTCCCCACCAAGCAGGCGGTCGTCGCCGCCGTGGCCATTCAGAATATCGTTGCCTTCCAGGCCGTGCAGCGTATTCGCGGCGCCGCTGCCGTTGATGACGTTATCGAGCGTGTTGCCGGTGCCGTCGGTGGAAGCCGTGCCGGTCAAGGTCAGGTTCTCGACGTTCTCCGTCAGCGTGGTCGAAATGCTGGACTGCACGAGATCGGTGCCGGCGCCCTGCGCTTCGACGACGAGGTCGCCCGCGTCGTCGACGACATAGGTATCGTCGCCGATGCCGCCTTCCATCCGGTCGGCGCCGCTGCCGCCGTTGACGGTATCGTTGCCGGCCTCGCCGTACAGCGCATCGTCGCCGGCGTCGCCGTTGATCGCGTCGTTGCCGTCGCCGCCGAAGGCGGTATCGTTGCCGCCGCCCGCATGCACGGTGTCGGCGCCTGCGCCGGCCGCAATCGTGTTGGCGCCGCTGTTGCCGGTGATGATGTTGTTCAGTCCGTTACCGGCGCCGTCGATATCCAGCGCGCCCGTCAGGGTCAGGTGCTCGAGGTTGTCGCCGAGCGCGTACGAAATGGCTGAACGAACAGTATCCGCGCCGCCATTCGCGACCTCGACCACGACGTCGCCCACGGAGTCGACCACATAGCTGTCGTCGCCCAGGCCGCCCTGCATGTTGTCGTCGCCGGCGCCGCCGTCGAGGGTGTCCGCGCCCAGGTTGCCGAGCAGCGTGTCGTTGCCTTCCAGGCCCCTCAGGGTGTTGATGCCGATATTGCCGGTAATGACGTTACCGAGCGCGTTGCCGGTGCCGTCGATGCTGCCCGAACCCGTCAGCGTGAGGTGCTCGACACCGTCCGCCAGGGTATGGGTGACGCTCGACTGGACCGTGTCCGTTCCTTCGTCCGCATTTTCCACCACCCGGTCGAGCGCATGGTCGACAACATAGGTATCGTTGCCCGCACCGCCGACCAGCGTGTCCGCACCGCTGCGGCCGTCCAGTACGTTGGCGCCGGCGTTGCCGGTGATCGTATTGTGCAGCGCGTTGCCGGTGCCGTCGATGTCGGCTGTGCCGGTCAGGACCAGGTCGTTGACATTCGAGGCCAGCGTGGTGGTCACGGACGAGTTTACAGTTGTCATTGCATTTCCTCTTTTTAGCGGGGCGAACTGCGGTCAGTTCGCGTTCAGGGATTGGTTCGGGCGGCCGGAGCCGGGGTGGATGGCGGCACGACCTGCATTTTGGGTGCGGCCTGCCTGGTCGCCTGCGCAGACTTGTCGAAGCTGAATACTTCGTCGACCTGCAGGCCGCGCGGAATCTGGTGGGTGATGAATACCATCGTGACCTTCCCCTTGAGCGAGTTCACGGTGCGGGCGAACTGCTCGGCGGTGTGCTGGTCGAGGTTCGAGACGGCCTCGTCGAAAATCAGGATGCCCGGCTTGCGCAGCAGCGCGCGTGCGATCGCCAGGCGCTGGCGCTGGCCGCCGGACAGGCCGGTGCCGCGCTCGCCGATCTCGGTCTGGTATCCCTGCGGCAGCTTGTCGATCGTCTCGTGGATTTCGGCGGCCTTACAGGCGGCGATCACGTCCTCGAAACTGGCATGTGGGTAGGCCATGACCAGGTTGTCGTAGATCGTCCCGGAAAACAGCACCGTTTCCTGCGGCACCACGCCGAACACTTGCCGCAGCTCGTTCGCGGCGAGGAAGCGGATGTCGCGCCCGTCGAGCTCTACCCGCCCGTCGCTGGGCTGGTAAAAACCGAGCATCAGCTTGGCCAGCGTGCTCTTGCCGCAGCCGGACGGGCCCATCAGCACACTGAGGCGGCCCGGCTTGAAGGCGAGGTTCAGGTTGCGGTACAGCCAGGGATGGTGCTCGGAATAACGGAAGGACACGTTCACCAGCTCCAGCTGCCCCTGCGCCTTCGCTTCGCGGCTCGGCACCAGCGCATACGGCTCGGCCGGCATGTCCATCATGTCGCCCAGGCGCTTGACGGCAATATTCGCCTGCTGGAATTCCTGCCACAGGCCGGACAGCCGCAGCATCGGCTGGCTCATGCGGCCGGCAAACATCTGGAAGGCAACCAGCATGCCGACGGTGAAGCCGTCATTCCCCATCACCAGCACGGCGCCGACCAGCAGGATCGACAGCGTCATCACCTGCTCGACTGCGTTGGCGGCCACGTTATAAGTATTGCCGACCTGCTTGGTGGAAAAGCCGGCGGCCAGGTACTGGGCCAGCAGGTCGCTGTACTTGCGGTCGACGTCCGGCTCCATCTGCAGCGACTTGACGGTGCCCATGCCGGCCAGGTATTCGGTGAGAAAAGCCTGGTTGCGCGCGCCCAGCATGAACTGCTGGTTGAGGCGCTCGCGAAACAGCGGCGTCACCAGCACGCTCATCAGGGCAATCACCCCGAGCAGCCCGACCGCGATCAGGGACAGCTGCCAGCTGTAGCTGAACATGACGCCCAGGAAAATGAGCAGGAATGGCAGGTCGAGGATCAGGGTGACGGCCGCGCCGGAAATGAATTCGCGGATGGTCTCGACGCCCTGCAGGCGCGCGACCAGGGTGCCGGTCGGGCGCTGCTCGAAATACGGCAGCGGCAGGCGCAGCATGTGGCGGAACACTTCGCTCCCCAATACGGCGTCGATGCGGTTGCCGGTGTGCAGCACCAGGTATTGGCGCAGCCAGGTCATGACGGAGGTAAACAGCATGAACATCAAGAGGCCGATGCCGAGCACGAGCAGCGTGTTCTTGGTCTGGTGCACCACCACCTTGTCGATGATGGCTTGGGTGAATAGAGGCGTGGCCAGGCCGACCAGCTGGATCGCCAGCGAGGCCAGCAGGACATCGCGCCAGATCGACTTGTGCTTCAGGAGTTCGGGGACGAACCAGCGGAAGCCGAACGCCTTTTTTTCCTGAGTGAAGCCGGCGATTTCCTCGTCGCCGTCCGTGCTGCCGACATCGGGCTCCTTGCCGAACAACAGGATGCTCGGGGCGAAGCGCAGCGCGGCTTCCTCGACCGTGATCGACTCGGGTGTGTCGCTGCCGGCGCGAAAGACGCTCAGCAGCTTGCCATCGGCCTTTACGACCAGGACGGCGCTCGTGCCGGCCTCTGGCTGTTCGGCACGCAGGAAAGCGACCGCAGGCAGGGAGAGCTGTTGCCAGTCGACGCCGGCAAGATCGCAGCTGCCGCTCTTGATGCCGAGCGAACGGGCCATCTCGTGGAAGCTGCCCAGGTTGTAGGGAGGCGGGAACTGCTGGGCGACCAGGGCACTGTCGAAGGGAATGCGATAGAAACCGCACAGGCTCCCCAGGGCCCATATGACTTCTTCACGCCGAACAGTGTCGGTAAGCGACATAAACCGTTTTTCCCGTAGTGTTGAAGGTGCGCTGATCTTATGAATCCGTCACCAGTATTTCCACAAAGAAAAAGTTTATCACGTATGTTGCCGCGGGGAAACGGGAAAGCGCAAAACTATTCAATTCGGCAGCATGCCCGGGCTGAACCGTGTTGCATTAGATCAACTAAGGCTGTCGACAGGCGAAAAAAAACCACCGCATTGCGGTGGCTGTTGGCTGCGCGTGACGCCTGCTGGCGCCGCAGACGGGCTAGTTCAGCCGGTCCAATGCCTGCGCCATGTCGGCGATCAGGTCATCCGGCTCTTCCAGGCCAATGTTGAAGCGCACCAGCACGCCCCTGCCCTGCCAGTTGCGGCGAATCGCCGTCATCCGGTACGGCATCACCAGGCTGTTCGCGCCGCCCCAGCTGTAGCCGAGTCCGAACAGGGTGAGCGAATCGACGAAGCGGTCGGTTTGCTCTTCGGTATAGCGCTCGTCGAAAATGACCGAGAACAGGCCGCCGGCGCCGGTAAAATCGCGGCGCCAGATGGCGTGCCCCGGGCAATCCTCGAAGGCCGGGTGCAGCACCGTCGTGATTTCCGGGCGGCTTTTCAGCCAGGCGGCAACCTTGCGCGCCGCGGCATCGTGCGCTTCGAAACGCAGCTTCATGGTCGGCAGGCCGCGCATCACGAGATAGGCATCGTCCGCGCTCACGCCCATCCCCAGGCGCATGTGCGCCATGGCGAGCCGGTCGTGCACGGCCCGGTCGCGGGTGATCAGGGCGCCCATCAGCACGTCGGAGCCGCCCGACTGGTATTTGGTCAGCGCGTGCATGACGATGTCGACGCCGAGCTCGAAACCGCGCAGTGCGAGCCCGGCCGACCATGTGTTGTCGAGCGCGACGAGTACGCCGCGCGCATGCGCCGCGGCGCAGATGGCTGGCAAGTCCGGCACTTCCATCGACACCGAACCCGGCGCCTCGGTCCAGATCAGCCTGGTATTCGGCTGGATCAGGTCGGCGATGCCTGCGCCGATCAGGGGGTCATAGTAACGTGCGGTGATGCCGAAATCGTTCGTGAGCCAGCGCCCCAGCTCGCGGTTCGGGTTGTAGACGTTATCCGGCAGCAGCACATCGTCGCCCGTTTTCAACAGGGCGAAGTCGACCATCGCGATCGCCGCCAGTCCGGAAGGCGCCAGCAGGCAATGGCTGCCGCCTTCGATCTCGGCCAGGCGCGCTTCCAGCGTGAAAGTGGTCGGCGTGCCGTGCAGGCCATAGGTATAGGCCGTTTTGTCCTTCCACTGGCCGGAGCGCATCGCCGCCACATTCTCGAACAGCACGGTGGACGCGTGGTGGATCGCCGGCGGGTAGGCGGCAAAGCCGCCGGGCGCCGTGTAATCGGTGTGGACGATGGTGGTCTGGAGCGACTTTGCGAGTAACTTCGGGAGCAACTTCGTGGTCATGGCCTTCCCCCGCCCTTTTACACTACGCTGGCCCAGAGGTCGTGCGCATCGGCCTTGGTGACGACGACGTCGGCGAACTGGCCCACGGCCAGCTTGGCCTTGCCGGGAATGAGCGAGCGCTTGATGTGGACCACGCCGTCGATTTCCGGCGCGTCCGCGCTCGAGCGGCCGATCGCTTCGCGCGGCGTGACTTCGTCGATCAGCACGCGAATCGTCTTGCCGACTTTTGCCTGCAGGCGCTTGAGCGAGATTTCCTCCTGCAGCAGCATGACGCGCGCGCGGCGCTCTTCACGTACTGCTTCCGGCACCGGATTGGCCAGCAGGTTGGCCGTCGCGCCTTCCACAGGCGAGTAAGCGAAGCAGCCCAGGCGGTCGATCTGCGCTTCCTTCAGGAACTCGAGCAGGTATTCGAACTCGGCTTCGGTTTCACCGGGGAAGCCGGCAATGAAGGTCGAGCGGATCGTCAGGTCCGGATTCATCGCGCGCCAGGCCAGGATGCGGTCGAGGTTTTTTTCGCCGCTTGCGGGGCGCTTCATGCGCTTCAGGACGTCAGGATGGGCGTGCTGCATCGGGATGTCGAGGTAAGGCAGCACGTGGCCGTCGCCCATCAGCGGAATGACCTGGTCGACGTGCGGGTACGGATAGACGTAGTGCAGGCGCACCCAGGCGTCGTACTGGCGCGCGAGCTGGCCCAGCGCTTCGGTCAGCTGGGTCATGTGGGTCTTGATCGGGCGGCCGTTCCAGAAACCGGTGCGGAACTTGACGTCCACGCCATACGCGCTCGTGTCCTGCGAAATCACCAGCAATTCCTTGACGCCGGCTTTGAACAGGTTTTCCGCTTCCTTCAGCACGTCGTGGATCGGACGCGACACCAGGTCGCCGCGCATCGACGGGATGATGCAGAAGCTGCAGCGGTGATTGCAGCCCTCGGAAATCTTCAGGTAGGCGTAATGCTTTGGCGTGAGCTTGACGCCGTGGTCCGGCATCAGGTCGATGAACGGGTTGTGCGTCATCGGCAGGTGCAGGTGCACCGACTCCATCACCTCTGCCATCGCATGCGGGCCGGTCACGGCCAGCACCTTCGGGTGGACCTTGGTAATAATATCTTCGCCCGCCGCATCCTTCTTCGCGCCCAGGCAGCCGGTGACGATGACTTTGCCGTTCTCGGCCAGCGCTTCGCCGATCGCGTCGAGCGACTCCTGCACCGCGGCATCGATGAAGCCGCAGGTGTTGACGATGACGAGGTCGGCCCCGTCATACGACTTGGCGGTCTGGTAGCCCTCGGCACGCAGCTGGGTCAGGATCTGCTCCGAGTCGACCAGCGCCTTCGGGCAGCCGAGCGAGACGAAACCGACCTTCGGGGCAGCGGCGACAGCAGCGGCGACTTCAGCAGGGGTAGCGGTAGTAACAGGTGCGGGATTACGGCGGAGTTCGAGCATGAGCGGCGGGAAGGTAAACATTCTGGGCAATCTGCGATTGTACCTGAAGCGGGGCTGGCAGGACACCGGATGGACCGTTTTGGGTGCCAGGCGGGCCATTGTGCAACGCGGCCGTTGCCTCAAAAACAAAATGCCCGGCACAGGGCCGGGCATTCAGCGAAACGGGACGCGGACGCCCCGCCTACGCAATCACTTCTTGTCTGTCGGCGTCGTGGTCGTTGTCGGCGGGAACGGGAACGCGCTGAACAGCGCCTTGCTCTGGTTCTGCATCTGCTCCTGCATCTGCACGAACAGGTTCTTGCTCTGGTCGATGTAGTTGTTCATCATGCCCTGCATCATCGGGCCCTGCACGTTCATGAACTGCGCCCACATTTCTGGACTGAAGGGCTTGCCTTCGATGGCGCCGGCGGCGTTGCTGGTGAACTTGTTCTGGATGTCGGTGAACGCCTGCACGTTCTTTTCCAGGTAGGAACCCATCATGCCCTGCATGGCATGGCCGTAGTAACGGATGATCTGCGCCAGCACCGGGCTGGTAAACATCGGCGCGCCGTTGGCTTCCTCTTCCAGGATGATCTGCAACAGGATGCTGCGGGTCAGGTCTTCGCTCGTCTTGGCGTCGACGACGGTAAACTCGTCGGCGTCGAGGACGAGTTGCTTTACGTCTGTCAAGGTAATGTAGGAACTGGTCTGGGTGTCGTAGAGGCGACGGTTCGGGTATTTCTTGATCAGGCGTTCGGTACTGTTTTTTCCACTGCTCATCTCAGGTTCCATAAATTGCGTCGCTGCCATGCATGGGCGGAACGCTTTTGAATAATTACCAAAAAGCCGGCGTCGATTATGTCCGGGCGGCGCCATGGCGCCGCCCGGCCAAACCAACTAAAAATACCACGTTCGTTGCGCAGGTGCAGCAATTATTACGCTGCCTTGCCCTTCACTCTACAATCCCTCCGCCCTCACCTTGACATACCGTCCCGGCGCCGGTTCGGTCGGCTGATAACGGTCGTTGCCCGGCTGGGCAGGTGCCGGCACCTCGGCGCCACCGTTTTCTTGCAGGAAGCGCGCCCACTCCGGCCACCAGCTGCCCTTGCGCTCTTCTGCGCCGGCAAACCAGCCCTCGGCCGTCAGCGGGATGATGTTCTTTTCGCCTTTGCCGCCCTTACCGCGCTTGTCGTTCTTTTCGCTCTTTTCGCCCACATCGCGCGCCTCATTCACCCAGTGGCTGCGCTTGTTCTTCGAGGCCGGGTTGATCACCCCGGCAATGTGACCCGAAGCGCCCAGCACGAAGCGGTTCGCCTTCGGCTTCTTCGGGTTGAGCAGGTTCACCGAGGCGAACGCGGCCTGCCACGGCACGATGTGGTCTTCCTTCGAACCGTAGATGAAGGTCGGGCAGTCGATGCGGCCGAGGTCGACCGGCACGCCGCACACGGTCATCGCGCCCGGCTGCTTGAGCTTGTCCTCGAGATACATGTTACGCAGGTAGGAGCAAAACATCGGGCCCGGCAGGTTGGTGCTGTCGGCGTTCCAGTACAGCAGGTCGAATGCCGGCGGCGTCTTGCCCTTCAGGTAGTTCTGCTGGACGTAGTTCCACACCAGGTCGTTCGGGCGCAGGGCCGAGAAGGTGCTTGCCAGGTCGCCGCCCGGCATGATGCCGCCCTTGGCCAGCTTCTGCTCGCGCAGCGCCACCTGGGTTTCATCGATGAACACCTCGAGCACGCCGGCGTCGGAAAAATCGAGCAGGGTCGTGAGCAGGGACAGGCTCGCGGCCGGCTGGCGGTCGCGCGCGGCCAGTACCGACAGCGCCGAGGCGGCGATCGTGCCGCCGACGCAGAAGCCGAACACGTGCACCTTCTCCTGGCCGCTGATTTCGCGCGCCACATCGATCGCCTCGATCGCGCCGCGCTCGACATAGTCGTCCCAGGTGAGCGAGCCCATCGACTTGTCGGGATTGCGCCACGAGACCATGAATACGGTATTGCCCTGGTCAACCACGTAACGCACCAGCGAATTTTCCGGTTGGAGGTCGAGGATGTAGAATTTGTTGATGCACGGCGGAATCATCAGCAGCGGCACCGCGTGCACGTTCGGCGTCGACGGGCTGTACTGGATCAGCTGGAACAGGTCGTTCTCGTAGACGACATGGCCGGGCGCGGTGCCGACGTTCACGCCGACTTCGAAGGCCGATTCATCGGACTGCGAAATGCGGCCCTTCTGCAGGTCCGCCAGCATGTTCTGCAAACCCTTGGTCAGGCTTTCGCCCTTGGTCTCGATGAGCTTGGCGTGGACTTCCGGATTCGTGGCCAGGAAGTTGGCGGGTGACATTGCGTCGACCATCTGCTGTACCGCGAAGCGGATTTTCTGGCGTTCACGCGGACCGGCCTCGACCGCATCGGCCAGGGCCAGCATGAATTCGCCGTTCAGAAGGTAGGACGCGGCGGTGAAGGCCGAGAACGGGCTGGCCGTCCACTCCGAGCTCGAGAAGCGCTTGTCATGGATTTCCGGGGTCTTGCCCGACATGAAATCCTGCCACAGGCGGCCGGCTGTTTGCAGGTAGTCCTGGCGCAGCGCGTCGAGCCTGCCCTGCGACAGGGTGACGCCGAAGTCCTTGAACACGCCGGCGAGCGGATTGGGCGCGGCGCCCTGGAGTGCGCCGGCCTGGGGCGTCATCCATCCCTGCCAGGCGGTCGGGTCGGAGAGCTGGGTCATCCAGGTGGCGGCAAAAGCTTGGGGGTCGGGCATATTCATGTCGGCGTCCGTTGTTAGAATCGGGTTGTCAACTGGAGAAAAGCATGTGGATTGTTGCGATTGGCTGGATTTATGTCGTCATCCTGATGGCGGCGACGGAAACGTCCGTCATTGCCGGGGTGATGACATTTTTAATTTACTGCATGATACCCCTGTCTATACTTTTTTACCTGACCGGGTCAAAGCGGCGCCATGCAAGGCGCATCGCGGCCCAGCAGGCAGGTACGAAGCATGACGACGGTTCGGCAGCCCCGGCAAGCCCCGCAGCGACGAAAGCACCGGGCGGCGCGGACGCAGGCAATGATGCCGGCGGCGATGGAGGGGACTAAAGTATTCAGGACGCCGGGATGCGTCACTTGAGCCAGATCAAACTCGCCTGGCGGCCGGTCACGCCATCGCGGCGGTACGAATAGAAGCGGTCGCGCTCCACGGCCGTGCAGTGCAGGCCCCCTGCCACGCTGGTGACGGCATCCTTTTCCAGCATCAGGCGCGCCAGGGCGAACATGTCGGCCGTGTACTTGCCGCCGCGCTCGGGATGGCGGACAAACGCGAAACCGATGTCGTGCCCTGGGAGTGCCCGGGCAAAACTGTCGAATACGTCCTGCCCGACCTCGAAGGCCGTCGGCCCGATGGCCGGCCCCATCCAGGCCGTGATCTCGCCGGCCCCGGCGGCGCGCATGGCGGCCACCGTTTGCCCCAGCACACCACCGGCCAGGCCGCGCCAGCCGGCGTGGGCGGCGCCGACAACCTTGCCGTCACGATCGGCAAACAGCACCGGCAGGCAGTCGGCTGTCAGGATGGCGCAGACCACGCCCGGCGCAGTGGCGATGCTGGCGTCGCCGGTGCGGGTCGGTTGGCCGGGGCCGACCGTGGCGGCATCGACCACGTCCGCGCCGTGCACCTGCGAGATCCAGGCCGGGCGGCCGGGCAGGTGCGCCTGGAGGCGCGCCCGGTTGTCAAGCACGGCCGCCGGGTCGTCGCCCACGTGCAACCCAAGGTTGAACCCGCCCCCGCCGCGCCCGTCGTCGTAGGGCGCGTTCGAGACCCCGCCCTGGCGCGTGGTGGCCAGCGCGCCGATGTTGCCTGGGGCGTCCGGCCAGTCGGGGAACATCAGGTGCGCGCAGTCCATTACACAGCGTCCGGTTCGGCGATCCCGGCGCGCGCGATCAGCTCGGCGAAATCCTGGGCCAGCGGGACCACCCATTCACAGGCTTCGCCGGTGGCCGGGTGCACCAGGCCGAGGCGGCGCGCCTGCAGGGCCTGCCGATGGAATACCGGGCTCAGGTGCGTCTTGCCATACACCGAATCGCCCACCAGCCCGAAGCCGATCGACAGCATGTGCACGCGGATCTGGTGGGTACGGCCGGTTTCGAGCCGGCACTGCACCAGGCTCACCGGACGGCGGTCGAGCATGCCTTCCGCGATACGCGTGTAGTGCGTGATTGCCGGCTTGGCGCCCAGGCTGCTCGAGACCGCCATCTTGACGCGGTCCTTCGGGTGGCGCCCCATAGGCGCGTCGATGGTGCCGGACAGTTGCGGCGTGCCCCAGACCAGGGCGAGGTATTCGCGCTTGACGGTGCGTGCCTGCAGCTGGCGCACGAGGTCGGTCTGCGCAGCCAGCGTCTTGCCGACCACCATCAGGCCGCTCGTGTCCTTGTCGAGGCGGTGCACGATGCCGGCGCGCGGCACCGAGGCCAGTTGCGGCGCATGGTGCAGCAGGCCGTTGAGGAGCGTGCCGGTCCAGTTGCCGGCGCCCGGGTGCACGACCAGGCCGGCCGGCTTGTTGATCACGAGGATATGCTCGTCCTCGAAGACAATATTCAAAGCAATTGCTTCCGGAGCGAAAGCAGTATCTTCGGGCGCGGGCTGGGGCGCGACGACGATGGTTTCGTCGCCATAGGCGGTATCCTTGCCGCGTGCCGGCTTGCCGTCGACCAGGACGTTGCCCTGGTCAAACCACATCTGCAGGCGGCTGCGCGAAAACTGCGGCACCAGGCCTGCCACGACCTTGTCGAGGCGCTGTCCGCAGGCCTCTTCGCCCAGGCGCAAGGTGATCGGGGACAGGTCAATGCCGCTGGCAATGCCGGCAAGTTCAGGAAACTCGGCATCGATTTCATCGTCGAAATCGGGGTCCAGGGGCAAATCCGCCGAATTCGGCGTAGTTGTTAATATCACGTCAGTCCCATCGGCTATAATCAGCCGTTCGTTGAATCTCGGTAAAACTTTTCTGCAAAAAGCTATGCAAAAAAAACTGTTGGTGGTGGTTGCTACAAGCGTCCTGCTGGGCCTGTCCGGTTGCGGCATTCTGCCGGAACGTACTGACGAGACCCAGAAGTGGTCAGCGGAGAAATTATACGCTGAGGCACGCGGGGAGATGAGCAGCGGCCAATATGAGGCAGCCATCAAGCTGTTCCAGCGCCTCGAATCGAATTATCCGTTCGGCACCTACGCCACCCAGGCGCAGATGGAAATCGCCTACGCCCATTATAAGGCGCAGGACCAGGCCGAAGCGATGGCCGCGGTGGAGCGCTTCATCAAGCTGCACCCGAACCATCCGCAGGTCGACTACATGTACTACCTGCGCGGGCTGGTGAACTTCAACGACCAGATCGGCTTCCTGAGCGTCATCTACTCCCAGGACCCGACCGAGCGCGACCCGAAAGCGACGCG
This sequence comes from Massilia niabensis, assembly GCF_042655085.1. NCBI lineage: Bacteria > Pseudomonadati > Pseudomonadota > Betaproteobacteria > Burkholderiales > Oxalobacteraceae > Massilia > Massilia niabensis. Next base: position 131,844 of record NZ_JBHSMU010000013.1, on the reverse strand, counting down.
CGAAGCCTTCGCCGCGTTCAAGGCGCTCGTCGACAAGTTCCCGAACAGCAAATACGCGCCGGATGCGATCGCGCGCATGAACTACCTGATCAATGCGATGGCCGCCTATGAAGTGCATGTGGCGAATTACTACTACCGCCGCGGCGCCTACCTGGCCGCCGTCAACCGTGCGCAAAACGCCGTGGCCGAGTACCCGGAGTCGCCGGCGCGCGAGGAAGCGCTGTTCATCATGATCCGGTCGTACGACAAGCTCGGCAACCTCGCACTGCGCGACGACGCCCAGCGCGTCTTCACGCTCAATTACCCGAACAGCCGCTTCCTGAACCCGAACGCCGGCGGCGATACGCCGTGGTGGAAGTTCTGGACGAAGTCGGCGCCGAAGGATGTGTTGAAATAATGTACCGCGTCGGGTCGGCGGCTTCGCCGCCCACCCGACGCCCTTCGCTTCAGGCCAAGACCTTTCGCCGGAACAACCACTTCCGCTCCGTCGACTCCCCCGGCACGAACGCATACCCATCCACGTCGAATTCCTTCAACGCTTCCGCATCCGTGATCCCGTTCAGCGCCGCATAACGCGCCATCATTCCGCGCGCGCGCTTGGCGAAGAACGAGATGATCTTGTATTTCCCGTTCTTCCAGTCTTCGAACACCGGCGTGATGACCGGTACGTCGAGCAGCTTCGGTTTGACCGATTTGAAGTATTCTTCCGAGGCCAGGTTCACCAGCGCGCTCGAACCGGTTGCGGCTACTTCCAGGTTCAGGGCGCGCGTGATGGTGTCGCCCCAGAAGGTGTACAGGTCGCGGCCAGCAGGATTGGCCAGCCGGGTGCCCATTTCGAGCCGGTAGGGATGGATCAGGTCGAGCGGGCGCAGCAGGCCGTAGAGGCCTGAGAGGATACGCAGGTGGCGCCCGGTGTAAGCGAGCGCCGCCGCATCCAGGCTGCGCGCATCGAAGCCGGCATACACGTCGCCGTTGAAGGCCATCACGGCCTGGTGGCCCTCGCTGTGCTCAGGCGTCCAGCTGGCGTAGCGCGCAACGTTGAGCACAGCAAGCTGGTCGGAAATGTGCATCAGGTCGCCAACCTGGCCGGGCGACAGGTCGCGCAATACGCCAATCAATTGCGCGGCGCGGTCGGCGAAGGCCGGGAGCGTGTGTTCCTGGGTGGGAGTCGGAGTGTCGAGGTCGAGGGATTTGGCGGGCGATAAGACAATCAGCATAATACTCAAAGCAAATAAAATTTCCTCTATGATACCTGCTTCTGTGCAATCCATCGTCGTCGATACCAACGTCTGCCTCGACCTGTTCGTTTTCCACGACCCGCGCTGGGACGCCTTATTGCAGGCGCTCGAGCGCGCCGAAGTGCAGGCCGTCACCCGCGCCGACTGCCGCGACGAATACCTGGCGGTGCTGCACTACCCGCACCTGCCGCTCGACGACGAGCGCCGCCTGGTCGCGGCGCAGCGCTTCGACGCCCTGGTCCGGGTCGTTGCGCCCGACACCCGCCCGATCCGCCTGCCCGTCTGCAGCGACCGCGACGACCAGAAATTCCTCGAGCTCGCGCGCGACGCCGGCGCCGGCGTCCTCATCACCAAGGACAAGGCCTTGCTCAAGCTCGGTCGCAAGACGCTTCAAGCCGGCCTGTTCCGCATCATGCTGCCCGAGGCCTGGGTCAAGGCACATCTGGCGGCCGCGATAGAATAAGGGGTCACCAACCCTTTACTTACCCAAGCCCGCCGCACCATGACCAGCCCTGCCCTGCCATCGCGCCTGCCCGCCGTCGGGACCACTGTCTTCACCACCATGTCTGCGCTGGCAAGCCAACATGGCGCCGTCAACCTCGGTCAGGGCTTTCCCGACTTCGGCTGCGACCCGCGCCTGCTCGACTACGTCAACGACGCCATGCGCGCCGGCCACAACCAGTATCCCCCGATGACGGGCGTGCCGGCACTGCGCGAGGCCGTCGCCGCCAAGATCGGCAAGCTCTACGGCCACAGCTACGACGCCGCCTCCGAAATTACCGTCACCGCCGGTGCCACCCAGGCGCTCACCACCGCCATCCTGTGCTGCGTGCATCCGGGCGAGGAAGCCATCGTCATCGAACCAGCCTACGACAGCTATACGCCGGCCATTGCGCTGGCCGGCGGGGTCATGGTGCCGGTCTCGATGGAAATGGGGGAAAACGGCTACAGCGTGCCCTGGCAACAGGTCGCCGCCGCGGTGACGGCGCGCACGCGCCTGATCGTCATCAACTCGCCACACAATCCGACCGGCTCGATCCTGCGCCGCGCCGACCTGGACCAGCTTGCGGCCATCGTCGACGGCACCGACATCCTGGTCCTGTCGGACGAGGTCTACGAGCACATGGTGTACGACGGCGAGCGGCACGCGTCGGTGTCGAGCCATCCGCAACTGGTCGACCGGGCATTCGTCGTCTCGAGCTTCGGCAAGACCTATCATGTGACGGGCTGGAAGGTCGGCTACGTCGCCGCCCCGGCCCCCTTGAGCGCCGAGTTCCGCAAGGTGCACCAGTACAACGTCTTCACCGTGAACACGCCGATGCAGCACGGCATCGCGCGTTACATGGAAGACCCCGCCCCCTACCTCGACTTGCCGGCCTTTTACCAGAGGAAGCGCGACCTGTTCCGCGCCGGGCTCGCAGGCACGCGCCTGCGCCTGCTCCCGGCGGACGGCACCTATTTCCAGTGCGTCGGTTACGAGGAGATTTCGGACATGCCGGAAGCGCAGTTCGCAGCCTGGCTGACGACGGAATTGAAGGTTGCGGCGATTCCCGTCTCGGCCTTCTACAGCGGCGGCAAGGAATCCCGTATCGTGCGCTTCTGCTTCGCCAAGGGCGACGAGACGCTGGCGCTGGCGCTGGAACGCCTCAATAAGCTGTAAGGCGAAGTTGTAGAGCCTGCTAGCGCGCGAGTTGCTGCAGCTTGCGATCGACAAAGGCTTGCAGCTCGCCCGAGAGGCTGCCGAGCGCCTTGGCCTGGCGGAAGGCGCCGAGCGCCTCGGCGTTGCGCTTGTCCGCCTGCAAAGCAATTCCGAGTCCCATCCACCAGACGGCATTGCCGGGCGCGCTGCGCAGCGCGGTCTGGTAGTGTTCCACCGCCTCGCCGTAACGCGCCTGGCGCTGCAGCGCGCCGGCCAGGAAGGCGTGATAGTCGCCGTTGCCCGAGGCATACGGCAAGGTACGCAGCAGCGTGTCGATGCCGCTCTTGCCGCGCTCGATCTGCAGGCGTGCCAGCAGCATCGCCAGCGCTGGCTGGCGCGCATCCAGGGCCAGCGCCTGCTGCAGCTGGACCATGGCTTCGTCGCCGCGCTTACTTTCGATCAGCAAACCAACCAGGGTCTGGCGCGCCGCCTCGTGATGCGGGTGCGCGCGCAGCGTTTCGTGCAGGCCGGCGATCGCCTCGTTCACGCGGCCGTCCTGCAAGTACCCCAGCGCCCGGCGGTAGCTGTTTTCCGCGCTCTGTGACGTGGTTTCGACGCGGCCTTGCGCCCTGGCAGCCGGCGCATCCTCGGGCGCGGCGCCGGCGGCGCTTTCCTTGCGTTTCAAGGCCGCCACCCAGGCGGCATCCGCTTGCGTCCGTGCTGCCTCCCGCGCCTGCTGTTCGCGCAGGCGTTGTTCGGCGCCGGCGCGCTCGCCGGCAGGCAAGGCCGCGATGCGCGCTTCCTCGGCGCGCCAGCGCTTGACCAGCCGCGCTTCCTCGGCCCGGGCCCGCTCGCTGGCGACGGCCCAGGATGTCTCGGAGGCCGGCGCGGGCGCGGGCCGCATTGCCGGCGCTTGCGCGGGCTGCCTGCTGACGGATGCTGGTTTCTCGACAGGCGCCGGCGCGGCGCGGGGCGCAGGACTCGCAGGCACTGGCGCCTCTTCCTCAGCCACAGCCACGGGCGCTGCGGGTGGCGCGACCTCGGCAACGGTGACGGGCGCCGGCTCGGGCGCCGCGGGCGCCGCAGCGGGCGCCACCGTTACAACAGGCCTGGGATCGTAGGTCTTGCCCTTGCTCGGAATGACGAGCCAGACGACGACACCCAGGGCCACGGCCAGCAGCGCCGCCGCCGTGACGGCGGCGATGCGGCGCAGCGGCAGGCGCCCCACTCCCTCGGCCGGGCGTGCCACCGGCTTGACTGCCGGGGGCACGCCCCCGGCACGCGCATTACCGCGCGCGTCGAGGTCCTGCAGCATTTTATTAATCAGGCTCATCGTACAAAGGTCCACGCAAGTCCGGCCCCTGTGGCCGCCAGCGCCGCCAGTGTGCCGGCCAGCCAGGGCAGGACCTGCGGCTTGACCGCCATCGTGTCGCGCGCGGCCGCGCCCACGTGGTGGCTGCCGACCAGCTGCCTGCCTTCGCCGTAGCACAGCATCATCGCTTTATGCGCGAGGATGTTGACCAGGCGCGGTATGCCGCCGCTGGCGCCGTACAGGCGCCGGATCGCGCCGCTCGAAAACAGGCGCGCGCCCGTAAAGCCCGCCACGCGCAGGCGGTGCGCCACATAGTAATCCAGGTCGTCGCGGCTGAGGGGACCGAGGTGGTAGTGGAAGGTGATGCGCTGGGCGAGCTGGCGGATCGAGTCGAGCTCCAGTTTACGGTTCAGTTCGGGCTGGCCGAACAGCACGATCTGCAGCAGCTTGCGCTTTTCCGTCTCCAGGTTGGTGAGCAGGCGCAGGGCTTCCAGGCTCTCGACGGGCATGGCCTGGGCTTCGTCCAGGCAGAGCAGCACGCGCTTGTCCTGGCCCGCGAGCTCGAGCAGCCGGTGCGTGATCGATTTGAGCAACTGGTGCTGGTCGACGTCGCGCTCCAGGGGCGCCTCCAGTTCGTCGGCCAGTGCCAGCATCAGCGTGCGCGGCTCGAGGAAGGGGTTCGGGATATAGGCCGTCACGAAACCGTCGCCCAGGGTTGCCATGAACTTGCGGCACAGCAGGGTCTTGCCGGTGCCGACCTCGCCCGTGATCTTGATGAAGCCTTCGCCGCTGCGCGCGGCGACCAGCAGCGTGTTGAGCGCTTCCTGCGAGCGCGGACTGCCGAAAAAGAAACTCGTGTCCGGCGTGATGCCGAACGGCAGTTCGCGCAGGCCGAAGTGCTCCGCGTACATTACTTGCGCTCCAGGGTGCGCGGGTCCAGCCCCTCGATGCGGCGCGTCGCGTCCAGCAGGTCCTGGCTCCAGTTGTTCGTGCTGTCGACGATGGTCGGCTTGATCAGCACCACCAGCTCGCGCTTCTGGTTGACCTTGTTCTTGTTGCGAAACAGCGCGCCCAGCACCGGCACCCGGCCCGCGCCCGGCAGCTGGCTGGTGTCGTCGGTCGACGCCTGGCGCATCAGGCCGCCGATCGCCACCACCTGGCCGTCGCGCCCACGCACGATGCTGTCCAGTTCCGAGGTCGACGATGCCGCCAGCGGCAGCGTCAGCGAACCGGCCGAACCGAGGTCGACGCCCTTGATGATGGTCGTGACCTGGCTGACCGAGGGGTGCACGTGCAGCAGGATGTTGCCCTTCTCGTCGATCTGCGGCGTCACATCGAGCACCACGCCCGAGAAGAAAGGCTGCAGCGTCACGCTTGGCGTGACGACATTGCCCGCGGCGCTGGAACTGGTGGTGGTAGTCACGCCGGTGACGAAGAACTCGTCGGTGCCGATCTTCAGCACGGCCTTCTGGTTGTTGACGGCGGCGATGCGCGGGCTCGACAGCACGTGGACGCTGCCCTGCTGCTCGAGCAGCGAAATGAGCGCCGCGAAATTATTCGTCTGGAAGGCAAAGCCGAACAGGGCGCCGGCCGCGTTGGCCGCATTCGACAGCGAAAAGCCGGTACTCGCGGCCAGGCCCTGTCCATTGTTGATGACTGGCGGCTGGCCGCCGGCAAAGGGCAGCGGCTGCAGGCTGGCGCCGGGCGAAATAACGCCGGTCGCGACGCGGTTGTTGTTCGAATTGCCGATCGACGAGAAGCTGGCCCAGTTGATGCCGCTCTGGAACTGGTCGTTCAGCTCGACTTCGAGGATCTTCGCTTCCAGGATCACCTGGCGGTCGACCGAAAGCTGGGTCGCCTTCAGGTACATGTCGACATTGCGCAGCTCGTCGGGCATGGCGCGGATCACCAGCACGCCGGACTGTGGGCTCAGGACCACGCTGCGCCCGCCCGCTTTCGAACCGACGATGGCCTCGATGGACGCTTTCAGGTCGACCCAGAAGTCGTTGGTCGACATCGTGTTGACGTCGGTGCTGTCGGCCTGGGTCCCCATGCCGTTGCCGTTGTTGCCGTTGTTGCCGTTGTTGCCGTTGTTGCCGTTGTTGCCGTTGTTCGGCGTGTTCTGGTTCTGCTGGCCATTCTGCTGGCCCTGGTTGCCGGTATTGTTGGCGCCGGCATTCGCCACCGAGGTCGAGGTCACGCGCAGGTTCGAGGAGCCGCGCCGGCTGCCGACCAGGTAGTTCACGTGGAACATGCGCGTCTGCATCGTCAGCGGGCGGATCGTGATCCGGGTGCCGTCGATTTTGTAGTCGTAGCCATACATCTCGCGCACGGCGTCCAGGGTCTCGAGCAGCGTCACGTCCTTCAGGTTGGCGCTGATGCTGCCGCTCACTTCGGGATGCACCAGCATGTTGTAGCGGGTACCGGCGACGATCGAACGGAAGAACTGCTGGGCCGGCACGTTGTTGAACGAGACGTTGAAGCGCTCCTCGAGCGCAGGCCGCGCCTTCGGCAGCTCGCGCGCCAGGCTGGCGCTTGGGGGCAGCAGCGCGTTGGCCACCGCATCCTCGCTGGCCGGTGCGCCGCGGCTGGCGGCGCTGGCCGTGGCCACCTCGCGCTTGATCGCGTCGTAGGTGGCGTGCGGCGGCGTGCTCTGGCAGCCGGCCAGCTGCGCGCAGGCACAGGCGAGCGCAAGAAGGGAGAGTGGTCGCAGGGTTGTCATATGCCTCATTCGTTTCGTACCCGTTCAATTCCAGAGGCGCCTGGCGTTGCAGGAGCATGCAGGGTCAGTACCTGGCGCGCGCGTCCGCGCGTGAGTTCCACTGCGTTCTGTTCGATGCGCGTCACCCGCGCGCCCTTGTAGAGCTCGCCGAGGCGCAGCGTCTCGCCGTCGACGACGGCAATGTGGCGTCCCCCCGGCTGGCGCGCGATCAGCACTGACTGCAGGCGCGGCGCGCGTTTTTCCGGCGCCGCCGCTGCCAGGCCTGCAGTTCCGCCCGCGCCCGGCTGGCGCGCCAGCACGCTCGCCGGCGGCCGCGTCGGGTCCTGCAGCGGCTGGGCGGACGCGCAGGCAGCCGCAACGGCACCGCCAATCAGCAGGACGGAGGCGGACAGGCCCGGCTTCACAGTTTCATCCATTTCGCATCCAGGCTCAGGGTGTACAGGTTCAGCGTCAGGCGCGAGGACGGCCAGGTTTCCGCCTCGAGCCGGGCGCGGCCCCAGAACAATTGCGTCGGCATCGATTCGAGCGCCGCCATGGTGCCGATCATGTCCAGGTAATTGCCGCGCACCGTGACTTCGACGCCATGGCGATACAGCAAGGCCTCGGCTGGCGCAGGCGCCGGCGTCACCGCTGCCCCCGCGGCCGCCGGCACGGACGGCTGGGCGGCAACGATCGGCTCGGCCGCCAGGGTGCGCATCGAGACCAGCTGCAAGCGGCCATTGGCGCGCAGGATGGCGTCGACCAGCGGCGCCATGCGCTCCGGCGCCACCAGGCCGTTCTGCATCGCGCGCAGGCTGCCCGCGAGCGCCTCGGTCTGGGCGCGCACGGCGGCCAGCTTCTCGCGCGCAGGGGCATCCGGGTCGACCTGGGAAGCCTCGACCGTGACGCGCACCTCGCTGTCGATGCCTTCGATGTGGTTCTGTTGCTGCACGATCTGGCGCCGCAAGGCCTCCTGCTTCGCGAACATGGGCTTGAGCCCGAAGAAAAAGGCCAGGAACACGACGCCGGCGGCGACCGCGCCGAACACCAGCACACGTTCGCGCAGGCTCAGCGCGTCGATGCGGGCAGCCAGCCGGATGAATGCGTCTTTCATGGCTTGGGGGCCTCCGCCGTGGATGACAGGCTGAACTCGACGTACGCGGGCGCCGCACTTGCCCCCCCGGCCACAGCCACCGCCGGTGCCGCGCCGACGATCTGCATGCTGCCGAAGGCCTTGCCCTGCATGACCGGCTCGCGCGTCAGGCGGTTCAGGTAACCGGGCACCTGCCCGGCGTCCAGCGCCCGGCCGCGCACGCCGATCTCGCTGCCGCTGCTACCAATATCCACGCCGGTCAGCCACAGGCCGTCCACGTGCTGGCGCGCCAGGGCGCGGAAGGTTTCGGCATGGCCCTGGGTATTGCCCAGTTCCCTGCGCTCGAGCACGCCCGACACATGGCGCAGCGCGGCCAGCTGGCGCTGGGCCTCGGCCAGTTCGGCCTCAACGGCCGGATTCTTTACGCGAGGGACGAATTCGGCCTTCGCCAATGCCAGGCGCGCCTCGGTTTTCTTCAGCTGGGCAGCGCCGGCCTCGGCCTGGCTTTGCATGGCCGCCACCCGGCTGCTGCCGTAGAGCTGGAGCGCGGCCACGCCCAGCACGAGCATGGCCAGCGCCGTCGCCATCGTGCGCGCCGAAAAGATCTTTTTTTGCTGCAGGAAGACCGGGTTGAACAGGTTGATCTGCTGGCTCACAGCGCCGTCTCCTCGTGGCGCAAGGCCGCCCCCAGCGGCACCAGGAAACGCTGCTGGGCCAACGGATCGAGCAACTCGGGCGCGCGTTCGAAGTCGAACAGCGTCGCCAGGTCGAGCGTGTCGACCGGCGTGTACAGGTTGCTCGACAGGTAGTCGTCGAGGCCCTTCACGCTTGATGGCGCCAGCACCAGCTTGGCCACGCTGATGAACGAGTACTGGCGCTCGAAGTTGTCGAGCGAGCGCTGCAGTTCGAGCGTGATACGGTCGAACGCGGCATGGCGCCGTTCCAGGTCTTCATCGAGCAGTTGTTCGAGCGCGAGGTCGATGCGCCGCGCCAGGTACAGCTCGCCCCGGTAGGACACGGTCAGCAAGCCGCCCTCGTCGCCAAAGGAGAGCATCGCCACGCCCCGCCCCGGCGGCTCGACCAGGGCAGAAATATTACGTTGCGCGACCTCGGGGATGTCGATCACCGCCAGCTCAACCTTGGCCGCCGTGAACAGCTTCTGGCGCGCCTCGATGACGCTGTTGCGCGCGGCGATGGCGAACATCGAATGCTGGGCGCGCACGGCGGCCTGCGGGTCGACCGGCAGGTCGAGCACGTCGATGGTGGCGTCGTCCACGTGGAAGTCGAGCATGTCCTTCAGGCGCCAGCGCACGGCCGTCTTCAGTTCGTCGGCGGCGACATTCGGCGCATCGACCGAGAGGATCTGGTATTCGCCGTTCGACAGCACCGTGATCGAGCGGTAGGCATGCGCGTGCAGGTCGCGGCCCGCCTTTTCCAGCAGCTCGGCGGCGTTCTTGCCCGGGTAGAAAACGGCCTGGCGAACCTGGGGACGGATGTCGGGCGCGGTCTGCATGCTGATGGCGGCGAGACCGTCCCGTTGCAGCGCGATGGCGAGCCAGCCTTCTCTTTTCTTTGCTTTTCTAAAAAAACGCATGCAGGCGGAATCCCGTCGGGGCGGCAGGTGTGGCGATCAAGGCTTGATTATATTCAAGTACAAGGCGGCGGCGCAAAAAATCGCCCCCCGCTCGCGGAAATTTAATGAAGATCGGCAACGGTTAGTTCAGTACGCTTCGCGCACGTAAATCAGCGGCCGGCGCGCCGCGCCGAAGCTGATCCGGCCGCGGGTACTTGGCAGCCAGCCCGGGCCGCGCATCTCGACCCAGGCGCTGCCGTTGCGGCCGGCACCCGGAGCGCGGAACCAGAAGATGCCAGCCCCGCGCACCAGATTGATCGGCCCCGTGCTGGCCGACCCGACAATATCGAGATTGCAATTGTTCGGATCGTTGAGGGCAGCGCCGCTGCGCCTCAGGCCGAGCAGGCAACGGCTGTAGGCCGCCTGCCCCGGTTCGACGGCGGTATCCTCGAGGGCATTGTGGGCGACCCAGGCCGCCCCGGTCCAGTATTCCGTCTGCAGCCGCATTGGCGTGCGGGCGGTGGCCACGCCCTGCGCGCTGCCGACGTTCAGGCGGCCGCCCAGCACCATGACGCCGTCCTCGGCCGAGATGTCGTCGACCCGGCGCGAGGTCACGGTCCGGTCTCCCCCGACCGTGGCCTCGGTAGCCGTCGCGCGCACATATACGGCCGCGGGGCGGATCCAGTTGTTGGCGGCCGGGGTGTCGGCGCTGAAGGCGGTGGCCGGATCGAAGGCGTAGTGCGGCGTGCCCTCCAGACGGGGGACCCCGGCGCCGTCGAGGCCGAGGGCGCCGTTCGCCAGCAGGCGCGGCGCGGCGCCGCCGCCAGGGGCCGACACCGCAGTGAGCGTCACGGGTTTGCGCCAGGGGCCGACGTAATTATCCAGCTCTACGCCCTGCATGTTGAACGCGGTGACGGTCACGTTGAACGGCTGGCCGGAATACACGGCGCCGCTCACATTGTTTGGCGCCTCCGGGCAGACCATGGCGGCCAGGCAGGGCATCGGCGCCGCGGCCACGGTGTTGAAATACCCCGGGTAGAAGCGGCCGGCGCTCTTGCCCTGCCCGTCGACCCTGCCCGTGGTCAGGTAGTCGGTCAGCGACGGCAGCAGGCTGATGATGCCGACCTCGCTGTAGGCGACACCCAGGCCGATGGCGCCCTGGCCATGGGAAACGATCTGCGGCGCCGACAACACGCCGTCCGACGGCATGTGTGTCCTGACGTCGGCCGGAATGCTTGCGACTAGCACCACCGCCGGCACGACTTTCTCGTTGCCGAAGTTCGGCGCGTAGCTGCCGTTGTCCAGCAGCGCGCCGACGAACACGACCACGTCCTCGCCGGCCCTGGCGAGGCCCGGGCCGCTGACCGTCGGGTTCTCGGGCGCGGCCACGCCGGCCCGGTTGGTGATGCGCCTGATGCCGAGCTGCGCCGGCCGCGAAATGAACTGGGTCGAGGCGGCGCGGCCGTTCGCCAGCAGGTTGAGCCCGACCACGCCGACGTCCGCATACACGAAGTTCGATTGCACCCCCACGACCGCGGCCGATGCGCTGTCGGCCGCGAATCTCATGCCCACGGCCGCAGACCACGCCGCCGTCGCCCCTGCCGCCGGCACCGCGCCGCCTTCCGTGCACGCCGGCAGCGTTGCTTCTGCGTAGAGGGCCTTCACTTGCGCCGTTGCCGCCGGATTCACGCAGCTCTGGCTGAACTGCATCGACACGACCGTTTCCTTCTTCGTGTCGAGCGCCACCGCGGTGTCGCCGTTGACGGCCGTGACATAGATTTTCGCGGTCGCCGCGCCGGTCACTGTCGCAGTGTAGCGGGGGCAGTCGCTCGAGCCCAGTTTCTTGCCCGGCACACAAGCGACGCTCGTGAACGCATAGCCGGCACTGCCGACGCTGCTGGCCGTGGCGGTCGCCGTCTCGCTGTCGCTGTTGTTGGTGGCCGTCTGGTCCGCCGTGCCGGTGACCTGGGCGGTATTGGTCATCGTGCCGGCCTGGTTGACGCTGGCCATGATGGTCAAAGGCGGCGCGCTGGTTCCCGGCGCCAGCGCCCCCTTGTAGCTGCAGGTGACGACCTGGCCGCTGGCGGCGCAGGTCCAGTTGGTGCCGCTCCCGGACACGAAGGACATTCCGGCCGGGAGCGTGTCGACCACCGTCACGTCTCCGGCTTCGGTGAACGGGCCGTGGTTCGCCACCACGATCGTATAGGCAGTGTTCTGCCCCACTTCCATGACGCCGCCGCGGGACATCTCGAGCGACAGGTCCGACACCGGCATCGTCGGCAGCACCAGGATCTCGGCGTTGAGCAGCACCAGGTCCTGGCCCGTGTGGTAGGTCGTGGTCACGGTCGGCTTGTCTTCGTACCCGATGACGACGGTGGTGTCATAGGCATCGAAGTCGACGCCATACGAGGCGCTGTCGCGGTTGATGTTGCTTTTCGAGTTGAACTGGTTGCCCGCCGCGTTCATGTCGTCGGTCACCTCGTCGCCCTGGAAGATCAGGCGCTCGCCGTCGGATAACAGGTTCGCGTCGCCTTCCCAGGTGATGTGGCCGATGCGGGCGCGCTCGATCCTGCTCTTCCACAGCTTCGGCCAGCGGAAATTCGACGCCGTCAGCGTCACCGAGCTGTTCTGGAGGTGGCGGAAACCCTCGTACAGGTTCAGGACGCGCTCGGGCTCGGCCGGGTTGCTGTACACGACCAGCAGCGCAAAAGCGCCCAGCACCGCCTGCGAGTCGCACCAGGGCCGCCCGTTCGAGACCGTCAGGCCCGAAAAACTGTAGGTGCCGCTCATCCTTGCCTTGACGGCCGCGGTGACGTCGGCCGCGCCGCCGAAATAGGCCATGCCGTTGCCCACGGTATTCGAGGTGTACTTGCGCGTGGCCGTAACGGTCTTGCCCTCGAAGCTGACGGTATTGTCGGGCGCGCCCGAGCCCGCCCAGTACAGCTGGGCCCACAGGACCGTCGAGTTGGGCGGCACGACCAGGCTGGCATGCTGGTTCGCCTTCGGCGGGCTCACCGCGCAGGCATCCTTGGCGTTACCGTGCTTGCGCAGCGACACTTGCGTGCCGGTGAAGTTGACGCTGCCGCTGACGGTCTTGTGGAGGCTAAGCTCGGTGTCCGCGAACGCGGGCGCGCAGGCCGGCAGCAACGCAAGGAACAGGACAAGGGCCGCGCACGCGCGAACGACGGGACCGATCATATCTGCACCTCGATCGCGCGGGCGACATAGTCCGCGGCATTGGTCGGGTTCGGGCAGCCGAGCGCGACCGTCGAGGTGCAGGCGGCGGCGCGCAGGTTCCAGCGGTCCAGGTTGACGGCCGGGTTGGCCGAGGCCGGCCCGGCGACCCGCGTGCAGGTCACCGTCACCACGAAGTCCGCCAGCGGGCTTCCCTGCGGCAGGGCGAAGGTGCGCACGGTCGGCGCGTCGCCGGCGCAGTAGTTGGCCGGGTCAAGCGAGCGCTGCAAGAGTGCCCATTCAATGCCGGCGCGCGCGGCCTGGTAGGCGCGCGCGCCCTGCTCGTCGAGCGCCGCCGACTGGCGCTGGGCGCCGGTGAGCGTCACCAGCGCCACCGCCAGAGCGGCCAGCACCACCAGCAGGAAAATGGCCGTGACCAGCCCGGCGCCGCCCTGGCCGGCGCGATGGTGACAATGAAGGGAAAGGCGCTGCGTCATGGCGTGTTGTCGACCTGGACCTGGTGGACGAGGCGCACGACCGTGTTCGGGTCGTTGCGGGTGCGCAGTGCGAGCGACAGGATCACCAGTCCGGCGCGGCCGGCCTGCACGTTTGCCGTATCGAAGACGTTGTTGCAGTCGGCCACGCGCGCGGCCAGGGTCGCCACCCGCGCGTTCGCCGGGCGCAGGGCCGCCACCGCATTGATCGGATAATGCGAGTAGCGGCGGAGCACGAAGCCGCCGTTGTCCGCCTCGCACTGGTAAGTGACGGGGCCGGTGACGACCTGGAAGCGCTGGTCGGGCGAAGGCATGGGCTCGGCGCGCGCGAACGGGTTGCTTGCCAACCTGACCACGGGATGCTGGGTGCCGGCCGGGATCGGGGGGGCGTCGGCGGCCACGCGCGCCATGTTCGGGCTCGGGTTGGCCCAGGCGTCGGCGCCCTCCACCCCCATGTTGAAGACGGCGATGAAGTCGCCCGGCAGGATCGGCTGGGTCAGGCGGCCGACGACCGAGAAGCTCAGGTCGAGCGGATTGTCGAACGAGAGCACGTCGCCGTCCGCGACTTCGTCCTCGTCGGACAGGTAGCGCCCGCCCGTGCGCGTCAGCAGGAACTCGATCCCGGTGCCGTTGCCGACAGGGCGCACGCTGTTGGGCAGCGCCAGCCGGATGTCGCGCGCCATGCGGCGCAGTGCTAGGTCGGCTTCGTCGGTCGCCTCGGCGCGCGCGACGGTATCGGCATAGCCCTGCACCGGCGCCTGGATGAAGACGGCCACGATCGCCCCCAGGATACCGAGGATGACGATCACCATGATCGCTTCGACCAGGGTAAAGCCGCGCTGGACGGCGCGATGGACAGACGGGCGGCTGCGCGGCGCCATCAGAACCCCGGGCGCGCGTAGCGCATGCGGTAGCCATCAAGGACGACGCTTTGGCCGGCGTCGAAGGCGACCGTGACGCGGATGCGCAGCACGTCGGCATTGGCATCCGCACCGGCAGCGCCGACGCCGAACAATTCCACCGGCGCGATGTTGACGCGCGCGGTGTAGCCCTGGACGCCGAAGGGCGTTCCCGCCGCGTTGGTCAGCACGCCGCCCGTATCGAAGGCGGCCGTGTCCGTATTCGCGCGCGGCACGTAGTCGTTGACGTTGTCGAAGGGGCGCGGGTTGGCGGGCTCGGGCGCTGCCTGGCCCCAGGCTTCGGGAATGTCGCAATCGGCCGCCGCCAGCGCCGTATCGGAATTCGGCGAACTGGGGTCGCAGATGGTGAAGGCGGCCGAGCGCACTTCCTCGAGCAGGCCTTCGGCGATCATCAGCGCCTGCTTGCGGCGCAGCGGGTCGGCGCTGTTGGCGGTCGTCATGCGCATGACGCCGATGATGCCGGCTAGCGCGACCGCGACGATCACAATGAACATGATCAGCTCGACCAGCGTCACCCCGCGCTGGCGCGAGGGCTGTCGGAGCGGATCAGAAAACATAGCCGGTTTCCTGCGCGACGCTGAGGTTGCGGGTGATGCCGCCGCCGGCGATGGTCACGTTCAGGCCGCCGAAACTGGCGGCGGCCGGTACGCTGAACGGCTGGCCGAGCGCGTCGAAGCCGATGACGGCGGTGCTGGCATTGAAGGTGATGCCGGCAGGGCGCCCTTCGCACATCCAGCTGCGGTTGGCGCAGGCCTCGCGCGTGGCGGCGCTGCCGCTGTTTTCGCCGGCCGGGGCCTGCACCTGGCTGGCGGGAGCGCATGGCTCCGCGGCGGCGAAGCACAGGGCGACGCGGTTCGGGGCCAGCTGGACGAAGACGGGACGGTTCTGGGCGATCGCCGTTTTCTGGGCGTAACGCAGGACCGAGCGCAGCTGTTCGGCGGCCGTGTCGGCGTCGAAGGTGGCGCGGTCGAAGAAACGGGTCATGGCAACGGCGGAGACGATGCCGACCAGTACGATCACGAGGATCAGTTCCACAATGGTGAAGCCATGGTGGCGGACGCAGCGGCGCCGGGCGCAGCGGTGGCTGGGTGCGATAAACCGTTGGAAATGCACACCAGCCACGTTAGCCCGGAGAGAGCAATTAGTTGCAGGTGTTGGCAGTGCCGGTCACGACCACGGTCGGCGGAACAGGGGCGGCCGCAGTGCCGGTCGCTTCGGTGTAGGTCAGGAAGCAAGTGGCCGCGGTCGGGGTACCGACGATGTTGGTCGGCACGACAGTGATCGTCGTGGCAGTTGCCGCGGTGATGGTGTAGTCGGCGGCCAGGCCGGCGGCTTGCATCAGGCCGACGTTTTCGGCAGCGGCGGCGATCGGGTCGACGCCCGGGTAACCGTTTACCATGGTCACAACTGCGCCTTCGACGTTTTGCGGGGTCACCGGATTGATCATGAAACGACCGTGAGTCATGGCCGAGGTGGCAACCAGCGCGCCGCGGGCGGCGTTCAGGCTGGCCAGGCGGGCGTCGCCGCTCAGGTTGGTGAAGCGTGGCAGTGCGGTCGCGGCGAGAATGCCCAGGATGACGATCACGACGATCAGTTCGATCAGGGTGAAGCCGCCTTGGGAATTCATTTTCATGCTCTTGTTCATTTTCTCTCCGTTGCTTGCGGGAAATGACCCGCTTGATTAATGCCTGATTGGCACCTGGTTGGATGTTGCGACCGACTGGTCAATGACTTGGCTGAGTTCTAGGCCTTCGGTAACCGCATTCCATGCAACTGAATCGATTTGCTTGGCCCTGGGCAACAATTCTACCTTGAACCTTAACAATGTCGATGTCTCATAAGAAAAACTTTTTTTGGCTGAAGGCAAGTACACCAGCATTGATTTAGCCCGGTCAAAATACCAATTCCCGCCTGGGAGGTCTGCTTCATTCGGTGCGTAGTACTCACCCAGGTAGTTTTGTGGTGGTTCAGTTAACCAAACCATGGGGTTTTCATGCGAAAGCGCCAACAAACCACCCTTCCCGCTTGTCGAAATGGCACGGGCCGAACGCACTGCGAGGGCGGTCCGTAGCGACCCAACTAGTTGTTTCGCCGCAACGTGCTCGGACTCCCCAGCATACGAAACAAGCTTTTCCAACAAAACTCCCCCCAGCAGCGCCAGCACGCCAGCGGACACCGCAAGTTCCAGCAGCGTGAAGCCGCGCTGGCGCACCAGGCATTGGCGGGTAAGTCTCATGACCGGCGCAGGGCCGCCTGGCCCAGGTCCCAGATCGGCAGGAAGATGCCAAGCGCCATGACCAATACCAGCACGCCGAGGAAGGTAATCAGGATCGGCTCGATCTGCGCCGACAGGGTCTTGAGTTCGTAATCGACTTCGCGCTCGTACATCAGGGCGATCTCGTCCATGAGATCGTCGAGCGAGCCGGTTTCCTCGCCGACGGCGATCATCTGCAGCACGATCGGCGTGAAGACGTTGGCGGCGGTGGACGTGCGCAGGATGCTCTCGCCGCGTTCCACCCCGTCGCGCATCTGCTCGATGCGCGCGGCGAGATAGGCATTGTCCGCGGTCTGCGACACCACCGTCAGCACCTGCACCACGGGCACCCCGCTGCGCATCGACAGGGCGAAGCTGCGCGCGAAGCGCGACATCGTCGCTTTGTGGAGGATCTTGCCGGCGATCGGCAGCAGCAGCTTGCGCCGGTCCCAGGTGTAGCGCCCTTTTGGCGTGCCGGTCCAGGAGCGGAAGGCCAGCATGCCGCCGAAGGCGAGTGCCGCCAGCAGCGGCCAGTAGGCCAGCGTGAACTGCGAGCTCGCCAGCAGGATGCGCGTCATGAGCGGCAGCTCGCTGTGCAGGCTGGCGAACACCTTGGCGAACTGCGGGATGACGAACATGTTCACGATGACCATCGCAGCGACCATCGCGATCATCACGAAGCTCGGGTAGCGCAGCGCCGCTTTCACGCGGTCGCGCATGTCGCGGTCGAATTCGAGGTGGTCGAACAGGCGCAGGAACACCTCTTCCAGGCGGCCCGTCATTTCGCCGACGCGCACCATCGACAGGTAGAAATTACTGAAGCATTCGGGGTGGCGGCGCATCGCCGCCGAGAGTTCGCGCCCCGAGTCGAGCGACTCGCGCAGGTCCTTGATGACGCGCGCAAAGGCCGGGCTGGTGGCGGACTCCTGCAGGCCGCCCAGGCCGCGCATGATCGGCACGCCCGATTTCAGCAGCGTGTGCATCTGGCGGCTGAAGAGCTGCACGTCCATCGACGTGACCTTCTTCTCGCGCAGGCGGCGCCAGGTCTCGCCCAAGCCGCCGCTTGCACCTGCACTGGCGCTGGTCCGGCGCGTGGCGACGATCTCGACCGGCGTGACGCCGGTGCCGAACAGCTGGTCGGCCACCGCTCCGGCGTCGAGCCCCTCGAGCACACCCTGCATCAGTTCGCCGCGCGCATTGCGGCCCTTGTAGGCAAAATATGGCATTAGTCGTCTGTTTGATTACTGATGCGCATCGCTTCGGCGATCGTCGTGCGGCCCTGCACGGCAAGCTGGACGCCATGGCGGCGCAGCGTCTCGCCATGCATTTCCGCGTGCGCGACCTTCAGGAAATGGGACGGATCCGGGTGGTTCGCCGCGTCCGTCACGGCGCGCGTCATTTCCAGCAGCTCGTAGACGCCGGTCCGGCCGCGATAACCGGTGCCGTTGCAGTGCGAGCAGCCTTTCCCGTGGAAGAACTGCGCCTGTTCGACGACATCGCCCAGTTCCGCGCGCAGCCAGGCCTGCTCGGGCGGCGTCGGCTGGTAGGCGGTCGAGCAGCTTTCGCAGATCACCCGCACCAGGCGCTGCGCCAGCACGGCCTGCAGCGAGCCGCCGACCATGTAGCGCGGCACGCCCATGTCCATCAGGCGCAGCGGCGTCGAGGCGGCGTCGTTTGTGTGCAGGGTCGACAGCACCAGGTGGCCGGTCATGGCGGCGCGCAGGCCGATCTGGGCGGTTTCCTGGTCGCGCATTTCGCCGACGAGCACGATGTCCGGGTCCTGGCGCAGCGCCGAGCGCAGCACGCGCGCAAACGACAGGTCGATCTTCTCGTTCACCTGCACCTGGTTGATGCCCTGCAGCCGGTATTCGACCGGGTCCTCGACGGTGATCAATTTTTTCTCTACGGAATTCAGCTCGGCCAGCGCGCTGTAGAGCGTGGTGGTCTTTCCGCTGCCGGTCGGGCCGG
Organism: Massilia niabensis; assembly: GCF_042655085.1. Taxonomy (NCBI): domain Bacteria; kingdom Pseudomonadati; phylum Pseudomonadota; class Betaproteobacteria; order Burkholderiales; family Oxalobacteraceae; genus Massilia; species Massilia niabensis. Next base: position 113,478 of record NZ_JBHSMU010000013.1, on the reverse strand, counting down.
TGACCAGCACCAGGCCGTTCGGGCGCTGCACGATGGCGCGGAAGCGCTCGAGCATCTTGCGCGGCATGCCGATCGATTCCAGGCGCAGCGTATTGCCGGCCTGGTTCAGCAGTCGCATGACGACCGATTCGCCGAACTGGGTCGGCATGGTCGAGATACGCACGTCGATGCGCTGGTTCTTCACTTTCATCGCAAAGCGCCCGTCCTGGGGCAGGCGCTTTTCCGAGATGTCCAAGTCGGCCATCAGTTTCAGGCGCAGGGCCAGGGGCGTGGCGATCTTGATGTCGGCCTCGGTCTGCAGGTGCAGCACGCCGTCGATGCGGAAGCGGATCTGCAGGCGCCCTTCCTGCGGCTCGATGTGGATGTCGGACGCGCGCACCTGGGTCGCATCGTCGAACACCGACTGCAGGAGCTTCACGACCGGTGCCTCTTCCAGGCCGGGGTTGGCCGCCATGGCGCCGAAGTCGACAAAGGCGTCGCCGACGTCGGCCTCGACCTCGCGTGCGAAGTCGGTGATCTCGCCGGTGCGGCGGTAGATGCGGTCGATCGTGTGCAGCACCTCGGTCTCGTTGACCACGGCCAGCTCGACGGTCTTTTTCAGCAGGCGCGCGATCTCGTCGTACGCGAACAGGTCGGTCGGGTCGGACACGCCCACCAGCAGGGTCTCGATCCGGTCTTCCAGCACCAGCGCCCGGAAGCGGCGCGCGGCGGTCTCGGGCAGCAGGCGCACCAGCGCGTCGCTGATGTTGTAGAACTTGAGGTTGATGTAGGGGATGTTGAGCTGTCGCGCCAGCGCACCCGAAATCTGCTCTTCGGTCACGAACCCGTTTTCGACGAACACCCGCCCCAGCTTGCGCCCGGTGCGCTTCTGGTCGGCCAGCGCCTGGTTGAGCTGCTCCTCGGACAACAGCTTCTGTTGCACCAGGATTTCGCCGAGTCGGACTTTTTCTGGCCTTGCCATGACACCCTTTGCAAATGATCGTGAAAATCGGAAATCATTTTAAGGCAGAACCGGGCAATATTTACGGGTGGAATTGGTTTTGTGGTTGAAAGGCCGCGCCCTGCAGTGGGGCCGTGTAAGATAGACAAGGCTCTACACCGGTAAAGATCACGGATACGCACATGCACGCCCAACCCACCGCCCGCCGGCGCGTTTACCTGATGCGCCACGGCAGCGTCACCTATTTCGACGCCGCCGGCAAACCCTTCCTGCCCGAGCAGGTCCCGCTCAACGAGGATGGCCGCGCGCAGGCCGATGCTGCCGGCGCGGCCTTTGCCGCCGCCGGCGTGCGCTTCGACCGCGTGATCGTCTCCGGGCTGCCGCGCACCATCGAAACGGCTGCCCGCGTGCTGGCCGCGAGCGGGCAAGCGATCGAACCGGAGGCCTGGCCGGAGCTGGTCGAGATCCGCGGCGGACGCCTGTCCAGCATTCCCACCGATGAACTGAAACGCGCCTTCACCGGCGCCTTCGAGGGCCTGGTCGACCCTGACCAGCGCTTCCTCGGCGGCGAGTCGGTCGGCGCGCTGATGGACCGGGTCCATCCCGCCATCGCCCGCCTGCGCGCCGATGAGAGTTGGGACACGCTGCTCCTGGTCCTGCATGGCGGCGTCAACTGCGCGATCCTGTCGCTCGCACTGACCGGCCAGCGCCTGTTCCTTGGCGGCCTGGCGCAAGCCGCCGGCTGCATCAACGCGCTCGACGTCGGGAGCGAAGCCAAGGACTGGGTGGTCCGCTTCGTCAACCACGTCCCGCCCTCCCCGCTCCAGCCTGGCGCGCGCAGCACGACCATGGAGCAGTTATTCGAACAGTACCGCCGGTCGCGCTGAACCGGGCGTCGAAATAAGCACGGTCGTTCGCTCATCGGCTACAATCATTCGACAACGAACACATGGAGGAGACGCCAGTGTATGAAGAGATGATGGGAACCAAGCCGGTTTCCGAACGCCAGCGCTTCGATGTCGGCGCTTTGGCTGAGTGGCTGCGCGCCAATGTGCCGGACTACCCAGGCGGCCCGCTCGAGGTCGAGCAATTCAAGGGCGGGCAATCGAACCCGACGTTTAAACTGCGCGCGGGTGGCGGGGCAAATGATCGCCAGTATGTGCTGCGCACCAAGCCCGGCCCGGCGGCGAAGCTGCTGCCTTCGGCGCACGCCATCGACCGCGAATTCCGCGTCATGAGCGCCCTGCATGGGGCCGGTTTCCCGGTGCCGCGCCAGATCGCGCTCTGCCTGGACGAATCGGTCATCGGCCGCGCTTTCTTCCTGATGGAATTCGTCGAGGGCCGCGTGCTGTGGGAGCAATCGCTGCCCGGCATGACGCCTGACGAGCGCGGGGCCATCTACGACGAACTCAATCGCGTGATATCGCTGCTCCATACGGTCGATTACGCTGCCATTGGGCTGGCCGATTACGGCAAGCCCGGCAATTATTTCGCGCGCCAGATCGAACGCTGGACGAAACAGTACCAGGCCTCGAAGACCGAGCCGATCGAGGCCATGGACCGCCTCATCGCGTGGCTGCCCAACAATATCCCGCCCGGCGAGGATACGTCGATCGTGCACGGCGACTTCCGGCTCGATAACATCATCTTCCACCCGACGGAGCCCCGCATCCTCGCCGTGCTCGACTGGGAACTGTCGACCCTTGGCCATCCGCTGGCGGACTTTTCCTACCACTGCATGAGCTGGCACATCCCGCCGGGCAAATTCCGCGGGATCGCCGGGCTCGACCTGGCAAGCCTCGGCATTCCGGACCAGGACGCCTATATCGCACGTTACTGCAAACGCACCGGCAAGACGATCCGTCCGGAAGACTTCAATTTTTATCTCGCCTATAACATGTTCCGCCTCGCCGGCATCATGCAGGGCATCATGAAACGCTATGTCGACGGCACCGCCTCGAGCGCGCAGGCGCTGGAAAACGGCAAGGCCGCCCGCCCGATGGCCGAGATGGCCTGGCAATTCGCGAATCGATAAGGAAGCTGCAATGGATTTCGATTATTCCGACCGCTGCAAGGAACTGCGCACGCGCCTGCTCGCCTTCATGGACGAGCACATTTACCCGAACGAAAAGGCGTTCAAGGAAGAAGTGGACCGCAACGGCGCGCTCGGCAACCGCTGGGTGCCGCTCGAGCTCATCGAGCGCCTGAAACCGCTGGCGCGCGACCAGGGCCTGTGGAACCTGTTCCTGCCCAAGTCGAAACGCGCCCCCGAGGGCCTGTCGAACCTCGACTACGCGCCGCTGTGCGAGATCATGGGCCGCGTGCCCTGGGCGCCGGAGGTTTTCAATTGCTCGGCGCCCGATACCGGCAACATGGAAACGCTGGAGCGCTATGGCCTCGAAGAGCACAAGGGGCAATGGCTCGAGCCGCTGCTGAGGGGCGAGATGCGCTCGGCCTTTGCCATGACCGAGCCGGACGTCGCCTCGTCGGACGCGACCAACATCGCGACCCGCATCGAGCATGACGGCGACGACTACGTGATCAACGGCCACAAGTGGTGGATCTCGGGCGCTGGCGACCCGCGCTGCCAGATCTTCATCGTGATGGGCAAGACCGATCCGGCTGCCCCGCGCCACCAGCAGCAGTCGATGATCCTGGTCCCGGCCAACACGCCGGGCATCACCATCAAGCGCCCGTTGCCCGTGTTCGGCTACGACGACGCCCCGCACGGCCACTGCGAAATCCTGTTCGAGAACGTGCGCGTTCCGGCCTCGAACATGCTGCTTGGCGAAGGCCGCGGCTTCGAGATCGCCCAGGGCCGCCTCGGGCCGGGCCGCATCCACCACTGCATGCGTGCGATCGGCGTGGCCGAGCGGGCCCTGGAGTTGATGTGCACGCGCCTCGACAGCCGGGTGGCCTTTGGCCGCAAGATTTCCGAGCAAGGGGTCTGGCGCGAGCGCATCGCCGAGTCGCGCATCCGCATCGACACGGCGCGCCTGCTGACCCTGAAAACGGCCTACATGATGGACACCGTCGGCAACAAGGGCGCGCAGGCCGAGATCGCGATGATCAAGGTGCTCGCGCCCACGGTGGCCCAAGACGTGCTCGACTGGGCGATCCAGGCGCACGGCGCGGCCGGCGTGTCGGACGACTTCCCGCTCGCTTACCAGTGGGCCGGCAACCGCACCCTGCGGCTGGCGGATGGGCCGGATGAGGTGCATCGGAATGCGATTGCGAAGCTGGAGTTGAGCAAGTACGCGTGAGCTGTCGAGTCCCGTAGGGTGGACGGGGGATTTCAGTCCGGGGGACTGGAATCCCCCGTCCACCCTACGTCGACTTCAAAGGTCCCGCAAGCGATAAACCGGCGTTCAATCCGGCCTGCGGCGAAACATCGCCATGCCGTCGATCGTGCACACGGTCTCGCCGCTCTGGTTGGTCGCGACCCAGGTCGACCAGACCACGCCGCGGTCCGGCTTCGAGCTCGACGCCTTGACCTCCTTCGTCAGGTAGCGCACTGAGAGCGTGTCGCCGGCGCGCACCGGGGCCAGCCAGCGGATGCCGTCCAGGCCGGGCGAACCCATGCTCGACTCGGCGCAGGGAATGCCGTCGACCACCATGCGCATCATCATCGCGCAGGTATGCCAGCCGCTGGCGATCACTTCCCCGTAGATGGACTGCGCTGCCGCTTCCTTGTTGATATGGAAGGGCTGCGGATCGAACTGGGTGGCAAAGGCGATGATCTCGTCCTCGGTGACGCTACGCTGGCCGAGGTCGATCTCCTGGCCGGGCTGGAAGTCTTCGAAATACCATTGCGCAGTTGTACTTCCCTTCGTCATGCGGCCTCCGCTTGCGCGAAACCCGGCTGCGCGATGAAGCGCGCCAGGTGGTGGTCGGCATCGCCGAGCGTCAGTTCGATCATCGCCAGGCGCTTGAAGTAGTGCGAGGCCGGCAGCTCGTCCGTCACGCCCATGCCGCCGTGCAGCTGGACCGCCTGCTGGCCGACGAAACGCGCGGCCTGGTTGATGCGGTACTTGGCGGCAGAGACGGCGCGCCGGCGCTCGCCGGTATCGGCGGAACCGAGCTTCACCGCCGCCAGCAGCGCCATCGAACGCGCCTGCTCGAGGTGGATGTACATGTCGGCCATGCGGTGCTGCAGCGCCTGGAATTTGCCGATCGGGGCGCCGAACTGCTGGCGCGTCTTCAGGTACTCGAGCGTGGCCTGGAACAGCGCTTCCATCGCACCGAGCGCTTCGAAGCACAGCAGGCCCGCGCCGTAGTCGAGGGCGGCGTCGAGGATCTCCCCGCCCGCGCCGGCCGCGCCGATCAGGCTCCCGGCAGGAGCGGCCACGTTCTCGAAGCGGACGTCGGCCGCGCGCAGGCCGTCGAGGGTGTGGCAATCGGTAATGGTGATGCCTGGCGTGCTTGCCGGCATGACGAACAGCGACACGCCATCCGCGTCCCGCTGCCCGCCGCCGCTGCGCGCGGACACGACCAGCATCCCGGCCTGGGCGCCGTGGATCACGACCTTCTTCTCGCCGTTCAGGAGCCAGCCGTCGCCGCTCTGCTCGGCACGGGTGGCGATATCGAACATGTCGTGGCGCGACTGGCGCTCGCCCAGGGCGCAGGCCAGTTTGAGCTCGCCGCTCGCAACCCGCTCGAGCAGCTCGCCGTGCGTTCCGGCCAGGCGCAGGAATTCGGCGCCCAGCACGGTCGCAAAATACGGCTCGACCACCAGGCCGCGTCCGAGCTCCTGCATGACGACGAACATGTCGACCGCCGTGCCGGCAAAGCCGCCCTGCTCTTCCGGCACCGGCAGCGCCGTCATGCCCAGTTCGGCCAGCGTCGCCCAGGCAGCGTCGGAGGTACCCGCTTCGGACCGAATGATTGCACGGCGCGCCTCGAAACCGTAGTCGCGCGCGATCCAGCGTTTCAGGGCATCGGCGAACTGGGTCTGGTCCGGATTGAAATTGAAGTCCATGTGCTCTCCTTACAGCCCCAGGATCATCTGGGTGATGATGTTTCGTTGGATCTCGTTCGAGCCGCCGTAGATCGACGTTTTGCGATAGTTGAAGTAGTACGCGGCCAGCGGTGCAATATCGTCATCCTCAAACGCGCTCTGATCCCGCTCGCCTTCGAGGTAGCCCGGGTCGAAGGGCAGCGCCATCGGGCCGGCCGCTTCCACCATCAATTCGGTGAGCGCCTGCTGGATTTCGGTGCCGCGCACCTTCAGCACTGATGCTTCCGGGCCCGGCGCCTTGTCGGCACGTGCCAGCACGCGCAGCACCGTCATTTCGAGCGCCATCAGCTCGATTTCCAGGCTCGCCAGCTTGCTTGCGAACGGCGGGTCTTCGATCAGGGGCATGCCGTTCTTGCGCTCGCGCAGCGCCAGGCTTTTCAGGAAGGCGAGTTCGCGCTTGGAGCGGCCGACGGCGGCAATCCCCGTGCGCTCGTGGCCGAGCAGGTATTTGGCATAGGTCCAGCCGCGGTTTTCCTGTCCAACCAGGTTCCCGACCGGCACGCGCACGTTGTCGAAGAAGACTTCGTTCACTTCGTGGTCTTCGTCGAGCATGATGATCGGGCGCACCGTGATGCCCGGCGAGTGCATATCGATCAAGAGGAAGGAGATGCCTTCCTGCTTGCGCACCCCGCTGTCGGTGCGCACCAGGCAAAAGATCATGTCGGCGTGCTGGGCGAGCGTGGTCCAGGTCTTCTGGCCGTTGACGATGTAGGCATCGCCATCACGGACTGCCGTCGTCTTCAGCGAGGCCAGGTCGGAGCCGGCGCCCGGCTCGGAATAGCCCTGGCACCACCAGTCCTCGCAGGACAGGATGCGCGGCAGGTAATAATCCTTCTGAGCCTGGCTGCCGAAGGCCATGATGACCGGCGCCACCATGTCCACGCCGAAGGGCATGATGCGCGGCGTGCCTGCGCGCCCGCACTCGTCCTCGAAGATGTGGCGCTGGACCGGCGTCCAGCCCGGGCCGCCGAATTCGACGGGCCAGCCCGGCGCGACCCAGCCTTTTTCAGCCAGTATCTTGTGCCAGCGGACGTTGTCTTCTTTTGTCAGGCGCAGGTGCTTGCGGACCTTGTGCTGCAGGTCGGCAGGCAGGTTGGCATCGAGGAAGGTCCGCACTTCATCGCGAAATGCCAGCTCCTCGGCGGAATAGTTCAGGTCCATCCGGTCTCCTTGTTATCGTCGCGCCCTCAGAAAAAGCACGATCGTTCACGAGAATTGTACCCGAAAAGGCCGGGGTATTATCAAGCTGATTCCACCATGAAAAAAGCTCCCCTCAGGGAGCTTTTTTGGCAGGAGTGAATCCCTGCTTGGTTGCTTGTTACTGCTTAGTTGCTTGTTACTTGCGGGCGCTGATCTGCGCGGGCTGCTCCATGTAGGGCATTACGCGCGAGGCCATCCGGGTGTCGGTTTTCAGCATGGCCGCTTCGTCCGCCAGGATGTGCGCGGCCTCCTGCAGCAGCACGTCCTTGGCGTCCTTGGCCGCCTTCTCGGCAGCGATCTCGGCGGCCAGGTCGCGCTCGTCGGCCTGCAGGCCGTCGTCGCGCGACGGCGAACTGCGCGCCGCGACCACGGCCTTTGCAGGCTTGGTCGGCACCGGCACCTTGCTGCGTGCTTCCTTGCCGCCCGGTGCGGCCGCCGGCTCGTCCGACGTGGCGCCCTTGGCGCCCGCCAGGCGCGCTTCGCGCATCTTCGCCTTGGCGTCCTGGGCGTCACGTTCCTTGCGGCGCACCGTTTCGTTCAGCGAAATCGTATTTTCCTTGCGCAGCTTCATCACCTCGGCGATGTCTTCGCGCAGCTCCTGGAAGTCCTTGTCCTTGGCGATGCGCGCCTCGTGGCGCTGTTGCAGCGGCGCGATGAGTTCCTTCAGGTCGCCCGACGGCAGGAAGGTCGCCGGCTTGATCGAGACCCAGGGCAGCGCGTTGTCGAAGGACGACTCGCCGAAGTGCTCGATGTCGGAGGTCACCGGCAGCTTGATGTCGGGCGTCACCCCGCGCAGCTGGGTGGTGCCGCCGTTAACACGGAAGAACTGGGCGATCGTCATCTTGAGCTCGCCGTAACGCACCTTTTCGGACTGCGAGAAGCGGTCGAGGTCGATCAGCGTCTGCACGGTGCCCTTGCCGAAGCTCGGCTCGCCGATCACGAGGCCGCGACCGTAATCCTGGATCGCGGCGGCAAAGATTTCCGAGGCCGAGGCCGAGCCACGGTTGATCAGGACGCCCATCGGGCCGTCCCAGGCCAGGCCGGCAGTCGTGTCGCTCTCGACTTCGACGCGGCCTTCGGCGGTGCGCTGCTGCACGATCGGGCCCTTGTCGATGAACAGGCCGGTCAGCTCGACCGCCTCGATGAGGGAGCCGCCGCCGTTGTTGCGCAGGTCGATCAGGACGTTGTCGACTTTTTCCTTCTTCAGCTCGCCCAGGATGCGCTGGACGTCGCGCGTGGCGCTCTTGAAGTCCTTGTCGCCCTTGCGGCGCGCTTCGAAGTCCTGGTAGAAGGTCGGCAGCGAAATCACGCCGATGCGGCGCGTGGCGCCGCCATCCTTGACCTGGATGATCGACTTCTTGGCGGCCTGCTCTTCCATGCTGATCTTCTTGCGCACCATCGAGACGGCGACGTGCTTGGCGTCGACGCCGGCGTCGCCCGGGATCACGTCGAGGCGCACGGTGGTGCCCTTCTCGCCGCGCACCAGCTGCACGACATCGTCGATGCGCCAGCCGAGCACGTCGGTGAATGGGGCGTTGCCCTGGGCCACGCCGACGATGCGGTCGCCGACCTTCAGCTTGCCGGACTTGTCGGCCGGGCTGCCGGGAACGATTTCACGGATGACCGTGTATTCGTCGCGCGACTGCAGCACAGCACCAATGCCCTCGAGCGACAGGCGCATGGCGATGTCGAAATTGTCGGCCGAGCGCGGGCCGAGGTAATTGGTGTGCGGCTCGATCGCGGTGGCGTACGCGTTCATGAACATCTGGAACACGTCTTCGTTGTTCAGCTTTTGCAGGCGCGTGACATAGCCGGCGTAGCGCTTGTCGAGCGTCTCGCGGATCGCTTTTTCTTCCTTGCCGGCAAGTTTCAGGCGCAACCAGTCGTTCTTGACGCGCTTCCTCCACAGGTCGCGCACTTCATCCTCGCTCTTCGCCCAGGGCGCCTTTTCACGGTCGAGCTGCAGCGTTTCGTCGGTCGTGAAGTCGAGCTTGGTCTTGAGCAGGCCGCGCGCATAATTCATGCGGTCCGCGAAGCGCTGGTGGTAGAGGTTGTAGACCGTGAACGGCATCGTCAGGTCTTCGTTGTTGATGGCGTCATCGAGTTTCGTGCGCATGGGCGCGAAGCGGTCGATGTCGGCCTGCGTGAAGTAGAGCTTCTCGCCGTCGAGCGTTTCGAAGTAGTTGTCGAAGATCTTTTGGGACATCGCGTCGTCGAGCGGCACCGCCTTGTAGTGGTAGCGGCCGAGCACGCGCGAGGCCCACAGCGCGGCCTGCGTCTGTGCGGCGACCGGCTTCATTTGCGTGGACGCGACTTTTTCCGGCTGCGGGGTGACCGCAGTGACGGCCGGCGCGGAAATGGCAAACGCCAGGGCAACCATCAACATCTGCTTCTTCATGTATGCGTTCTCCGAACGTGAACTTATTTGTCTGCCTGCAAGGCACTGGATACTTCTCGGCAACGCCGCGCAGTAACACCTTCGATATGGAGTGCGGTACTAATAGTTTCAACCCATTCTACAGGAACGCGCCGCCGCGCAGAGGCAGGTTCAACCGGGCGTTCGTGCCAGATTAAGGCTGGCTTAAGCGCAGGTGGTCAGGTTTTTACAAACTGAAACAGAAGACCATGCCATTCGAACACGGCGCCAGCCCCGGCGGCAATCACGAGCCAGGGCCAGGAGCGCGTTGCCAGGCGCCAATCTACGGGTGAGGGCCAGAACGAGAGGAACTGGGGTGCTAGCAGCGGGGCAAGCGCCAGGTCGAGCGGGCCGAAGCGCCAGCCGGGGCCGGTGCGCCAGGCCGCCACCGCAAGCGGCACCAGCAGCACCAGCAGCGGCGCCAGCGCGGCCGGGGCGGCGTTGTACCAGCGCAGGTTGGCAAAAGTGACGGAACCGAGCTCCCAGACCCGGCCGCGGCGGCGCGGGAGCAGGTTGATGCCGATGGGCTCTGCGTTGGTCAATAGACCAACGCCAAAATGCGCCAGCTCGTGGCAGAGGGTGCCGGGCGCAGTCAGCAGGAAGAAGGCCGGATGCCGGCTGGAGAGCATCCAGAACAGGAAGGCGAGCGCCAGCGACGGCAGCAGGTACAGGAGAAGGTCGGGCAAAAGCGCACCGTACGTGCCCAGGGCAGCCGGCGCCCAGGCAGGCAGGCTCATCAATTGCGCTTAGCGGGAGTAGAAGCAGCGTCCGCAGGCCTGGCGGTAGCTTTCGTTGCCGCCAATACTGACCTGCTCGCCTTCGCGGATGCGCCGGCCTTCGCTGTCGACGCGCACGTTCATCGTCGCTTTCTTGCCGCAGCTGCAGATGTTCTTGATTTCTTCGATGTCGTCTGCCAGCGCCAGCAGATAGGCCGAACCCGGGAAGGGGTCGCCTCGGAAATCGCTGCGCAGGCCGTAGCAGATGACCGGCACGCCGCGCACCTGGGCCAGCTGGTGCAGTTGCTGCACCTGGTCCTTGGTGAGGAACTGGGCTTCGTCGACCAGCACGCAGGCCACCGCCGGGGCTGCAGCGAGGAAATTGGTGCCGCCGTCAAAGGTGTCGACTTGGCGCTGGGGTCCCAGGCGCGAGGTGATCAGGCCGACGCCGTAGCGGTTGTCGATGGCGGCCGTGTACAGCTTGACCTGCTGGCCTTGCTCTTCGTAATTGTGAGCCACCTGCAGCAGCGCGGTCGACTTGCCGGCGTTCATCGCCGAATACCTGAAATAGAGTTTAGCCACTGCCTGCCTTGCGAACCGATATTGTGAATCGCGAAATTATAGCAAGCGCACCGGTTGGGGCGCCAGCGGCGGCCGCTGACTTAAGCGCCCACGATTCTGGCCGGGTTGCCGACTACGGTGGCGCCCGCGGGCACGTCGCGCGTCACCACGCTGCCGGCGCCGATGATGGCGTCGTCGCCGATCGTCACGCCCGGCAGGATGATGGCGCCGCCGCCGATCCAGACATTGCTGCCGATCGTCACCGGCAGGCCCGACTCCAGGCCGCTGCGGCGCACCTCGGGGTCGCGCGGATGGTCGGCGGTGTAGATCTGCACCGCCGGGCCGATGCGCGTGTCGTCGCCGATGCGCACACGCCCGCCGTCGAGGATGACGCAGTTGTAGTTGAGGAAAACGTTGGCGCCGAGGTGGATGTTGTAGCCGTAGTCGCAATAGAAGGGCGGGCGCACGATGGCCCCCTCCCCCGCCGCGCCCAGCCGCTCCTGCAGGAGCGCATGCCATACCCCGGACGCCTCCCCCATGGCCGCGTTGTAGCGCGCCAGCCAGGCGGCGCAGGCCTCCAGGTCGGCCTGGAGCTCTGCCGCGCTCGGGTGGAACAGCTCGCCCGCCAGCATCTTGTCCTTCTCGCTACGCGTCATGGCAGGGTCCGTTCGCCTGGGCGGTACTTGCGTTCCAGTGCCTTCTCGATGTCTTCCTTGTAGAACAGCACGTCCTTGAACTCACCGCGGGCGTACATCGCGGCCTGGTCGGCGAAGTGCGGCGACGCCGGATTGCTGCTCTGCCCGCCCGCAAGGATGCTCTTGGCCCGCACTTTCGGGCCGAACTCGACGGCGGCGACAAAGGAGTTGCCGCGGTCGCCATAGATGCGCTTCGTCTTTTGCTTGGCGACCATGCCGAACGAGGCGAGCGAGCCCCAGTTCGCTGAGGTAAAGGCCACCGGGTAGCTTGGTTTACTGTCGTCGTACTGCTGGTCGACTTCGCCGCTGATGCGCTGGAAGCGGTTGATCTCGCCCCAAGGCGTTTGCCAGGTGCCGAAGTCGGCCGTCAATTTTGCGCTGGCGCGCGCCAGGGCGTCGAGGCGCTCGGCCGGGCCGATGTGCTTCGTGATGAAGTCGACCGTCGGCACGCCGGCGGCGCGCGCCTTCGGTGCGGCTGCCGCCACCATTTCCTGGCCCCAGTACACTGCCAGCGCGGTCGGTACCGAATCCAGGGCAAAGCGCAGGTTCCAGCCGCGCAGGGCGGCCACCTGCAGGCCCAGGCTCGTGCGGCGCGCGTCGCCTGCAGGCAGCGCGTCGAAGTCCTTTGCCAGTTGCGGCACCAGCGGCTCGAAGGCGGTGAGGTAGCTGTCGTAGCCGGCGGCAATCAGGCTGTCGATGGTGAAGCCTTTGGCGTTCTTCAGCACGCGTTCGGCATGCACGCCGCGCGCGTTCTCGGGCAGGGACCACATGTAGGCAGGATAGTCGGCCTGCTTCGGGCTGTTCGCGCCCGAGGCGCTGAAGGGCCAGTTGTTCGTGTTCGAGATATAGCCGCTCGCCGGGTTGAACAGCGTGATCGTGTCCTTGATGGCGTGCAGGCCCTGCCACTCGGTGGCGGGGTTGCTGCCGTCCACGGGTTTGTTCCAATCGAAACGCGGGTCGCGCTTCGGAATGAAATTGCCGTGGAAGTAGGCGATATTGCCGTCGGCATCGGCATACACGGTGTTGTTCGACGAGTTGGTCCGCAACTCCATCGCCTTGTAGAAGGCGGCGTAATTCTTCGCCTTGGTGCGGCTGTAGGACTGGGTTAGTGCCTTGACCGGCTCGTCCATCATCTTCACGGCGACCCACTTGCCGTTTTCACCGCGCACGATCGGACCGTGGTGGCTGAAGTACGCGGTCACCGTGCGGCTGCCCATGCCGCCGTTCGCCGTCTTGTACGGCAGGTTCACCGGCACGGCGCGCAAGGCCCGTTCTTCCTTGCCGTATTTGTAGAAGAACTTGCCGCCGCGCTCGACGACCGTTTCCAGGTACTCGTCGATGACGTCGCCGCCGCCCGAGGTATGCATCCAGCCCGTTTTGTCGTTGAAGCCCTGGTAGATGAAGAACTGGCCCCAGGTCACGGCGCCATAGGCATTCAGGCCCTCCTCGCTCACCATGTGGATTTCGGGGCGGAAGTAGAAGGAAGTATGCGGATTGATCAGCAGCAGCGGCCGTCCGGAGGCGGACAGCTTGGGGGCGATGGCGAAGCCGTTCGAGCCGCGCGGCTCGGCGTCGAGCACGTTGCGGTTGTCTGCAATCTCATGCGCCAACTGCGGTGCGGGGCCCTTGCCATAGAACGCTTCCAGCTCCTTCAGGTCGATCGACTCGATGTCGCCACCGATGCTGCCCTCGCTGAACGACAGCGCCATCCACGGCTCGAAGCGGGTGATAAGCTTTGGCTTCACTTCCGGATGCGTATGCAGATAAAAATTCAGGCCATCGGCAAAGGCCTTCATCAATTCCTTCAGCCAGGCCGGGCTGGCTGCGTACTTGGCCTGCATGTCGGCTGGCTGGATATACATCTTCATGCGCAGGTCGCGCCAGATTTCCTTCTCGCCCTCGACTTCGGCCAGGCGTCCCATCGCGTTGATGTAGTTCAGCTCGACGCGGTTGAAGTCGTCCTCGGCCTGGGCATACAGCATGCCGAAGACCGCGTCCGCATCGTTCTTCCCGAACACGTGCGGGATGCCCCACTTGTCGCGCATGATCGTCACCCGTGCCGCGGTCTTCTTCCAGCGCGCCAGGTCGGCGGCGGATGCGCTGGGGGCGCTGGCCGCCTGTGCGCCTGCTGCCGCCGGTTCGGCCAGCGCCGGGAAAGCGGCGGTCGCGAGAAGCGCGCCGGCCAGGGTCGATGCGAAGGTACGGGGCAGGAACATGCGGTGGTCTCCGGTGTTGTTATGCTTGTGTTCGGTCGCGGGATCTCAGTCGCCGGCCTCAGTTGCCAGCATTCGCCAGCTTCTGCTTCAGGATTTCGTTCTCGGTCAACAGCGTCGCCATGCGGTCCTTCAGGGCGGCGATCTCGGCGCGCAGGGCGGCCTTTTCGTCGACCGGCTCGCCGTCCGGCCCGAGCTTCTTCGGCTTGCCCGCCGCCTTTTGCTCGCGCACCTGGCGCGCGGCCTGCTGGAGTTCCTTGCGCCCGCCGGCCACGGCGGCGATCTGCTCGGATTCCGGCAACGAGGCCACATTCGCCGCGGCGTTGATCGAAATCGTGCCCGAACGCACCGCTTCCACCAACTGCGGAGTAGCAGCTTTCTGGATGCGTTCGATCTGGCTGATGGTATTACTCGACACCCGCGCCGCCTTGGCCACTTCCTCGCGCGTGTTCCACGGCGGCGGCGGACGCGAATCCATGTCGTCGGGATCCGGCGCCGGCGGCGCCTCGGCCATCTGCTGCGCCAAGCGGTTGGTAACGATTTCCTTCTTGCGCAGCGCGAGCAACCCGCGCTGGAAGTCCGACACGCTGCGGCGCGCCAGGTGGTTGTCGATCATCCACAGCATCACGTCCTCAATCGAGTCGAAGCTGTTGTTATGGACGGTGCGGAATGGGATGTCGTGCTTGCGGCAGATGTCGTAGCGGTTGTGGCCGTCGATCAGGGTGTCGCGCCACAACACGAGGGCGTCGCGGCAGCCCTCGGCCAGCAGGCTGCGCTCGAGCGCAGCGTATTCGATGTCGGCGAGCGGGTCGACGAACGCCCGGAGTTGGTCGTTAATGGTGATGTTCAATTCAGGTCCTTGTACTTCTCTTCACGCCCTCATGGCGCCGGCAGGCATGCTACACCATTCGATGGCTGGGCTGAAAGAGTACAAGAGGACCAGGGCGGGTGGAAGTTGCAATGCTGACCTGAAAGAGCGCGCCTGTGCTAAAATCCGGCGCGCTGCCCGGATGGTGAAACTGGTAGACACCCGGGACTTAAAATCCCGTGCTCGCAAGGGCGTGCCGGTTCGATTCCGGCTCCGGGCACCATTAAATTATCTCGCAGCATCGCACAGCGTCTCATTTTGGCCTCCTGGTCCTCGTAGACATAGGGAGATGAACGGCTCAGTTCGTCTCGGTTTGGCGCAAATCAGATCAAGCGCCTGGCAGTAGGTTTGACGGTATACGTGGCGGCTTAAAATGCGTATACCGTCACAACCCGCGAGGCAGCCATGGCGCTGACCGACACATTCGTCAGGACTGTCAAGGCCAAAGGTGAGCCAGGACAGAAATACTCCGACGGCGAAGGCATGTACCTGTTCGTCACTCCGGCTGGTAAATACTGGCGGCTCGACTATCGTTACCTCGGCAAGCGCAAGACCCTCGCCCTTGGCGTGTACCCCACTGTTTCCCTCTCCAAAGCCCGCACGGGGCGTGCCGAAGCGCAGGCGCAACTCGCCGACGGCGTCGACCCCAATCTCGCCAAACGCCAGCACAAATTGGCAGCAGCCGCTGCTGCCAGCCAGACCTTTGAAACCGTCGCTCGTTCCTGGCTGCAGAAGACCGCTGCCTCACGCGCGGCTACTACCCAAGAAAGGTCACTGGATGGCTACAGCGCAGCGTTTTTCCGTATATCGGCGAGGTGCCGATCGCTACGTTGACGCCTCGTAACGTCTTGGCCTGCCTGCAGCATATCGAGGCACGCGGCGCGCTTGAATCCGCGCATCGCGTCAAGCAGATCTGCGGCCAGGTATTCCGGTTTGCCGTTGCCGCCGGGCTGGCGGAGCGCGATGTGACCGCCGGCCTGAAAGGCGCCCTCGCCACACCGAAGAAGCGGAATTACGCGGCGATTACCGAACCGCATCAGGTTGCCGGCCTTATGCGCTCGATCTACGGCTACAGCGGCCATCCGTACGCCGCCGCAGCGCTCAAGTTGTCTGCCCTCTTCTTCGTACGCCCGGGCGAGCTACGTGGTGCCGAATGGACCGAGATCGACTTTGGCAATGCCGGTATGAGCGAGAACACTGTCAACGCTGCCCTTCGGAGCATGGGCTATCCGAAGGAGGTCATGACGGGACACGGTTTCCGTGCGATGGCGCGAACGATCCTGGATGAGGTGCTGGGCGAGCGGGTGGACCTGATTGAGCATCAGCTGGCACACACGGTGATTGATCCGAATGGACGGGCGTATAACCGGACTGCGCACCTGCCTGCTAGGCGGCAGATGATGCTCGTCCGAATCCCTGTACCGCGCCTCATCTGCGGTGGTGCGCTCCGTCGCCACCCTGGAAGAGAGTCTTGACGTTCAGTTGTTCGAACGGAAAGGACGAGGGATGCTGCTCACCGCCGCTGGCGAGATCGTCCGCCTGCGCGCCGAGCGTGTCGAGGCGGAGCTGCAAGGCGTACGCGACGATGCGCTACGCGCGGAGGACCGGAACGGACGCAAGGTCGGCGGCATCGAGGCCCTGCTCAACTAGCGGAGATTGCATGCTGCGGCGCTGCTGGCCGAGGTCCACCACATGCCGACCGTTGCGCACGCGATGGGCGCCTCGCAGTCAGCGGTAAGCCAGGCGATTTCGCGGCTGGAAGACATGCTCGGCCAGCCGCTGTTCGTGCGCACCGCACACGGCATGCTGCCCACCGACGCCGGGAGGCGCTGGATCGAGCGCTTCGAACGTGCGCTTGCCGAACTGCGCCATATTCCGGAAGACTTGGCCGCCCTGGCCGGCGTCGTGCAGGGCACGGTTACGATCGGCGCGTTGCCGCTGGCGCGCTCCCAGCTGTTACCGGCAGCGATCGCCGCCGTCTTGCAGCGCCACCCGCGCCTGCACGTTAGTTCGCTCGAAAGCCCCTACGGCGAGCTCACCGCCGGATTGCTCAGCGGCCGGATCGACTTCATCGTCGGTGCACTGCGCAGCGATCCCGGGGGCGCCTTCGTCTTGCGCTCCTTGTTCGGTGACAAGGCTGCACTGGTGGCACGGGCCGGACATCCGCTGGCGGCAAAGACACGGCTGCGCATCGGCGATCTGGCGAGCTACCCCTGGGTGCTGTCGCGCCCCGGTACGCCGCTGCGCGAATCACTCGTCCAGTTCTTCAAGAGCCAGGGGCTGGCGCCGCCCGAGCCGGTGGTGGAAACGGGCGACCTTGCCCTGCTGCGCGGCCTGCTCGTCTCGAGCGACATGCTGACCGTCGTCTCGGCACACCAGTTGCATTACGAGGTCGAAACGGCGCAACTTGCCGTGCTGCCCTTCGACATGCCCGGCTTGGAACGCTCGATCGGCATCATGACGCGAAAAGGCGCGCTCCTTGCGCCCGGCGCCCGGGCGCTATTGCACGAGATCAATGCGGCAAGCACACGGTGGCATCAGGCGTAAGCGCGAGAAAATACATTCCCCGGATGAGTGTGAACGGCACGGTATGGTTGTTATGGCTGCGTGTCAACGCGAAGTCGTAGATCTGCGTCATGAACATGCCTCTGATAGCCAGACATCTACTGCCAATGTCGAGTACGGATGCCCCACGCCACTTTGCTGCGGAGCCAGTGCTTGCTCAGGCAAGCCGGCAAATTCGCTCACGGTCCTTTGTAACGCGGGCTGGAGGCGCCGGGCTACTGTCCTCAGTAAGCGATCATTGCGTCGAGGGGAGCGACCTGCTGGGCAGGTTGCCCCCTGACAGCTTCCACGCGCATATTGCAGCCACTACCTGACCGGGCGCTGCGGACAACATTACGCCGGCCGCACCGGCGCCCGCCGCCAGTACTTGACCGGCAACCAAGCGGCCAGCCATCGCCCTAGCCTGTGCAGTGGATGCCAGCCGTCGGCCGTGCAGATGCCGCATGCAGATTGGCTAATGCAAATGCTCGAAAAAATCGATTGGTTGCGCTGGGGGCAGACTGCTATCGTCGCCCCATCGTCTGGCGTCCTGGACAGAATACCTATAATAAACGGAGCAAAATCAATGAATATTCGAGGAAATGCGATCCTGCTGCTCGCGCACGTGACCCGCGGGATTGACCGGCTCCCGGCAGCAGCGGTCAGCATGCTGCAGTGCTGCACATTGCCACTGTTGTTGCTTGCCAGCGCGGCCATTGCCGCTCCCGCTGCTTCATCTGCACCGGGCCAGGCGGCAGCAAACCCCGTTGCACCAAAACCGCGCCTGATGGTGTTAACCGATATCGAGAACGAGCCGGACGACGCGATGTCGCTGGTGCGGCTACTCGTCTATGCCAACCAGTTTGATATCGAGGGGCTCGCAGCGACTACCTCGGTGCACCAACCGGGCCGTGTTGCGCCCGAGCGGATCACACGGATCGTCACGGCATACGGCAAGGTACGTGATAACCTTCAGCTTCATGAACCAGGCTTCCCCACCGGCGCGGCCCTGCTGGGCAAGGTCAGTGCAGGCTTGCCGCTACTCGGCATGCAGGGCGTTGGCGACGGAAAGGATTCGCCTGCATCAGAGCAGTTGATCCGCGCGGTGGACAGCGAAGATCCGCGACCATTGTGGGTGTCCGTGTGGGGAGGCCCCAACGTTCTAGCACAGGCGCTGTGGAAGGTACGCGCCACGCGCACGCCACAAGCGCAGGCACGTTTTATTGCGCGCTTGCGCGTATACGCTATCTCCGGCCAAGACGACACCGGCCCTTGGCTGCGCCAGAACTTCCCCGGTTTGCACTACATCGTGAGCCCCGGCGTAGATATGGCAGGCGCCTACCACCACGCCACCTGGTCCGGCATCTCTGGCGATGATTTCCATGGTCGCTTTGCCGGTGGCGATGCGTCTGTCGTGTCGAACCAATGGCTCGGGTGGAGTGTACGCCGCAAGGGCCCGCTTGGGGCCGAATACCCCCAATGGGAATATTTGATGGAGGGCGATACCCCGTCCTTCCTGAACCTCATCTCAAACGGCCTGAGCGACCCGGAACGTCCGGACTGGGGCGGCTGGGGCGGGCGCTACGAGCTGTACACACCGCGCAAACAGCGATGGTTTACGCAAGAAGAAACGCGGCCGATCTGGACCGACGCCCAAGACGAGGTTCTGGGCAATGACGGGAAGTGGCACACCAGTAACCACGCGACAGTGTGGCGCTGGCGCGGCGCGTTTCAGAATGATTTCGCGGCGCGCATGGACTGGACCATCAAGCCTTATTCGGGCGCGAACCACCCGCCCTTGCCAGCGCTTGGCCATCCGGATCGCATCACGGCCAAGCGCGGCCAGCGGGTCGACCTGAGTGCGGTCGGCAGCAGCGACCCGGACGGCGACGCCTTGTCGTACAACTGGTTTTACTATCCTGAGCCCGGCACTTTCGTCGTCTCCAGCGCCATCTCGGGCCAACCGCTAAAGATTAACGGCTCCGACCAGCAGAAGGCGTTCTTCATCGTGCCGACTGGCCGCGTGCGCCCACCTGGAACGGGGACGATACATATCATCCTGGCGCTGACTGACCACGGCACACCACGACTTACACGCTACAAACGCGTCATCGTCGATGTCGTCCAGTGAAGAGGCTCTACGCGGCCCGCCTCGCGGGCAGCGCAGAAGCCTTCGACGAACAACAGCTTGGGCCCGATGTCCACCTTTACTACGCGGCCAAGGACGGCGTCCTTCGGATGCAGGGAGCGCCAGCGTGAGCAGGTCACAGTACGTAATTGGCATGCCGTGCAGGAGGTCGCCTGGCGCGCCAGTGCTTCGACCAGGCGCGCGCCACTTCAATGTCGTTAAAGATCAATGAAATCATGACTGGATCAAGGTGTGCGGCGCCTGTTCAAGAAACGCTTCGCCGTTTCGCCCAAGGAGTACCGCCTCGCACCGCAACAAGGCTGCACTACGCTCGTCGGAACGCCGCGGAATGCGCGAGCCGAGTCCGCCGCGCTGCAATTGGTTTCGCCAAAACCAGTTGTTTAGAATTTCGCTGTTTTTGGCGCACCAGGGATCCGTGATCAGATGTAATTGATACGGTGACGTCGCGGCTGCCCACCGTGCCGATCCTCACAAATCGAGCACTAGCATCGTCGTCTTCGCCCGCGAACAGCATGGCGTGAACTGGTCGTTCGCGGCCTGTTCTTCCTCGGTCAGGTACATGTCGCGATGTTCGGGCACGCCTTCCAGGATGCGGGTCATACAGGTGCCGCAGACGCCCTCCTCGCATGAGTACGGAATGTCAACGCCGGCATCAAGCAGCACTTTGATCACCGACTTCCCGGGCGGGACCGTCACCACCTTGCCGCTGGATGCAAGCTTGACGTCGAAAGCCTGGTCGCCGGTCGTGTCCACCGCCGCCGCGCTGAAATACTCGACGTGCAGCTGCGGCGCTGGCCAGCCGTGTGCCTTTGCGGTGCCCAGCACGTAGTCGATGAAGCCTTGCGGCCCGCACACGTACAGGTGCGTATGCGGGTCCGGCGCGCCCAGCACTGCAGGCAGGTCGAGCTTCTGTGCAGCCTCGTCACTGTCGTAGTGAAACTGCACGCAGCCGGCAAAGTGCGAGGCACCAAGGCGCTCCTTGAACGCGGCCTTTTCGCGCGAACGCGCGCAGTAGTGGAGTTCGAACGCCGCGCCCTTCTTCGCCAGCGCTTCCGCCATCGCCAGGATCGGCGTCACGCCGATCCCGCCCGCAAGCAGCAGCGTACGTTTCGCCTCGACCAGCGGGAAGTGGTTCTTCGGTGCGCTGATGGTCAATACCGAGCCGACGTCGATGTGGTCGTGCATCGCCTGCGAACCGCCGCGCGAATCGGCGTTGCGCAGCACGCCGATCTGGTAGCGATGGGTTTCGTGCGGGGCGTTGCAGAGCGAGTACTGCCGCACCAGGCTGCCCGGCAGGTGAACGTCCACATGCGCGCCGGCCTCGAAGCCCGGCAGCGCCGCGCCGTTCGTCGGCAAAAGCTCGTAGCTGCAGATGCCATCGGCCTCGATGACCTTGTTGGCGACCCTCACCTTGATCGTGCTCATGCCGCAACCTCCTGCGGCTGCGGCTGTGGCTGCTCCCGCGCCAGCCAGGCGTCGATGATGCGGCGCGACTGCACGCCGCCGGCATCGATATTCAACATCAGCAGCCTGCGCTCAGGGTGGCGCAGGATGTTCTGCTGCTGCAGTTCGAGCATTTCGCGGTCTTCACCGAAGATCTTGCCCTGGCCCTCGCGGATCATGTTGGTCAGCTCCGCATCCTGCGGCTTGAAGCTGCGCGCCATCCCCCAGAAATACCAGTGCGAGGTCTCGGTTTCCGGCGTGATGAAATCGACGACGATGCTCGACGCCTTATGCGCTGCATCCGCGTGATAGCCGCCTTTGCCGGCGTGTGCGACGCCGACTTCGATCATCACGTGGCTCGGTGCATTGAAACGACAGATCTGCCAGCGGTCGACCGGCAGGTTGTCGGCCAGGCCGTTGCCGCGCAGGGCCGCTTTCCAGAACGGCGGCGGCATGATGTTCTCCATGAAGCGGCTGGTCACCACCTGCTCGCCCTCGACCCTGGTCGTCACCGGGGCCTCGTCGATCTCCTTCTGGCCGATGCTCGAAGCGTGGACATAGGTTTCGTGGGTAAGGTCCATCAGGTTGTCGACCATCAGGCGGTAATCGCAGTTGATGTGGTACAGGCCGCCGCCGTAGGCCCACTCGGGATTGTCCGCCCATTCGAGGTGGTGGATGGCCGCGGGATCGGCGAGCGCCTGGTCGCCGGGCCAGACCCAGATAAACCCATAGCGCTCCTCCACCATATAGCTACGAATGCAAGGAAACCCGCGCACGCGCTGGCCCGGCATGCTGATCGTCTTGCCTTCGCAGCCCATCTCCAGGCCGTGGTAGCCACACACCAGGTTGCCGTCGCGGACAAAGCCAAGCGACAGCGGCGCGCCGCGGTGCGGGCAGAAATCCTCGACGGCGGCTACCTTGCCGCCTTGGCCGCGATAGAACACGATCTTCTCGCCGCAGACCTGGCGGCCGAGGGGCTTGCCTTCGATCTCGTCAGGGGTGCAGGCCACGTACCACGCATTTTTGGGGAACATCCTTGTCTCCTTTGCTGTATTCGATTTATATTAAGTACACTGAACGTCAGAAAAGTATCACGCGTTTGCGGTACGAAGTAAACTATCTTTTCAAGTATTTTTAACGGTGCACCGCACTGGGGAACAACTGGACATATGCCAACAGAAAACGTGCTCGACGACCGGAGTTCGATGCTTGTCCTGTACCAGCACCCGGGCCACCTGCTGCGGCGGGCCCAGCAGATTTCGGTCTCGATGTTTCACGACGAAATGGGGGGAGCGCTGACACCGGTGCAGTACGCGATCCTGAGTGGACTGGCCGAGCATCCCGGCATTGACCAGGTATCGCTGGCCGGGATAGCGGCGATCGATACCTCGACCGGCGCCACCGTCTGCGCCCGGCTTGAGGAAAAGGGGCTGCTCGAGCGGAAGGTCATTCCGCACAACCGGCGACAACGCGCCCTGACGATCACGCCTGCAGGCCGGCAGTTGCTGGACGACCTCGTGCCTGGCGCGCGACGCTTGAGGCAGCGGCTGCTGGCGCCGCTCGGCACGCAGGAGCAGGAGCTGTTCATGGGCTTGCTGGCGAAGCTGGTCAATGAGAACAATGGGCAAAGCCGGGCGCCGCTGGCCTTGCCGGAGGTGCGCGAGTCGGCGTGACGAAGCCGCAATGCCGGGTCCGGCCAGTTGCTGCCCGGTTCAGTATCGGCTTTACCGATACCTGATATCGGAGAATGCAATGCTTACGAGCATTGGATACGCTTCTGTAAAGCCGTTGAAGGCGATGACGTCCGCGCACGTGTGTGGCATTATCGAAAAACAAGAGCGCACGGCACGACACGCGCGCCAGAACCAGGAGACAACATGCGTTTCAACCGCCTAGACCTCAACCTTCTCGTCGCTCTCGACGCCCTGCTCAGCGAGAAAAGCATCACCCGGGCGGCCCGCCGCCTGAACCTGAGCCAGTCGGCCACCAGCGGCGTTCTGGCGCGCCTGCGCGATTATTTCAAGGATGAGCTGCTCATGCCCGTGGGGCGCAACCTGAGCCTCACCCCGCTCGCCGTCAGCCTGATCGAACCGGTACGGGATGTGCTGCTGCAGATCCAGCGCACCATCGAGGTCAAGCCGGAGTTCGATCCGGCGACCGCCACGCGCGAGTTCCGTATCCTGGCTTCCGACTTTGTGTCGACTGTCCTGCTGGGAGAGCTCGGCCGCCGTATCAGCGTGGAAGCGCCCGGCATTTCCATCAACATTTCGCTGGCGACGTCGGCGCCCGCCGAGCAGCTCGAGCGCGGCGAAGTCGAGCTCGTGATCCTGCCGAAACGGTACATGTCGGATTCACAGCCAACCGAATTGCTGTTCGAAGAAACCTATACCTGCATCGCCTGGACCGGCAATAAGCTGATCGGCGAGACACTGTCGCTCGACGAGTACATGCAGCTTGGCCACGTATCTTCCCGGTTCGGCACGGCGAACACGAGTTTTGAAGAGCACTTCCTGAAGGACAGTGGTTACGACCGCCGCATCGAGGTGTGGACGGCCAACTTCACCAGCCTGCCACATTTTGTGATCGGCACCAACCGCATCGCAACAATGCACACGCGGCTAGCGCGCATGCTGGCCTGCTATTACCCGATCCGGTTGCTTGCGCCGCCGATCGAATTTCCGAAGGTTGAAATGTCCATGCAGTGGAACCGCTTCCTGGAACAGGACCGGTCGCACATCTGGCTGCGCAACATGTTAATCGAGATCGCAGGCACCGAGCCATGCAACGATACGGCAACCGCATCGGTCGAGCCAGCCGTCAGTGGACAAGTGCTTGCCTTGCCGCGCCAGCGCATCTCGGCCTAAGAGAAAATAGGGCAGCCTGCTGCTCGCCGTCGTAGCGAGCAGGACCAGCGCCACTGGTGGACTAGTGGCGCTGGCCTGGGCTCACATGGCCTGAATGGTGGTACCGAGCTTATTGCCCCACAAGGCCGCGCATCCGCATCCAGGCCCAGAACTGCTCCGGCCAGATGTCGCTGGTGAAGCCCAGCTTCTTCATGCCGAAACCATGTGCGCCGCGCTCATAGAAGTGCAGTTCCACCGGCCTCCCCGCCTTTTTCCAGGAGCTGACCAGCCCGAAATCTCCATGCGGAATCAGGGGGTCGTCTGCCGCCAGTCCAATGAATAATGGTGGCGCATCCGCGGCAACGGGCCGCGCCTCAATGGGGCCATAAATCAATGCGGCGAAGTCCGGGCGGTTGACAGCGTTCGGGCTCGACACCACTTCGAGTGTGGTCATGGCGCCCGCGGAAAAGCCGATCATGCCAATGCGCCCGCCATTCAGCCCCCAGCGGGAGGCGTTTTCCCGGACCAATTGCACAGCCCGGCGGCCGTCATCCACTGCCAATGGAAAGGTCTCGAGGCGTCCGCCAGAAGCCACGCCACGGCGCCGCTCACGGATGAAGTCTTCTTCCTTTGCCGGCGTTTCGACCACGCGGTACTTCAGGATGAATGCACTCACTCCCCTTTGCGCCAGCCAGTCTGCGACCGCATGGCCCTCGTTGTCCATGGACAGCAAGCGGAAAGCGCCACCCGGTGCAACGATGACGGCGGTACCATTTGCCTTGCCTGCAGCAGGCAGCACCGGAATCAGGACCGGCACGGTGATATTGCGCGCCCGGCGTCCGTCTGCAAACTGCGTCCATTGCTCGACCTGGGTCGCGCCTTCGGATCCTGGCGCGACGCCAGGATATAGCCTGATCGCCGCTGGTGTTGTGGGAACCGCGATAGGCGTTCCTGCGGACGTTCCCGCCGGCTGCGCCAGGGCGCCAAGGGGACTGGCGATGGCCAGTGCGGCAACTGACGTAACCAATGCTCTGAGGAGCGGGTGATTCAAGCGACGCATGTGTGACCTTTCTGTTGTTAATGTTGGACCAACGTGGCATCCGATGCCGCAGCGGGCCGGGTTGCCGAAAGAGATGTGTCAGATGGTGGATCGTTCAACGATGGTAAAACCGATGTCGCATACGGGCTCGGCGACCTGTCGTCCCGCAATGCGCTCGAGGATGTAATGGGCGGCGGTCTCCCCGATCAAGTTGCCGTCGATGCGCACGGTGGTCAGGGCTGGCGACAGGTCCCGCGCGAAGCCCTGGTCGCCCAGCCCGATCACGCCCAGCCGCCCGGGAACCGCGATGCCCTGAGCGTGTGCCTCGTTAAGGACGCCCAGGGCGAGACTGTCCGAGCTGCAGAACACCGCATCGATGTCGGGATGCGCCGCCAGCAGCTCGCGCAGGCCGGTGCGGCCATGCCCTACGGTGGTCGGCGCGGCGACGTAGCGTGCAGGGACCTGGCCGTCGGGGCCGGCCAGTTTCAGCGCCTGTGCGGTCTGGATAAAGGCATCCGTGCGCTGGCGAGCCCGCTCGTCGGTGGCGCTGATGATGGCCACCCGGCGCCGTCCCCGCTCATGCAGGTAGGCCGCAACCGCGCTGCCGAGCCGGCTGTGCGAAAAGCCGACCAGCATGTCGACGGGCGTTGGTGTCAGGTCCCAGGTCTCCACGACCGGGATACCGCTTGCAAGCAGCCGTCGCCGCGCGAGCGGCGAGCGCAACACGCCCGTCAGCACTACGCCATCGGCGCGCCTGCCGATAATCGCTTCCAGCAGTTCTTCTTCGCGTGAATCGGCATATCCGCTCTGCCCCAGCATCAGCTGGTAGCCGGCGGCAGTGAGCGACCGGGTCAGGGCCTCGATCATTTCCAGGAATACCGGGCTGGAGATGGTAGGGACGATCGCTGCCACCAGCCGCGTCTGGCGCGAAGCCAGGCCACCGGCCAGGATGTTCGGCACATAGCCGGTACGTTCGACCGCTTCGCGCACGCGGGCCAGGATCTCCGGCGATACCGCGTCAGGGGTGTTGAGCGCGCGCGAGGCCGTGATCGGGGCGACTCCCGCCAGTTTGGCGACGTCGCGCAGCGTCAGGCCACCGTGCCTGCGGCGGCGTCGCGTGGTTGGTGGCAGTGGTGAATCTGGCTTGTCGGTCATGTATCAGGGCCTGTATTTCGGTCCGTTTGTCAGGAACACCCCGCCCTGGTGCGTCAACGTGATGTCCGCCGGGTCCGACCAGTCGACGGCTTCGGGGATAAGGTGCGCGAACGCGCTCGAGCTCTGGGTAGGCCGATAAGCCAGATGGCGTGAATGACGATCGTCCCACCAGCGCCCAGGGTTGTCCGATACGCCGAAGGCAATGGTATGTCCAACGCGTGGCGTGATCAGGGAGCGTCGCAGCAGCTGTACCATGTCGTCGAGACCGAGCCAGGTTACCATCTGGCGATAGTTGGTCGGCTCCGGCCAGCAGTAGCCGATGCGCAGGCACACGGTCTCGATGCCGAAACGGTCCCAGTAGTAGCGCGACAGTGATTCGCCGAACACCTTGGACACGCCGTAGTAACCGTCCGCCCGGGTCGGCATGGTAGCGTCGACACTGTCGGTGCTGCGGTACATCCCCATGGTGTGGTTGGTGCTGGCAAACACCACGCGCCGTATGCCCAGCGTGTGGACCGCCTCATACAGGTTGACTAGCCCCAGGATGTTGGCCTGCATGATCGGCTCGAATTCGAGTTCGGTGGAGACGCCCCCAAAATGCAGGACGGCATCCACGCCTTGGCACATCCTGAAAACCTCGTCCCGGTTCGCCAGATCGCACTGGACCACCTCCTCGCCCGGACCGGCCGGCCCCAGGTCCGCCATATCTGACAAGCGCACGATATCGGCGAGTTCGTGCAGTCGCTCCCGTAGCCGGCAGCCCAGGTTGCCGGCCGCGCCAGTGAACAAAATTCTCTTGAATGGTTTGGTCATCGGTGTACATTAAAAACATGATAGAAATCAGGCGCTGCACTGGCTGTAATTTTCCAACAAGCAAGCGCGGCAATCGCGAGATCTAACTTCTTCACTTCTATTCCTGTAGTGGCAGACAGGTCTTGTGAGCCCTGGCAGCACGCCTCATTGTGGGAGGTGGGAACTCGACCAGGGACAGTCGAGCCCCCATCAGGATTACTAGAAGCTGAAGCGCACACCAGCCTTCAACGTCAGTCCGGCGAGATCGTAGTAGGCGTTCTGGTTGGCCGGCGGCGGCGGATCGCGATCCAGCAGGTTGTTGACCGTGAAGTAAAGCTCGCGACGGCCGGACTCCCCGCCGAAGTCGTAACTCGCCCCCACGTTTACGAGTGTGTAGGAAGGGACCATGTTGTTGTTAACGCTGTTGACGGCCGCAGGGCTGTAGCCGGCTTCGTCAGGACCAATGAATCCGTTGTTCTGATGACTGCGGCTGATGTAACGTACCTGGCCATTCACCGACAGGCGTTTCCACTTATAGTCGAGCGCCGTCGTCCACATCCACTTCGGCAAGCCGGCAGGGCCTCCGAAACCGGCCCCCGTCTGACCGGCGCGATTGATTCCCTCCGGGTACAGCGCCGAAACGTCCGTCGAAGTCCTGTACTCGAGTACACGCGTGCCTTGAATATTGATGCCAAGCGTTCCGTCGAGTGCAGAGCTCCACTCGCCAAGCGGTTGCCTGTACGACAACTGCATGTCGACGCCGCGGGTTTTGAACTCCGCCACGTTGGCAGTCGTTCCCCGAACCCCGGTGATCTGCCCCCTCACCACGTCGTTGTTGGCAAAGCTGATCAGTGAACAATACGAATTCCCGCTGTACACGCCACCGAGCAAACAGTTGTTCACCACGTTCTGCGTGGCGGTGGCGGTGATCGCGCCCTCGATGTTGATCCGGTAATAATCGGCCGAGACACTCAGGCGCTTCAGGTAACTGGGCTGGAACACAATACCGAAAGTGGCAGTGTTGGAAATCTCCGGTTTCAGGTTGGGATTCCCGCCGACTGTGACGCCGGCTGTGTTCGTGATCGCAGCGACGCCTGGACGCGGATCGGCCGGCAGCGGCAAGCTTGGCGCAGTCGGCGTATAAAGCTCGACGAGGTTGGGTGCACGAATGTCGCGCGAGCGGGTCCCGCGCAGGCGGAAGTCCGCAGTCGGCTCCCACGTCAGGCCGCCCTTCCAGGTAGTGACCATGCCCGAGCTGCTGTAGTCGGTGCGGCGTACCGCGCCGTTGACATCGAGCGTTTTGGCGAACGGC
Organism: Massilia niabensis; assembly: GCF_042655085.1. NCBI lineage: Bacteria > Pseudomonadati > Pseudomonadota > Betaproteobacteria > Burkholderiales > Oxalobacteraceae > Massilia > Massilia niabensis. The sequence continues at coordinate 85,575 of NZ_JBHSMU010000013.1, read as the reverse complement.
ACATCCTTCAGCAAGGGCACGATCGTCTCGGCATACACTTCCTTGACAGTGACACTCGCCTTTTGCAAATTGGCCCCTGCCCCAGTCAGCCAGCCAGTCGATTGCGACAGCGGATCGACCGTCGTCACGAGCGATTCCTTACGTCGTTCGAGACCGGCGCCAACCGAGACCGGACCGGCCCAGTTCGAGAACGGCTCGCCTTGCACGTTGGCCGAAAATTCACTGAGTCGTGAGACGGTTTTTCCGGATGCAGTACCCCTGATGTAGTTGAAAGCGCCCGGAGTTCCGCTCGCCTGACCAAGGATGTTCAGCGGTTCGCATCCGGCAGCGCGAGCCGCAGCATTGCGGCAGACCACCTGGCCGTTGACCATAACCGCATCGATCGCGTTTCTGAAATTGGCGTTGATCATGTTGTTCACGTAATCGGTATTGGCCTTGTCGCGACCGTTCTGATACGAAACGTCCCATTCCCAAGTCTCGCCGAATTTGCCGTTCAGGCCGGTTGAAATATAGCTGGTGTCGTGCGTAGTTTCCCTGACTACGGGACCAAAATCATTGCCGAGATAGCCGATCGAAAGACCCCCGGCAGGAACGAGCGCCAGCTGCGCCGGCGTCAAGGCTTGTACCAGGTAGGCGTTGTCGCGCGCGATCGGCAGCGCTGGTCCGGCGCCGGCTCCATCGCGCCGCGTAATGAGGATGTTGCCGCTTCGCGTATGCGAGAACAATGGCTGGACGTAGGCGCTGAGACGGTCGTTGAACTCGTAACTCACTTTGGTCAGAAAGTTTGCACGCTCCAGCTGTGGGCGAAGCTGTGTTGTATACCGGTGAGTGATCCCGGCCGCCTCGTTGGCGGCCCTTGCCTCATCGGTGAAGATATCCTGCGAAGTGTTGAAATTGCCGTACTGGCCTGGCGAGAATCGTGCAGTCGTCGTGGCGCCATTCGGCGCCTTGACAAATGCGAGGCCTAGCAGAGGACCGTTCGTGCGAATCAGACCGCCGGTCGTGCCGTTGCCCACTAATCCATTTTTGCCGATGATGTTGGCAGCCACGCCGGCCGCGCGATTTGGAAACGCAAAGTTGATGTAGCTCTCTCTGCCCCATTCACGCTCGTCGTTGAAGATGTCCGTGCCGCTGTTTTTGTTGTACTCCCCGCCGACGACGATATGCCCCTTGCCGCCCGCGAAGCTGCCGCCCCACGCAAGACCGCCAAACGTGTCCCTGGCGTCGTTGTAACGCGTCGCGCCGTATTGCAGATTGCCTTTCACGCCTTCGAGCGAGTCGTTCAGAACGATATTGACGACACCGGAAACTGCGTCGGAACCGTACGAGGCAGACGCGCCGCCCGTCACCACGTCGACAGTGCGGATCAGGACGGTTGGAATCATGCTCAGGTCGATCCCGGCGCCGTTATTCGTCTGCGGAAGCCGGTGACGATCGAGCAAGACCAGCGTACGCGTTGCGCCGAGGCCACGGAGGTCGGCCAGGGTTTGACCAGAATTAGCGAGCCCGCCGCCCGCGGGCGTCTGGCTGCCCCGGAACGCGGGGATCTCGTTGAGCACGTCGCCAATATTGACGGTGGCGCGCTGTTCCAGCGTCGCGGCGCCGATGACCGTCGTGGGCGTCGGGGCGGAATAGCCTGCACGGGAGATACGCGAGGCGGACACGACCACCGACTGCATCGGGCCCGTGGCAGGCGCTGCAGCTTCGGCGGGCGCCGGTACCGGCTCCGCGGGAACCGCGGCGGGGGTCTGGGATTCGACAGGTGTGGCGGGGGCGCTGCTCTCGGTCTGTGCATGTGCCGGCACAGAAAGCGCAAGCGCGCCGAGCGCTGCCAGTGCCGAATGGATGGCGATGACCGAACACTTCACTGCGGGGCGGGACGAATGATGCTTCATTGTTGACTCCTCCAAGGCGCTGCTGTTTGAATAGTTTTACTGGTGTAGGCGTGGTGGCGCGGCGTGTCAGCGCACCAGGCAAGGGCGTTTGGGATCGAAGGTCCACCCCGGGATCAAGTACTGCATGGCGACGGCGTCGTTGCGCGCGCCCAAGCCCATGTTGAGATAGGCCTGGTGCGCGGCCTCGACTGCATCCATGTCGAGCGTGACGCCCAGGCCGGGCGCCGCAGGTACATCGACCTTGCCGTCCCGGATCTGCAGCGGGTTACGGGTCAGGTACTGGCCGTCCTGCCAGATCCAATGCGTATCGATCGCAGTGATCTTGCCGGGCGCCGCCGCGGCCACATGGGTAAACATGGCCAGCGATACATCAAAGTGATTATTCGAATGCGAGCCCCAGGTTAGTCCCCACTCGTGGCACAGCTGTGCTACGCGCACCGAACCTTGCATGGTCCAGAAATGCGGATCGGCGAGCGGGATGTCGACCGACTGCAGCTGCACTGCATGCCCCAGTTCGCGCCAGTCGGTGGCGATCATGTTGGTGGCGGTCCGCAGGCCGGTGGTACGGCGGAATTCGGCCATCACCTCGCGGCCCGAGTAGCCGTTCTCTGCCCCGCACGGGTCTTCCGCATAGGCCAGCACCTGATGCTGGTCACGACACAGGCGGATGGCGTCTTTCAGCAACCAGCCCCCGTTCGGGTCGAGGGTCACGCGGGCCTCGGGGAAACGCTCGGCCAGCGCGGTCACGGCCGTGATTTCCTCTTCGCCGCGCAGCACACCGCCTTTCAGCTTGAAGTCGCGGAAGCCGTAGCGCTCGTACGCCGCTTCCGCCAGTCGCACGACCGCTTCGGGCGTCATGGCAGCTTCGTGGCGCAGGCGCAGCCAGGCGTCGCTGTTGTCGGCATCGCTAGCGTAGGGAAGATCGGTGGCGCCGCGGTCGCCGATGTAGAACAGGTAGCCCAGCATCTCCACCTGTTCGCGCTGCTGCCCATCGCCCAGCAGCGCGCATACGGGCAGCCCGAGGAATTGGCCGAGCAGGTCGAGCAAGGCGGCTTCGAGCGCCGTCACTGCGTGGATCGCCACGCGCAGGTCGAAGGTCTGGTTGCCGCGTCCGCCTGCATCGCGGTCGGCAAAAGCGGCGCGCGCCTTGTTCAGGATTGCATTGACATTGCCGACGGCCTGGCCGACGACGAGTGTAGATGCATCTTCGAGAGTCTGGCGGATGGCTTCGCCGCCGGGGACTTCGCCGACGCCGGTATTGCCCGCGCTGTCGGTGAGGATGACCAGGTTGCGGGTGAAATAAGGACCGTGGGCGCCGGAAAGGTTCAGCAGCATACTGTCGCGGCCGGCTACCGGAACAACCCGCATGTCACGGACGACAGGCGACGTGCCGCGGGAAATTTGGTTGGAGGATATTGACATCATATTCTTTCGGTACCGGTACCATTACCGGATAAGGCAATCGTAGTTGCTGAAGAAGAGCTATGTCCAATCGAGAATTCAGATGCACTGGATTGAGGAATCAGATAGGTGAACGCCCTCTTTCGGTGCATGTCGAATGGCGCTCGGCCAGCGCTTGTTGACCGCGCAGGACCGTGCTTCCGTCTGGCGGCTGCACGGGCGCCTCGCTGACCAACACATTGGTAGCGCTATCCGGTGCGCCACGTGACGCAAGCAAACCGGGGATATGTTCGGGAAGTGGCCGGGCCGGGACGCCGGCATCTGCAATTGGCTGGACCTCGGGCACAGCAGTGGATGCGGCGAAGCACCCACCCGAAGGAGCCGTCGCCGCCGGCGCGCTCCTCCCGGCTACATGTCAGCGTGGATCGATGCTGAACGAGGACAGGATCGCCACGCCAGTTTTGGGAATGAATTCGATCATCGCCTTCCCATCGTTCACGCGCAACGGAACAGTACGTTCAAGTGCCTTCATGCTGCCGGCCTGGCCTGCAATGTCCAGGTCGGCCAGAGCGACGCTGCCCTGCACCCGGACGTCGAACACCCGCTTGCCTGCGGTCTGGCTCTCCACAGGCTCGACAAAGCGCAGCGTCAAGTTGTATTCTCCGTTGGGAAGCGGCAGCGCGTAACTGAAGCGGCCGGTCCGGTAAGCGAGGTACATGGCCTGGTCGGCAGCGCCGGCGACCACTTTCGGCGGCGGCGGGGTGCCGCGTGCCGGCGGGTTCAGCAGTTGCCCTTCGCCGCCGTTGAAGAAATTGTCTGAACCGTAGAGTCCGGCACTCGTTTGCATCACCCCTAGCTGCCCTGCCAGGACGCGATACGTGCCCGGACCATCGGCCCGTCGCCATACCGCACGGTCCCGCAGGGTCTTGCCTTTTACCGAGGCGCTGACAAGCATGTCGTTGTCGCCCTTTGCCAGCACGACGTTGCGCCAGAGGCAGATCCGTTCGACGCAGTCCACGCTGCCCAGGTCGCGCCCGTTGACGGACAGGCTCGCCTTCGGCGCATTGGTGTAGGCCTTGACGTCCGCGACCGGACTGGCGCGTTCCGTGTAACGGTGGCCTGCGAGGTAGATCATCGGCTCAGGATTCCAGTGCGCCTTGTAGAAATAAAAGGACTCTTTTTTCACTTTCCGGTCAAAACTGACGATGCCCTTGTCATTGGTATCGACGAGGTCGCCTTCCATGCGAATCGCGGTACCGAAATCGAACATGTTCCACAGCCAGCTCCCCCACAGGTAAGGCTTGTCGCGCAGCTGGGGCCAGGTATGTTCGTGGATATACGACTGGAAGCCCTCCGGGTGAGGCCGGCCACCGGCCACGATCGGGCCGCCGAGGGGATTGTCGGTGTGCTGGGACAGCGCGCCGCCAGCGCCATACTCGGTCACACTCATGGCCTTGTTCGGGTAGAACGCATGCATCTCGTCGAGATACGCGCTGAGGCCGGAAACGGTCGAATAGTACCAGCCAAAGTAGACATTGACCCCGTATACGTCCACCGCTTCTGGCGGCGAATCGAGTCCCGGCCCCTTCGATGTCGGCATCAGGGAGCCCGGCAGGTTCCCGCAGCAGCTGGCCAGCACCGGCGCCCGCGACGGATCTTCCGCCCGGGCCAATGCCGCCAGGCGTTTGAGCAGGGGCACGGTCAGCGGTTTGGGCCGCATCCACACGTTGCCGAGATTTGGTTCATTCGCGATCGACCAGACGGCGATCGACGGGTGGTTGAAGTTCTGGCGTATCAGCTCGCGCAGGTGCTGTTCCGCATTGGCGATGAAACCCGGGGTCGCGGTCGGCTCGCCGTAGGGGGCCGACAACAGTACCAGCGGCACTTCCGCCCAGACCACAAGACCCATCCGGTCCGCCAGGTCATATCCAGCCTTGGGGTGCTGGTAATGTGCCAGCCGCACCGTATTGGCGCCGATTTCCTTGATGATGGCGTAGTCCCGTTCCAGCTCGGCATCCGTCGCAGCCCAGCCGTTCGCCCCGGTTTCCTGGTGCCGGTTGACACCCCGCAGCGCCAACGGCTTGCCGTTCAAGAAGAAGCCCTTGTCCGGGTCGAATCGCATCGTGCGGATGCCGAAGTTCTGCGACACCGTGTCCACCGTGCGTGCACCGGATAACAGGTCTACGCGCAGCGTGTACAGGTAGGGATCGGCGACGCCGTTCCACAGGCGGGGCTTTGCTACTTCGAGGCTGCTCTTGACTTCCTGCAGCGACGAAACCGCCATGTCGAGGGGCTGCGTGCTGGACGCAACCGCCCTGCCCCTGGCATCCAGGAGCGAGGTGCGAACCTGGACTGCCTGCGTGGCACCGGCGTTGTGACGCACTTTGGCGGTGACCTCCACGCGCGCGCGCCCAGCCTCCACGGACACAGTACGGGCGTACACCCCCGGCCCGCCGTGGTCGCCCAGCTCGATGTGGACGGGAGCCGTGGTGATCAGCGACACCTTGCGGTACAGTCCGCCGTACATGAACCAGTCTCCCCCCATCGGCAGCGTTTCGGCAGTGGCGGCGCCCTTCGTGTCCGGAGCCGTATTATCGGTACGCACCACCAGCAGATTATCGCCAGTGCGAAGGGCATCAGTGACGTCGAACCGGAAACCCGATACGCCACCGTGATGGCGGCCCAGGTGCACGCCGTTGAGCCATACGTCGCTGACGATACTGGCGCCATCGAACTGCAGCCAAGAACGACGCGGCTTTGCTGCCGCGGCGCCGGCAGTGAAGCTGAGGCGGTACCAGCCTTTACCCCGCTTGTCGTTCGCATCGGCGGCCTTGGTGGAATGTCCGCCGATCCGGTTCCAGGTGTGCGGGAGATTAACGACCTGCCAGTTGCTGCCATCGGACTTCTCGGTATGTTCGTCCCCGAAAGCGAAGCGCCAGCCCTGCATCAGGGGCGTTTCGGTCCGTCCGCTCGGAACAGGGGCGGGCGCCGCCGCCGGGGCCGCGTGCACGCCTGCGCCAAACAGCGTGATTGCAGCCAACAATACGGCGACCCGGTGAAAGAAGGGTTGAAAAATCATTGAGTTTCCTTAGTAATGAAGTCCTGCCAGCGGAATACCTCAGGCATTTCCGAGAATCCGCTTCAGGTAGTGCATACTGCTGGTGATGCTGGCCATGGGGTCGGCCGGGAAATCGTGTTCGACGTAGTAATGCCGCATGCCGGCTATTGCCGCATGCGCAAAGATGGGTCGAAAATCGATCATGCCCTGCCCCAGCGGCGTCGGCAGCATGCGCTTGGCGTCCATGTCTTTGACATGCCAGAGACCAAAGCGCCCCGGATACCGCTTGAACAAGGCAACAGGATCGACCCCGGCCTTGACCGCCCAGCCGATGTCCAGTTCCATCGTCAGGTGCTCCGGACTAGTGCCTTTCAAGAGCAATTCGTAGGGGGTCGTATCTCCCAACGGTTTGAACTCCGCCTCGTGATTGTGCAGTGAGAGCATCAGCCCGGCCTTCCTACAAGCCTCCCCGGCGCGGTTCAGCATCTCGATCGAGGCATGGACTTCCGCAAGGGTGTCGGTGGGTACACCGGCGCACACCAGGTAGCGTGGACCGCCATCGGCAATGTAATCGATGATTTCATGCAGGTTGTCACGGAGATTCAGCGACTTCCGATAGACCACCGGTTTGCCGCTGGCGTCAAGACGCGGCGCTGCCTTAGGGTCGACCTTGCGTGGCCCGCCAGGGACGTGATGCGACGACCACGTCATGCCGAGTTCATTCACGAGGGCCGCGAAGGCCCTGGGCGTCATGCCGTAGATTCCCCCTTGCTTGCTGTACGAGGACTGCAGGTCGCGATAGCCGATCTGTGCGACCTGCCGCAAGGTACCCGTCACATCGGCGTCAAGCACGTCGAACAGCGTGAAAAGCTGAAGTCCATAGGCGGGGGTCAAGGCCTTGGGCGCCTGTGCGAACGCTGGCCCCGCCAGCGCGCCCAGCACCCCTTGGCCTGCCGCCACACCGAGAAACTGCCTTCTGTTGATCATCCCTGTCTCCCTGGCAGATCGATGGTTTAGTAGCTCAGGCCGAAGCCATAGGGGAACAGCGTGTCCGCAGCCGAATAACCCGGCACATCCGACTGCTTGTTGACGATCGCCTCGAGCTTGTTCGCCAGTGCGAACGGAAGTTTGCCCTGGGGCTTGAACTTGCCGCTGACGACTTCCAGCAATGCCACGTCTGTCACGCCGAAGGTGCCCAGCACGGCGCCCGCATTTTTCAGGCCACTGGCTTCATCGAGCACATAGGGCTGGCGGAAGTAGATGGCGAGGACCGTGCGCTCGGCGCCGACTTCGCGCATCACGGCCTGGATATCCGCCAGCGACGGCGATATCTGCCAAGATTCGGAGGCGGCCATGGTCGTGAACGACAGCTTGTCGGCCTCCCACGGGAAGGAGCCACCGAACAGCATGCCGAGATCGTCGACGCACTTCGCGTTCTGCCCGGGGTGGCTGATGCACGGGTCCTCCGCGCCCCAGGCTTTCCTGGTCCGCGGGTTGAGCTTGGAAGCATCGGCTCCCATTTGCTTCGTGCGGTAAGCAAGCGTGACCTTCATCGGATTGGTCACCTGGACCCGGATGATTGCCGCGTCGTGTCCCGCCGCGCTCGGACGCGATCCCGGGGCGGTATAGTTTCCGTCGGTAGCCCGGTAGCCGTAACGCTCGACGTCGGCCTTGCCCATCCCCATGGTGTACACCCGTTTGCCCGCCGCCAGCGGCAACAGCCCCGCCGTGCCCTGCGTGCTGTTCTGCAGCAGCACGACCGACTGCTTCTGCGCCAGCAGTCCCGCGGCGCGATGCGCGGCGCTGCCGACTACGCCATCGACCTGGCCTGCGTCCACGTAGGGATTCTCGAACAGGCCGAGTTTGAACTGCGCCAACAACAGGCGGCGCGCTGCTTCGTCCACCCGCTCCTGTTGCACCAGGCCGCGCGCCACCAGCTCGAGGACGACCTTGTTCTCGTTAAATCCGGACAGGACATCGACGCCCGCATTCACCGACGCCGCCGCCCGCTCGGGCACCGTCTTGCCCTCCAGTCCCCAGGCGCGTTCGTTGATGATGCCCGTGTCGGAGTTGACGTAGCCCTTGAAGCCGAGCCTGTCGCGCAGCAGGTCGTTCACAATCTGCTTGCTGAAGGCGAATCCGAGCTGGTCGTAGGTAACGCCTTCGTAGGTCACGTTGATCGGCACGCCATAGTAGGGCATGATTGCCTCCAGCCCGGCATCGATGGCAGCCTTGAAGGGCTTGAGGTGATAACCGAAGTTCCCGCCCGGGTAGACCTGCCTCTTTCCGAATGAGTAATGCGGATCGAGTCCCTGCTCCTGCGGACCGCCGCCCGGGAAGTGTTTCATGGTCAGCGCGACCGACGAAGCCGGATTCAGGGGGCCGCCCTGCAGCCCGCCTACCAGTGCACGCATGATGTCGGCATTCAGGTCGGAATTTTCCGTGAATGCCTCGGAAATCCTGTACCAGCGCGGTTCGGTCGCCAGGTCGGCCATGTAGCCGTAGACGCCACGCAGGCCGAGCGCACGGAACTCGGCCCCCATCACTTTGGTAAGCGAGCGGATGGGCGACATGTCACCGGTGCCCAATGCCGCCGCGGCCAGCCCCGCCTCGCGCGGGAATTCGGTGAACGCGCCTGCACCGCCGGAAATGCCGAAGCGCGGGTCGTTGTTGTAGTGGTTGCGCGGATTGTCCTTGAACAGCGCCGGGATGCCAAGCGGCTCGGCTTCGGCCAGGGCCTGCACGCCGTTCTGGAATTCCGCGAACTGGCGCGGCGTCACGGTGAAGCCGGCGCGGCTCTCTTTAACGCTGCCGTCGCAGGCATCCGGCCTGGGGCCGGCGACGTTGCGCAAGATGAAGCGCGTCATCTTCTGCTTCTGGACATAGTCGGCGGCCTTGGTGCCCGCCAGCCCGCCGGCGCAGCCCGCGTTCAGGGTATCGATCAGCATCATGCCGGCCTTCTGTTCGCGCGTCATGCGCGGGAGCAGGTCGGCAACGCGCTGATCCGCACCGAGGCGCCAGTCCTCGTATGCGTCGAGCCGGCCGTTCCCGTTGGCGTCGCGGAAACGGTAACCATCCACGTCCAGGATCGCCTTGCTGCGTACCCCGATGACCGGCTGTCCGGATTGACTGGGCGTGCCTGGCGCGGCGCAGCCACTCAGGACCGGCACAGCAAGACAAAACACGGCCCACGCAAGGGGGCGCGCGCGCAAACGGACTACTTCCATGTGATCTCCTCCGCAGGCATGCGCCTGTCTGTTATTGTCGGGCCATCATACTGTAGCCGACCACGGTACCGCTACCATTCCCACCCGGGGAAATCCTATGCGCAGGACAACGATGTGTCCAATCGATAATTCGAATGCGTAGGATTGCAGAATCAGATAGGTTGGCGTACTGCCCCGGCATGCCCTGTGGCGCGCCGGGGCGGCAATGGGAAAAAGGCAGGCTGTCAGGCGGCTTCTACGGCGCTGTCCTGCACGACACACTGGTCGATCGCGCCGAATGGCGCCTCCCCGGCCGGCGTGCGGGCGCACATGCGGACCCGGTCGCCGAAGCGCATGAAGGACGTAACTGGCGCGCCCTGCTCCAGGATCTCGATCACGCGCCGCTCCGTGATGCAAGCCGAGCCCCGGTGGCCGCCGGCGTTCGATACCGTGCCGGTGCCAATGATGGTCCCGGCGCCAAGCTTGCGGGTGCGCGCCGCATGGGCCAGCAGCTCGCCGAAGCTGTAATGCATCTCGCCCCCGTTTGGGTAGCCGAAACGTTCTTCGTTCCAGGTCACTTCCAGGTCAAGCTGCACGCGGCCATCGCGCCACCCTTCGCCCAGTTCATCCGGTGTCACGGCGACGGGGGCGAAGCTGGTCGAAGGCTTGGCCTGCAGGAAGCCGAAACCGCTGCGCATCTCGCGTGCGGCGAGGCTGCGCAGGCTCCAGTCGTTCAGCTGGACTACCAGGCGGATGGCGCGCTCGGCGACTTCAGGGGGTGCCCCCATGGCGACCTGCCCGGTCACGACACCGAACTCGCCCTCGAAATCGATGCCGAGCGCTTCGTCCGGCATCGGAACAGGATCGCAGGGTCCGAGGAAATCGTCCGACGCGCCCTGGTACATCACGGGGATAGTGTCGAAGTCCGGAATCGGCGCGGTATTGAAGGCCCGTTCCATCAGCTGGCCATGGTTGAGGAAGGCCGAGGCGTCGCACCACTGGAAGGTGCGCGGCAGCGGCGCCATGCAGCGCGCCGGATCGAAGGGCATCGCATTCGCTTTGCGTCCCGCGTTGAGCGCATCGGACAGGCGCTCCAGTTCAGGGGCGATCATGTCCCAGTCCTGCAGCGCTTGCAGCAGGTTCGGCGCCAGGCCGCTGGCATCGAGCGCCCAGGCAAGATCGCGCGACACGACCATCAGGCAACCATCGGGGTGGCCGTTGCGGTAAGTGGCAAATTTCATGGCATCTCTTTCAGTTGCGCGGCAGCGCCAGCAGCGCGTCGTCGATGATCGCCACCGCCCGCGTCCAGCCGGCCGAGCCGCGGCGCACCTTGTGCGGGAAGCAGCTGATGAAGAAGCCGTGGCCCGGCAGTGCTTCCAGGTTGTGCAGCTTCTCGAGGTGGCAGTAGCCGATGTCACGGCCGGCCTTGTGGCCTTCCCAGATCAGCGACGTGTCGCCCGTTTCCGCAATCTTCTTCGCGGTGTACGAGAACGGCGCGTCCCAGCTCCAGGCGTCGGTGCCTGTCAGCCGCACCCCGCGCTCGAGCAGGTACATGGTGGCTTCATAGCCCATGCCGCAACCGGCCTCGACGAAATCGGTATGGCCGTAGCGGCTGCCGGCACGGGTGTTGACCACGACGATGTCGAGTGGCTGCAGCTCGTGGCCGATGCGTTTCAGTTCGGTTTCAACGTCCTGCGCCGTGGCAACGTACCCATCGGGGAAATGGCGGAAGTCCAGCTTCACGCCGGGCTGGAAGCACCACTCGAGGGGCACCTCGTCGATCGTGATCGAGGCCTTCTTCTCGCCGTTTTTCGCATCCATCGTCGAATGGAAGTGGTACGGGGCGTCCAGGTGGGTGCCGCTGTGGGTGGTCATCGTCACCCATTCGGCGGCGGCAGCTTCGCCATCCGGATAATCGTCAGGCGTAGTGCCCGGGATCATGGCCATGAACCCCGGTAAGGTTTCGGCATGCTGCTGGTAGGTGATCTTCGGCGCCAGCGGCGGCGGATCGGACAGCACATCGTTCTCGAGGAAGATCGACAGGTCGATGAATTGGCGGGTCATATTGGTTCCTTCAGATCGGGCCGGCGAGCGCCATCAAGGTCTCGCGCATGATTTTTCCGTGTTCTTCCTTGTCGCCGCCGGCGATTTCGATCTCGCCCAGCCTGCCCGAGTTTTCCACCACCATGCGGCAGCGCTCCCAGCGCCGCTCCTGGTAGCTCGCCAGTGCCTCGGCAACGGTGACTCCCTTGCCCACCTCTTCGGCCAGCACGATCGCGTCCTCGATCCCGATGCAGGCGCCGGCGGCCATATGCGGCGTCGTCGCATGCACGCTGTCGCCTACCAGCACCACGCGTCCCTGGTACCACGGACGTGGCATCAACAGGCTTTCCAGCGGGCGGTAGATGATTTGCGAGCCCTCGTCGAGCTGCTGCGCGACCTGTTGCATCATCGGCGCAGGGAAGCCTGCCAGCAGGCCCTTGAGCTTTGCCAGGAAGTCCGCCGGTGCGACGTAGGTATTTTCGGCACGGTCCTCTGTCACGAACAGGTACATTTCGTCGCGCGACACCGGATTCAGGCCGGTCTTGACCTTCTGGCCGACCCACATCATGGTGCCCGTGACTGCCTCGGGCCGCGGCAGCACCGCGCGCCACACGCCCTGGCCGGTATACCTCGGCTTCGGTGCATCCGGGAACACCGTTTCCCGCACTTTGGAATACAGTCCGTCGGCGCCGATCACCAGGTCGTAGCGCCCGCAGCTGCCGTCGCTGAATGTCACGTCGACGCCGTCCGAATCCTGCTCGATGTGGGTGAAGGTGCAGCCCAGCCGTACCGTCGCACCTGCCGCCCGGGTCGCTTCGGCCAGGATGCGTGCCAGCACCGGACGCATGATCCCGCCATTGCCCGGCACGTCAGGCCCGGCGAGGCGCGGCGTCGGCAACGTGGCAACCTTGACGCCGGTCGGGATGAAAATCTCGACATTGTCCGTCGCCGCGCCCTGGGCGATGAATGCGTCGAGCACGCCGAGCCGCCGGAATGCGCGCAAGGTGGCTCCGCCAAGGCTGATGCCGGCCCCGTACGATCGCCAGTCCGGGTCCACCTCGACCACTTCGACGTCGACACCCTGGCGGCGCAGTTCGATTGCCGCCGCCATGCCGGAGAAGCCCCCTCCGATAATGAGTATCTTGTTAGCCTTGGATGTCATGCCCTGTCTCCTCTCCGCTTGTGCGGCGAATGTAAATGTGTTGTTCCGTCGAGATGAAGATATCCACGCGCTGCAGCGACTGCCCAAGGCAGGGTCCGAGCGTGCATTTGCCGCTCGCGATGTCGAACTGGGCGCCATGTGCTGCGCACACAATGCGGTTGCGGTCCGCGTTCAGATATTCGTTCTTGCGCCACGCCATGGGCGTGCCGCCGTGGTGGGGACAGGCGTCGCGCCAGCCATAGACATCGCCGCCGTGGCGCACCAGCAGCACCGTGTCGCGCCCTTCCCCCCATGGGTCGAAGCCGCGGGAATGACCTTCGGCCAGTTCCTCACTACGGCACAGGAATGCCGCCACGGTTTCGTTCTTAATGGCGCTCACCGGCGCCTCCCGCGCCCGGAGGGGGGCCGCCCGGCGCCCACTTGTCGCGCTGCTCGAACAGGAACAGCTGCGATGCGTCGGCGTCCATCGGAATGGCGCGCGCGGTCCAGGCATCGTCGTGGATGTCCATGTCGGCGTCGTACTCGACGTGGCAGCCAAGCGGGCTGTTGAAATACCAGAACCAGTTCGAGCCCATCTTGTGACGGCCGGGGCCCCAGAACGACTGGTAGCCCTTGTTGACGAAGCGTGTTCCCGCCTGCATCACCTCGGTCGGGCCGCCCATGTGGAAGGCGAAGTGCTCGCACCCCTTCATGAAAGGCGGAGTCTGGATCACGAACAGCGCGTGGTGGTCGGCGTTGCCGGCCGGCCTCAGGAAAGGGCCGGCGCCGAGCAGCCGGTCGGTGCAGAAAAAGCCCAGGCGCTTATAGAAGGCCTCGGCCTTGGCCGTATCGGGGACGAAATACACCACGTGCGACAGCGTGCGCGGCAGCGCCAGCGCCTCCTCATCCACGCCCACCACATTGGCTGGGCGCCCGGCAGGCGCCCCGGGTGCGTTGATCGCCTCGGCGGGCAGGTCGAGCGGACGGCGCACGCTGACCTGGAAGCCCAGCACGAAGCCCATGTCGTCGATCGATTCGATGCTGCCGTCCGGCAGGCGCCGGACGTCGCGGTCACGTCCGAGTTCCGCGGCGATTGCATCCAGGGTGCCTTCGTCGGCTACGCCGTACACGGTCTTGCGCAGCATGCTGGCGGTACCCATGCCGGGCGGCAGCGCCGGGTCGTCCTTGTGGGCGATCACGATGCCCGTGCCATCCAGCGCCTCGAAGCGCCCTCCCCGGCTGTCGACGTCGACGGGCCTCAAGCCGTAATCGGTCAGGTATTGCGCGCAGGCGGCAACGTCGTCGACGCCGAACAGCAGTGCGTCTGGTCCAATGATATTCATGCGATGTCCTTTAATGATGAAATGGTGCGGTTCACGAGGCAGTGCGTCCGCCCAGGGTCTCGGCGACCCAGTCGGCGATCCACGCGCCTGCGTTCGCGGAGTTATCGAAGCTGGAATGCTGGACGCCACCTTCGCGCTCGGTAAAGACCTTCAGCTCGCGCTTCGGGCTGTTGACGAGCTGTTCGTAGGTGCGCTCGGCCCAGTGCAGCGGAATCTGCGAGTCTTTCTGGCCATGGGTGACCAGGAAGGGCACACGGATGCGGTCGAGCACGCCGTCCAGATGGACGTTCTCGGCGATGCGCATGAAGTCTTCCTGGTCCTTCGCGCCCCAGACCCAGCGCACGTGCTCCCAGTAATGCGGCACCGGGAAGCTGCCTTCCTTCGCCAGGCGCTTCTTCTGGACGTCGCGCCAGTCGTGGTTGGCGCCCCAGACCACGCCGCAGGCGAAGCGCGGCTCGAAGGCGACAGCGCGCGGGCAGTAGTAGCCGCCCAGCGACACCCCTTCCAGCCCGATGCGTTTTGCATCGACGTCGGCGCGGGTCTCGAGCCAGTCGACCACCTTGCTGGCCCAGCGCTCGCTGTCGAACACCGCAGGCATGCCGTGCAGCCGCAGCGCTTCGCCGGTACCCGGCTGGTCAATGACGAGCGACGACACGCCGCGCCTGGCCAGCCATTGCGGCAGGCCGACGCGGTATTTCATTTCCTTGGTTGAATCGAGGCCATTGACCTGGACCAGGATCGGCGCCGGACCGTCCACGCCATCGGCGCGCACGTACAGGCCCGAGATATGGGCATCGCCATAGGGGATCTCGATCCGCTCGCAGTTTTCGCCAGCCAGTTTGATGCCGCGGTTGAAGGTATCGATGACGCGTTTGTAGAGCTCGAAGCGGCCCGGCGCGCCATGTGCCTGCAGGCGTTCGGCGGTCAGGTAGTAAGTCGCGGCACGGCCATATTTGTCGCCGGCCGAAATCAGGCGGCCACGCGACTCGTCCTCTTCTGCCAGCCCACACAGCTTGTCGGCCATTTGCGACCAGGTCTCGCGAAACGCGCGGGTCCCGGCGGCGTCCGGCTGCTTCGCCGCTTCCTGCAAAGGCGCGCACATTTCCTCGATTTCGCCGATACGCGCGCCCATCTCGATGGCCAGGTCGACCGAGAGGTTCCAGACGTAGTTGGTAGGGAAGTATTTGAACATTGGTACTCGAATAGGCTCGTCAATGAAGTGATGTTCCCGGCACTGGCCAGCGCCGGGATGGCTCACTGTAGGGAGGGGCACCTGATCCGTAAAATGGATTATTCCGATACAACCTATCGGCCCGGTAAATGCCTTGGCATGAGTAGCTGCGCGCCTCCTGCCTGCGCCGCAAGCGCGCGAACGCCGGCGCAGGCCATTCAGCCTGAAATGGAGTTACCGATAGGATGTAGCGGGAATGTTGATTCTCCGACCCTCCGGCGCTGCGGGTCGTGCTGGTGTCGGCAGCGCTGCTGCGCTGCCGGAACGAGCTCAGGACGGGACGGTCGCCTGCCAGCCTGCAGGCCGCAAGCCCTGGCCCAGCAGGCGCTCTGCGTTGCGGTAGGCAATGCACTCACGGTCTTCCTGCGACAAGCCGGGCACCGAATCGAGCAGGCCGGCAAGCCCGTACTGGCCCATGTCGAAGGGATAGTCCGTACCGGTCACCACCTGGCCGATACCGGCTTCCTCGATCAGGTGCCGCAGCGCCTCGGGTTCATACACGAGGTTGTCGAACCAGATCTGGCGCAGGTACTCACCCGGCGGTTTGGCGCAGCTGCGCGCGTCGGGCCGTGCATGCCAGGCGTGGTTGGAGCGCCCGATGTACGAGGGAAGGTAGCCGCCGCCGTGCGCCGCCAGGATCTTCACGCCCGGGTAGCGGTCCAGCACGCCCCCAAAGATCAGGTGAGACAGTGCGATCGTGGTCTCGATGGGCTGCCCGATCACGTTCGACAGGTAATGGCGGTCCAGGCGTGTCCCCAGCGTGGTCCCGAAAGGATGGATGAACACGATGCAGCCCAGTTCCTCGACCTTGGCCCAGAAGCGCTCGAACATGGGGTCCGCCAGCTCTTTACCGGCGACCATCGTGGAGATCTCCATGCCGCGCAGGCCCTGCTTGCGTACCGCATGCTCGAGCTGTTCGATCGCGAGCGCGGGATGCTGCAGCGCCAGTGTGCCGAGTCCCAGGAAGCGATCCGGATGCGTGGCGCATAGTTCCGCTATTCCATCGTTCTGGATGCGTACCACCTCGGCAGCCAGTTCCGGCTCGGCCCAGTAGTAGTGCTGGGTCGAGGTCGGACTCACCAGCTGCATGTCGACGCCCATCGCGTCCATGTCGCGCAGGCGCTCATCGAGCCTGGTCAGCTTCGGCCCGGCCTGGGGCAGCATTACCTTGTTGTTGTACTCCACCGTCGCGGCGCCCATCGCGCGCAGCATCATTTCCGGCTCGGCCAGCTTCTGCGGCAGTCCGGCAACCAGCTTTTCGACTTCCGGGAACAGCGCATGGCAGTGGAGGTCGACGGTGAAGGTCCTGGCCTTTCCACGCAATGGGTCCTGCACGAGGGCGGCGTGGCCCGCCGGGCAATCGCTGGGGCACTGCGGCGTACATTGGTGAAACAGCATGTGTTCTCCTGGTCGTGAGTTGGCTAGCGACCCTCCCCGAGGGCGGTGCGAATCCGGCCGATTCTACCGATCCCGTCTCTGTCGCCGGAATGATTTTTCCGATCACTGGCATCGGCCGAACCGATGGGTCGTGCACGCCCGGAGTGCCTGACGGCGTCGGGCCACCTATCGGTTTTTCAGGAAGGTCCTTACGGAATTCTGCATTCGTCAACAGGCCGCGCCGTCCCTATACTGGGGCGCTATCAAACCGCCTGAATCCAGCGAATCCAGCATTACTTACAAACGAAGGAATCCGTAATATGACAGACACCCACATCCAGGCCGGCTTCAGTCTCGGCACCTTTTCGGCCGCGGGATCCCAGCCTTTCGCAGGCCTCATCCGTGGGGACCAGGTCATTGCCCTGCATACGTTGAAGAAGCTGGCTGATGGCAACGGGTTGCAGCTGACCGGCAGCGAATCGGTGTTCGCCCTGCTCCAAAACTGGCACACCAATTTCGCGGCGCTGTCCGACGCGCTCGCGCTGGCCGACCAGGGGGGCGCGCTCGACTGGGCACCGGTATCCAGCCTGAAGGTACATGCCCCCGTCGACCTGCCACGCCAGATCTTCTGCACTGGCGCCAACTACTTCAAGCACGTCGTGGATATCCTGGTCAGCATGGGTCCCGGCGCCCATCCGGGAACCGAGGGAATGACGCCTGCGGAACATCGCACCTATGCTGAAAACATGATGCAGGAGCGCGCAACGACGGGCTCGCCCTACGTCTTCAGCAAGCTCCCCTCTGCCGTCACCGGGCCATACGACCCGGTCATCCTGCCTGCCCTGGCCAGCCAGCCCGACTGGGAACTGGAACTGGCGGTCGTGATCGGCAAACCGGCGCGCCATGTGCGGCGCGAACAGGCTGCGGACTACATCGCAGGCTATACGATCGCCAATGACATCACCAGCCGCGACCTGATCTGGTGCAAAGAGCCGAAGGCCATGGGGACGGACTGGGTCTCGAGCAAGAACTCCCCTACTTTCCTCCCGCTCGGCCCCTATCTGGTGCCAGCCGCTTTCGTGGCCGATCCGAAGCAGCTCCAGATCGTCCTGAAGCTCAATGGCGAGGTCATGCAGGACGAAAGCACATCCGACATGATCTTCGATATCGCTCGCCAGATCGAATACATCTCCAGCCGCGTGCAACTCTGGCCGGGGGATGTCATCTGCACTGGTTCGCCGGCCGGGAACGGTATCCATTACAAGCGTTTCCTGCGTGATGGCGATGTCATGGAAGCGTCGATTACGGGACTTGGCGAACAACGCAACGCCTGTGTTGCAGAGACCACCTCCCGATAAAGACGCCGCAGCCGCCGCGGTGTCGCCAGGCGCCCGAGGCTTTTTGAAACAGTATGTGTCTCGTCCTAAGGTAGGTTGACAGGGTCACGGCCTTTTTCGTTAACCCCTTGGATTTTGTATCACTGACGCCCGATGCACTGCATCGGGCGTTTTGTTTTGGAGCGCCGTATGCGGGCGCTCATGGTTATAGATGTGGACAGCCTGCTGCACAATGGTGGTGGCCTGCTCCAGATTTTGAGGCATCGTAGTCAGGAGCTCGCTCTTCAGGATGCCGTTGACCCGTTCGGCCAGAGCGTTCTGGTAGCAGTCGTAGCCATCGGTCATCGAGCACAAGACGCCATGCTGACGGTGGGCCTGCTGGTAAGATTCCGAGCAGTACTGCAGGCCGCGGTCCGAGTGATGGATCAGCTGACGCTCGGTGCTTCGGCAGCGCAGCGCCATGTTCCATGCTTTGAGCACTCCGTCGGTATGAAGGTTGGGGTGCAAGTGATACCCCATGATCCGACGCGAGTAAGCATCGGTTACCAGGCTGAGATAGCCCGTCGTTTCCCGCGTTTCGATATAGGTGATGTCGGCGACCCACAACTGTTCAGCCATTGCTGGCCTGGGTTGTGCCTTCACCAGATTCGGATGTTTGTGCATCCAGTGTTTCGAGTTCGTTGTCTTTCGATAGCAGCGCTTCGGATGCACCAGCATCCTGGCGCGCCGCAGTGCATCGAACAGCACGTCGCGTCCGAGCTTCAGCTCGGCACTGGCAAACTGGGCTTTGAGTAAAAAGTAGAGCTTGCGCGTGCCCATTTTGGGCTGACGCAGCCGCACCTGTTGCACCATTGTCTCGGCAACACGGTAACGTGCGGCACGTCCAATTTCTGCATGAATGCGCTTGTAGTGCGCCTGCCGGCTAATCCCGAACAACTGACAGACCCGACTGACGCTCAGGCCTTCCTCTTGCGCGAGGATTTGCGTTGTTCGGGCGAAGGCTTTTTTACGACCGTTACCCCATGCTCCCTGGCCAGGACATCGAGCATGGTCTTGTAGACGAGCGACTGCTGCCGGGATGTCTCCAGCTCCGCTTCCAACTGCTTGATCCGTTGCTCAGGGGTGAGAGGCTGTGTCATGTCTGCATGGGCCCGTACCAGTTGCAAAGCCAGCGGGCTCCAGTCCTGCTGCCCGTATCGCCGCAACCATACTAGCACCGTACTTCGACCCTGGATGCCGAACTTCTTCTGCGCCTGTCCGTAGGTTATTTCCCCTTTTTCGACCGAGGCGACCACCCTAGTTTAAAAGCCAGGGTGTAGTCGCGCTGGGTACGCTTTCCCTCAATCGCCATCTCGCTCTCCTTGAATAAGGCAAAGTTAGACAACCGATTTCAGGACGGGACAATGCCGCAAAAAAAGACGCCTGCCTCGGCGTCTTTTTTTGCGTCCGAGGACCGGTCAGCTGATGGACGCCTGTCCGTTCAGCACACCATCCTGTGAAGGCGCAATGCCTTTGGTCTGGCCGGTGGCGCCCGGCCCAGGTGCCGCTGCACCCACCGGGCGCAGCAGGAAGTGACCAAGCGCCGGCAACAGCACCAGGGCGCCGATCATATTCAGCAGGAACATGAAGGCGAGCAGGATGCCCATATCAGCCTGGAATTTAATCGGCGAGAACACCCAGGTCGCGACACCAACTGCCAGGGTCACACCGGTGAGCATCACGACCTTTCCCGTGAACAGCAATGCGCGGTAGTAAGCGTCCGACAGGCTCATTCCCTCTTTCATGCGCGCCTGCATGACGCTCAGGATGTACAGCGCATAGTCGACCCCGATGCCGACGCCGAGCGCGATCACCGGTAGCGTGGCAACCTTCACGCCGATGCCGAGGACCACCATCAAGGCTTCCGCCAGAAGTGAGGTCAGCATCAGTGGCAGCACCGCGACCACGACTGCACGCCAGCTGCGGAAGGTAATAAAGCAGAGCACGGTCACTGCGCCATACACCAGGAACAGCATCTCGTACCAGGCACGCTTGACGACGATGTTGGTTGCGGCCTCGATGCCGGCATTACCCGCGGCCTGCAGGAACTGGATGTCGGCGGTGTTGTTGGCAGCCGCGAAGCGCTCCACATGATCGACTACCCGCGCCAGCGTATCGGCGCGGTGATCCTGCAGGTAGAGGTACATGGTGAGCAGTCCACAGGACTCGTTGTACAGGCCGCGCGGCGCGCCGGCCGTGACCGAATTAAGCATGCCCTGGTTGTTCACGAGCTCATACCATTTCGGGTTGGCCTCGTTCAGGCCGCTCAGCATGCGGCGATTCAGCAGCGCCAGCGTGTTGACCGACTCCACACCGTCGAGCTGGCGCAGCTGCCACTCAAGCGCGTCGACCCGCCGGAGCACGTCAAAGCTGGAACAGCCGCCGTTCTCCGGCGTTTTCACCATCACGGCGAAGACGTCGCTGCTGGCGCCGTAGTGCGCGCTCAGGAAAGCGACGTCGCGGTTATAGCGCGATTCGGGACGCAATTCCGGTGCGCCAGGGTCTAGGTCGCCGATCTTCAGGTGCTGGCTCATCAAAACGCCTCCGGCCGCGAGCACGCAGGCACAGGCGACGGCCACGGTGGCATACGGCTTGCGGGTGAACAGGTCGAGGAAGCGCCACAGCCCTTCCTTCCGGCCGCCTGCGCCGCCCGTGTCAACGGCGTCTTCGGTACGCAGGCTGCGCTGGGCGGCCCTGGCGCTCACTCCGGTGTACGACAGGAGGATGGGCAAGAGGATCAGGTTGGTGAAGATAAGCGCCGCGACGCCGATGCTGGCGGCGATCGCCAGCTCCTTGATCGCCTGGATATCGATCATCAGCAGCACAGCGAACCCGACCGCGTCGGCCAGCAGTGCCGTGAGGCCGGCGAGGAACAGGCGCCGGAAGGTGCAGCGCGCCGCCACCAGCTTGTGCGCGCCGCGCCCAATGTCCTGCATGATGCCGTTCATTTTCTGGGCGCCATGGCTCATGCCGATCGCAAAGATCAGGAAAGGCACCAGCATCGAGTACGGGTCGAGCGCATACCCCAGGGTCGGCAGCAGGCCCAGCTGCCACACCACCGCGACCAGGGAACTGAGCACCACCAGCACGGTCGAGCGTACGCACCGGGTGTACCAGAACACCATGGCGGCAGCAATGGCGATTGCCGCTGCAAAGAACAGCAGTACCTGCCGTAGCCCGTCGATCAGGTCGCCGACGATCTTGGCGAAGCCCGTAATGTGGATGCGTACTCCCTGTGGCTCGTATTGCGTCCGGATCTTTTCGAGATCAGCCGACAGCGTCTGGTAGTCAAGCGGTTTGCCCTCGGCGTCGCTGGACAGCAAGGGCACGTAGATGACACTTGAGCGTCCGTCATGCGCCACGGTCTGACCGCTCTCACCGGAACGGGCAACATTGGTTGCCAGCTGGCGCATGCTGCCGGCCGAGCCGTCGTAGCCGTCGGGGATGACCGGCCCGCCTTCAAGTCCCTCTTCGGTGACACCCACCCAACGGGTGTTTGGCGTCCACAGCGACTTCATGAACGGACGATCGACACCGGGCAGCAGGAAGACGGCGTCGTTGATCTTCGCCAGCGTCGCCAGGTAGCGCGCATCATAGATGCTGCCCTGCGGGTTCTCGACGACGATGCGCACGGCATTGCCCAGGCCGCTCAGCTCTTTCTGGTACTTGAGGTAATTGACGATATAGGGATGCCCGGTCGGGATCGCCTTTTCGAAACTGGCATTCAGGCGCAGCTTGCTCGCCTGGAAGCCGAGCAGGCCGGTGACGATGGCGCACAGCAGCACGACAACGAGGCGGTGGTTGAACAGCAGGCGTTCGAGGAATGAACCGGACTGCGCATCGAACGGCGCGGCACCGGGGGCGCCATGGGTAAACGGTGGTGTGGGCATCATTTTGCGGCGACGGGATCGTGGATCGGGCCCGATGGGGCGGGAAGACGTACAGCGCCGGACATGCCGACTGTTACAATCGCGCCGTCGGGCTGGACGAGCACGTCGCTCAGGGGCGCGAGTGGCGGTGTTTTCAGGGCCGCGAGCGGCTTGCCCGGGGCCGCGCGGAGCAGCATCCCCGCCTGGTTGGCCATGAGCAGCGTGCCGCCGTGCACGCTGCTCATGGCGGTGATCGACACGGGCAGCGGCACTGCAAGCTTCTCCCAGCTTGCCCCCCTGTCGCCGGACCGCAAGGCATTGCCGCCCAGCCCGGCAACCGTGACCTGGCCGCCTATCAGTCCCAGCGCAAAGAAGCTGCCCTTGTAGGGCAACTCGATGCGCTCGAAGCGCTGCCCGCCATCAGTCGAGCGCAGCAGCAGGCCCTGCTCGCCCGCGATATAGACGTCGTCGCCGGATGCCCTGATTGCGTACATGTGGTTTCCGCGAGGGTTGTCCAGCAGGCGCGAGAACGGGGTCCAGGTTTTGCCGCCATCGCGGGTGCGGAACGCCAGGTTGTAGGCCCCGACGACGACCCCATTCTGCGCATCCTTGAAATACAGGTCGAGGAAGGGCTTGTCGGGACCATCCGCCACCAGGCGCTGCGCCTCGGCGAGATATCCTTCATTGGCCGAACCGCCAGCAGCCGGCTGCGCCTGGGCGTCGCGCAACATCAGTTGCGCGGCCCGGGTGCCGTCCATCTGCCGGGTCCACGACTCGCCGCCGTCGCGGCTATGCAGGATGACGCCGTAATGGCCGACGGCCCATCCATGGGTAGGTGTCGGGAACTGCACGGCGGCAAGGGTCACGCTCACAGGCACCTTGGCCTGACGCCACGAGGCACCACCGTCATCGGACAGGATGATGATGCCGCGCTCGCCGACCGCCACAATGCGCTTGCCGGCCTGGGTGACACCGGTCAGGTACGCTTTTGCCGGCTGGCGCACCATCTGGGCCGGCCGCATGACAGGATCGGCAACCGGCGCAGTCGAGGCGGCTGCGGCCGGCGCTGCAGCGCAGCTGCATGCCACGGCCAATGCAAGGATCAAACGCTTGAAATGCATGAATTGCTCCACAATGCGCCGGCATGGTTCTACCCCTCGCCGGCGCCAATCGACCAGTCCGGATCAGCGCACGCCGCTATTGAGTGAATCCGGCGAGAACGTTGCGTCCGAGTAGCGCGGCATGATCTTGTACTGCTCGGGCTTTTCATTCAGCACCAGGTTGGCGAACCAGGTATTCGACAGCAGGTCATAGAAGCCGAAGGTGATACCGGTGGTCGCCGGCAGGTCCGGCATCGTCACCGGCAGCTGCCACATGGTCTTCCACAGCTGTCCCTTGGCATCCCAGCGGTCGCCAAGGACGGCTACCCAGGTATCCTCATCGAGGTAGTACCGGCCTTTCGGCGCAACGTGGCGCACTCCCGGCTTGACGTTTGCTTCCACCACCCACACGCGGTGCAGCTCCCAGCGCACCATGTCGGGGTTGAGGTGCCTGCCGTTAATCAGGTCCATGTCCTTGCCCGCCAGCGAACGGTTGCTGTTGTAGGGGATCAGCATCTCCTTTTTGCCGACCAGCTTCCAGTCAAAACGGTCCAGGCGCCCGGCGAAGACGCTGATCTCGTCGAAGCTCATCACGCCGGCGGTAGCCGGGGTCGGGGTGTCGCAGCAGGCATTGGGCAGCTTGCGGGTGCGGCGCTGCCCGGCCAGGTAGACATAGCCGACATCGCGGTCCGGATCCAGGTTCTGGCGTCCCAGGATGGCTTCTCCGGCCCGGATGGGCGGCCCAGCGTTGACCAGGCGTATATTCCAGTAATTGCCATTGGCCGATCCCGCCGTCGCATCCTTGTAGAAGTAAGGCATGCTTTGGGCGGCAATGCCATCGACCGTCATCACCGGCTTTCCTTCGGAGGTGACCAGGTAGGCACGGTTGTTGAACTGCCAGTTCTCGCCGCGCCACGACAGCAGGTGGTTCCACATCGCCTCGGCGCCGTTCTTCGGAATCGGGAACGGAATGCCGCCATGGGCCCCCACCGGAACCTGCTTGTCGTTCAGCTTGGCCGTGCCGGCGTTTTTCAGTGTGTTCTCGTACACCCATTGGGGAGCCGCCGCCGTCCGGTGCGTCGGGTAGACGTCGATCCGGTAGCTCGCATGCTTCTTGAGCATGGCCTTGGCCCCGTCGCTCAGCTTGTCAGCATACTGGTCCATGTTCTTCGCGGTGATCGAATACAGCGGCTTTTCGCCCGCGTACGGGTCCTGGTCGCGCCGACCACCGGCTTTGAAACCGGCCGGTGGCCTTGTCAGTCCACCGTCCCAGGCCGGGATGCTGCCATCCTTGTTGCCGGCCTTCTCCGCGCCCAGCGGTGTCAGCGTTTTGCCGAGTTGTGCGGCTTCGTCGGCACTGACTGCGGCGCCGGCCATGCCCTGGATGCCCATGAGGCCGCCGAAGCCTGCCGTCACAATTGCTCGCTTGAAGTTCATATCGTGTCTCCCTGTTGATCAGAATGTACGGCGCAGCGA
This sequence comes from Massilia niabensis, assembly GCF_042655085.1. NCBI lineage: Bacteria > Pseudomonadati > Pseudomonadota > Betaproteobacteria > Burkholderiales > Oxalobacteraceae > Massilia > Massilia niabensis. The sequence goes on along the minus strand of NZ_JBHSMU010000013.1, from coordinate 61,059 downwards.
CACCGAGGCGAAGTCGCGGTCCTTCAGCGCCTGCTTGTAGGTGTAGACGGCGGCCCCGTGGTCAGGGACCGCCGTCGGCGCGGCGGCGCCGTAGTAGTGGGTAAAGCTGAGACTGAAATGCCAGGCGTCTTCGTAGCGAGCGTTGATGCCAACGCTGATGTCGCCGCCCTTGTCAGGCCCGAACACCGAGCCGAATACGCCTGAAGTGCCCTTTGGCGTGTAGCCGAGGCCCACCGGAACATCGACGTCCAGGCCCGGCCTCGCCTGGCGGTAGGTCGGGGTGTAGACCAGCCGCATTCCCCATGCGTCACGCGTCGCGTTGGGATCGAGGTGATCGGCATGCGAGGTGACGCTGGTAACGCGGTTCCAGGCAAATTCGGCCAGCAGCATCGATTCGGACGAAATGACGTTGGGCGCCAGCGCGGCCAGGGTCGAGACATTCAGGTGGGCGGTCCGGCCCACAGGATAGACCGTGTTGCGGCGGTTGTCGGCCGGCGCGGCCGGGCCGCCGAATGCCGGGGGCACGATGCCGTACAGGTCGGCCGATCCGGCGTGGCTGAGCGGCGTGTTATGGCGCACCGACGCTTCGGCGGACACATTGAACTGGCCAATCGTCCGGGTGGCGCTGAGCCCGAAGGTCCGGATGCCTTCATGGTAGAAGTACCGGTACGTGGCGGGAAATGGTCCGGTCGGGGTCCGGGCCAGGGACAGCACGATGTCCGGCGACTTGCTGTGATAGCGGGCGGCGTAGAAGCCCAGATCGATATCGCTGCCCTCGGGCGACCACTTCAGCTGGATGCCGCCCTGCCCCGAGTCCCTGGCATCGAGGTCGCCGCGGTAGCGGCTGCGCGGGGCGGGCGGCGCAGCAATGATCAGACTTTCGTTGCCGGGTCCGATGTTATCGCCGGTGCTGAAGTAACTGCCGGAACCCGGCAGCCGGTTTTCTTCCCACTGGTACTGGTAATAGCCGCCGAGCGTGAGATTCGAGGCAAGCTGGATCTGCCCCGACACCTGCCCGACCGGCCGGATCAATTCCTTGAACTGGGTGTTCGGAACCGATTGCCCCTTGACCACGTCGATCGGCTGCTGGGCCGCCGCGATCCCGTTCATGCCGTAGAACAGCGTTTCACCGTAGACCAGGGCATGGCGCCCTGCCCGCACCGAAACCGGCATTCCGCCGATTTCCCCGTTGGCGAACACAAAGGCTTCGAGCAGCTCCGCCTTGCGGCCGTGCAGCTTGCGGGTCGCTTCAGTGAATTTCGTGTGCGGCACCGACAGGGCGTTGTAGGTGAACGGCGAATCGTTGTCGGTATCGCGGTTGTAGACCGAGTCGTACCACGCGGCGCCACTGACGCGGGCGCCGACGTTCTTGTAGGTCAGGTCGATTTCCGACAGCAGGTCGAAGCGATTCGAGATCAGGCCCTTGCCGAAGTTGCGGTCACCGTCATCCCCGTTCGTGGCATTCGGCCCGCTCACCAGCACGGGGCTCTGGTCCTTCAGGCGAAATGCGGCGCTGTACTTGATCGTGTTATCCCAGCGCAGCTTCAGGTCAGGATTCCCGGTGTCGATTTCGGAAGCGCCGGCGTCCTGCAGGGTCAGCAGTGCGCCGAATGCCAGCGCCAGCAACAGTACTGCGTGATTTGCTTTTCCAGGGGTCGAACAGGCGTGACGGCTTGCTAAGTGTGGCATGGAGTCTCCAGTCTGGTTATTCCCGCGCAGCTTGTGGACCGCTGCGTTGTTTCGATAGATTGCGTTGCGCGTCAACGCCGCATACGGACGTGGCGCGGCCACTGCCGGCCCATGGGGGGCAGCCAGGATTGTCGTGATCGAGTGCTGGTTGCGCTCAGCCGGTACTTGGCTGGGATGGTTTCATGGTGAGGTCTCCTGGATCGTTATCGGCTCTGTACGAGCACTTTTCTTGCAATGATCATATCGACGAACGATGCGCCTTAAAAATCGTTTCTTCCGATTCGAACTAACGGAAACATCGATACATCGACAAGGAGCCCGGCCCGGATGCGTTCGACCGGAACCAGTCAGGAACGCGCCGGCACCACATTGTCGGACCGCCGCGGCAGGAAACAGGCCACCGCGCAGGCGGCGATGAGCACCGCGGCAAAGCCCAGGCTGGAATAACCCGACAGCTTGACGATGGTCCCGCCGAGGATCGGCCCCACCGCCGCCCCGATCATCACCATTGCTGGCGTAGCGCCCACCGCGCGGCCGCTGGGATCGAGCGCAGCCAGTAGTCCGAAGGCGAAGGTATGCGTGAAGATCATCACGGCGGCGAAGAACATCGCACCGGCCGCATAAGGGACGAAAGACTGGCTTTGCGTCATGAGAAGGGCCAGGACCGCCTGCAGGAGCGGCCCGCAGAGAAGCACCGTGCGCGGGTTGAGGCGCCGCTGGAGAAATGCGGCAAGCGGCGCCGGAATGAGGTTGACGAAACCGAGCGCGATCAGCACTCCGGCTACCGCCGCCGTTCCATAGCCGCGGTCCGCGCCGATGCGCTCGAGAAACGCGAACATCATCGCCTGTGTGAGCGCCATGCAGCTGATGCCCGCGGCAGCCAACCATACAGCGCGAGGCAATTTTCCGTTTGTGCCATGTGTGCGACCTGTGGGCAAGCGGGTATCGGGGAATCCGATCGCGGCCACGCAAGCAGCAAAGGCCATGACACTGGCGAAGGTCCAGAACAGCGCGGGCGCGCCCACGCTGGTCACGATTTTCGGAACGCCGACCATGAACAGCACGGCGAACACGCCTAGTGCGAAGCCGACGGTGGCGAACAGGCGGTGCGGATTGCCGCTGCGGCCGACGGCGGCATGGGTCAGGCTCAAGGCAGTTCCCGCTGCCAGGCCGGCGGTCAGGTGCAACAGGGCCATGATCGCGTAATCGTTCACCAGCCCGACCCCGCCGAATGCGGCGGCGGCGACGGCAAAGCCAGCGGTCACGACGGCGCGCGCAGGCATGCGGTTCGAGCGGGGGGCAACAAATGCGCTCGCGGAGACGGCGCCAATCAGGAACAGGGTAGCCAATCCACCGGCCTGCTGGGGATCGAGCCCGTAGCCGCTGATCAGCACTCCGACCCAGACCGGTAACGCGACCAGGTCAACCATCCCTGCGCAATGCGCGACCATCAGGGTGGCCCGGCCGCCCCAGTTTTCCGATGTGCTACCCATAACTGTCTCCTTGATGTTTGTTCGCATGTTCAGGCGCCCTTGCATACTGTCGTGCGCAGCGTATGGCCCTGGCTCGACATTGGCGATTTCCTAATGTACCGGCAGTTTGTGCGCCCCACCAATCCGACCTTCCGATTGGTGGTATCCGGCCAACCAATAGCTCCGCCCCACCGGGGTCAAGTACGGTCAGTCCCGCCTTCCGGCCAGGGCGTCGCAATCATGCGAAGGCGCGCTTCGCCCGACGATGCCGCGGATTTCGGCGATCAAGGTGCTGGCGCCGGGCGACGCGCTGCTGTCGGCACGCTGCGTAATCCCGATCACCCTCGTGGTATTTGGCAAGGCAATATCAAGGACGGTCAGCATGCCGGCGTCAATCTCGTACTCGAGCTGCGTGGCCGAGATCGCGGTGACCTGATCGGTATTGCTGATCACGCCGCGCAGGATGGCCAGGTCGCTCGTTTCAACCGCCGCTAGCGGCGGCGGCAAGCCCTCCAGCTTGAACGCCAGGTCCAGTTGCTTGCGTGCCGGCGTAGAGCCGTTCGGCAGGACCCAGCTCAGCGCCGCCAGATCCTTCAGGGCGAGCCCCTGCACCTGCGCCAGCGGATGCCCGGCCCTGACCACGATCGCCATGCTGTCGCTGAGCAGGGGCTCGCTCGTAAAATCGCGTGCATGGTCGGCCGGACGCAAGGCGCCGAAAATGAAATCGATATCACCTGCGCGCAACCTGGCTGCAAGCGATTCGTATGGCCCCTCGACGGTGGCGATCTGCAACTGCGGATGCTTTCGCAGCACGTTCGTCATTGCCAGCGGGAGTATCGAGGTCCGGCCAAGCGGAAGCGCGCCGATGACGACCCGCCCCCTGGTCGTACCTTGCAGGGCGGCCAGGTCGGCTTCAACCTGCCGCAATTCGAGCAGTGCGCGCTTCACCCGAAAGAACAAGCGTTCGCCGCTCACAGTGAGCAACATGCCTTTCGAGGTGCGCGTGAACAGGTCCAGTCCGAGCTTGCTTTCCAGGTCGTTGAGCGCCCGGCTCACCGCCGGCTGGGTGACACCGAGTTCCTTCGCCACGGTGGGCATATGGCCGCTCTCGGCCAGCTTGACAAAGGCTTCGAGCCGGGACTCATGAAACAGGCTGCTGGGAAAGTGAACGTTCGAGATCCGGCTCGACTCGCGGGTCTTGCCCGAGATTTCGCTGACGCCGGCCTCGAACTCGCTGAACGCGCGCGTGGCTCGGTACAGCACGGCCGAACCGAATGCATTGCACAACATGCCCGACGCCTTGCGCTCGAACAGTTCCACATTCAGGGCCTCTTCAAGGGCATGGATCGACCGGGTCACCGCGGACTGCGCCCTGCACAACTGTTCGGATGCCCGCGTCACGCTGCAATTGTCGGCGACGGCAATTAGCGCCTGCAGGTGGCGAAAATTGACCAGGCAGGAAAAAGCCGGCTTCGCGGGCGGCGGCGCGTGCCTGTACCCTGATACGCCTGTCTGCAAGGACGATATATGGTCTTGGACTGCGCGGCGGGCCGGTCCCGCTTCGAACCCCGGCCGTTCAGCCCTGCCCGGCCCGCTCAAGCCGACTCCGGCACTTTCCTCGTACTGAGGAAGTCCTCGAGACTTTCGCCGCGCATGCTCGCATAGACCTGCAGGTTCGACATCTTCTGCACGCGGGCGAATTTTTCGAGCACAAAAAAGGACACGCCATACTGGATCAGGCCGAGCCAGTCCCTGCCTCGCACCAGCGCCTTTTCATGCTCGGTGAGGTCGGATTCGCCGAACGCCGCCTCCAGGTCACGCGCCACCAGTTCACGAAAGGCCGGCTCCCTGTGGCGCCAGAAGAAGCGGTTCAGCTTGAGCGCCTTGACGCTGTGTTCGATGTCGAACGCATACGTGCCGGGGATATCTTCCACACCCAGCAACTGGGTATTCGAGTGCGCCAGGGGAGGCTCCTGCGGCTGGCCGGCGTCCTGTTCATACACCGCCACCGCCATGTTGGTCGTGGTGGCCAGATAATGGTTCTGGTGCAGGCATCGGATCTTGCCGTCCATGGCGCCGCGCATGGCCATCCACATGATGACTTCAGCGCTCTCGGCACCGCCACGACGGATCAGGTCCGCATGCGTCAGTCCAGTGAGGTATTCCGGCTGCTCGACGAACAGCTCCAGAAACTGCTCATCCCACTCGGTATCGTTGAAGCCGGTACGTTCACCGTGGATCTGGTGCGACAGCCCGCCAGTGCCGACCACGACCACCTTCAGGTCTTCCGGGAAGGATTCGATGGCGCGCCGCACCGCCTGCCCCAGCTTGTAGCAGCGCGCAGCCGTCGGTAACGGGTGCTGGAGCACGTTGATGGCGATCGGCAGGATGGCGCCTGGCCAGGCTGGCTCGTGCGGCCACATCAATGCCAGCGGCGAATTGCAGCCATGGTCGAGTGGCCGGTCCTGGAACACTGCCATGTCGAATTCTTCGTTCACCAGGCGATTGGCCACATGCTCCGCAAGCTTGGCGTGCCCCCTGATGTTGGGCAGCGGGCGGCGGCCAGCGCCCTCGTCGGCCATGTCGAATTCCGGCGACACGCCGATGGCGAAAGTTGGATAGCAGTCGAAGAAAAAGCTGTTCGCATGGTCGTTGTAGAAGAAGACCAGTACGTCCGGCTTCTTCTCTTCCAGCCATTTCGCCACCGGCTCATAGCCTTCGAACAGCGGCGCCCACGCCGGGTCGTTCTGCCGCTTCTTGTCGTAGGCGAGGCCAATGGTAGGGACATGGGACGTTCCGATACCGCCAATGATTTTTGCCATGATGCTTTCCGGGTAATGAGTGGGGGTGCGGCTACTATTTTATTGATGAATGAAGTGATAAACTTGTGCAAAAAAGGAGTATCACTTATCACGATCAGGAACAAATGATGGACGCATTCTCGAACATGAAAACCTTCGTCCTGGTGGCCAGGTACCAGGGTTTCAGCGAAGCCGCACGTCATCTGGGCGTAGTGCCTTCGGTCGTGGCTAAACGGATCGCCCAGCTCGAAAAGGCGCTGGGCACCCGGCTGTTCGAACGAACCACCCGCAGCATGTTGCTCACGGAGGCGGGAGAAAAGCTCTATGCACGGGCTGGCGAACTGGTGGCCAGCTTCGACGACCTGCTGGCGAGCGTCGAGCGCGATGAATCGAAACTGGTGGGGCATATTCATGTGCTGGCGCCGAACACCCTGACCATGATTTACCTCGGCCAGATCCTGGCGGACTTCCTCGTCCTGCACGACAAGATCACCATGCAGGTCACGCTGCAGGATGAAGCGGTGAATCCTGCGGACCGCGGTTTCGATATCGCGATTAACGGACGCAGCGCCAGTTACGAGGGCGTGGCCGATATTCCCTTGTGCCCGACGCAGGTCGTCGCCTGCGCCGCACCTGCCTACCTGGGCCGCAAGGGCACCCCGTCGCATCCGGCCGAGCTGGCCGGTCACGACTGCATGGTGTTCCGGGCAAACGGCATGGGCTGGCAATTCCACAGTCCGCGCGGCACCGTTCACATTGACGTCGCACCGCGCCTGGTCGCCGACGACAACCTGACACTGCTGCGGGCGGCGGTAGCCGGCATGGGGGTTACCCTGATTCCACGCTACGTGGCGCGTAACGCACTGGCCACGGGCGCGCTGGTCGAAGTCCTTGGGGACTATCCACCGCAACAGAACTGGTTCAGGGCCTTCGTCCCCCGGCGCCGTCTCGGGGTAATGCGCATCACGGCACTGCTCGACTACCTGAAGACCAGGATGCAGAACGACGACTGGGTCGGCGAGATCGTGATGGAAGACTGGCTGCCCCACGCGTCGATCGCCAGCCCCTCCTGAAGCACGGGACCACGCCGGCGATCACGTCGCGCTCCCTATCCAGAAGGAACCACGCCGCTCCGCAAATCTCCACCCTTCTTCCGTCAGTGCAAAACGGTCGATGAAGACGCCAGGCACCGGAGCGCCGGCTGCCGGCACCGTGCCATCCAGGGGACGGACGGCGGACAGCAGCAATATCCTAGACTTGCCCTGTGCGGCATCCTTGCCCTGGACATCGATGAGGATATCGCTGCAGACATGAAAGGTCACCGTGTCGGCGGGCCGCTTGCGGAAGGCCGCCAGGATCGCCTCCCGCCCATGGATGGCCTGGCCTGGTGCGGACGGGCGGTACAGCACCGCATCCTCCGTAAAGAGGCCGGCCAGTTCTTCGAACCGGCGCTCGTCGTTCAGGTAGGCATAGCGGGATACGAGGTCAGTACAGGCGCGCTGTATCGATAGTTCGTCATGCATTTGCATCGGGTTCTTTCACGTCAAAGGCATCAATCGGCCAGGGCCAGCCATTCCCGGAGCGCGCCGAGCACCGCATCGGGCTGCTCCATCATGGACATGTGGCCGCAGTCCTCGATCAGGCGTAGGACCGAGCGCGGCGCCAGTTCCGCCATCCGGCGATGGCGCTCAGGCGGGCTCCAGCCGTCCTCCTCGCCGCAAAGGATAAGCGTCGGGCAATCGATGTTTTTCAGTACCTCGGTCGCATCCGGTCGGCTCAGCAAGGCGCGGGTCTGCGCCTCATAGATTGAGCCGGACATGCGTCCTACCATGTCGAACACTGCCTGAACCAGGACCGGATCCATGCGATGCCGTGGGGCGAGCATCGGTATACCCCAGGCCGCCGCGATCGAGTCGATGCCATCCTCCCGGGCCTGGTTGACCAGTACCGCGCGCTTGTCCGCTTCCCCCACCGCAGCGGGTTCGAATCCGGTATCGAGCAGGGCCAGGCGCTCGACCCGCGAACCCGCACGGCGGAACACCTCGAGTGCGACCCGCCCTCCCATCGAGTGTCCCGCAAGCGCGAACCGTTCCGGCGCGTCTTCGAGGACATGCTCCGCCATCGCCTGCAGCGTGTCCTGGCCAAGGAATTTGATGATCCGCACATCATAATCGCGCCGCAGGGCCGCTGCCTGGGCTTCCCACACCACTTCGTCGCAAAGCAGGCCGCACAAAAGAATCACTGTTTTCATCGCTGCGCATCTATTCGTTGGTTGGCGGCCTTCGGCGGGCCGCGGATGTCCGGGGTCCCGGTGGCTTAGTCGATGTAGATCAGGCCCGCCTGTGCCAGCGTCGCGCGCATGTCGTACATATCCAGGCCCAGCACGCCGGCGGCCAGTTTGGCGCGCTTCGCGCCCTCCAGGTCTTCGCGCCCCTGCGCCAGTGCTGCCACGCGCACTGCGTCCCCCGCCGGCACCACTACGACGCCATCCTCGTCGGCGACGATCACGTCACCCGGATTCACCAGGGCACCGGCGCACAGGACGGGAATGTTGACCGAGCCGAGCGTCGCCTTGATCGTCCCTTTCGCGCTGATGCACTTGCTCCAGACCGGGAAACCCATCTCGCGCAGCACCTTTACATCACGCACGCCGGCGTCGATGACCAGTGCGCGGGCGCCACGCGCCTGGAAGCTCGTGGCCAGCAGGTCGCCAAAATAGCCATCCGTGCATTCGGCCGTGATGGCGGCGACAACGATGTCGCCCGGCTCGATCTGCTCGGCCGCCACGTGCATCATCCAGTTGTCGCCCGGGTGCAGCAGCACGGTCACCGCAGTACCGGAGGCTGCGGCACCCTGGTAGATCGGGCGCAGGTAGGGCTTCATCAGGCCGACGCGCCCCATCGCTTCGTGGACGGTGGCGCTGCCCAAGCGGCCGAGCTGTTCGACGGCCACGCGGTCGGCGCGCTCGATGCGGCGACGCACCACTCCTAGTTGGTTGATCAGTGGGATAGACATGTCAGAGTCCTTTACGTTGCAGTTGCGCGTCCAGGCGCGGGAACACGGCGCGCGCATTGCCCTCGAAGATGCGGTAGCGGTCATCGTCGCTGAGCGCCGCGCCTTCGATGTAGCGCCTGGTATCATCGTAGTAATGGCCCGTCTCCGGATCAATACCACGCACGGCGCCGATCATCTCGGAAGCAAACAGTACATTCTTCACGGGGATCACTTTCGTCAGCAGGTCGATACCCGGCTGGTGATACACGCAGGTATCGAAGAAAATGTTGTTCAGCAGGTGCTCCTGCAGTAGCGGTTTTCTGAGCTCCTGCGCCAGGCCGCGGAAGCGGCCCCAGTGATAAGGCACCGCTCCGCCGCCATGGGGGATCAGGAACTTCAGGGTCGGAAAATCCGTGAACAGGTCGCTGGTCAAGCACTGCATGAACGCCGTCGTGTCCGCGTTCAGGTAGTGCGCTCCCGTGGTGTGGAAACAGGGGTTGCAGCTGGTGGACACGTGGATCATGGCCGGAATGCCGTACTCCACCATCTTCTCGTAGACCGGGTACCAGTAGCGGTCCGACAGTGGCGGCGACGTCCAGTGCCCGCCCGAGGGATCGGGGTTCAGGTTGATGCCGACAAAGCCATACTCCTTGACGCAGCGCTCCAGCTCGGGGATGCAGGTCTTCGGGTCGACGCCGGGCGACTGCGGCAGCATCGCCGCACCCACGAAATGATCGGGGAACAGCTCGGCCACACGCGCGCACAGCTCGTTGCAGATGGCGGCCCAGGTGGCGCTCGTCTCGAAATTTCCGATGTGGTGGGCCATGAAACTGGCGCGCGGCGAAAAGATCGTCAGGTCCGAGCCGCGTTCCTTCATCAGGCGCAGCTGGTTGGTCTCAATGGTGTCGCGCAGCTCGTCGTCCGAAATCTTCAGGTCCGAGGCTTTCGGGCCCAGCCCGGGCGTATTCAGGTTCGCGATCTGCAGATTACGCCAGTTCTCCAGGGCTTTCGGTGCGGTCGTGTAATGGCCGTGGCAGTCGATGATCAGGGGTGGGCGCATTGCGTGGGTTCCAGTAGCATCAAAGGGTTTGGGGAATCAATACTTCGCCGCGCATGATGGGTCGGGCGGTGCGCAACAGGGCCGCGCGGACGACCTGCTGCGGATTGTCCGGATCGAGTTCGAGGTCGACGCTGAATTCGCCGGTGGGATGTTCGACCGACACGCTCTGGGCCAAGCCCCCGCCCACCTGTGCGATGCCTTCCGTGATCGACCCCTCGAGCATGCAGGCGGTAGCAACCGTCACTGCGGCCAACACGCCGATGGCGTCGTGGCAGACATGCGGAATGAAACAGCGGGTAGCGATCGTCCCGCCATCCCTCGGCGGCGCGACCAGGCACATCTTGGGATAGCTCCTGGCGCTGACGTCGCCAAGTCCCATCAGGTGGCCTGCAGCGCAGCGCAGGGCTTCCAGCGTTTGCTTGAGCTGCACGTCGGCGTTCATCTCGGCCACCGCCTCGTAGCCGCTGCGTTGCAGGTCCGAGGCCCGTAGCAGCACCATGGGCATGCCATTGTCGATGCAGGTCGCGTCCAGGATCAGGGGCTCGCCGTTCCCCTCCGCCACTTGCAGCGTGTCGCGCACTTTGCCTGTCGGTAGCAGGCTGGCGCAGACCGACCCGGCGGTATCGAGGAAGTTGATGGCGACCGGCGCGGCTGTCCCGGGAACGCCGTCGATGCGCGCCTCGCCGCCGTAGCGCAGCTTCCCGCCGGGCGTCTGCACCGTGACATCGCATTGCATGCCGGTGTTGAGCGTGAGGATGCGTGCGCTCGTCGCTCCTTCCTGGATCGGCAGCAGGCCGCGCTCCAGGGCAAAAGGCAGGACCGCGGCGAGCATGTTCCCGCAATTAGGCGTGACGTCCACCTGGTCGGAAGCCGGCTGCAGCTGCCCGAACAGGAAGTCGAGGTCCACACCCGGCGTAGTGCTGGGACGGACGATGCCGACCTTGCTGGTAAGTGGATGGCCGCCTCCCAGGCCATCAATCTGGCGCGGGTCCGGCGACCCCATTGCCGCCAACAGAACACGGTCGCGCGCCGGGGCGTCGGCGGGAAGATCGGCCTCCAGGAAAAACGGCCCTCGGGAGGTTCCTCCGCGCAGCAGCATGCATGGAATGCCCCGCTGGTCACTGTCGATGTCGGTATTCATGAGCGTGTGGATGACTTGGATCGATCCAGTATGCTGAACCCGGGGGCACCACGGCTTGCCAAATAGGGCCGGAACCCATCGCATTTGCTTATCGGGGGGGGTGCTCTGCATCGTCCTTTCCGGCTGCGGGCACGAGGGCCGGCGCCGTCAGCGCCCGCTTTGAGGGGCGTCGAGACTGGCCCGCACCCGCTCCAGCAACGCAAGCAACTGGCGGCGTTCGGCGTCCTCCAACCCGTCCAGTGCCTGCTCCGCCGCAATCGCGCCCTCAGCGTGAAGCTGCGCCTGGAGTGCTTCGCCGGCTGCGCTCAGACGCAGGCGCGTGCTGCGCCGGTCAAGCGCGTCTGCTTGCGCGTCCAGCAGTCCGCGCTCGCGCAGGGCGCGAATCAGACGCGTCACCTGCGCTTTGTCGCGCCCCGAGTGCGCCACGAGGTCGCTCAGCGTTGCATCCGGATGACGCGCGAAAAAACCGAGGACCTTGCCCTCCATATGCGTCAGTTCGCCCTCGCCCATGAGTGGTGCGCGGAACTGGCGCGAACGATGGAGGTGCATGATCGAATGCAGAACCTCGAAAACGTCTTGTGCAGTCCGGGCCGGATTTTGATTGACTTTATCAACTTGTTCTTTCATAATAGGAGACATTATCAACTAATTTAAGGAATCATGATGGCGCACACGACCCATAGGACCATCCAGCGAGTCCGTCATGAGCTGCGCTTGCGCGACGTGGTGGTGGCCAAGGTTGCTCCGCATGGCGAACACTTCGCGGTGATCACTTTCCGCGGCGAGTCGCTTGCCGGGTTCCTGTCCCTGTCCTTCGACGACCATGTGAAATTCATGTTTCACGGCCCCGATGGTGAGCAGGTGCGGCGCGACTATACGCCGCGCCGCTTCGACTCGCAATCAGGGGAATTGACGATCGAATTCGCGCTGCACGGCAGCGGTGCCGCGTCGACCTGGGCACGCGAGGCGCAGCCGGGCCAGCGCGCCATCATTGGCGGCCCACGCGGCTCGATGATCATCCCGCTGGATCTGGACTGGCACCTGCTAGCGGGCGACGTCTCGGCCTTGCCCGCAATCCGGCGCCGCATTGCCGAGCTGCCGGCAAACGCATCGGCGATCGTGGTGGCGGCTGTCGATGCAGGAGACAGGTTCCTGCCCGCTACCGACGCTCATGTCGAGGTCCATTGGGTGGACGACGAGGCTGCACTGCTGGCGGCCATGCGTGCCCTGCCGCTGCCGCCGGGCGACGGGTTCGCTTGGGCAGCCGGAGAGGCAGGCGCCATGCGGCGCTTGCGCGAAGTGCTGATACAGGAAAAGTGCCTGGCGAAGGAGGCAACGCGTGTCTCCGCTTACTGGAAACGCGGCGTCGCGGATCACCACGAGAATGTCAGCTAGGCATCCGCCACTGCCGCCTAGGTCCACCGCACTTGGCGGTCCGTCGGTGACACGGACTGATCGAATACATGGTAATGGCCTGGCGCTTAACGCGATGCACGGCGGCTCTGGCCAGAGCCAGACAATCAAAGCGGCTGAAAAACCCAGTGTTAGATGCTGGAAGTCACTCGACCTTCAGGTGAATATACCGACTGTGCAACCACGCGTTGCCATCACCTGAGGGCCAAGAACCATGAAGCGAAATGACACAACTACCCCGAGTGGAGCCGATACCCGGCGCACACCGCTGCGCTACCGCATCTCGATGGTGATGCACCTGCTGGACATCTCCCACGCGACGGTCTACCGTATGATAGCGAAAGGAGACCTGGAGCTGGTAAAGCTGGGTTCCCGGACCAGCAGAATCACGTCGGCGAGCGTTCAGCGCATCATTTCAGGCCGCACAGGACAGGGATGACGGTCCGCCGCGTTCGCGTGCCCGGAACCGAACCGATGACACCAGCTCGCCTGGCGGTAGATTTGGCCGTACTTTTTGTTCAATATCTCCAAAAAACGCCCGGTTCTCCCTATGAGAAGCTCAGCCGTATTCGATCCCGGTTACGGCACCAGTACACATGCGGGTTTCGCTGATGACGGTGCAATGGCAGTAGTTCCGCAATGCAGAGGCAGTTCCGCAAAATGTGCGGCGATTGGCGACTTTGTATCACCATTACCGACCACGCCTGCACGTACTCGGCGCCGCCCTCCCCGCGCTCGATCCCGTGATCATCATCTTGTCCTAGTGCATCGCGACCAGCCAGACGTTGAACAGACGATGTTGGCGCGACGAGGTCGCTCGATTGCTGCACATGGCACATGGCGCCACAACTCCAAAATTCATTGATCTAACCGGTTACGGCCAGGTAAGCGACATCAGGCCGCTGCCGGTCCGGATTCGATGCTCACTTGCTCGAGCCAGCGCTTTGCCATGACGGCGCCACCGCGAGTGCCTGGGCGCGATGACGCTTCCATCAGGATATTTTCACGCAAGTAACACGCGCCCGGGACTGGTGTCATCACAATGTAATCGTTGCGCGCCATACTTGTGATTCTGTCTCCGCATGGCCTCCTGAACTGTCGCTATGTTTATCCGTTGACCTCGGTCAACGGACCTTTTTTTCTCCATGATCGCAGCTGCTCAACACTACTCTCCTTCCATTCGGGCGTCCTACGACGACGTGTGCCATCGTTGGCGCTGCCGCTTCTCGCTACAGCCTGCCGGATCCATAAGGAAATTCACATGCATACTCCGATAGTCGACCGTCGCACTTCCCCCATTGACCATTCGGTCACCAGGCAACAGGACACCGCGCATATTGTTCAACGTGGGATGGCTATCCAGGCACGCCTCGGCACGCGCGGAGCGGTTGAGTTCCTGAAAATGTGCAATATTCCAGGCGCGATTATTCACCGGGTCCTGACCGGAGAAAATGTGCCGATTGAGGATGACCTTCTCCTGGGCCAGGCCTCAGCGAAGAAACACGCCGATGCAGATAGTGTTGCCGCTCCCTGATGTTAGTTGCCGTCCACCTGCTTACCAGCGCATGTTGAAGACATCAAACTTTCGGTGAAATTGACAATTCGCGTGGGTGCAAGACAACCTGTTCGAAAACCCTCAGGAAGCGGTGACGCATGAAAATAGTGCATGGCCGGCAACAGTTCGCACCAGATTAGCTCGCGCGATGCACTCCCACGGCATTTTGCCCAGACCAAGTGCACGGTTCGCCCTTGGCGCCAGGACCTTGCACTACGATGAGACGCACCTGATACCGGCAGTGGCACGGAAAGTGCTACATACCGTCTCATGCGAGATGAACAGACCCACCATAGCGACTCCACTACCGGCTGGCTGGCCAGCCTGGAACTGGAGATTGCCTTCAAAGACGGCGCCAGCGTCCTGGCTCGCAACCGGCATCAGGGTCCCCTTCGCGTGCAGAAGCCGCTTTATCCGGAAGGCGTCCAGACCGTTCACGCGATCGTGGTGCACCCTCCTGGGGGGATCCGCGCCGGCGACCGGCTCCAGATCGACACCAGGGTCGGCCCGGCGGCGCACGCTTTCCTGACTTCTCCGGGCGCGGCCAAGTGGTATCGCTGTAACGATGGCGACGGCGAAGCGACGCAGTCGGTACAGCTGTCGGCCGGCGATGGCGCGGCGCTTGAATGGATGCCGCAAGAGACGATCTACTTCAACGGCGCCCGGGCGGCGCAGCGCCATATCGTGCAGCTTGGGGCCGGCGCGCGCTATATCGGCTGCGACGTGCTGTGCTTCGGCCGGCAGGCCAGCGGCGAGCGCTTCGAGCGCGGCCAGCTGCGCCTGCACTCGGAGATCTGGTGCGGCAGCCATCTGCTGTGGTACGAACAGGCACGCTTGCAGGCCGGCTCGGAAGCACTGGAGGGTCCGTTCGGGCTCGACGGCGCGACCGTCTGCGCCACCCTGACGGCAGTTGGGCCGGCGCTCCCCGCCGCTCTGCAGGCGCAGGTCCGCGCGCTCGACCCTGCGCTCGGGGCCAGCCAGCTCAAATCCGTTTTCATTGCGCGCCTGCTGTGCAGCGACAGCGAACGTGCGCGCCGTGTGATGACGCTCGCGTGGCAGCTGCTGCGTCCGCACCTGATTGGCCGCCCTGGGCTCGATCCCCGCATCTGGGCCACCTGACCTCACCCTTGCACCGTACCCACATGGACCTGACACCAAGAGAAAAAGACAAGCTGTTGATCTTCACCGCCGCCCTGCTGGCGGAGCGGCGCCGCGCGCGCGGACTGAAGCTCAATTATCCGGAGTCGGTGGCGCTGATCTCGGCGGCCATCATGGAAGGGGCGCGCGACGGCCGCAGCGTCGCCGACCTGATGTACGAAGGAACGCAGATCCTCGCACGCAGAGACGTGATGGAGGGCGTGCCGGAGATGATTCCCGACATCCAGGTCGAAGCTACGTTCCCCGACGGAACCAAGCTCGTCACCGTCCACCACCCGATCGTTTGAGGTCCAGCCCATGATCCCTGGTCAATACATCCTGCGTGAGGACGACATTGTCCTCAACGCCGGCCGCCCTGCCCTGACGCTGCGCGTGGCCAACAGCGGCGACCGCCCGGTGCAGGTCGGCTCGCATTTCCATTTCGCCGAGGTCAACCCGGCGCTGCGCTTCGACCGCGCCGCCGCGCTCGGCATGCGGCTGAACATTGCGGCTGGCACGGCAGTGCGCTTCGAGCCCGGCCAGCACCGCACGGTCGAGCTCATCGCATTGGCCGGCGCGCGCGAAGTCTACGGCTTCAATGGTCACGTGATGGGCGCGTTGCCGCCCTTGGAGGGGAACTGAGATGGCGACCATCAAGCGCCAGGCCTACGCCGAGATGTACGGCCCCACCGTGGGCGACCGCATCCGCCTGGCCGATACCGAACTGTTCATCGAAATCGAACATGACTACGCCGCAGCCCACTACGGTGAGGAAGTCAAATTCGGCGGCGGCAAGGTCATTCGCGACGGTATGGGCCAGTCGCAACGGCTGCACGCGGACGTCATGGACACCGTCATCACGAATGCCGTCATCGTCGACCACTGGGGCATCGTCAAGGCCGATATCGGGCTGAAGGACGGGCGCATCGCAGCGATCGGCAAGGCCGGCAATCCCGACATCCAGCCCGGCGTGACCATGACCATCGGCGCGGCGACGGAAATCATCGCCGGAGAAGGCAATATCGTCACCGCGGGGGGCGTCGACACCCACATCCACTTCATCTGCCCGCAGCAGATCGAAGAAGCGCTCACGAGTGGCGTCACGACCATGATCGGCGGCGGCACGGGGCCGGCGGTGGGCACGGCGGCGACCACCTGCACGCCCGGTCCCTGGCACATCCATTCCATGCTGATGGCGGCCGACGCCTTTCCGATGAATCTGGGTTTCATGGGAAAGGGCAACGTCAGCCTGCCGGGGCCCCTTGAGGAACAGATCAGGGCCGGGGCGGTGGGCCTGAAGCTGCACGAGGACTGGGGCAGCACGCCGCAAGCCATCGACAACTGCCTGGCCGTTGCCGAACGCTTCGACGTGCAGGTTGCGCTGCACTCCGATACGCTCAACGAGGCCGGCTTCCTGCAAAGCACGCTGGGCGCGTTCAAGGGCCGCACGATCCACACCTTCCACACCGAAGGCGCGGGCGGCGGGCATGCACCGGACATCATCGCGGCGGTCGGCGAGGCCAACGTGCTGCCCTCGTCGACCAACCCGACCCGCCCGTACACGGTAAACACGCTCGACGAGCACCTGGACATGCTGATGGTCTGCCATCACCTCGACGCGTCCATCGCGGAGGATGTGGCATTTGCCGAGTCGCGCATCCGTCGCGAGACCATCGCCGCCGAAGATATCCTGCATGACCTGGGCGCGATCTCGATGATGTCCTCCGATTCCCAGGCAATGGGCCGCGTCGGCGAAGTCATCCTGCGCACCTGGCAGAGCGCGCACAAAATGAAGGTACAACGCGGCCACCTTACAGACCCCAGCGCGCCGGACGCACCGGTGGCCACCCACGACAACTTCCGCGTCCGGCGCTACATCGCGAAATACACGATCAATCCGGCCATCACCCACGGGGTAGCGCATGTAGTGGGCTCGATCGAGGTCGGCAAGCTGGCCGACCTGGTGCTGTGGAAGCCGGCGTTCTTCGGGGCCAAGCCCTCGATGATCCTGAAGGCCGGCATGATAGCGATGGCGCAGATGGGCGACCCGAATGCATCCATTCCGACGCCGCAGCCGGTGCACTACCGGCCCATGTTCGGGGCATTCGGCGGCGGGCTGAAAAAGTCGGTGACCTTTGTCTCGCAAGCGGCGTTCGACGATGGCATCGCGCAGCGCCTGCAGTTGACGAAGACGGTGTTGCCGATCCGCGGCACGCGCGGCCTGGCCAAGGCCGACATGATCCACAACGGCGCCACCCCCGTCATGCAGGTGGACCCGGAAACCTACGAGGTACGCGCCGACGGCCAGCTCCTCACCTGCGAACCGGCCACCGAGCTGCCGCTGGCGCAGCGCTACTTTCTGTTTTGAGGCGTATTTTTATGGAATATCCGATGCTGACCCTGCATACCCGCCTCGAGCGGGCCGACCATGTCACCGCTCATGTCAACGATGAGGCAGTGCTGGCCTACGACCAGCGCGAGCGCTGCCGCTTGCGTATCGCGCTCGCGTCGGGCGCCACGGCGGCGCTGTTCCTGCCGCGCGGCTCGGTACTGCGCGACGGCGACCTGCTGACCGGGCCGGAAGGCGCGGTGGTGCGCGTACGCGCGGCGATGGAAGCCACCTACCGCGTCAGCGCAGACGATCCGCAAGCACTGGTGCGCTGCGCCTTCCACCTCGGCAACCGTCATGGCCAGGTGCAGATCGGCGCCGGCCACCTGCGCATCCGCGCCGATCCGGTGCTGCGCGATATGCTGGCCGGCCTGGGCGCCACGGTAACGGAAGAACATGCGGCGTTTCATCCGGAACCCGGCGCCTACGGCGGTGGCCACGGCCATGGGCATGGCCACGGGCATGGCCACGACGGGCGCCACCTGCTCGCTCCTGTTCCGCTGCGCCAGAAAATCCACCGCCCCGGCGACGTGGAGCGTGCGTGAACGGAACGGCCCTGCTGCACCTGCTGCAACTGGCCAGCCCATCGCTGCCGATCGGCGCGTACAGCTATTCGCAAGGCCTGGAAACGGCCATCGAACGCGGCAGCGTGCGCTGCCCGGACAGCGCGGCGCGCTATTTGGTGCGCCAGCTGGGCGATGTGCTGGCGCCATGGGACGGCGCCGTGTTCTGGCGCCTGCTGGCCGCCTGCGGCGCCGATAACAGCGCCGCATTCTGGCAGTGGAACGCACGTTACCTCGCCTCGCGCGAAAGCGCCGAGCTGCGCGCGGAAACGGTGCAGATGGGCTATTCGCTGACCCGGCTGCTCATGGAGCTGAACCTGGTTCCGCCAGGGGCGATGCGCGACACCTGCCTGCCCGCCGCGCTGGCCCGAGCGGTGCATGCGCTGGGGGTGCCGCATGAGGAAGCCTTGCTGGCGATGCTGTTCTCGTGGGCCGAGAACCAGGTGCTGGTGTGCGTGAAATCGATCCCGCTCGGCCAGGTGGCCGGGCAACGCCTGCTGCTGGGGCTGCGGCCGGCCATCGAGCGGGCGGCCGCGCAGGCGCGCTCGCTGCCTGACGACGAATTATCGAGCTGGGCGCCGGGATTGGCCCGGCTGTCCATGTACCACGAAGTCCAGAGCGGCCGGCTGTACCGGTCGTGATCATGAAAGGAACAAGCATGCAATCGAATCCCCTGCGCGTGGGAATCGGCGGCCCGGTCGGATCGGGCAAGACGGCGCTGTGCGAGCAGCTCTGCAGGGCGATGCGCGACCAGCACGACATGGCCGTCATCACCAACGATATCTACACCCGTGAAGACATGGAGATCCTGCTGCGCGCCGGGGCACTGCCTCCGGAGCGCCTGATGGGGGTCGAGACCGGGGGCTGCCCGCACACGGCCATCCGCGAGGATGCTTCGATCAACCTCGAAGCCATCGCCCGGCTGCAGGCGGACTTCCCGGGCCTTGAACTCATCCTGGTGGAGTCGGGCGGGGACAACCTGGCGGCCACCTTCAGCCCTGAACTGTCGGATCTCACCCTGTACGTCATCGACGTGGCCGGCGGAGAAAAGATTCCGCGCAAGGGCGGGCCGGGCATCACGCGTTCGGACCTGCTGATCATCAACAAGACCGACCTTGCCCCGCACGTGGGCGCCAATCTCGACATCATGGCCGCCGACGCGCGCCGCCAGCGCGGCGATCGGCCCTTTGTCTTTACTAATTTGCGCACCGGCGCCGGCGTGGACGAGGTTGTCGCCTTCATCCGCGAACAGGGTCTGCTGGACGCCGCCAAAGAGGAGCACGCAGCATGAAGCGCTTGAGCAACCTGAGCATCCTGATCATCCTGATGTCCGCCGGGAGCGCCTGGGCCCACCCAGGTCATGCCGACGGGGGCTTTGCCGCCGGCCTCGCCCACCCTCTGCTCGGGCTGGACCACTGGCTGGCCATGCTTGGGCTGGGCCTGTGGAGCTGCGCCGCCGCCATCCCCCGCAAGGCGCTGGCCACGGTCTGCGCCGCCTTGGCGGTGGGCGCGTTCGCGCCCCTGGCGCTGCCCGCGGTGGAGCCGCTGCTGGCGGCGAGCGTGCTGGTGGCGGGACTGATGGGCCTTGGCGCCACGCGGCTGCCCGCAGTCCTTGGCCTGGTCCTCGCAGGCGTATTCAGCCTGGTGCACGGCCATGCGCACGGGCAGGAAACAGCCGGCTTCGCCGCAGCGGCCGGCGCACTCTGCATGAGCCTGGGCCTGATGGCCATCGGCTGGCTGGCAGGACGCAATACACGCCTGCAGAAGCTGGCGCCGGCACTGGTCACGCTCGCCGGCGCCGGCATGCTGGGCTTCGCCTGACGGATCGGGACTGTTGAACCCAGCCGGCTGGCCGCCCCCGTCAAACACCATGTCGCGCGCCGCACCAGGACCGGGCGCCGCCTGCGACCCGGAACCGCCACAACGCATCGTCAAGATACGGCGCGACTACAACACATGGGTCGCCGACGAGACCATCGAAGACTATGCGTTGCGCTTTACGCCGCGGTCCTTCCGCAAGTGGTCGGTATTCCGAGTCTCGAACACGGCCTTCGGGGCGATCTCCTTCCTGGTGCTGGAAGCGATCGGCGGCACCATCGCCGTCAACTACGGCTTCATCAACGCTTTCTGGGCCATCCTCACCGTCGGCCTGATCATCTTCCTGACCGGGCTGCCGATCAGTTATTACGCCGCCCGCTATGGCGTGGACATGGACCTGCTGACGCGCGGCGCCGGCTTCGGCTACATCGGCTCGACCATCTCCTCCTTCGTCTACGCCTCCTTCACCTTCATCCTGTTCGCGCTGGAAGCGGCGATCATGGCCTATGCGCTGGAACTGTATTTCGGGCTGCCGTTGTACCTGGGCTACCTGGTCAGCGCACTGGCCGTGATTCCGCTGGTCACGCACGGAGTGACCCTGATCAGCCGCATCCAGATGCTGAGCCAGCCAGTGTGGCTGTTGCTGCTGGCCTTGCCCTTCATCGCCATCGCCCACAAGCAGCCGGCCCTCGTCGCCGACCTGGTCCATTTCGCTGGCCGGTCGCCGGCGAACGGCGAGTTCAACATGCTGATGTTCGGCGCCGCCACCGCGGTCGGGGTGGCCCTGATCACCCAGATCGGCGAGCAGGTCGACTTCCTGCGCTTCATGCCAGAGCAGACCGCCGCCAACCGCCTGCGCTGGCACCTGGGCGTGCTGGTGGCCGGTCCCGGCTGGATCGTGCTCGGCATCGCCAAGATGCTGGGCGGCGCCCTGCTTGCGTTGCTGGCGATCCAGGGCGGCGCCTCGTTCGCACAGGCGGTCAATCCGAACGTGATGTACCTGGCCGGCTTCGGCCAGGTGTTCGCCAGCCCGACCGCCGCCGTTCTGGTGACCGCCCTGTTCGTCGTCATTTCGCAGGTCAAGATCAACATGACCAATGCCTACGCCGGCTCGCTGGCCTGGTCGAACTTCTTTGCGCGCCTCACCCACAGCCATCCCGGGCGCGTCGTGTGGGCCGTGTTCAACGCCCTGATCGCGGTGCTTCTCATGGAGCTCGACGTGTTCCAGGCGCTCGAGCAGGTGCTCGGGCTGTACTCGAACATCGCGATCGCCTGGATCACGGCGGTGGTGGCCGACCTGATGATCAACAAGCCGCTGGGGCTGTCCCCGAAAGGCATCGAGTTCCGCCGCGCCTACCTTTACGACATCAATCCGGTCGGCGTGGGCGCGATGCTGCTGGCATCGGCACTGTCGGTGGCCGCCTTCCTCGGCCTGTTCGGCGCACACGCCCAGGCCTTCTCGGCCTTCATCGCGCTCGGCACGGCCCTGGTGGCGGCGCCCCTTATTGCCTGGGCCACGCGCGGCAAGTACTACCTGGCGCGCCCGGCACACAAGTGGGGAACCACCGGGGGCGCCGGGCCAGAGGGAGGTGCGCACACCAGGGCCTGCAGTATCTGCGAGAAGGAGTACGAGACCGAGGACATGGCGCATTGCCCGGCCTACCAGGGAGCGATCTGCTCGCTGTGCTGCTGCCTGGACGCGCGCTGCAACGACGTCTGCAAGCCGCATGCGCGTTTCTCGCGCCAGTGGGAAGACGCGATGAAGAAGCTGCTTCCGGTACGGATGTGGCCTTACATGACGAGCGGCCTGGGCCACTACCTGCTGCTGATGAGCGGGATGGTACTGTTCCTCGGCGCCCTGCTCGGACTGCTCTACGTGCACGAGCAGAATGCGCTTGGCGCAGCCGGCAGCGCCCTGTTGCCCGCCCTGCGCCTGGCCTACCTGAAGGTGTTCGGCGGGCTGCTGCTGGCCAGCGGGATCGTGGCCTGGTGGCTGGTGCTGACCGGCGCGAGCCGGCGCGTGGCGCAGGAAGAATCGAACCGGCAGACCAGCCTGCTGCAGCGCGAGATCGAGCTCCACGGCCGCACCGACGCCGCACTGCAGCAGGCGAAACGCCAGGCCGACCAGGCCAACCAGGCCAAGAGCCGCTACATCGCGGGCATCAGCCACGAGATCCGCACGCCGCTCAACAGCATCCTCGGCTATGCCCAGCTGCTCGACGACGATCCCTCCATCCCGCCCCACCGCCAGCAGGCGATCCGCGTGATCCGGTCGAGCGGCGAGCACCTGCTGTCGCTGATCGAGGGCACGCTCGACATCGCGCGCATCGAGGGCGGCAAGTTCCGCTTCGACATCCGCGAGCTGGACTTCCCCGACTTCATCGGCCAGCTGGTGAGCATGTTCGAGCAGCAGGCCGGAGCCAGGGGCTTGCGCTTCCGCTACGAGCCCGAGGGGGAGTTGCCGCGCGTGGTGCGCGCGGACCGCAAGCGGCTCGGACAAATCCTGATCAACATCCTCGGCAACGCGGTCAAGTTCACCCAGCGCGGCGGCATCGTGCTGCGCGTGCGTTACGCACGCGACCAGGCCCTGTTCGAGATCGAGGACACCGGCGTCGGCATCCTGCCGGACGAGGCGGAGCAGATCTTCGAGCCCTTCTCGCGCGGCAGCGCCGGCAACCAGCCAGGCGTTGCCGGTACCGGCCTGGGTCTGCCGATCAGCAAGCTGCTGGTCGAGCTGATGGGCGGCGAGCTCACGCTGGACAGCATTCCCGGTACCGGCACCACCTTCCAGGTCCGCCTGCGCCTGCCGCGGGTGCATGGCGCCGCCGGCAGCGTGGCCATCCGCGCGGCGGCATACACCGGGTATGCGGGAGTGCGCCGCAAGGTCCTGGTGGTCGACAACGAGCGGGTCGACCGCGAACTGCTGGTCGACATCCTGGCGCCGCTCGGCTTTGAAACAGCGCAGGCCGCGACCGGCCAGGAATGCCTGGAACGCTACCCCGGGTTCCAGCCCGACCTGATCCTGATGGACCTGGCCATGCCCGGCATGGACGGCTGGGAAGCGAGCAGCATCATCCGCACGGTGCACGGTTCAACGGTACCGATCCTGATCGTGTCGGCCAATGCCTACGACAGGGGGCTGGACAACCCGGCCGCGATCGCCGCCGAAGATTTCATCGTAAAGCCAGTCAACGTGGCCGAGCTGCTGGAGCGGATCGGGCGCCGCCTGCAGCTCGACTGGACTGTGCAGGCCTCGACGCCGATAGCAGAAAAACCCTTGCCGATGCGCTTCCCGCCCGCGCCCCGGCTGGAGGCGCTGCGCAGCCAGCTGGGCATTGGATATATGCGCGGTGTCGGGCAACAGCTCGACGAGATCGCCGCGCTCGGTCACGACTACACGGCCTTCGCCGAAGCGATGCGCGCCCTGGCCGCGCGCTTCGACCTGGAGGCGATGTCACGATTCCTGGAACAGGGAGAAAAGAATGCAAGCCAGCCCGATTGACCGCCATGCCAGCCCTGTTGTGCTGATCGTGGACGACGTGCCGGAAAACCTGGCCGTGCTGCACGACGCGCTCGACGAAGCCGGCTTCATGGTGCTGGTTGCGAACAGCGGCGCCGCGGCACTCGAACGCGTCGAGCAGCTGGCCCCGGACATCATCCTGCTCGATGCCGTCATGCCGGGCATGGACGGCTTCGAAACCTGCCGCCGCCTGCGCGCCCACACTGTCACGCGCGCCACCCCGATCATCTTCATGACCGGGCTGACCGAGGCCGAACACGTGGTCTCGGCCTTCGGCGCCGGCGGCACCGACTACGTGACCAAGCCGGTACGCCAGAGCGAGGTGCTGGCGCGCATTGGCGCGCACCTGAACACGGCGCGCCTGATGAACCAGGCCCACAGCGCGCTCGACGCCTTCGGCAACGCGGCGCTGGCGGTCACCCCGGGCGACGGCCGCATCGTATGGCAGACGCCGCTGGCGCGGCAGTGGATGCAGAAGTACTTCCCGCTCCCGGGAACGGCCTTGCACGCGGAGACACCGGCACCGCTCGAAGCCTGGCTGGCCGGCGGCGCCGTCGGCCAGCTCACGATCGCCAGGGCGTCCTCGCGCCTGGTGTTTTCGCTGGCCGACAGCGGCGGCGACGGTGGCGAGCAGCGGATGGTCGTGCTGCGCGAGGAATCCGACGGCGCACGGGTACAGGCGCTGATGGCCCTGTTCCGGCTGACCCAGCGCGAAGCGGAAGTGCTGCACTGGGCGATGATGGGCAAGACCAACCGCGACATCGGCGACATCCTCGGCACCAGTCCGCGCACCGTGAACAAGCACCTCGAACATGTGTTCAGCAAGCTGGGGGTGGAGACCCGCACCGCGGCTGCCGCCCTGGCAGTGAACCGGCTGCGCGGCAGTTCTTCCGACGCCGCGGGGCCGGCGGAGGCCTGAGCGTCCATATCTGGAGCGCCAGGCGCCCTCACACCGACAAGTGCCGCTTCACGTCCTCGCCGCCCATTTCCTCCTTCCCGCCGCTGGCTACCACTTCGCCGCGCGACAGCACCACGAACCTGTCCGCCAGCGCATGCGCAAAATCGAAATACTGCTCGCACAGCAGGATGCCCATGTCGCCGCGCTCCCTCAGCAGGCGGATCACGCGCTCGATGTCCTTGATGATCGAGGGCTGGATGCCCTCGGTAGGCTCGTCGAAGATGATCAGCTTGGGCTGCTGGAGAAGCGCGCGCGCGATGGCCAGTTGCTGCTGCTGGCCTCCGGAGAGGTCGCCGCCGCGCCGGTGGAGCATGTCTTTCAGCACCGGGAACAGCTCATAGACTTCGCCGCTGACCGTCGCTGCCTTCCGTGCAGGAAGCGTGGCCATGCCCATCTTCAGGTTCTCCTCCACCGTCAGCCGCGCGAAGATGTCGCGGCCCTGGGGAACGTAGGCGATGCCGGCTGCAGCGCGCTGGTGCGGTTTGAGGCGGGTGATGTCGCGCCCGTTCCACGCTACCCTGCCGCGCGCGACGGGAAGCACCCCCATCAGGCACTTCAGCAAGGTGGTCTTGCCGACGCCGTTGCGGCCCAGCAGCGCCATGCATTGGCCTTTTTCTACCGCCAGCGAGACGCCGCGCAGGGTGTGCGAGGAGCCGTAATACTGGTTGATTTGCTCGACTTTCAGCATATGTTTTCCTGTCCGCGTTCCTGTTTTCATCCTTACCGCCCGAGGTAGACGTCGATCACCCGCTCGTCCGCCTGGACCTGGTCCATCGTGCCCTCGGCCAGCACCGATCCCTCATGCAGCACCGTTACCTTGCCCTGCTGCGCGATCTCGGTCACGAAACCCATGTCGTGCTCGACCACCATGATCGAATGCTTGCCGCGTAACTCGTTCAGCAACTCGGCCGTGCGCGCGGTTTCCGCGTCGGACATGCCCGCCACTGGCTCGTCCAGCAGGATCAGCTGCGGCTCCTGCATCAGCAGCATGCCGATCTCGAGCCACTGCTTCTGGCCGTGCGACAAGAGCCCGGCCAGCCGCCCTTCCTGCCCGTGCAGGCGGATCAGGCGCGCCACGGCCGCGATCCTGTCTTCCTGCTCGGAGGAGAGCCGCGCAAACAGCGTGGGACGTATGCGCTTGTCCATCTTCATCGCCAGCTCCAGGTTCTCGAATACCGTGTGCTGCTCGAACACGGTAGGACGCTGGAACTTGCGGCCGATGCCGGCGTGGGCGATCTCGAATTCCGTCATCCGCGTCAGGTCGTAGGTCTGGCCGAAGAAGGCGCTGCCGGCACTCGGGCGGGTCTTGCCCGTGATGACATCCATCATCGTGGTCTTGCCGGCGCCGTTCGGCCCGATGATGCAGCGCAGCTCGCCGACCGAAATATCCAGGTTCAGCTTGTTGATGGCCCGGAAGCCGTCGAAGGTGACGGTGACGTCCTCTAGATAGAGGATCGCGCCGTGCGCCGTGTCCAGCCCTTCTCGCTTGACGGCGTTCATGCGGCCTCCTTTACCTGGGGCGCAGATACTGCGGTGTCGGCAGCGGCGGCCTTCGTGCGTTTCAGTTGTTTCAATTGAGCGAACAATCCCAGTATCCCCTTCTGCATGAACAGCGTCACCAGGATGAAGAGGAGTCCCAGCGCGAACAGCCACAGGTCAGGGAAAGCTGCGGTGAACCAGCTTTTCAGGCCGTTCACCGCGAACGCTCCCAGGATCGGGCCGACCAGGGTGCCGCGCCCGCCTACTGCCGCCCAGATCACCATCTCAATGGAGTTTCCTGGCGACATCTCGGACGGATTGATGATGCCGACCTGCGGCACGTACAGCGCGCCGGCGATCCCGCACAGCACCGCCGACAGGGTCCAGACGAACAGCTTGAACCACAGCGGGTCGTAGCCGATGAACATCAGGCGCGATTCGGAATCGCGCACGGCCTGCAGCACGCGACCGAGGCGCGAAGTGACGATCCAGCGGCACAGCAGCAGCGCGCCTGCCAGCAGGGCCAGCGTCACGAGATAGAGCGCCGCGCGGGCCCCCGGTTCGGTGATGCCGAAGCCGAGGATGTGCTTGAAGTCGGTGAAGCCGTTGTTGCCGCCAAAGCCCGTGTCGTTACGGAAGAACAGCAGCATGAAGGCGTA
Organism: Massilia niabensis; assembly: GCF_042655085.1. Classification (NCBI taxonomy): domain Bacteria; kingdom Pseudomonadati; phylum Pseudomonadota; class Betaproteobacteria; order Burkholderiales; family Oxalobacteraceae; genus Massilia; species Massilia niabensis. The sequence goes on along the minus strand of NZ_JBHSMU010000013.1, from coordinate 34,411 downwards.
GGTCAGTGCCTGGGTGATGATCGAAAAATACACGCCCTTGATGCGCGAACGGAAAGCGAAGTAGCCGAACACAAAGGCGAGCAGGCCCGGCACCAGCACCACCAGCGCCATGCAGTACCAGAAGTTGTCGGTCATGGCCCAGTACCATGGATAGTCCTTCCAGTCGAGGAAGACCATGAACTCGGGCAGCGTCGACTGCGCAGTGGACTGATGCGCGCCGTCGCGGCCGACCGCGCGCATCAGGTACATGCCGTGGGCATAGCCGCCCAGTGCGAAGAACAGCCCATGGCCAAGCGACAGGATGCCGGTGTAGCCCCACACCAGGTCGAGTGCCAGCGCCGCCAGCGCATAGCACATGAATTTACCCACCAGGCCCATCGCATAGCCCGACACGTGCAGCGCATGGCCTTCGGGGAAAACCAGGTTCAGCAGCGGCAGCAGTGCGGCCCCCACGGTGAGGACGCCGAATCCGATCCAGGCGCGAGTCGAAAAAAGGCGCTTCATTCGACGCTCCTTCCTTTCAGCGCGAACAGGCCCTGCGGGCGGCGCTGGATGAAGATGATGATGAATACGAGGATGCAGATTTTGGCCATGACGGCTCCCGCTAGCGGTTCGAGGAATTTATTGACTTCGCCCAGGCCGAAGGCGCCGACCACGGTCCCGGCCAGCTGCCCGACGCCGCCCAGCACCACGACCATGAAGGAATCGACGATGTAGGCCTGTCCTAGGTCGGGACCGACGTTACCAAGCTGCGACAAGGCCACGCCGCCCAGCCCGGCAATGCCGCAACCGAGGCCGAAGGTCATCATGTCGATGCGGCCGGTAGGCACGCCGACGCAATCGGCCATGCGCCGGTTCTGCATCACGGCCCGCACGAACAGGCCAAGGCGGGTCTTGTTCAGGATGAGCCACACCGCGCCGACCACCAGTACCGCAAACGCGATGATGACGATGCGGTTATACGACAGCACCAGCGAGCCGAGCACCGTGACGCCCCCCGTCATCCAGGACGGGTTCGCCACTTCGACGTTCTGGGCGCCGAAGATGGTGCGCACTAGCTGCATCAGCATCAGGCTGATGCCCCAGGTCGCCAGGAGCGTCTCCAGCGGCCGTCCGTAGAGCCAGCGTATGACGCTGCGTTCGAGCAGCATGCCGACCACAAAGGTCACGACGAATGCGCTGGGGAGCGCCGCCGCCAGGTACCAGTCGAGCGCATCGGGCAGATAAGCCCGGAACAGCGACTGGACCAGATAGGTGGTGTAGGCGCCGATCATCAGCAGTTCGCCGTGCGCCATGTTGATGATGCCCATCAGGCCGAAGGTGATCGCCAAGCCGAGGGCGGCCAGCAGCAGCACGCTGCCCAGCGAGAGGCCGTAGAACAGCTTGCCGACGAATTCCGCCTGGCCTGCGCGGCGCTCGATCGCGCCCAGGGCGGCGGCAGCGGCGGCGCGCACGCCGGCATCGGGCTCGGCATGCGTGCCGTCCCCGTTCTTCTCCAGCATCGCCTGCAGCTGCGGACGCAGCGTCGCGCTGCCGCTCTCGGCCAGCTCGGCCAGGGCGGCCTTGCGCAGCGCCGGGTCGGGCGAATGCAGGTCGGCACCTGCGATGACGCTCTGCAGGATGGCCTTGACGCCGGGATCGCGTTCGCGGGCAAAGGCGGTGCGGACCAGCTGCAGCTGCCCCGGATCGAGGCTGCGCGCCTGTAGCGCCAGCGCGGCGGCATGGCGCTTCTCGAGACTGGGCGAGAGCAGCGCCATGCCCGACAGCGCGCCCTCGACCGCCGAGCGCAGGCGGTTGTTGACGACGATCCCATCGACGCCCTCGGGCATGGCCAGCGCCATACCTGTCGCCGGGTCCCAGGCCTGCTCGCCGTCGACGACCAGCACCGCGCCGTCGGGCGTGGCATACAGGGCGTCGTCCTGCAGCGCCTGCAGCACTTTGCGCGCGTCGTCGCTGGCCAGCGCGGCGAGGCGGCTGACGGCTTCGACGCGCGCTTCGGGGTCTTCGCCGGCCAGGGGTTTCAATAGCGCCGGATCGACTGCGGCCTGGGCCACGACGGCAGTGAGCGAGAGCGCCGCCACGGCGATGAGATGCTTGAAGGAGTAAGCCATATCGGACAATCTTTTAAGTGGTCTTGCTGGGCATGACGCGAGCTTTGGGGCTATCGTTCCCGCGAAAGCGGGAACGATGTGCCGGCAGCCTTACAGCTTCTGCTTGCCTTCGTTCCCTGCAATGAACGGGCTCCACGGCTGGGCGCGCACCGGCCCCTTGGTCTTCCACACCACCGAGAACTGGCCGTCGCCCTTGATCTCGCCGATCATCACCGGCTTGTGCAGGTGATGGTTGGTCGCATCCATGGTCAGCGTGTAACCGGAGGGCGCCTTGAAGGTCTGGCCTGCCATTGCCGCGATCACCTTGTCGGTATTGGTCGATTTCGCCTTTTCCACTGCCTGGGCCCACATGTGGATGCCGACATAGGTCGCTTCCATTGGGTCATTGGTGACGGCCGTGGCTGCGTTCGGCAGCTTCTTGGCGCGCGCATAGGCCTTCCACTTCTTCACGAACGCGGCATTTGCCGGGTTCTTGACCGACTCGAAATAATTCCAGGCAGCCAGGTGACCCAGCAGCGGCTTGGTGTCGACTCCGCGCAGCTCTTCCTCGCCGACCGAGAACGCCACCACCGGCACGTCGGTCGCCTTCAAGCCGGCATTGCCCAGCTCTTTGTAGAAGGGCACGTTGGAGTCGCCGTTGACGGTCGAGATCACGGCTGTCTTGCCGCCGGCGGAGAACTTCTTGATATTGGCGACGATGGTCTGGTAGTCGGCGTGGCCGAAGGGCGTATACACCTCCTGGATATCGCTGTCCTTGACGCCTTTGCTCTTCAGGAAAGCACGCAAGATCTTGTTGGTGGTGCGCGGGTACACGTAGTCGGTTCCGAGCAGCACGAAGCGCTTCGCACCGCCGCCGTCCTTGCTCATCAGGTACTCGACCGCCGGAATCGCCTGCTGGTTCGGCGCCGCTCCGGTGTAGAACACGTTCTTCTCGAGTTCCTCGCCTTCGTACTGCACCGGGTAGAACAGCAGGTTGTTGGTCTCCTTGAACACCGGCAGCACCGACTTGCGCGACACCGAGGTCCAGCAGCCGAATACCGCCGCCACCTTGTCGTTGACGATCAGCTGCCTGGCTTTTTCCGCGAACAGCGGCCAGTTCGAGGCCGGATCGACCACCACGGCCTCCAGTTTCTTGCCCATGACGCCGCCATTGGCGTTGATCTCGTCGATGGTCATCAGGGCGACGTCCTTCAGCGACGTCTCGGAGATGGCCATGGTGCCGGACAGCGAATGCAGGATGCCGATCTTGATGGTGTCGGCGGCGTGGGCGGGCAGTCCGCTTGCGACGAGGGCAGCAGCAGCGGCGATGCGGCCGATGGAAGTGACAAATGTGCGACGTGTTTGCATGGTGGTCCTCATTGATGGTTAGGGTGATATCAATACTGGAGCTGCAGGGCGACGACCAGCCGCGACTGGTCGGCAGCGCGCGTGGTCCTGGTGCGCGACTCAGTGCGCGAATAATGGGCGCCCAGTTGCGCGTTGTAGCCGTCGATGACCCAGTTCACACCGGCATCCTGCTGGCGCGTGTCGATGCCGCTGTCGGCCTCGAATTTCTGGAACCGGACATAGGGCTGCAGGCTGCCGCGGCTGACCGGGAAGATGTAGCCGGCTCCGCCCGACCACGCCCTGCCCTGCTCGCCCAGGACGACGTCGTCGGTGTCGTACTCGTAGTAAGCGGCTTCGAGCGACACCGCGCCGGCTCCGGCCAGGCGTTTCTCGAGCAGGAAGTCGGCGCTCCAGGATTGGTAGTCGCCGATACCGCCGGCCGTCAGCACGCCATCGGCCTGCTGGCGTGCCGCCAGGCCGATCGCGAGGATGTCCTTGCCGCCAAGGTAGCTACCGGTGCCGTAGTACCCCGGTTCAAGGTCCCAGAAGTCGTATTGAAGGCGGCCCGCGACCATCGGCTTGTCCGAGGCGCGAATCCCGGCGGCGCTCGCCTCGCGCTGCGTCAGCGAGCCGATGCCGAAGCTGCGGCCCTCGTAGGCGCCGACCGAATAGCCGAGCCTGCCGCCGGCCAGGTTGCCCCAGGCTGTGACGCCATCGTCGCGGCCGCGGAAGATGCCACCGTTATAGCCGTAGCGCGAGGCGACACCGGCCCAGTAGCCGCCGCCCAGCGAGTAGTAGGGGCCGGCCATGTTGGCGCGGTCGCTCGGCGACAGCATGCGCCCGGCCCATACGTTCAGTTCCGGCGAGAAGGAGAACTGGGCTGCGGCGTCCAGCACGCGGATGCTGGAGCCGTCCCATTCGGTGTTCAACATGCCCTGGATGTGCTTGCTGAGGGAAGCGCCGAGAAACAGGCGGGCGCTGTCCAGGTTGAAGTCGTTCGCTCGCGAGCCGTCCGGCGCCGCATCTTCGGTATTGGTGTAGCTGGCGCGCATGCCGAAACCGACGCTGACCGATTTATCCTCGCCGAACGGGATGGTAGGGCCCGCCAGCGCGCCGGGCGCCGCCATTCCAGCGCCCCACCCCAGTACGACTCCCAGCAATGCTCCCTTGTATGTCGATTTCATCCCAGTCCCTTTCATGGTGTCCGTTTGTTGCCATGATCACCATTGAAGAGCGGGAAGACCATACGTCAGGTGACGTAGTGACACACCATCATTTCGCGCGCAGGGGGCACCGATACTGCAGGTCGGCATGGCCAATATCCTGTCGAACGCTGTCGACGGCTAGGCGATGGTGCGAGCGCGAGCATCCAATGCGCGCGTTGCAATCAATCTCGCCGCCAGTCGCGACATCGATAGTGGGCATGGCAGGTTGGCCAGAACCATTGTGAAGAAAACGGGGTCGGATACCGTCGGCCTCGCTGCTCGAGCTCGTTGGCGCGCTGGCCAGTGCCTCGGTGAACGCCGACCGGTCCGGGACACGGTAACGGCCTGAAGTGATCCGGCTACTTTTTACGGGCGCCACTGTCCCAGGCCAGACCATCAAAGCGGCCTAAAAACGCTGGGTTAGATGCGAGACATCACTCAACCATAAGGGGAACATACCGGCTAAGCAACCACGAGTTGCGTCAGCTGAGTATCAGATTCCGGCTCCGGGGCACCATTAGATTGTCGCGTTGCGTCACATGGCGCACCATTAACTGATGAATGGACTTTCTGGCATATCGAGGCGCAAGTTTCGAACTTGATGTGCTAGCGACGACAGATCACGCCGGACCACGTCCGCATGGGGCCTAAGACGTTTAAAGTCGTACCTTCCGGCATCTGAGGTAGGCTAAGTTCATCTATTATTCTCGCCTTACCCCCCCCGGATTTAGAACGTCGAGGTGGGATGGGCGTTTCTACGGAAGTATCTGCGTGGTCTCGCCGATATCCGAAGTCTAGTTCTTGATCCACTGCGAACTGGTAGTGTGTCTTCGTTCGGCCCTACACCTATCTTCCTTTGCCACCCGTACGGGCTCGGCCGCGCTTCTTACTCTTGCCCGAGGCGCCATGACGAGCGATTTGGCGGCTCCGCAGGCGCCGCCGGTGCACCTCCCAGCAAGCAACACAGCCGAAGGCAGCAAGCGCAAAAATAAGGCCGACAAATGCAACAAGGTCGAGCCGACCGCTCGTGACGACTACCTTCATATTCTCTCAGTAAACAACAAATTGGCCGGGTACCGCGCTTCGTCCGACATGAGGCACAGTCGAGCAGCCATGACAGGGCGGTGGGCACGCAAACGGCACGGACAGAATGCGTGCGTTTGCGATCGCCGTTTGCGGTCCAAGCATTTTCGCATACCTCCGCAAAAGGTCACGGCTAGCGACTTGACTGTCCATGTTCACGCCGGCTCCTTTGTTCGGGCGACCACCCCACGTAACCGCAGCGCGTTCCCGATCACCGACACCGAGCTCAGGCTCATCGCCAGAGCAGCGATCATCGGCGACAGCAGTTGCCCGGTGAAAGGATACAGAACGCCCGCGGCGAGCGGGATCCCGAGCGCGTTGTAGACGAATGCGAAGCCGAGGTTCTGGCGCATATTGCGCACGGTCTCGAGCGACAGCAGTCGGGACCTCGCGATCGCGCGCAGGTCGCCTTTGATCAGGGTGACATGTGCGGAGTTGATGGCGACATCGGTCCCCGTCCCCATTGCGATGCCGACGTTCGCTTTTGCCAGTGCGGGCGCGTCGTTGATGCCGTCGCCTGCCATTGCCACGACTCGCCCCTGCTGTTGCAGCCGCTCTACCAGCGCGAGTTTATCCTGGGGTTTGACCTCGCCATGCACCTCAGCGATTCCCAGCTTTGCTGCGACCGCTTTCGCGGTGGTGACACCGTCACCCGTTGCCATCACGACCGTCATTCCCGCGTCCCGAAGCGTTGCCAAAGCTTCGGGAGTAGTCTGCTTGATTGGGTCGGACACGGCGATAAGTCAGACAAGTTTGCCTTGCAACGCCAGATACATGACGCTTGCCCCCACTTGCCGAAGGTCTTCCGCAGCAGGCTGCAAGGGTCGCCAGTCGACCTTCCCGACATCCATGAGCGCAGTATTACCCAAGGCTACCTGCTGCCCCTTCAACGTTCCTCGCACGCCGATCCCACTGGAGGACTCGAACGTTTCAGGCTTGTCCAGCACCAGGTCGCGCCGGCGGGCTTCCGCGACGATCGCATGTGCCAGCGGGTGTTCGCTACCCTGGTCTATACTGGCGGCGATTCGCAGTACGTCTTCCTCCTGGAATCCGGAGGCGGCAATGGCGCGGTCAAAGGCCGGCTTTCCTTGCGTGAGCGTGCCTGTCTTGTCGACGATGATGGTATCGACCTTGCGCATCGCTTCGATCGCTGCGGCGTCCCGGAACACCCTGGGTCGCAGCACGGCCCGTGGCAGCCATGATCGACATCGGCGTCGCCAGGCCGAGCGCACAGGGACAGGCGATGATCAGGACGGCGACGGCGTTGACGAAACCGTAGACCCAGCTCGGTTCCGGACCAAACATGCCCCACCCGAACAAGGTCAGCAGTGCGATCACCACGACTGCCATCACGAAATAGCCCGCCACGACGTCTGCCAGCCGCTGCATGGGCGCCCGCGAGCGCTGCGCCTGCGCGACCATCTGTACGATCTGGGAAAGCATGGTTTGCGAGCCGACACGCTCGGAACGAATGACGAGGCTGCCGCTGGCGTTCATCGTCGCACCGATTACCTTGTCCCCGGGCCGCTTCGTTACCGGTAAGGGCTCGCCGGTCAGCATCGCTTCATCAACCGCGCTTTCCCCCTCGAGGACGGTGCCGTCGACCGGCACCTTCTCGCCAGGCCGCACGCGCAGAAGGTCGCCAATATGGACATGCGAAAGCTCAACGTCCTCCTCGGTGCCATCCGCGCGTATGCGCCGGGCGGTTTTGGGCGCGAGGCCAAGCAGGGACTTGATGGCTGCGGACGTCTGCGACCGCGCGCGCAGCTCCAGGATCTGGCCCATCAGGGTCAGCGACACGATTACCGCCGCGGCCTCGTAGTAGACGCCGATACGGCCGTGTTCAGCGAACGCCGCCGGGAACAGGCCTGGCGCCAGGGTCGCGACCACGCTGTACCCGTAGGCCGCGCTGACCCCGAGACTGATCAGCGTCCACATGTTGGGGCTGCGGTTCCTGATCGACTGCGCACCGCGCATGAAGAATGGCAAGCCCGCCCACAGCACGACCGGTGTGCTGAGGACGAGCTCTATCCAGCTTTGATATGCCAGGGCGCCGCTGAAGACGCGGTGCCCTGCCATAGCGAGGAGGGTGACGGCGATCGTCAGCGGCAGCGTCCAGCGGAAGCGGCGGCGGAAGTCGGCCAGCTCGGGATTATCTTCGTCCTCCAGGGAGGGCTGCATGGGCTCCAGGGCCATGCCGCACCTCGGGCAGTTCCCTGGCATGGGTTGCTGAATTTCAGGATGCATCGGGCAGGTGTAGATGGTTCCCGCAGGCGTGTACTGCTTCTCAGCCGAAGACGAGACGTGCTCGATCGATGTGCCACTAGCCGTGGGCCGCGCGCCAGCGCCATGCATGTGGCCAGAATGCTGATGGTGACCCGGGTCTGCGTGCTGGTGCCCAGGATGCTCGTTGAACGCGTGTTTCATGGCAGCCCCCCAAAAAGTGTATCAATCGACAGGATTCACTTTAGACCTTCCCAGGATTGGAAGGTCAAGGAGACTTTTGCCTGCAAGCCGCCACTTTTATCGCTGCAAACATCATCGCCTGGCTCGCCCGCCACCGACACGGTCGTCCATTACTGCCCTAAAATTGTCGTGATATACTCCGTTCGACCATGAACCGATCCCTGAAGACATTCCTGCTCTGGCTGCTGATCGCCGTACTACCGCTCCATGCGGTCGCGGGCAGCCTCGGCATGTCTTGCGCGCCGGTTCATCAACAGTCGCAGCCACCAACTGGTACGGCTGCGCCGCACCATGAGCCAGCAGCAGACGAACATGCTCAGCACGGCGGGGAGCACGCTGGTCACACGGCTCAGCTGTCCTCCGATACAGACTCCACTTCCCCAAACGTTGACAAGCAGTCGCACGGCTCGTGCAGCGCGTGCTCGACTTTCTGCGTTGGCGCGGTCGTACCTTCGTCGACCAATCTTACTGTTCCTTCATTCGACGGCTCGGACGCAGCCGCTGCCTCGCCTGCGGCTTTCGCCGTGGGCTTTATCCAGGACGGCCCTCAGCGCCCTCCCCGGCACTAATCCACTTAATCGAATCAAGAGCTGACCCGGCTATTCAAAGCCGCCGGGGTTGCGTCTCTTGAGCGTACGCGCGCGCCTCGCCGCGCCCTGTTTCCGATTTTGAGGATTGACCATGACATTCAAGCTTTGGGTCGCCACCATTGGCGCCCTGCTGGCTGTGCCTGTTTCCGCACTGGCTCAGCAATCCGTCGGCCCAGCCGATCCGGCAGACCCACGTGCCTCCGTTCCGGCCGCCGTGTACGAATCCGTCGTCACGAAGGCTTCCCGCGCCGCGCCCGACGACAACCAGGTTACGCCGGACAAGATCTGGCGCGCGGCAAATGACGCGGTAGCGGCGGCCCCGGGCCACCCCGGACATGAAGCCGGTGCTGGAGCAGCCAGTGGCCACGCGCACGCGGGGCATGCACCTGCGGCGCAGGCTGCGCCGGCGCCGTCCGCCAAACCAGCGAGCGAGCCTGCCGCTGACCACAGCAAACATCACTGAGTCCAAGGCACCAATGACAATAAAGCCACCAATTCCCTCACTGCGTGCCATTGCTGCAGCCGTTGCGGTCGTGATCCTGAGCGGTTGCGCTACTTTCTCGAAAGATGGCGGCCTCGACAGTGTCTCGGCCTTGACGGCCGAGCGCACCGGACAGCAAATACGTCTTCCAGCCGCAACCGGCGAGCCTGCGCAGGCCGAGCTTGCTGACATGCTGAAGCAGCCGCTCTCGGCGGACAGCGCGGTACGGATTGCCCTGCTCAATAACCGCGGCTTGCGTGCCGCGCTCGCCCAACTTGGCGTGGCCGAGGCCGACCTCGTCCAGGCTGGCCGCATGGCCAACCCCAGCTTCAGCTTTGGCCGGATGTCCGGTGGCGGCGAAACGGAGATTGAGCGCAGTGTCATGTTCGACCTGGTCGGCCTGCTGACAATTCCGCTGCGCCGGGATATCGAATCGCGCCGCTTCGAAAGTGCCAAGCTCGTCGCGGCTACTGAGGCGGTCCGCCTGGCTGCAGACACGCGCAAGGCTTACTTCAATGCAGTGGCCGCTGTGCAGGCGGCGCGCTACGCGGAACAGGTGCGTGACGCAGCCCAGGCAAGTGCCGAGCTGGCCCAACGTATGGCCAGGGTCGGCAACCTCAGCGCCCTGGACCAGGCACGCGAGCAGGCCTTCTCGGCCGAGTCAACCGCGCAGCTCGCCCGCGCCCGACACAATGCGACCGCAGCGCGCGAGCAGCTGACCCGGTTGATCGGCGTATGGGGTGCGAACACGGCTTTCCAGCTGCCGGACAAGCTTCCGGAACTGCCGGCTGCTCCGCGCGACGCCGCGAATATCGAGGCGACCGCGATGCAGCAGCGTCTGGACGTGCGCCTGGCAAAACTGGACACGGAGGCGACGGCGCGTGCGCTGGGCCTCACCAAAGCGACCGGCTTCGTTAACGTTCTGGACGCTGGCTATATGAACTCGAGCAAAACAGGTTCCCCCCGGGAGAACGGCTACGAGATCGAGTTGGCCCTGCCGATCTTCGACTGGGGTGGAGCCCGTACCGCAAAGGCACAGGCGCTCTACATGCAGTCGGTTCACCGTACAGCCGATACTGCCACGGTCGCCCGGTCCCAGGTGCGCGAAGCGTATTCCGCCTACCGCACGACCTATGACGTTGCCCGGCACTACCGCGACGAGGTCGTTCCCCTGCAGAAGAAGATCTCTGAAGAGACCCTGCTCCGGTACAACGGCATGCTGATGAGTGTTTTCGAGCTGCTGGCCGACGCACGTGCCCAGATCACTGGCGTGAACGCTGCCATCGAAGCGCAGCGCGATTACTGGATCGCCGAAACGGACCTGCAGGCGGCCATCAGCGGAAGCGGAGGGTCGTCCCTTTCGCTGGCCGCCGCCTCCTCCGCCGAAGCAGCGCCCGCACATTAAAACAAGGAATAAGTAATGAAGGATCAACAATGAATTCACGTCGAGATTTCTTCACCGGTGCCGCAGCGCTGGTTGGTGCCGGGCTGGTAAGCCGTGCAGGCGCCGCCACGCTGCCCGAGGCGCCGATCATGACCACCGCGGCAACGCAACCGCCGCTGGCGCCTCCAAACGGCCGTCCGTATAACCCGGTTGTCACCCTGAACGGCTGGTCGCTCCCGTGGCGCATGAATAACGGCGTCAAGGAATTCCACCTGATCGCCGAGCCGGTGGTACGTGAAATCGCGCCCGGCATGAAGGCCAACCTGTGGGGCTACAACGGCCAGAGCCCAGGCCCCACGATCGAAGTGGTCGAGGGGGACCGCGTCCGCATTTTTGTCACCAACCGCCTGCCGGAGCACACAAGCATCCACTGGCATGGCCAGCGCCTGCCGAACGGCATGGACGGCGTCACTGGTCTGAACCAGCCCGGTATCCAGCCGGGCAAGACCTTTGTCTACGAATTTGTGGCACGGCGCCCCGGCACCTTCATGTATCACCCGCACGCTGACGAGATGGTGCAGATGGCGATGGGGATGATGGGGTTCTGGGTGACCCACCCGAAAAATCCGAAACACCATGCGGTGGACCGGGACTTCGTCTTCCTGCTCAACGCCTACGACATCGAGCCCGGCAGCTATACGCCAAAGGTCAACGAGATGCTCGACTTTAATATCTGGACCTTCAACAGCCGGGTCTTCCCCGGCATCGACACGATGAATGTCCGCCAGGGCGACCGCGTGCGCATCCGCACCGGCAACCTGACGATGACGAACCACCCGATCCATCTGCATGGACACGAGTTCGAGGTGACCGGTACCGATGGCGGCTGGACGCGGCCCGAGTCGCGCTGGCCCGAGGTCACGACCGACGTCGCCGTGGGCCAGATGCGCGCCATCGAGTTCGTCGCGGACGAGCCGGGCGACTGGGCCTTCCACTGCCACAAATCGCACCACACCATGAACGCCATGGGCCACGACGTCCCTACCCTGATCGGCGTGGACCACCGCGGTGTCGCCGAGAAGATCACGAAGCTGATCCCGGACTACATGGTCATGGGCGACAAAGGCGGTTCGATGGGTGACATGGAGATGCCGATCCCGGAAAACACCTTGCCAATGATGACGGGCCAGGGCCCCTTCGGCGGCGTCGAGATGGGCGGGATGTTCACGGTGCTGAAAGTACGCAAGGACCAGAAGCCGGGCGACTACAAGGATCCCGGCTGGTACAAGCACCCGGCAGGCACGGTTGCCTACGAGTGGAAGGGAGAGCCGCCGGCTGCCGTGCGCAGCCAGGCGGCTGGCGGCCAGGCCATGCCCGCCGTGAAGCCTGCGGACATCGAGGTAACCGTTCGTAAGCCGACTGGCCACCAGGGTCATCACTAACTACAGTACGTCACCAATCATAGTACGAGAGGACTATCTCATGATCCGACGATTATTCAGCCGGGCTGCCATCGCAGCTGCCTTGTGCACGCCGATGTTTGCGATGGCTGCCGCCCCCATTATCGAGGTGTTCAAGAGCGAATCGTGCGGGTGCTGCGGCGCCTGGGTCGAGCACCTGAAAGCGAATGGCTTCGCCACGCGTGTCGTCAATGTCGAAAATCCTTCCGACTACCGGGAACGTGGCGGCATTCCGGACAAACTCGGCTCCTGCCATACCGGCATGGTCCAGGGCTACGCCATCGAAGGACACGTTCCGGCAAGCGACATCAAGCGGCTGCTTGCACAGAAACCAAAGGCGAAGGGTCTGGCCGTTCCTGCGATGCCGCTTGGCTCGCCCGGAATGGAAGGACCACGCAAGGACCCGTACGACGTCCTGCTTGTACAGGCCAATGGCCAAACCAAGGTCTTCAAGCACTACAACTAAAACCAACTACAACCCAGGAAAGGAATCACCATGAACGCACTTTCGAAACTGGCCATTGCTATCGCAATGACCGCAACCGCCTCCATCGCGACCGCCCAACAAGGCGCGCACAGCGGCCACGGTTCCCACGATGCGCACGCCGCACATGCTGGTCACCAGGCGGCGGCACCTGCCGAGCTGACCGATGGCGAAGTCAAGAAGATCGACAAGGAAACCGGGAAGATCACGCTGCGTCATGGCGAGCTGAAAAACCTGAACATGGCGGCGATGACGATGGTCTTTCGCGTCAAGGACCCTGCCATGCTCGACCAGGTAAAGGTCGGTAACAAGGTCAAGTTTGCAGCCGACCGGGTGAACGGCGCCGTGACGATCGTTCAGCTTCAGGCGCCCTGATAAACAGGTCGATCGATCGGGCCCTGCGTGTCAGCACGCGCAGGGCCTCAACAGGAGAATCAAATGAAAACAAAAAACCTGTTTGTGTCCATCGTGGCTGCAGCGGGATGCGTATTGGGCGCCTCGGCGCTTGCGCACACGAAGCTGGAGTCCTCCATGCCGCAGGCAAATGCCGTGGTCGCCCCGGCGCCGACACAGGTGCGCCTGCAGTTCAGCGATCCGCTCGAGCTACCGTTTAGCAAGGTCAAGCTGGTGGACGACAAGGGTGCTGTCGTCGAGGCGTCGAAGATTGCGGTCGATGGCGCCAATCCCAAAGCCCTGGTTGCTACCGTCCCTGCCCTGCGCTCTGGCGCGTATCGTGTCCAGTGGAGTACCGTCACCCGCGATGGCCATAAGGTCAAAGGCGAATTTCCCTTCCGCGTAAAGTGACGTGGAGTCAGATCTCGCAGTTGCCCAGCGGGCCGCCATCGTCGTCCTGAACCTGTCGGTGTCCATAGTAGTCGGCGCCGGCGCTGCGACACTCTGGCTGCACCGTGCGGGCTCGCCTTGGGCAGTTGACATGCTCCCTCGCCTGCGCAGGGCGATGCTTGTCTGCTTAGCGATAGCGATGGTGTCTTATGTTGCCGTGCTCTGGCTCGAGGCAGCGTCGATGGCGGAGGTGCCGGTTGCGGAAGCATTCCCTGCAGTTCAGTCTGTGATTACGGCAACGCACTACGGCTACGCCTGGATGCTCGGTGCTGCCGCGCTGCTTGTGGCCTTGGTTACGGCTGCATTACGGCCAGGCGCGCTGGGGCTCGGGCCGGCATCTGTGCTACGGCTCGTCGCGCTGGGACTGTTCCTGTACAGCCGCAGCATCGTGAGCCACGCCGGCGCTGCAGGGGATTTCACCTGGGCAGTCGCCGTCGATTGGGTACACCTCGTCCTCATCAGCGTCTGGGTAGGCGAAGTGATCGTCGCCGGCTCGATTACCCTGCGCAGCGAGCCTGCGGCTGGACAGGAGAACCGTGTTGAATGCGCGCGCTACGTCGAGGCTCTCTCGACCTCGGCCACGATTGCATTGGTGGGTATCTTCGTTACCGGCCTCCTGAGCGCATGGCGGGGACTCGGAAGCCCAGACCAGGTCCTCGGCAATCCCTATGGAACCATGTTGATCATCAAGGTCGGCTTGGTCCTCTGCGCGGCGGGGCTTGGTGGCATGAACCGCTTCGTCGTCATGCCTGCGCTGCTCGCCCGGTTGCGCGACACCCGGGTGCCCGAGCAAGGTGTCACCCACAGGTTCGCGCTTGTCCTGCAAGCCGAGGCGGTCATCCTGCTGGCCGTCATTGTCGCAGCTGCCATCCTGAGCTCTACTCCACCCCCAACGGCGTCGTAAAACACTTCAACCACAAGGAATAGCAATGAAAATTCAGTCCAAGGCAGGAGTCCTGCTCGCAACCGCACTACTGGCAGCATCCGCCAGCAGCCTTGCAGCGTCGCCAAAAGAAACCCTTGCGGCCTTCCATGCGGCCCTTTCCAGCGGCGACAAGGCAAAGGCAACCAGCCTGCTCGCACCCGAGGTCGCGATCTATGAAGCTGGCCATGTGGAACGCTCGCGCGACGAATATGCCGGCCACCACCTTGGTGGAGATATGGAATTTGCGAAGAACGCGACCCGCAAGGTGTTGAAGCAGAGCGAACGTATCGACGGCAAGACGGCGATCGTGTGGGAGGAAACCGAAACCACAGGGACTGCCCGCGGAAAGCCCGTACACGTTTTCGGAACGGAGACGGCAGTCCTCGAAAAGAATGGGGATAACTGGACGATCGTTCACGTGCATTGGTCTTCACGGAAGGCGAAGTAAGCAACAGTTCTGTCTTCTGGATGAACCTATGCCGGACCAATCCGGTCCGGGCGAGTCCGGAAGAATTGCCCCATATTGCGTCGCAGCGAAGTGGACGCACTGCTATAATCCCGCAAAATTTGTCTGGAACTGCCTTGCGCCGGATCGTCCACATCCTCCTCCTGTTGTGCTTGCCCCTGTATGGCTTTGCCATGCAAGGCGGCCTGCCGCCTGCTGGGGGCGCGGCATCGCTCGCGCATCAGCTCGAGCACCAGCTCGAACACGACCAGGGCGTCCAGCACCACCACCATGAGGACGACGGGTCAGTCCACTACGACGAATCCGATGAATCCCGCGATCACGCGCAGGAACAATCTTCCACATCGCAACCAGCGGGTTTCGGCCTTCCCCGGCTGACGGTTCCTCCTGAACAGTCCGTGTCCGAGCTGGGAACCTATCTTGCGCGGCAGGTTCCTGAACCCTTCCTCGACGGACCGCACAGACCCCCTGCGCCCACCCCCGGCCATGCTGCCGGGGGAATGACGCACGCATAGTCGAACGATAAAGCGCGAACGATAAAGCGCGACCCCGTTCGCGCCCGTGTGCTCGCTCCCCGGTGATCTATGAATATCACCTGTTGGAGAACACATGCGCACCTGTCGCCTGTCCCTTTACCTTATCGGTGCCGTCCTGGCCCTGCCATCGGCGGTGCTGGCAGCATCGGTTGCACCGGCCCCGGCCGGCCCTACCCTTCGACAAGCCGTGGAGAGCGCATGGCAACGCGCGCCGGCCGCGCGTACGCTCGAAGCGCGTCAGGACGAAGTGTCCGCTGGACGCGCGAATGCCCGTTCCTGGCTAGCCACGAGTCCCACCCTCGGCCTGTCCCAACGCGCGGACCGCGGTGCGTCTGAACGCGACCAGCGCGAATCAGAGATTTCGGTATCGTCCTCGATCTGGCTCCCCGGCCAGAAGAGCGCCCGCGAAACGCTCGCTGCGCGCAGTACTGACGAAGTGACCGCCCATCTTGGCGCAACCCGCCTGGCCGTGGCCGGCATGGTGCGAAATCGCATGTGGGAAGCTGCGGCCGCCCGGGTCAGGCTCGAAGAGAAGCAAGACCACTTGCATCATCTCGAGGGACTGTCCGACGAGGTCAGGCGCCGCGTCAAGGCGGGCGACCTGGCCCGCAGCGACGGCCTGCTTGCGCAGCAGGAAGTTCTGGCCGCCCGGATCGAGGTAAGCAATGCCCGCACCGGAGCGTCCGAAGTGCTGGCGCGCTACCGGGTTGCGACGGGCCTATCGGCCCTACCGGCGCTGGAACCCGAACCGCTGCACCATACCGCTACGCCCATCGATACACGGCTCGCCGCAGCGCAGGCCTCCGAGGAGCGGGCACGCGCCGCCCTACGCCTGGCCGCGGCCAACCGCTCGGCGCCGCCAACGATTGCGCTCTCGGTGCGCCGCGAGGACGAACGCCTCCTGCGTGAGCCCGTCAACAGCATCGGCGTGTCCCTCCAAATCCCGATCGGCACTGCCGCGCGTAACCGCACGGTGGAAGCGCAGGCTCGGACCGTCATCGCGACCGCGGCGGCAGAAGCGGCCGAGGTACAGGCGAATGCCGAAGCCGACATCGAGATCGCGAAGGAGCGGCTTGCGAATGTGCGGGCCGCCCTCGACACCGCCCTCGAGCGCGCCGCCGCCCTGCACGAACACACCGCGCTGTTCGAGAAGGCGTTCCGTGTCGGCGAACGGGGGCTGGCCGAACTGCTGCGTTCCCGCGCCCTCACCCACGAGGCCGACGTCGCCGTAGCTCAGCAAAAAGTCGCACTCGGGCATGCCCACGCCCAACTCAATCAAGCATTAGGAATCCTTCCATGAAATACCTGAACCTTTTCTTCGCCGCCATGCTCGCCATGTCGGCAGCCTTCGCCAGCCCTGGTGCCCACGGGCCGAACGGGGAACACCTCGACGGCCAAACCGCCGCGACCGGTGCCGTCGCTACCGTGCCCCGCATCGAAACCTTTACCGAAGCGTTCGAACTGCTCGGCCACCTGTCGGGCGGGGAACTCTCGATCATGATCGACCGCTACGAGACCAATGAACCGGTGCTGGGGGGCGATCTGGAAGTCCAGTACAAGGACTTGAAGGCCATGGCCAAGTTCCACGCCGACCTCGGCGACTATGCGGTCGACGATCCGAAGCTCCTCGCTGCCATCTCGAAGCCGGGCACCCATGCCCTGCTGTTCACGCTGGTTGCAGGCGAAGAAAGCGATCTGCTCGAAGGCACGCTGACGGTTGCCGAAGCGGCCGACGAGCACGGTCACGAACACGGAGTGAACCGCTGGTTGCTGGCCGCGCTGGCTGCGGCCGTGCTCGCTGTTGCCGCAGTATTCGTCGCCCGCCGCCGGCGTCAACGCAAGAAAGCATGATATGAAGAAGCCACAACAGAACCTGATCTACCGAATTGCCGCCGGCCTTGCGGCGGGCATGTTTGCCAGCTCCCTGCTGGCCTCGCCGGGCGCGCACGGCCCGAACGGCGAACACCTGGACGGCCAGGCGACTGCCACTACAGGCGGCCTGGCGCGCCTGCCCGATGGCAGCGTCAATGTCCCGAAGCTGGCCCAGCGCCGGATGGGCGTACGCACGCTGATGGTCAAGGAAGGCGAGCATGCACGCACCTTGGCCCTGAACGGCCGCGTGGCTATCGATCCGAATGCGGGCGGGCGCGTGCAGGCCCCCTTTTCCGGGCAAATCGCGCCGGGGCCGAAAGGCCTGCCGGTCGCCGGCCAGCGCGTGGTCAAGGGCCAGGTGCTTGCCCGCCTGCGCCCGACGGGCGCCGCCATCGAGCGCGGCAACCAGGCAGCACAACTCGCCGATTTGCGCGCGAACCGCGCCCTGCTGGCCAAGCGGGTGCAGCGTTTGAAGTCGCTTGAAGGCGTCGTGCCGGCCAAGGAAATCGAAGCCGCACAAGCGGAATTGACAAGCACCATCGGCCAGGAGCGCGCGGTCAGCAAGTCGATCAGCGGAAGTGAAGCGATCATTGCGCCTGCCAGCGGCATCATTGCCAACGCCTCGGTGCTGAACGGCCAGATCGTCGAATCGCGCGACGTGCTGTTCGAGATCGTCGATCCGCAGCGCATGATGATCGAAGCCCTGTCCACGGACGCAGGTGTCGCGCGCAAGATCAGCACAGCAAGCCTCGTTGACGTGCCGGATGTCGAGCTGACCCTGCTCGGCGGCGGGCGCACGTTGCGCGACGGCGCGGTGCCGATCAACTTCCGTGCACGGGGCGCTGCCCTCGACCTCGCAGTCGGCCAGCCGGTGACCGTCCTGGCGAAGCTCGACACCAGGGTCAAGGGCATTGCGCTGCCTGCAGCGGCGCTGGCACGCAATCCCGCCAATGAAACGGTGGTGTGGATTAAATCAGGCGCCCAGCGCTTCATCGCCCTGCCAGTGGAAGCGACCGCGCTCGATGCCGGAACCGTCATCGTGACGAAGGGCCTTAGCCCTGACAACAGGGTCGTCGTCGTCGGTACTTCCCTGATTAACCAGATTCGGTAAGCGGCCCATGTTCAATTCCATCGTTCGTTTCAGCCTGCATAACCGCTTGTTCGTCCTCGCGGCGGCGCTGCTCCTGATGGTCTACGGCGCCATGACTGCATGGCGTACTCCGGTTGATGTGTTCCCGGACCTGAACAAGCCGGTCGTGACCGTGCTGGCCGAAGCCGGCGGCATGGCTCCCGAAGAAGTCGAACAACTGGTCTCGTTCCCAATCGAGACCTCGCTCAACGGCATGCCAGGGGTGACGCGCGTGCGCTCGGTCTCGGGCGTCGGCCTATCGATCGTGTATGCCGAGTTCGACTGGGGCACCGACATCTACCGCAACCGGCAGCTCGTGTCCGAGCGCATCACGCTGGTCAAGGAACAACTGCCCGGCAACATAGCGCCCGTGATGGGGCCGGTGTCCTCGATCATGGGCGAGATCATGCTGATCGCGCTGCCGATCGATGTCGCGCGGACCGACCCGATGAAGGCGCGCGAGTATGCGGATTTCGTGCTTCGCCCGCGCCTGTTGTCGATCCCGGGCGTGTCGCAGGTGATCCCGATCGGTGGCGAGGTACGGCAGTTGCGGGTCGAGCCGGATACGGCGCGCATGGCCCAGTTCGGCGTCTCGCTCGAACAGGTGACGAGCGCGCTGCGCGGCTTTGCGGCCAATACCAGCGGCGGCTTCGTCGACCTGAACAATCGCGAGTACCTGATCCGTAACCTGGGCCGCACGAATCGCCTGGAAGACATCCAGGGGCTGGCGGTGGCGTACCGCAACGGCGCCCCCGTCCTGCTCGAACAGGTCGCCGGCGTGACGTACGCGCCGGCCTTCAAGCGCGGTGACGCCGGCCTGAACGGCAAACCCGCGGTGATCGTCAGCGTGCAAAAGCAGCCCGCCGGGGACACGGTGCGCCTGACGCGCGACATCGAAACCGCGCTAGCCGAACTGAAACAGGGACTCCCGGCAGGCATTTCGGCGCCGGTAGTCCTGTTCAGGCAGGCGAACTTCATCGACAACTCGATCGGCAACGTCGTCGAGGCCCTGCGCGACGGCGCGATTCTGGTCGCCATCGTGCTCTTTGCCTTCCTGCTCAGCGTGCGCACGACGCTCATTTCGCTGATCGCCATTCCGCTGTCGCTGGCGGTGACGGCGATCGCCTTCCACCTGCTCGGCCAGTCGATCAACGTGATGACGCTGGGCGGCCTGGCAATCGCGATCGGCGAGCTGGTCGACGACGCCGTGGTGGACGTCGAAAACATCGTGCGACGACTCAAGGGGCGTAAAGAAGACGGGCAATCGGTGCTGGAAACCATCTGGCACGCCTCGGTCGAAGTCCGCTCGGGCATCGTCTACGCCACCGTAATCGTGGTGCTGGTCTTCGTGCCGCTCTTCGCGCTGCCCGGCATCGAGGGCCGGCTGTTCGCACCACTGGGCATTGCCTATATCGCCTCGATCCTGGCCTCGATGCTGGTGTCCATGACCGTGACCCCGGCGCTGGCCTATTACCTGCTGCCGAAGATGAAGCGCCTGGACCGCGGCGATAGCCCGATCGTGCGACGCATGAAACAGTGGGATACCGTCGCGCTGAACTGGTCGTTCTCGCGCGTGCGGGTGCTGCTGGCAGGCGCCCTGATCGTGGTGGTGGCTGCCGCGGCTTCCGTGCCCTTCTTCCCGCGCGCCTTCCTGCCTGCGTTTAACGAGGGTTCCCTGGTGATGGGCATGATTTTCACGCCCGGCACCTCGCTGGTGGAAGCCAACCGCATGGGTTCCCTGGCCGAGACCCTGATCGCCCAGGTGCCGGAAGTAACCAGGGTCGGGCGCCGCACCGGCCGCGCTGAACTCGACGAACATGCCGAAGGCGTGCACTCGTCCGAGATCGACGTCGACCTCAAGCCCTCCGAACGCAGCCGCGAGGAGATCATGGCCAGCATCCGCAGCCAGCTCTCCGTGATTCCCGCCTCGGTGGCCATCGGCCAGCCGATCTCGCACCGGCTCGACCATCTGCTTTCTGGCGTGCGCGCGCAGATCGCCCTGAAAATCTACGGCGACGACCTCGATACCCTGCGCGGCCTGGCCGGCGGCCTGCAGGAGCGCCTGCGCTCCGTGTCGGGCCTGGTCGATCTGTCTGTCGAACGCCAGGTCCTGATCCCGCAGATCAAGGTGCGCATCGACTACCGGAAGGCTGCCCAGCATGGCCTGGCTGCAGGCGACGTGCTGCAGGCCTTGCAGGCACTGGCCGAGGGCACGCGCGTGACGCAAGTCATCGACGGCCCCCGGCGATTCGACCTCGTCGTACGTCTCGCCGATGTCGACCGCTCGCCGCAGGACCTGGCGCGCGTGATGCTCACCAGCCCCGCCGGCCAGATCCCGTTATCAAGCGTCGCAACGGTCGAAGAAGGCGACGGCCCGAACCAGATCGGCCGCGAGAACGGGCGCCGCCGCATCGTCGTGTACGCGAATACCGACGGATCGAACATGTCGCGGATTATCGAGGACGTGCGCAAGGCGGTTGCCGCCGGCGCGCTGCCCGGCGGTTATTTCGTCAGCGTCGAAGGCCAGTTCCAGGTCCAGGAACAGTCGCAGCGGTTGATCGTCGGCTTGTCCCTGGCCTCGCTGGTGCTGATCTTCCTGGTGCTGTACTCGCGCTACCGGTCGGGGGTGCTGGCGCTGGTCATCATGGGCAATATCCCGTTCGCGCTGGTAGGCAGCGTGGTGGCAATGTGGATCGCCGGGGTGTCGCTGTCGGTCGCTTCGATGGTCGGTTTCATTACCCTGGCGGGGATCGCGACGCGCAACGGCATCCTCAAGGTGAGCCATTACATCAACCTCTGCAAGTTCGAGGGCGAAACTTTTGGATGGCCGATGATCGTGCGCGGCTCGATCGAACGCCTGACCCCGGTCCTGATGACGGCGCTGGTGGCCGCATTTGCGCTGACGCCGCTCCTGCTGGCTGCCGACGCGCCGGGGAAGGAGATCCTGCATCCGGTCGCGGTCGTCATCTTCGGCGGGCTGCTCAGTTCCACCCTGCTCGATTCGCTGCTCACACCACTCATCTTCTGGAAAGTCGGCCGCCGCCCGCTTGGGCGGCTGCTGGCCGAAAAAGGCAGCGACGCATATTGATGTACAAGGGCCAAGTGGCGGCGCCCATGTCGAGCCGCCATATGTTTTTCGGAGTAATGAATTGAAGAAGATCTTTGCAGTAGCGGCCCTCGCGGCCAGTATGACTCTGTCGGGTAACGTTCTTGCGCATGGTGCCAAGGCCAAGCACGGCGGCATCGTGCAAAGCGCGGGCGACTTGTCGTTCGAGCTGGCGGCCAAAGATGGCCGCACTACGATTTATGTCGACGACCACGGCAAGGATCTGCCGACCGCGGGTGCTACCGGCACCTTGACCGTATTGAAGGGCGCGCAGAAGACCGAATTGCCGCTCATACCGAGCGCCGGCAATACGCTGGTCGTGAAGGGTGACGCCAGTCTCGTCAAAGGCAACAAGGCAGTCGCCGCCGTCACGTTCGCGGACAAGAAAGCTGTCAGCGTTCGCTTTTCGATCAAGTGATCGCGGTTTCGGTGGCCGTCTCGACGGTCACCGAGCAACGAGGTTATTGGAGAAACGATGAAGTGGCTCATCACGAAAGACCTGATTACCGCGGCGGTTGTCGTGCGGGTGTCCGAGGTGGCGAAGCGCAGTGATCGGTTCGGCAGCTTTGTTGCCGCCCTTCCGATGATCACGCTGCTGACCCTGGTGTGGCTGCATATCGAAAAACAGCCGGAAGCCAGGCTCGCCAACCATGCGTGGTACACGTTCTGGTATGTGGTGCCGACCCCGCCGATGTTACTGGCATTTCCGTGGCTGTTGCAGCGCGTGGGATTCTGGTGGACGCTCGGGTCTTGCGCCCTGATCACAGCAGTGTCTGTCGGGGCGTTTGCGATGTTCGTGAAGCGGTTCGGAATTGAACTGCTTTAACCTCGCAAGCCCTCAGATCTTGAAATCGTCGTACGCGACATTGGCGTCGTCAACGCCGAGATTGCGCAGCATCACTCGGGTTGCCGACAACATTGCCGGCGGGCCGCAGAGATAAAACTCCAGCGACGCCACATCCGGGTGCGTGCCTAAGCCCTCCAGCACCGCGTCATGGACGAATCCGGTCCGCGCGTCACCCTCGCCTGCCGCTTCCGACAGCACCAGGTGCCAGTGGAAGTTCGGATACTTCGACGCAAAGTCGCGCATCTCTTCCACATAAGGCGCATCGCGCCTGCTGCGCGCCCCATACCAGAAGTGGATTGCCTCCGTAGCCCCCTTCGCCAGCAACTCGTGGATCATTGCGCGCAGCGGCGCCATGCCGGCACCGCCACCGATGAACACCTTTTCACGTGCTCCCGTCTTCAGGGCGAAATCGCCGAACGGACCACTGAAGCGCAGCTCATCGCCGACCTTCAGCGTGTACATGTAGCCGGATCCCCTGCCCGGCCTTGGACCAGGTACGAAGCGGACCAGGAAGGTCAGTTGCCCGTCGCAGCGCTCGAGCGGCACTGCCACCGAATACGAGCGGCGTACCGGCGCATCGTTCGCTAGCGCTGCCAGGGTGCCCGCAGTGCGCCAGTCCTCATGATGGTCCTCTGGAATATCGAGGTGGCTGGCATCGCGTTCATACGCAGGAACGTGAACCTGAACGTATGCGCCTGGTCGACACGCTACAGGCTCGTTCGGGCGCACTGTTATCTCACGCAGGAAGGGCGACAGCGGTTTCACGCTTGTGACGACCCCTGCCCGCTCGTCTGCTAAAGCGGTGGCGTCCCCGACGTCGATATCGAGACTGCGCTTCACAGGCAGGTTGCAGGCCAGCCGATAACCGGCCTTGATTTTGGAACGCGACAGCAGTGCCCGGTCGGCGCCAGTCGGTTCCGGCGCATTGCCAACGCACCTGACTTCGCACAGGCCACAGCTTTGTCCACCGCCGCAATTGGACGGCAGCTGCAGCCCGGAGCGGGCAAGCGTCTGAAACACGGTGTCGCCCTGTACGGCGTCGATCGAACGCTGCGGCCTCCCACTAGCGTCAACCAGGTTCACGGTGCGGCTCCGACGCCAGCGGCTGGGGACGAACTCCGCCAGGCGGACGCTGACGAACAGCAGCCAGACGCCTGTCAGTGCCATCCACAACCCGCCGATCGCGCTCGAGACCAGCAAGGGGTTGTTGAAGTTGGTCCGCTCGCTGTAATCCATGATGTGGAGCATCCAGAACAGGTCGAACAGGCGCCAGGTACTGTTCCTGTGTTCGAGCACGGCTCCCGACTTGGTCGATACGTAGACCGACGTCTCGTCGGCATCATCGAAGTCGATGCGCCAGACCGGCTCTTTGTGGTTGCGGGCCTCTAGCGTATAGGAAAGAAGCCGCGGCGAGCTGGCTTTACCGGGGCCGGAATATGACGCCTGTGCGATCTTTCCAGCGAGTTGCGCGTCGACCACAAGGGCGGTGGCATCGCTGGCGCGGACAAGCCAGCTTCGCTTGTCGTTCTCGAGCCGGTAAACAGGCTGGTCGAGCAGCCAGCCGGAACTGATGGTCATGACACTTTCTTTTGTGGCCTCCACCACCGCGTCCGTGCTCATGACATCGCGCGGCCATGCCGGCGGCGCCGGCGGCTTGACACGAAACTCGCGTCCGGCCACCTTGTCTGCCTCGAGCAGGCTCATCATGACCCCGCTCGACATCCACAGCACGAACTGGATCGCCAGAATCAGTCCCACCCACTTGTGAAGGCGTCGCATCCAGTGGCTCATACCGACTTCCTCCGCTTGAAACTGTAGAAGAGCAGCCAGGCTCCGCTCAGCGCGAACGCCAGCCCGCAGATCGACGCTACGCGCAGGAGCGTGTTGTTTACGTCCTCACGCGCCTCGTAATCCATGATGTGGAACATCCACAGGAAATCGAACCACCGCCATAGCTCATGACGGCGCGCCACGAGGTCGCCGGTAAAAGGCGAAAAGTACAGCGTCGACTTGCCCGGCTCGTCGTAATGGACCGCCCACAGGGGCACCGGCCGCGCGCCGACTTCCTGAGGTGCTTTGGTGACCCACTCGACGCCGCGGATGCTCCCTTCGCCGACATATGCCGCATCGGCAAGCGCGACGATGTCCTCGCGGCCGAGCGGGCTGAGCTTCTTGCCGTCGGCTGCGTCCACGAGAGTAATCTGTTGGCCCTGTTTGATTTCGTATGCCTCTTTCCCGAGCAGGCTCTTCATCCGCACCGCGGTAATGCCTGGGTAGAGTGCGTGCAGGCGTGCCTGCGTGATGCGGGTGCCTGAGGGCTTGAGCGGTTCGGTGGGCACATGCGCCAGATGGTCGCCGTGGACAACCTCGAGCGGAACGACAACCATGTACAAGCCGCTGATCATCCAGAGCAGTGCCTGCACCCCGATGACAAGTCCTATCCATTTATGGGCGCGTCGCACCCAGAAGGCTAATTGCATACGTATCGTGTGTAAGTTGAGTTACCCGGCAGGGGCAAACCGGCCGCCGCGCATTATGCATGCGCAGCAGCCTGCCTTGCTGGCATCCGATGCCTAGAACTTGTAGCCGAGGCGAACGTGCCAACGGCGGCCGAGCAGGTCGTAGGTCATCGTGTCGGTGTTCCCGTCTGTCCAGCTCTGGATATACGGGGGGCGCTTGTCGAACAGGTTGTCGATGCCGACGGACAGCGCGATCGCCTTGTTGAACGCATACTTCAGGCTAGCGTTGTGGTAGGCAACACTGGGCGCGCGGGAGCCGATATCGGCTGGCGCGGCGTTGATGTCGTCAGCCTTGCCGATGTACTGGACCGTGTAGGACCCCGACCATGGGCCGTTGGATGTGGTCAGGGAGGCGGTCGACCGCCACTTGGCATAGCTGCCGCGTCCGCCCGTGATCTTGCCGGCATACTCGATGACCTCACCGCCAGGGAACGGCGTTACGTCGAACTCGCTAAGACGGGAAACATCCGCCGTGACTGACGACGACCACCCGAACAGGTTGAAGTCATACATGGCGCCGAGGTCGATCCCCGAGACGCGCTGCTGCGCCGCGTTCTCGGGCTGCGAGGACAGGAAGTTGATTTCGCCCGTGCGCGGATCGCGCGTGAAGCTCTGCGGACCGCAGAAGATGTGTGCAAGGCCAGGCGAGTTGTAGCAGACCGAAAGTTTGGTCGATCCGGGAACCGTCTCAATCGCGTTGTTGATCTTGATGTTGAAATAGTCGAGGGTCAGCGTCAAGGCCTTCGATGGCGTCCAGACAGCACCGACCGTGAACGTGTCCGCCTCTTCCGGCTTGAGGTTCTGGTTGCCGCCGCCCGTTGTCAGGATCGACGGTCCGAACTGCCTGAATCCGGCAGGCAGGCCAGATGCCTGGCAATTCTTGTAGACCGCGGAGTTCGGATCGAGCGTATTCCAGTTGTTGCATGGATCGGTCGTCGTCAGGTTACCCTCGGAGACGCCGCCGAACAGTTCCGGAACATTCGGTACGCGAAAAGCTGTCGACCGGTTGGCGCGCATTTTCAGCGAAGGAATCACCTGCCAGTCGAGACCGAGCTTGTAGGTCGCCTGGGATCCGAACAGGCTGTAGTCGGAGTACCGCGCCGCAGCGTTCAGGGTCAGCGAATCGACCAGCGGCAGCTTGGCCAGCAAGGGCACGGCCAACTCCGCGAAGACCTCACGTGCGCTGTACTCGCCGGCGATCGCGTCCTGGGCAGGCGTATTGGCGGCGCCCGACACGATCAGAGCGTCCGGATCACGCCATCCGCGCTCCTTGCGGTACTCGAAGCCCGAAGCGAAACCAACCGGCCCGGCCGGCAGGGAGAACACCTCGCCGCTGATGCTTGCATTAAAGCTCTTCTGGTCGTTTCCGCCGTGGTCGCGAGTCGTGAAGTGGATGTATTCGAGCACTGCCGGGCTGAGGTTGCCGTAGCCCAGATAGTTGCCGCATGGGGCTGCAGTCGGTCCCCTGCCGCACGTTGCGGCGTTGAGCGTGCCGTCGACACGATCGAGGTTGATGATGTTCGTCATCCCGTCGACACCGGTGTTGCGCCCCCAGTTGAGGGATGCCGACCAGTCCCACTTCTCTCCGATTTCACCCTTCAATCCGGCGAGCACCCGAAAGGTGTTCGTCTCCTGAAAGAAGTAGCGCGGGCCAACTTCGGCCACCCGGCGCCGCTCCAGCGTCAGGTTTTGCCCGGTCGGGTTGGTAGGATGGCTTGCGGCGATTTCAATCGGCCGGTACACACCAATCGCGCCGGGCGTTGCAAGCTGCCTGGACTGCCGGTTGGTGAACATGAGCTCAGTGAACAAGTCGACCTTGTCGTTCAAGCGCACATTACCGAAAGCGCTGGCGCCGACGCGCTTGATCGGGTTCACGGCGTTGAGGAACGGGTTGCTGTTATAGGCGTGCTTCGCTGCGCTGTAAGTCTCGAAACTGCGCGGATTCCCGTTCGGGTCCTGATTGAAGTTGACCCGGCGGCCATCCGCGAGCCGCGCGCGTCCGCCGATGGTGGACGAGCTACCCGAGCACACCAGCTCGCCCTCGTCCTCGAAGAGTGAGCAAGGCGCGCGCGAGGCAAGGTTGACCGCTTCGCTCTCGGAATAGTTCAGGGACGCCATCAGCGAACCGCGCTCGCTCTTGGTACCCCAGACGATGTCGGCCGATTTCTCGGCGCCGTCGCCGCGTTCGGTCTTCCCGTAACGCACAGACGCTTCGATACCGTCCATGGCCTTCTTGGTGATGATGTTGACGACGCCGGCGACAGCATCGGCGCCGTAGATCGCGGACGCCCCGTCCTTGAGCACCTCGATCCGTTCGATCATCGCGACGGGAATCATGTTCAGGTCGACCGAGCTGTTCGCGCCCGTCCCGCCCGACACGACGCGGCGACCGTTGAGGAGCACCAGCGTACGGTCGATTCCGAGGCCGCGCAGGTTGACCTGTGTCGTGCCATAGCCGTTGCTGGTCCAGTACGCGCTGGTCTGGCTGCCCGCCGTGCCCGCGGACGAAGGCAGCCGCTGGAGAAGTGTTTCGATCGAGATCGCGCCGGAGCGCTGGATGGTATCGGCATCGATCACGGTGACAGGGCCGACCCCGGAGACTTGTTCTTGGCGGAGGTTGATGCGGCTACCGGTAACCTGGACACGCTGCATTCCTGTCGGTTCGGCGGTTTCGGCTGTAGCCGGCTGTTGCGCATATGCGCTTTGCTGCAGAACCATCAACGCAAGCGCGGCTGTCGTTCTTGGGACGTACTTATAGGCCATTTACCCTCCGGGTTTGTTTTTGTAGAAGCTACTGATCTGAAGCTGACACATTTCCGAGGCGTCTGGAGCAAGCCGGAGCGGGAGATCCGATAGCCGACCTGTCTATACATATTGCCGCCTTTCCAATGTAGCCAGAAGTCTACACGTTGGCAATAAGAATGTATTTTTACAACAAGTAGCCGTATAAGATTTTTTGGAGCGCAGAAAGGCCGACGCATATTTGCGCCAGCCGCGTTCTCTCCCCCAAATTAGAAACGCGCCATCTCGAGCTACTGACCAAGCTGCCGAAGCTGCACATCTGGCGCTCATCGCTGAGGGCGCAACTGGGCAACTGCCAGCGCTGCTGCGCTCAGCATCCAACGCAACACGGCATTGATCGGCCTGCCCGATCGGCACGTCACGCTGGTCCACCCCTAGGTGACACGAACTGGTCCATTACACGGTAAGGACTTGGAGCTCCCGGCTCCTTTTCGCGGGAGACGCTGCCCCTAGGCTAACCCATCTAATCGGCCGAAAAGCCCCGGCTTAGATGCTAGAAGTCACTCGACCATAAGGGGAACATATTGACTATGCAAGCACGCGTTGCCGTCATCTGAGGACCAACGACCATGAAGCAAAATAACACGAACACATCCACCGGAGCCGACACTCCACCCCTGCTCTACCGTATCCAGACGGTGATGCACCTGCTGGACATCTCTCACGCGACGGTTTACCGTCTTATAGCCAAAGGAGACCTGGAGCTGGTAAAGCTGGGTTCCCGGACCAGCAGAATCACGTCGGCGAGCGTCGAGCGCATGATTTCGGCCCGCCGTGGACAGGGGTAACGGTGCGCAGCTTTCGCGTGCCCGGAATCGAACCAATGACACGAGCTCGTCTGGCGGTAGATTTGGCGGTACTTTTTATTCAATATCTCCAGAAAGCGCGGGTTCTCCCTATGAGAAGCTCAGCCGTA
Source organism: Massilia niabensis (assembly GCF_042655085.1). Taxonomy (NCBI): domain Bacteria; kingdom Pseudomonadati; phylum Pseudomonadota; class Betaproteobacteria; order Burkholderiales; family Oxalobacteraceae; genus Massilia; species Massilia niabensis. The sequence continues at coordinate 5,860 of NZ_JBHSMU010000013.1, read as the reverse complement.
TTCGATCCCGGCTCCGGGCACCACATGCTTATCGCGCAACACCGCCAACGCCGGCAATCGCAACGGACTTGCCCCGCCAGTCGGGTAAGTGCATCGGACGAGGCAGGCGGCCCGGCGAGCCTCAAGTTGCGCTCGAAGCGCCACCACGATCAGTCGGCCGTCGCGCCCGACTGCTTCACGATCTTGCCCCACTTCGCCGTTTCGCTCTGAATGAACTCGGCAAACTGTTCCGGTTTCTCTCCATGAGGTTCGGCCCCCTGCTCCGCCATTTTCTTCTTCACCTCCGGGTCGGCGAGCGCCTTGAGGATGGAAGCGTTCAGCCTGGCGACCACCGGCGCCGGTGTCTTGGCCGGTGCCAGCAGGCCAAACCAGGACGTGGCTTCGTAGCCGGGCACGCCAGCCTCGGCGATGGTCGGCACGTTCGGCAGAGCCGGCGAGCGCTTTGGCGTGGTCACCGCCAGGGGACGCAGCTTGCCGCTCTTCACATGCCCGATCGCCGACGGCATGTTGTCGAACATGACCGCGATCTGGCCACCCAGCAGGTCGGTCAGCGCCGGCGCGCTCCCACGGTAGGCCACGTGCTGCATGTCGACGCCGGCCATCTGCTTGAAAAGCTCACCGGACAGGTGGATCGAGCTGCCGTTGCCCGACGAGCCGAAGGTGACCTTGCCCGGATTGGCCTTGACATAGGCGATCATTTCCTTCACGTTCTTGAATGGTTGCGAAGGATTGGTCACAAGCAGGTTCGGCACCAGCGCAACGCGCGACAGCGGCGTGAAGTCCTTGACCGGGTCGAAGGCCAGCTTCTTGTAGAGGCTCTGGTTGATGGCGTGCGTACCGACGGTACCCATGAGGAGCGTGTAGCCGTCCGGCGCAGCCCGCGCCACGGCCTGGGTGCCGATGTTCCCGCCCGCACCGGCACGATTATCGACCAGCACCGTCTGGCCAAGATCCTTGCTCATGTATTGCCCGACCACGCGCGCCAGGATATCGGTGGTGCCGCCTGCCGAGAAGGGAACGACGATCGTGATGGTCTTGGTCGGGAAGGCTGCCTGGGCTTGCGCAGCCAGAGGGGCCAGTGACAGGACGCCAACGGCAGCCGCGGCAAGGGCAGCGCGGCACTTCAAAGCGGTATCGAGAGAAAAACGTGGCATGAATGGTCTCCGAGTAGTTATACCCGCAGGGCTGGATGCCGGCTGCAGGCGATTCGAACGGGTACTCCCGTCGGTATGGCGGCACGGGCACGGTTGCCCGGCCTACAGCAATGTCGAGTCAGATCGGTGCAACGCCAAGCGTCGTGCCGCCGCATACATACAGCACCTGGCCGGTCACGAACCCGTTGTCTGGAGAGAGGAAGAACATGGCGGCGCGCGCCACGTCCTCGGGAGTGCCGAGACGCCCGACGACGATGCTGTCGATGATGCGTTTTGTCTGTGGCGCGCCGTCCGGATTACTCTGCCGGAAAAGCTCCGTCGCAATCGGCCCTGGCGCCACGGCATTGACTGTGATCCCGTCGCCGCCGAGCTCGAGCGCCAGGGTGCGCGTCATGCCGATCAGACCGGCCTTGGTCGCCGAATATACGACGCGCTGCGCCTTGCCCAGCCCCGCACGCGAGGACATGTTGACGATGCGCCCGCGCCTTGATGCGCGTAGCGTCGGCAATGCCGCCTGGACCAGGATGATGCTGGCCTTGAAGTGCAGGTCGACCACGTAATCGAGGTCGTCCATCGTGGCGGTGTCGATCGTGCCTGGGCGCGTGGCGCCGGCGTTGTTGACCAGTGCTGTGACGGCGTAGCTTGACGTGACTTGCCGGGCGATCTCCCGGGTTTCCTGTGGCTGCGTCAGGTCGGCCTGGAAGGACAGGAGCTTGTCATGGCCCCAGTCGGGCTCCTTGTAGTCGAGATTGACGACGGTGCGCCCCTGCGCAAGCAGCGCCTCGCAGATCGCCCGGCCGATGCCGGCGCTGCCGCCCGTGACCAGGGCGACTTCCTGTTGGCTCATGTTTGTCTCCGAAACTTTTTTAATGGAATCGTCGGCATGGGATAGCGGCCAGACACGGCAGCACATGAATGCCCCACCCGCATCGTTCGTTAATCGCACAGATGTTTGATGACAGAACTTATGCTTCAGAGTGTAGGCGAGTGCCGCCGGCTGCGCAAGCCACTATCAAAACGCACCGACGTAATTTTCCGCCAGCGCCGTTTGCATCGCGCGCGAAGAGGCGACATTCTCCAGTTCGGCCAGTTGCACCTGGCGTTCGAAGGGCGACGCGTCGGCGAAGGTGTGCAGCAGGCGGGTCATCCACCAGGAAAAATACTCCGCGCGCCAGACGCGCTTGAGCGCCGCGTCCGAATAGCCGTCCAGCAGGTCTTCGGCGCCGCGCTTGTAGAACGCGTCGAGCGCGCGCGACAGCAGGTGCACGTCGGAAATCGCCAGGTTCATCCCCTTGGCCCCGGTGGGCGGCACGATATGGGCGGCGTCGCCCGCCAGGAACAGGCGGCCCGAACGCATTGGCGCGCACACGAAGCTGCGCATGCCGATGATGTTCTTCTGGAAAATCCTGCCTTCCTTCACCTTCCAGCCGTCGTTGATTTCCACCCGTGCATGAAGCTCGGACCAGATGCGGTCGTCCGACCAGTTGTCGACATGGTCGTGCGGGTCGCACTGGAAGTACAGGCGCTGCACGGTCGGCGAGCGGGTGCTGACCAAGGCAAAGCCGCGCTCGTGCTGCGCGTAGATCAGTTCGTCGGACGACGGTTCGGACTCGACCAGGATGCCGAACCAGCCGAAGGGATAGGTGCGCTGGAAATCCTGGCGTACGCCTGCGGGAATCATCGGCCGCGATACGCCATGGAAGCCGTCGCAACCGATCACGAAATCGGCCTCGAGCCGCTGCGCCTGGCCGCCGTGCACGAAGCTGACCGATGGCCGCTCGGTGCCGATGCCCTCAAGTCCATCCAGCGCGACATGGCTGGCATTGAACAGCAACTGGCCGCCCGCTGCGAGCCGTGCCGCAACCAGGTCGATGATGACTTCATGCTGGGGGTAGACGGTGATCGCCTTGCCTGTGAGTTCCGTGAGGTCGATACGGTGGCGCTTGCCGGCGAATGCCAGTTCGATGCCGTGGTGGAGCGCGCCTTCCTTGCGCATGCGCTCGCCGACGCCGGCATCGTTCAGGATGTCCATGCTGCCCTGTTCGAGCACGCCGGCGCGGATAGTTGCCTCGATCTCGTCGCGGCTGCGCACCTCGAGCACGACGGACTCGATGCCGTTCAGGTGAAGCAGGTGGGAAAGCAGAAGGCCGGCAGGACCGGCGCCGACGATGGCAACCTGGGTACGCATGATGATGTCTCCGTTTGTGTTTGGTTGACACCATCGTAGTACCGCGCGGCCCGGATAAGAATGGATAGAACCGGGAAAAACTTGTACTATTTCGCCATCCTGCCGTTTTCCCTCCCTTTCCATCATGCCCGACCTGCCGCCTGCGCTTCCCGCAAAAATCCCGGAATTTGCGCTCTATGGCGAGCTCACGCGGGGCACCGACGCCGAGGGCGTGCATATCGAACTGATCGAAACGCGCAGCCGCCAGCACGACTGGCATATTGGCACGCACAGGCACGCGGGACTTTTCCAGGTACTTTTTTTATTCGCAGGGAGGGTTGCAGCCGACATCGACGGGGCCCTGTGGGAATGCGACGGACCCGTCGCGCTGACGATCCACCCCTCGCTGGCACATGGTTTCGACTTTTCAGAGGAAGCACAGGGCTATGTCCTGACCCTCGACCAGAACGTCCTGTTCGCCGCGACCGGCCACGGGGGCGACCTGTTCGCGTCGCTCTTCGTGCAACCGCTGGCGATTGGGCTGGGGGCTGTGCAGGAGGTGCGCGAGCGTATCGAAACGCTGCTGCGTAACCTGATCGCCGAGGCAGCCTGGCCGCGCCAGGGCCACACCTTGATGCTCGAGTGGCTGGCGCGCTGTGCGCTATTAATGCTGGTACGGGTGCAGGCCGAGCGACGGATCGCCGACAAATCCGGACGGGGGGACTTCGAGCTGTTCAGCCGCTTTCGGATGGAAGTGGAACGCCACTACCAGGAGCAGTGGCAGGTCGGACAATACGCGCAGTTGTTGCGGATCATGCCCTCCCGCCTGAACCGGCTCTGCCTGAAGCTGGCTGGCAAGACGGCCTTCGACATCACCCAGGACAGGCTGATGCTCGAAGCCTGCCGCAAGCTGACCTATATTCCTGCCAGTATCGCCACTATTGCCTATGAGCTCGGCTTCCAGGATCCGGCCTATTTCAGCCGCCTGTTCAAGAAGCTGATCGGGGTGACTCCCAAAGCGTTCCGGCAGCAGACCCAGGCGAGCGTGTGAGGGAAATACACCCGCCCCACCCCTTTCGACATCTTCCTAGCGTGCCTGGGCGATCGGCCCACCCTGCGCCCTGCCCGGGTCGAGGCCCTGCGATAGCTTCCACGCGCAGATAGCCGCCACCACCAGGCCCGGTGCTGCCGACAGCATCACCCCGGCAACACCCGATCCCGCAGCCAGCACCTGTCCGGCTACAAGCGGACCGGCCATGGCTCCCAACCGGCCGACCGAGACCGATGCGCCCACACCGGTGGCACGGATCGCGGTGGCATAC
>NZ_JBHSMU010000013.1:0-1176 GCF_042655085.1 Massilia niabensis | reverse complement strand
CACAGTAGCCGGCAGCGAAGCCTGCAATCAGCATGAAATTGAAGCTGTTCGACAGTCCAAGTCCTGCAAGCGACAGCAGCATGCCGGCATAGACGACGACCACTGCGAGCAATGGCCGGTTGCGGTCGACCATTCGTCCGCTCAGGATGGATCCGGCGGCGCCGCCAATGTTGAACAGAATCTGTACGATACCGGCCTGCGGACGCGAGTAGCCCTGCCCGATCAGCAGCGACGGCAGCCAGTTCAGCAACATGTAGAGGACTGTCAGGGTGAAAAAGCAGGCTGCCCACAGGAGCATCGTCGACCCGAGGACGGGTTTGTCGAACAGGCCTGAGACACGGCGGTCGCCATGCGCGTGCAGCGTCCCCTGCTGGCGGAAGCTCGGCGATTCACGCAGCAGCAAGTACAGCAGCAGGGCAACCGCGACCGGCACGACTCCACCGACATAGAAGATCACGCGCCAGCCTGCGTCGAATTCCATCATGCCGAGAACGGCAGCGATCGCGCCCCCGAGCGGCACGCCGCAGTACGTCAGGCTGACTGCCGTGCTGCGAATTTTCGGGTCTGCCGCTTCGGACGTAAGCGCAATCAGGAGCGGCAATGCGGCGCCGAGACCCAGGCCAGTGAACACGCGTGCTGCCAGCAAACTTGAATAATCCCACGCGTGCGCGGTGGCAAGCGAGAAGATGCCGAACAGCAGGACGGCCCACACAAGCACGGTCTTGCGCCCGATACGATCGGCCAGCCAGCCGCCGAAGAAAGCACCCGGCAAGAGGCCGACCAGTCCGGCGCTGAACACCCAACCCATCATGGCCGGAGCGAGTTTGAATTCGGCGCCGATGCCGGGCGCAGCGATACCGACCGATTGCAGGTCCAGTCCTTCCAGCAGTGCGGTGATGAAGCACAGCGCGATGGTCGCCGCGCCGCGTGGCAGATTGCCTCGGGATGTCATGTTTGTCTCCTGTAGGGCCTTTCGGGTGCCCGTTATTGGTTGATGCGACTAATACCTTGCCCGCGCTGGTGCTGTTCTGGGTAGCTGTTTTACAGCGCGGTTCGTGCGTCGATGGCCTTCCGTGGCGCCAGCAAGCACGCTGGCTTTCCTAACTCTTCATGATTCGCTTATTTCTGGCGCTTGTAGGTCTGCAGGCCCGGCTTGATGGTCTTATCGTCCAGGAA
>NZ_JBHSMU010000012.1:0-3478 GCF_042655085.1 Massilia niabensis | reverse complement strand
TGCGCCGATGATAGTGCTGCAACCAGTGTGAAAGTAGGTTATCGTCAGGCTAGTTATAAGGAAAAAACCCGCTCAGTGATCTGAGCGGGTTTTTTTTCGTCCTTCGCTTTTAACGTTCAATTCTTTCAACGCACCCTGGCGATGCTTTCGCATTGCTTTCGCCCGTCGTTTTTTCACCCAGATTACAACGAAGAGTTGGGAACTTCAGCTAGCTAGTTGATTTCTGGAAAGCGAATCTTGTTATAGTTCAGGAACTAACTGGATTTCAACGTGAAATACTTCGCTGCCCTTATTCTCTCCTGCTCCGTGTGTGCCGCAAGCCCGGCACGGTCGCAATCGCCCACGCTGGAGGAACTGACCGATCCTTCGGGCATGACGACCGCCACCTTGTCGCCTGACGGTCGCCATATCGCTGCCATCGTCTACAACGGCACCAATCACGGACTGATCCTGGTCGATACCGATACGCTTGCAGTAAAAAAACTGCGCCAGGGCGCATATGTCTCGAAAGGACACTGGGGTTACCACAAGGCGCCGCGCGACGTTACCTGGGCCGGCAACGATGTCATTGCCGTCGACTACGGTCTGGAAGCGGAGTCGATGGATCTGCAGGGTAAAAAGCTGCGCACCCTCGGCGAATCGATCATTGGCCCGATCGGCCAGGGCGACGATGCGGGCAAGCTGCTGGTAATGAAGGATTCCGATAATGGGCACGTCGCCAGGTGCGATGCGCGCACGGCAGAATGCGTGAAGTTCACGCGCCCGCCGGGCAAACCGATCAATCGCGCGTTTGACCGCCACGGCAATCTGCGCGCCCTCACGCTCGTCAACTCGGCCTTTTTCAAGGACGTGTCGACGGTAACGAACTGGTACAAACCGCCTGGTAACGGCGCCTGGGTCAAGCTCGCCGAATTCAGCGTCAATGACGAGTACTGGATGCCGGTATATGTGCCTGACGAACCGGATACGATCGTCATCAATTCGCGTATCGGGCGCGACACTTACGCGCTCTTCAATTACGACGTCGTCCAGGGACGCCAGACCGAACTCCTGGCGGGGCATCCATCACAGGACATTGTCGCCTGGGACGGCATCGATAAAACGGCGTTTGATTATGTCGCGACGAGCGGCATGTTGCCTCAACAGGTCTGGTTCGATCCTGCCTGGGCCGCCATGCAGAAGCAGATCGACGTCCTGTTGCCCAACCGCCTGAACTTCATTTCAGGTGACCCGCGTCGTGCCGTGCTGGTCCGTTCCAGGGCGGACGTCGACCCCGGCACCTGGTATTTCTTCGATATCGCGAAAAAGGCGCTCGTCACCGTCGGCAAGGTCATGCCGGAGCTCGATTCGTCGAAGATGCGCCCGATGGAAGTGATCTCCTACAAGGCGGCAGACGGCGTCCCGATTCCCGCTTACGTGACGCGCCCTGCGCAGGCGAAAGGTCCGGCGCCGATGGTTGTGCTCATCCATGGCGGTCCAATTGCGCGTGACCGCTGGGGTTGGGACGCCGAGGTCCAGTTGCTGGCCAGTCGCGGCTATCTCGTGTTCCAGCCCCAGTTCCGGGGCTCGAGCGGTTTCGGACGCAAGTTCGAGGAGGCCGGCTACGGGCAGTGGGGAAAGGCCATGCAGGACGACATCACCGACGGCGTGCGCCACCTGGTCAAGGAGGGAATCGCCGATCCCGCGCGGATCTGCATAGTCGGCGCGAGCTACGGCGGGTACGCCGCTTTGTGGGGACTGGTGAAGACGCCCGACTTGTATCGTTGCGCGGTCAGCTTCGCCGGCGTGACCGATATCGAATACATGTTCTCCGACTGGTCGGACCGTTCATTCGACAAGATCACCCGTGAAATGATGATGCGCCGTATCGGCGACAAGAAAATGAGCGCCCAGCTGTTCGACCCCGTATCGCCGCTGAAGCACGCGGCGCACATCAAGGCGCCGGTACTGCTCATGCACGGCAAGGACGACAAGCGTGTACCCATCTCGCATGGCAAGAAGATGCGGGACGCCCTCGAGGACCTCCAGAAGCCGGTGAGTTGGCTTGCCTTCGATGAGGAAGGGCACGGTCTTTCATACGTAAGGAACCAGATCCTGTATTACCAGACGATGCTGGAATTCCTTGGCAAGCACATTCCCGCGCAGCGCTCGCCGCATGCTCCCGGTGGGACAGGCGCCACCCCGGCAGTTGCACTGCCGTGAACGGTTCCAGCCTGGCCTACGACTCCTTTACACGAAAATGATGACTTTCCACTTGACCAGACCGCACGCGAACCGTGCCCGGCCTAGCGCCTTCCTTCCCGCAATGCTGTTCTTCTGGAGCGGCTGCGCTCTTGCACAGACCGGCCTGGAGCCTGGGTGCGTTATCGGCCAGCCCATCGTCCTGCCGATCACATTCGCCTATGCAGACGAACGCCCGACCATTCCCGGCACGATTGCCGGCCATCCCGCGTCGGTATTGGTCGACACCGCGAGCTCGGTGTCGATGCTGTACCGACCTGCACTCGAGAAACTGGGGGTCAAGGTCCGCAGCAGCGAAACCAACTACCCGGGCCAGGACATCCTGATCGCGAACATCCCGAGCCTGACTGTAGGGCCAGTCAGCCTGAAAGGCTATTTCACGGTGCTCGAGTCGAAGGACGACATCGCCATGAGGCTGGGTGCGAATTACCTGGCGCGCAGCGACCATGAGATCTGGTGGGCTGGAAAGCAAATACAGTTCACCAGCCCGAAAGGATGTCGCAAGTCCTTCCTCGCGGCATGGGACCCCGCGGCGCACGTCGTACCTTTCGAAACCGACCAGCTGAAAAAAGACATGCGCGCCTGGTTCAAGGTAAAGGTCAACGGCAGGGACGTGGACACGATCCTCGACACGAACTTCCCGGTGTCACTGATGGATCTGCACACTGCCGCACGGTTCGGCATCACGCCGGAGTCGCCCGGAGCAGTCGAAGAAGACGCCATCGTCAGCTGGCGAGACAAGGCGCAGCGGGTATGGCGCGTTCCCGTTGCGAACATGTCGATCGGCAGCTATCACGTCCAGAATGCGACCATCCGCATCATGGACCTGACCCTGTCCGGCGAAATGATGACCCTGGGGGCAGACTTCCTTCGCAACCATCGTGTCCTGGTATCGATGAGCCAGAAACGCCTCTACATCTCTCACCTGGGCGGCCCGAGTTTTTCGACACCCTTATCCGAGCCCGAAGCGCAGGCGACCCGGTGCACTACCCGGGAATGCGTCACGGCACCCTAGCCGGCGAGGACTACGGCGCCGTACACGCGAGGCCCTTGCGCGCCGCAAGGGCTTTTGTTATGATTCGCGTCCGCTTCGGCGCTGTGCTTCAAAGGTTAACGAAATCAAGTAGTTAAGCCGGCAGCAAGTGAAGAAGAGGAAAAAAAGAAGTTGACGAATATCGCGAAACACTGCATAATCTCATCTCTCTGCTGCTGACGAACAAAACGATTCGCAGAACAC
>NZ_JBHSMU010000011.1:0-149801 GCF_042655085.1 Massilia niabensis | reverse complement strand
TAGTGACGGTTTTCGGTCTCGTACTCAACGTGCGCGGTGTTGATGGTGATGCCGCGTGCTTTCTCTTCCGGAGCTGCATCGATCTGGTCGTATGCTTTTGCTTCGCCGCCGAATTTCTTCGACAGGACGGTAGCGATTGCTGCGGTCAGCGTGGTCTTGCCGTGGTCAACGTGTCCGATGGTGCCGACGTTGACGTGCGGCTTGGTCCGCTCGAATTTACCTTTTGCCATTTTGATCTTCCTTTAAAAGAACGATTTATTTGTGTTTTATTTTTTTGCCCCGGCAGTGACGTCACCGCCGGGGCGTAATTACTTTATTACTTCGACTTAGCGGTGACGATCGCGTCGATCACGTGCTTAGGCGCTTCCGAGTAGTGCTTGAATTCCATCGTGTAGGTTGCACGGCCCTGGGTCGCCGAACGCAGCGAGGTCGAGTAACCAAACATTTCCGACAGTGGCACTTCGGCTTTGATGATCTTGCCGCCGCCGCCTGGGATTTCGTCCATGCCCTGCACCATACCGCGGCGGGACGACAGGTCGCCCATCACGTTACCGGCGTAGTCTTCCGGCGTTTCCACTTCGACCGACATCATCGGCTCGAGGATGACTGGCGATGCTTTGCGGCAGCCGTCCTTGAATGCCATCGAACCGGCCATGCGGAACGCGTTCTCGTTCGAGTCGACGTCGTGGTACGAACCGAAGGTGACGGTGACTTTCACGTCGACGACCGGGTAACCAGCCAGCACGCCGGAGGTCAGCGTTTCGCGCACACCCTTCTCGACTGCAGGGATGTATTCGCGAGGAATCACACCGCCCTTGATGGCGTCAACGAACTCGAAGCCCTTGCCCGGCTCTTGCGGCTCGATCGTCAGGACGGCGTGACCGTACTGACCACGACCACCCGACTGCTTGACGAACTTGCCTTCGACGTCGGTGACGGCCTTGCGGATGGTCTCGCGGTAGGCAACCTGTGGCTTGCCGACGGTCGCTTCGACGCTGAATTCGCGCTTCATGCGGTCGACGATAATTTCCAGGTGCAGCTCGCCCATACCACCAATGATGGTCTGGCCCGATTCTTCATCGGTACGCACGCGGAACGACGGATCTTCCTGTGCCAGGCGGTTCAGGGCCAGGCCCATCTTTTCCTGGTCAGCCTTGGTCTTCGGCTCGACAGCCTGCTGAATGACCGGCTCAGGGAAGACCATCTTTTCCAGGGTGATGACCGACGAAGGATCGCACAGGGTTTCGCCCGTGGTTGCTTCTTTCAGGCCGACCGCTGCGGCGATGTCGCCGGCGTGGACTTCCTTGATTTCTTCGCGCTGGTTCGCGTGCATCTGCAGAATACGGCCCAGACGTTCCTTCTTGCCCTTGATCGGGTTGAAGACGGTGTCGCCCGACTTGATCATGCCCGAATAGACGCGGAAGAAGATCAGCTGGCCGACGAACGGGTCGGTCATGATCTTGAATGCCAGGGCGGCGAATTTCTCGTCGTCGGCTGCGCGGCGGGTGACCGGCTGGTCGTCCTCGTCGGTACCGCCGACTGGCGGAATGTCGATTGGCGATGGCAGGTATTCGATCACGCCGTCGAGCATGGCTTGCACGCCCTTGTTCTTGAACGCGGTGCCGCACATCATTGGGACGATTTCCGACGCGATGGTACGCTGGCGCAGGGCGGCCTTGATCTCTTCTTCCGAGAGGTCGCCTTCTTCCAGGTACTTGTTCATCAGCTCTTCGGTCGCTTCAGCAGCGGTCTCGACCAGCTTCTCACGCCATTCGTTGGCTTGATCGACCAGTTCGGCCGGGATGTCGCGGTAGTCGAACTTCATGCCCTGCGACGCGTCGTCCCAGAAGATGGCCTTCATCTTGACGAGGTCGACCACGCCCAGGAAGTTCTCTTCGGCGCCGATCGGGATCTGCAGCGGAATCGGGTTGGCCTTCAGGCGCGCGCGCATCTGGTCGTAGACCTTGAAGAAGTTCGCACCGGTACGGTCCATCTTGTTGACAAAGGCCAGACGTGGCACTTTGTACTTGTTCGCCTGGCGCCACACGGTTTCCGACTGTGGCTGCACGCCGCCGACTGCGCAGTAAACCATGCACGCGCCGTCCAGCACGCGCATCGAGCGCTCGACTTCAATGGTGAAGTCAACGTGGCCCGGGGTATCGATGATGTTGATGTGGTGCGGCTCGAAGTTGTTGGCCATACCCTTCCAGAAGCAGGTCGTCGCTGCCGAGGTAATGGTAATGCCGCGTTCCTGCTCCTGCTCCATCCAGTCCATCGTCGCGGCGCCATCGTGCACTTCGCCGATCTTGTGGTTCACGCCGGTGTAGAACAGGACGCGTTCGGTGGTGGTGGTTTTACCAGCATCGATGTGAGCGGAAATACCGATATTGCGGTAGCGCTCAATGGGGGTCTTGCGTGCCATAATTTTTCCTAAATCTTTGAATGGACAAAACCGGGCGGCATCTTGGTATCAAAATGTGCCCGGCCTGAACAACAGCTACTACTTTGTGCTTAGAAGCGGAAGTGCGAGAACGCCTTGTTCGCTTCGGCCATACGGTGCACTTCGTCACGACGCTTCATGGCGCCGCCGCGCATTTCAGCCGCTTCCATCAGTTCACCGCCGAGGCGTTGTGGCATGGATTTTTCGCTGCGCTTGTTTGCGGCTTCGCGCAACCAACGCATGGACAGCGCCATACGACGGACCGGACGAACTTCCACTGGCACCTGGTAGTTGGCGCCGCCGACACGGCGGGATTTCACCTCGACCATCGGCTTGCAGTTGTTGATCGCGGCCGCGAACACTTCCAGCGGGTCCTTGCCCGATTTGGTCTGGATATGTTCAAACGCACCGTAGATGATGTTTTCAGCGACCGACTTCTTGCCGGACAGCATCAGAACGTTGACGAACTTGGCGACATCGGTGTTGCCGAATTTTGGATCTGGCAGGATCTCGCGCTTGGGTACTTCACGACGACGTGGCATTTCAATTCCTTCCTATCTTCAGTTGAGTGCTTCAGAAGCACTCGCGAGGGCCATCATGACCACTCACTTACTCGACCTTCCGGCCGGCTCAACTTAACTTTTAAATGTGACCTCGATGTGACCGAGACCGCAGGATGACCGCTATTACTTCTTCGCAGCCTTGGCACGCTTGGCGCCGTACTTCGAGCGAGCTTGCTTACGGTCTTTGACGCCCTGGGTATCCAGTGCACCGCGAACCATGTGGTAACGCACACCCGGCAAGTCTTTTACACGACCGCCGCGCAGCAGGACAACGCTGTGCTCTTGCAGGTTGTGGCCTTCACCGCCGATGTACGAAATGACTTCGAAACCGTTGGTCAGGCGAACTTTGGCGACCTTACGCAGAGCCGAGTTCGGCTTCTTCGGGGTCGTGGTGTACACACGGGTGCAGACACCGCGCTTTTGCGGGCAGTTTTCCAGTGCCGGCGACTTGCTCTTCACAACCGCGGCAACGCGCGGCTTGCGAATCAGTTGATTGATGGTTGGCATCGTTCCTAATCCAACAAAGTACTACAGTTGATGACCCGAACATTGGCGTCCGGGGACTGAAACCTAGTCCCGAAAGTCTGCTAGCTGCGGCGACGAAAGCCACTCACCGAAGGAGCGGCTGCGAATGCGTCAGCGATGTGCAAAGTAAATCGAGAACTCGCGAGTATAGACTCCTTGCAAAATACGGTCAACCGATTTGCTGATTTTCCGGGCAGCGGCCCCGGCAAAGCGTCGAACGGCTGTGGTAGCGGGGACACAGTTGCCACCCATGCCAGCGGCATCCGCCCGCGCACTTGCATAGCCGGAATAGCTTTACAGGCGACAAAGGCCGGATAATAGCCGCCTTTGCCCCGCCCTCCTTTCTCCATGCGAACCTTGCTGCGCCCCGCCAACCTGACGCTCGTGCTCACCTACCTGGCGATCTCGACGGTGCCCCTGTTGCCGATGATCTTGGGACTGCCAGTCGCGCGGCCAGCCCAGCTGGTTGGCATGGCCGTGTTCGCGTGGATCGGCGCCTGGGCCATCTTCAAGCGGCCGGCGTATTTCCACTGGCTGCTGCTGCCCGCCTTCGTGGCGCTGCCGGCGGAACTGTATTTGTATACCTACTACGGACAGGGCATTTCCACTCATCACCTTGGCATCATGGCCGAAACCAGTCCGCTCGAGGCAATGGAATACCTGGGTGCCCGGGTCTGGCTGATGCTGGCGGTCCTGGCTGGCGTCGTCGCCTGGTGGGCCGGCAGCTACCGGGCGGCGCTCAGCACGACGGATCTCGACTGGAACGACCGCTCGCGCTTCCTGGTACTGGGCTTGCTGGCGGCCGCCGCCGCTCTGTTCGCCTACGGAATGGAGGCCGGGGTCGCCGTGGCTCCAGGCAAAGCGGCTTCCGCTGCACCAAAAGCAGACGCGATGCGCTTCGAGGCCGGCAAAACACCGGGCGCCACTCCACTGCCGCCGCTGCCGCAGTGGGCGCAGCCGCCATTCGACATCAAGGCCTTTGCCGGTTCCTGGCCGTTCGGCGTGGCGGCGCGCGGGCTCGACTTCTACAAGGAGCGCGTCTACCTCGCCGCCTTGCACGAGCGCAGCGCGGCCTTCCGCTTCGGCGCACGCCAGCTTGACCCCGCCAGGGCGCCGGACGTGATCGTGATGGTGCTCGGGGAATCGGCCCGCTTCGACCGCTGGAGCATCAACGGCTATGCGCGCCCGACCAATCCCCTGCTGGAGCAGGAGCCGAACCTGGTGGCGCTGCAGGACCTGATCACCTCGGTGTCGGCCACGCGCCTGTCGGTGCCGGTGATCATTTCACGCAAACCCGCGATGCAAAGTTTAAAGGACGGGTTCACGGAAAAATCCTTCCTCAGCGCCTTCCGTGAAGCGGGCTACAAAACCTTCTGGCTGTCGAACCAGATCTCGTTCGGCAAATTCGACACGCCCGTGTCCGTGTTCGCCAAGGAAGCGGACACGGTCGAATTCCTGAACCTGGGCGGCTTTACCAACCATTCGAATTACGACGAAGTGCTATTGAAACCCTTCGGACGGGCGCTGCTCGACCCGGCCCCGAAAAAACTGATCGTGCTGCATACGCTCGGCAGCCACTGGAACTACGCGCAGCGCTACCCGGCCCGTTTCGACCAGTGGAAGCCGTCGCTGCAGGGGATACCGAAACCGGTGCTGACCGACGGTGCGATCGAACCGCAACTGAACAACAGCTACGACAATTCGATCCTGTACACGGACTGGTTCCTGGCCCAATTGGTGAAACAGCTGAAGGCGGGCCAAAACGCGGCGGCGCTGATGTACGTGGCCGACCATGGCCAGACCCTGTACGACGGCGCCTGCCGCCAGGTCTTCCACGGCCACAACAACCAGCACGAATTCCACGTACCCGCCTTTGCCTGGTATTCGGACGCCTATGGGGCGCGCTTCCCGGACAAGGTGGCGCAACTGCGCCGGCACCGGGCGGCGCGCCTGAGTACCGAAAACGTGTTCCATACGCTGGTCGACCTGGGCGACATCCGCTATCCGGGCGAAAGTTTAAACCGCAGCATTGCCAGCCCAGAGCTTGCGCCGCACAAGCGTTATGTCGACAGTTATGGCTGGACCGATTATGACGACGCGCGCATGAAGGGGGATTGCCGGGAGGTGATTGCGAATGGGAAGCCGCTGCCACGCAAATAGTTCAGCACAGGCAACAGCCCGCCCACCGGACACGCTCGTGTCCGCGTACGTACGCCCCACCCCGTACGGACACAGCGGACACCCGTCCGCTCATCAATCGCCCAACAAAATCAACCACTTACCCGCTGGCACGGATCGTGCAGTAACGACCGCATTCACGTCGTTACTGAAAAAACACCATGATCCGCGATACATCCCATCAAGACACCGTCGTTGCCGCAGCGCCGGGACAGAAACTGAAACGCCGCGCCCTGTGGATCGGCGGCGCCGTGGCCTTGACCGCCCTGGCCGCCGTGCTGTTGTCAAGCTGGGGCGACAGCGAACACTCTGTCAGCGCCAGCCGCCTGCGCATTGCCGAAGTCGGCCGCGGCACGCTGGTGCGCGACGCCTCAGTCAACGGCCGCGTGGTCGCCGCCGTCAGCCCGACCCTGTTCTCCACCGCGCCGGCCACTGTCAACCTGAAAGTGGCCGCCGGCGACACCGTCAAACGGGGCGACGTCCTCGCCGTGCTCGAGTCCCCGGACCTGTCCGACGCCCTCAAGCGCGAACAGTCGACCTATGAACAGTTGAAAGCCGAAGTCGCGCGCCAGCAGATCCTGTCGCGCAAACAAAAACTGCTGGCCCAGCGCGAAGCCGACGTCGCCGAGATCGACCGCCTGTCGGCCCAGCGCACGCTCGAGCGCTACGAGAGCGTGGCCCAGGTCGGCGTGATTGCCAAGATCGACTATCAGAAGGCCAAGGATGCGCTGAACTCGGCCGGCATCCGCGCCAGGCACGCGTCGCAGGCGGCGAACCTCGAGGGCGACGACGTGGCCCTGGCTATCCGCACCAAGACCAATGAGCTGGAACGCGCGCGCCTGTCGATGGCCAACGCCCAGCGCCGCGTGGACGAGCTGACCGTGCGCGCGCCGGTCGACGGTTTCATTGGCACGCTGAACGTTCAGAACCGGATGGTGGTCGCAGCGAACGCGCCGCTGATGACATTAGTCGACCTGTCGCGCCTGGAAGTCGAACTCGAGGTCCCGGAAACCTATGTGTCCGACATGGGGATCGGCATGACCGCCGAGATCGCCCTGCCCTCGGGCACGGCCACCGGCAAGCTCGTCGCCCTCTCGCCGGAAGTGGTGAAGAACCAGGTGCTGGCCCGGGTGCGCTTCGATGGTGCCCAACCCAAGGGCCTGCGCCAGAGCCAGCGCGTCATGGCGCGCCTCCTGATCGAGGAAAAGCCGAACGTCGTGATGGTGGCGCGCGGTCCGTTCGTCGAGAGCGAAGGCGGCCGCTTCGCGTATCGAGTACAGGACGGCATTGCCGTTCGCACGCCAATACAACTCGGCGCCACCAGCCTGTCCTCCGTCGAAATCGTCTCCGGCCTGAAACCGGGCGACAAGGTCGTCGTCGCCGGTACCGACACCTTCGAGAACGCAGAGCGCGTCTCCATTAACCGTTAATCAATAAAAAACCTCCTGAAAGGACATCCCATGCTGCGCATGACCAACCTCTCCAAGGTGTACCGTACCCACATGATCGAGACCCACGCCCTGCGCGGCTTCGAGATCCAGGTCAACAAGGGCGAATTCGTCACCGTGACCGGCCCCTCGGGTTCGGGCAAGACCAGCTTCCTCAACATTGCCGGCCTGCTCGAAGAGTTCACCAGCGGCGAGTACGTGCTCGACGGCGTCAACGTCAAGGGCATGAACGACGACGCGCGCTCGCGCCTGCGCAACGAGAAGCTCGGCTTCATCTTCCAGGGCTTCAACCTGATCCCTGACCTGAACCTGTTCGACAACGTCGACGTGCCGCTGCGCTACCGCGGCTTCAATGCCGCCGAACGCAAGGAGCGCATCGAAGACGCGCTGGCGAAAGTGGGCCTGGCTTCGCGCATGAAGCACTTCCCGGCCGAGCTGTCGGGCGGGCAGCAGCAGCGCGTGGCGATCGCGCGCGCGCTGGCCGGTTCGCCCAAGCTGCTGCTGGCGGACGAGCCGACCGGTAACCTCGATACGCAGATGGCGCGCGGCGTGATGGAACTGCTGGAAGAGATCAACGCGGCCGGCACCACGATCCTGATGGTCACGCACGACCCGGAACTGGCCGTGCGCACCCACCGCAATGTCCACATCATCGACGGCCAGGTCTCGGACCTGGTGCGCAAGGGGCCGACCCTGGTCGATACCAGGGGTTCAGCTGTCAACCCGGCCACCGCCTGAGGAGACGCCATGTTCGGTTATTACTTCAAGCTCGGCGTGCGCAGCCTGCGCCGCAACCCCGCGCTGACGGCGCTGATGGTGATCACCCTCGCCATCGGCGTGGCGGCCAGCGTATCGACCCTGACCATCCTGCACATGATGTCGAACGACCCGATCCCGGAAAAAAGCGCGCGCCTGTTCATGCCCTTGATCGACCCCGGTTCGCTCGATGGCTACACCGAGGGCGAAAAGCCTGACGACATCCAGATCAGCTACCAGGATGCGATGAACGTCCTCAAGAGCGGCCTCGGCGTGCGTCGCACCGCCTTGTACGGCGTCGCCGCACCGGTCGAGCCGCCGCGCCGCGAACTCCCGCCCTTCACGATGGGCGGCCTGGCCCCCACGCGCGACTTTTTCGCGATGTTCGACGTGCCCTTCGCCTACGGCCAGGCCTGGACTGCGGCCGACGAAGCGCGCGGCGCTGACGTGGTGGTGCTGAGCCGCCCGATGGCCGACAAGCTGTTCGGCAACGTCAACCCGGTCGGCCAGCGCCTGAAGCTGATGGGCTTTCCGTTCACCGTGGTCGGCGTTACCGCAAAATGGCAGATGCTGCCGCGCATCTACCTGCTGCAGGGCGGTTCTCCCTACGCCACCGGCGAGGAATTCTTCATTCCGATCTCCACCGCGGTCCGCCACGAGACCCAGCACAACGGCGGCATGAGCTGCGCGCAGGACATCGGGCCGGGTTTCGCCGCGCGCCTGGTCTCGGACTGCACCTGGGTCACGGCCTGGATCGAAACGGCGTCCAGCGGCGACCGCGGCGACCTGGAGTCCTGGCTCCAGAACTATGCCGTCGAACAGCGCAAGCTGGGGCGCCTGAAGCGCGCCGCACCGACTCGCGTGTACGACGTCCAGGGCTGGATGGAATACACGGGCGTGGTTGGCAAGGATAGCAAGCTGCAGGCCTGGCTCGCCTTTGGCTTCCTGGTGCTCTGCCTGGTCAACACGGTCGGCCTGCTGCTGGCCAAGTTCTCGGTGCGCGCGTCCGAGATCGGCGTGCGGCGCGCACTCGGCGCTTCCCGTTCCGACATCTTCCGCCAGTTCCTGACCGAGACCGTGGTGGTGGGTCTGGCCGGCGGCGTGCTCGGCCTGCTGCTGGCCCTGGGCGCGCTGCAACTGATCGGCATGACCGGCAAATCGATGGCCAACCTGGCCAGGATGGACTGGGAGATGCTGGGCCTGACCTTCGTGATCTCGGTCAGCGCTGCCATGCTGGCCGGCCTCCTGCCGACCTGGCGCGCCTGCCAGGTCACGCCGGCGATCCAGCTCAAGTCGCAATAAGCCAATAAGCGCAACAAGGAGAATATTCATGGAAATCCGTCCCATTTTTGCGGCACTGCTGCGCAACAAGACCGGCCCGATCCTGGTGGCGCTGCAGGTCGCGCTCAGCCTGGCCATCCTGGCCAATGCGATGCACATCGTGAACGAACGCCGCGGCCTGACCGCCCGGCCCTCGGGCATGGCCGACGAGCACGCGGTCTTCCACATCGAGGTGCGTACCCTCGGCAACGAGACTCCGGAACAGCAGCTCGCCGACATCCGGCGCCAGACCGAGGTCCTGCGTGCGGTCGGCGGCGTGGCTGCCGTGGCCCAGGTCAGCCAGATGCCCATGTCACGCAGCGGCAGCAACACCTCGCTGGCGCTGGATCCGCGCCAGACCAAGGAAAGCACGGTCGGCTCGGTCTACCTCTCTGGCGACTCGCTGATCAAGACCTTCGGCCTCAATCTCGTCGAAGGGCGCGACTTCCTGGCGCCGGAACTGATCGACGTCAACGAGGCTACCGAGAGCATCTACCCCCCGGGCGTGATCATCACCAAGCCGCTTGCCGAAAAACTGTGGCCGGGCGCCAGCGCGATCGGCAAGACCATGTACTTCGGCACCGGCGCCGACGCCAGGCCGACCCGCATCATCGGCGTGGTCGAGAACCTGATCAGCGCCCACGCCGAGTTCCAGGAACGCGCCATGCATTCGGTGATCATTCCGCAGCGTCTCTACGGCGGCGGCCGCGGTACGCTGTACGCCGTGCGCACCGAACCCGGCCAGCGCGACCGCGTG
Organism: Massilia niabensis; assembly: GCF_042655085.1. Lineage (NCBI taxonomy): Bacteria > Pseudomonadati > Pseudomonadota > Betaproteobacteria > Burkholderiales > Oxalobacteraceae > Massilia > Massilia niabensis. The sequence continues at coordinate 139,814 of NZ_JBHSMU010000011.1, read as the reverse complement.
ATGAAGGAAGCGGAAGGCGCGCTGCGCAAGTCCTCGCCCCTGCCGCTGATCCTGGAGCTGACCTCGACCGACAAGGACCGCAGCAGCCGTTACAGTGGCAGCGTGACGGTGCAATGGATGCTGGTCACGGTGAGCGTGCTGCTGCTGCTGGTCACCTGCTGCGGCATCGTCGGCATGGCCAGCCTGTGGATCACGCAGCGGCGCAAGCAGATCGGCGTACGTCGCGCCCTCGGTGCGCGCCGGATTGATATCCTGCGCTACTTCATCACCGAAAATCTCATGATCACCAGCACCGGCGTCGTGGGCGGATTGTTGCTCGGGGTGGCGCTGAACCAGCTGCTGGTGAGCAAACTCGAGATGGCGCGCCTGCCACTCGGCTACCTCGGCGCCGGCGCCCTCGTGTTCTGGCTGCTCGGCGTGATCGCCGTGTACGGGCCGGCGTGGCGGGCGGCCAGCACGTCCCCGGCACTGGCGACCAGAAGTGCCTGATGGCAAGGCACTAATGTTATCCTGACGTCCATGCCTACCGTACTCATCATTGACGACAACGCCGCCGTCGGCATCGCCCTCGACGTGCTGTTCTCCCTGCACGACATCGCGGCGCTGCACGCGGCGTCCCCGGAAGAAGGGCTGGCGGTGCTGGCCTGCGAAAGCGTCGACCTGGTGATCCAGGACATGAACTTCACGGCGGACACCACTTCGGGCGAGGAAGGCGTGGCCTTGTTCAAGCAGATCCGGGCCTCCTGGCCGGATTTGCCGGTCATCCTGCTCACGGCCTGGACCCACCTCGACGCGGCGGTCGACCTGATCAAGGCGGGCGCCGCCGACTACCTGCCGAAACCCTGGAACGACGAACGACTGCTCGCCACCGTCACCAACCTGGTGGAACTGGGGCAGGCCAACCGCGCCCTGCAGCAGCGCGTCGGCCGCGAGCGGCGCGAACGACGCGAGCTGGAAACCCACTACGACCTGCGCGGCCTGGTCTGGACCGACCCGGCCACCGAGCGTGTGCTGCAACTGGCCTGCCAGGTGGCGCGCGCCGACGTGCCGGTGCTCATTACCGGACCGAATGGCACAGGCAAGGAACGCATTGCCGAGATCATCCAGGCCAATTCGCAGGTGGCGAACGGCCCCTTCGTGGTGCTCAACTGCGGCGCCCTGCCCTCGGAACTGATCGAGGCGGAGCTGTTCGGGGCCGAGGCCGGCGCCTATACGGGTGCGACCCGCGCGCGCGAGGGCAAGTTCGAAGCGGCCGACGGCGGAACCTTGTTCCTCGATGAGATCGGCAACCTGCCGCCGGCCGGCCAGATGAAACTGCTGCGTGTACTCGAAACCGGCCGCTTCGAGCGGCTCGGCTCGAACCGCGAGCGGCAAGTCAAAGTGCGGGTGATCAGCGCCACGAACGCGGACCTGGCGGCGATGATCCGCGCCGGCACCTTCCGCGAAGACCTGTTCTACCGTTTGAACGTGATCGAGCTGCGCCTGCCGCCCTTGAACGCGCGCCCGCTCGACATCCTCCCCCTGGCAGCGAGCTTCCTTGCGGGCGGCAAGCGCTTCGACCCGGGCGCCGAACGCGCCCTGCTGGCGCACGGCTGGCCGGGCAACGTGCGCGAACTGAAGAACGTGATGGCGCGCGCCAACCTGCTGGCGCAAGGCGACACCATCCGCGCGCCGGACCTCGGCCTGCCGGCCGCCGCGCTCCAGCCCCAGCCGCCGGTGCCGGGGCTCGATGCCGAGCCGGACCGCGACACCATCGCCGCCGCGCTGGCGCGTGCCGGCGGCGTCGTCTCGCAGGCGGCCGCCGAACTGGGCCTATCGCGCCAAGCCCTGTACCGCCGCATGGAGCGCCTGGGCATCGGCCGTTCCTGACCCTACCCAGGCCCGCCCATGCGCCTCTCCCTCGTCACCCGTTTCTCGGCCCTGGTCGGCACCCTGCTCACGGTCGGCATCGGCATTGCCCTCACCCTCGACCACTTCCTGCCCGGCCAGCCGCTACTGGCGGCAGGCCTGTGCCTGGCCGGCGTCATCCCGATCGCGATCATCACCGTGCGCTCGCAGGTGCAGCCGATCCTGTCGCTGTTCCGGGCGCTGGAGGGCACGGTCACCAGCTACCGCGACGGCGATTTTTCATTCAGCCTGCACTGGCCGCAGGACGACGAACTGGCCGACCTGATCCGCGCCCACAATGAGCTCGGCCACGTGCTGCGCGAACAGCGCCGCGACCTGGTGCAGCGCGAACTGCTGCTCGACACGATGGTGCAGAATACGCCGGTGGCGATGCTGCTGGTGGCGGACGCGCCGCAGCGTGCCCGCACCATCGTCTACGCCAACCTGGCTGCGCGCCAGCTGCTGGCCGACGGCCGCAAGCTCGAAGGCCACGCCTTGCGCGACTTGCTGGCGCAGGCCTCGCCGGCGCTGGGCGAAGCCCTCGAGCGCGGCGGCGACGGCCTGTTTACGGCCGGCGAAGGCGAGGACGAGCAGGTGTATCACCTGGCGCGCAGCCATTTCAGCCTGAACGGGCGCCGCCACGAGCTGCTGCTGCTGCGCCACCTGACGGCCGAACTGCGGCGCCAGGAAGTGCAGACCTGGAAAAAGGTGATCCGCGTGATCAGCCATGAACTGAACAATTCGCTGGCGCCCCTGACCTCGCTGGCCCACTCCGGCGCCGAGCTGGTGCGCCGCGGCCAGACCGAGCGCCTGCCGCAGATCCTGGAAACCATCGGCGAGCGCACGCGCCACCTGGAGAGTTTCATACTCGGCTACGCGCGCTTTGCGAAGCTGCCCACGCCGCGCCTGCAGCCTTGTGCGTGGGCGCGGTTCGTCGAACGGCTGGCCTCGCAGGTGAGGTTCCGGGTGGTCGGCGACCTGCCGGCGGAACCGGCGCTGGTCGACCCCGCGCAGCTGGAGCAGGCGCTGCTGAACCTCCTGAAGAATGCCCACGAGTCGGGCTCACCGCCTGATGCAGTGGAGCTGCAGGTGCGCCGCCTTCAGGACCTGCTGCGCATCGAGGTATTCGACCGGGGCAGCGGCATGAGCGAAGCGGTGCTGACCAACGCCCTGGTGCCCTTCTATTCCACCAAGCGCAGCGGCACCGGCCTCGGGCTGGCGCTGTCGCGCGAGATCGCCGAAGCGCATGGCGGCCGGATCCTGCTGTCCAACCGCGACGGCGGCGGGCTGGCGGTGACGCTGATCCTGCCGGCGTCGTAAAAAACTTGACTGAGGAGCAGTATGCTGAAGATCATCGGAAAAGCCACATCCATCAACGTGCGCAAGGTGCTCTGGACCTGCGTCGAACTCGGCCTGCCATTCGAACGCGAAGAATGGGCGGAGCAGCATGCCGCCCTCAATCCGAACCGCATGGTGCCGGTCCTCGTTGATGCTGATTTCGTGCTGTGGGAGTCGAACGCAATCTGCCGCTACCTGTGCAACCGCGATGGCGGCCAGGCCCTGCTGCCCCTCGATGCGCGCGAGCGGGCGCTGGTGGAACAGTGGATGGACTGGCAGGCCACCGAATTGAACAACGCCTGGCGCTATGCCTTCATGGCGCTGGTGCGTCACAGCCCCGCGCATGGCGACCCGGCGCTGGTCGCGGCCAGCGTCGACGGCTGGAACCGGCACATGGGGCTGCTCGATGCGCAGCTGGGCACGACCGGCGCCTGGGTGACGGGCAGCGGTTTCACGCTGGCCGATGTCGTGCTCGGCCTCTCCGCCAACCGCTGGCTGATGACGCCCATGAACCGGCCCGATTATCCGCACCTGACCAGCTGGCTGGAACGGCTCGGGCAACGCGAGGGCTTCCGCCTTCACGGGCGCAACGGCATTCCCTGAGGCCCGCTCTGGTAAGATCGGCCTCTACCGCCGACCCATGCACCATGTCCAGCAAACCGCCTCCAGTCGACCCCCGCTTTGCCCAGCCGGGCCATCCGCCCGCCACCGTCACCGAATTCGATGGCGTGCGTTCGTTGCACCTGGGGACTTCCTGGGAACAGGGCGCGATGCGCCTTTCTCGCCCGGACGCGATCGAACTCGAATACGTGCAGATGATGATGGCCTGGCTGCTGTTCCTGCCCGCCCCGCGCCGCATCGTGCAGCTGGGCCTGGGCAGCGCGGCGCTGACCAAGTTCTGCTACCGCCGTCTGCCCGGCGCGCAGGTGACGGCGGTCGAACTCAATCCGAACGTGATCGCCATCTGCCGCGCACTGTTCGAGCTGCCGCCGAACGATGCGCGGCTCGACGTGCGCGAGATGAACGCGCTCGACTATGTGCTCGACCCCGTCAACCACGGCAGCGCCGACGTGCTGCAGGTCGATCTGTATGACGAACAAGCGCGCGGCCCGGTGCTCGACACCCCCGCGTTCTACCAGGGCTGCCACGACTGCCTGGCCCCTGGCGGCATCATGACCGCCAACGTGTTCGGAGAAGTGGGCAACTACGACAAGAACCTGGCGGCGATGACGGAGGTCTTCGACGCGGTGGTCTGGCTGCCCGAGGTCCACGACGCCAACATCGTCGTCATCGCCTTCAAATGCGCGCCGCAGCTCGACTTCTCGACCCTGTACGAACGCGCGGGCGAGATCAGGCGGCGCCTGAACCTGCCCGCCAGGGACTGGGTCGACGGCCTGAAGGAGTGGATGCTGGACCAGCAGGGGTAAGGGCACCGCTATTTCAAGGGATCGTGGCGGTTGCCCATACAGCTCACATGGTCGACGACATCAGCACGCCATTTTCCTTGATGCGCTCGAGGACGACCGGCAGTGCGTGTCGGACTGCGGCACGGGTTCTGACAACAGGGTCGAAGCAGCGGCGCAGCATGCCGCTGCTTCGAATGGATACTCAGTTGACAATCAATGTCGAAGCCGGGATCGTTATCCCCTCTGCTTTGCAACGCAGATCAAACAAGCGCTGCACGAGGACATGCTCGTTGGCCGGATCGAACGCCGCCAGGCGGCGCTTGCCATAGCGGGCATCGATAATCCCGAGGGCGCGAATGACAGGGTTGTCATGTGCGAGCATTTGCTCGACTGTTTGATTCAGGCTGGTGAACAAATCCTTGTTTATCTGCTCCAGCAGCATCAAACCGCTCGCGCCCACGACTTGCCATGCCTGCTCGAATGCCTGTCTTGGCGTAGCACCTTGATGGCGATTTTCCGCTGCCCGCTTGCCAAGCGAAGACAAATAGCTGGACGATCCGGCGCTGAATATCCGCTCGCTGCCGACGGTGACCCAGAACTCCCCTTCCTGGTCGTGTGCATGGCGATAGCGCGTCTGATGGACATCGACACCCACGAGACACGGCGCGATACGACCCTTCAGCCGATGCCTGAGCTGTGACCACTTCATGGTGCCCGCCTTTTCGATGTCAGGTAAATCGCTACTACAGCAATGATCGGCTCACAGTGTACGAGAAGCGCTGTGTTCGCGACATGCGGAGATGTTGTGCTTTCGCTGGATGGGGCGCGAGCGCGAACGCCGCCGACCTTCCCAACGACATCGCAGCCCTGAAGGCGCTGCTGCTGGCCCGCGACGAACAGATCTTGGGACTTGAAGCGCAATTGAACACCCGCGCGGCTGAGATCGAACACCTGATATTGACGATCGCCAAGCGGCGCCGCATGCAGTTCGGCCGCAAGTCCGAAAAGCTCGACCATCAGATCGAGCAGCTCGAACTGCAGCTGGAGGACCTGCAAGCGGACGAAGCCGAGGCGGAGCGGGAAATGCCCGAAGCGGATCGGGCCCCGCGCAAGAAATCCGTGCGCAGACCGCTGCCCGATCACCTGCCGCGCGACGAAAAGATTTATGCACCTGGCACCGACGCATGTCCGGCCTGTGGCGGTGGACTGCGCCACTTGGGCGAAGACGTGGCCGAGCAGCTGGAATATTTGCCTGCGAGTTTTCGTGTGATCCGCCATGTGCGTCCGAAGCTGGCATGCAGCTGCTGTGACGCCATCGTGCAAGCGCCTGCGCCAAGCCGCCCCATCGAGCGTGGCATTGCCGGACCAGGATTGCTGGCACACGTGCTTGTGGCGAAGTTCGCCGACCACCTGCCGCTATACCGGCAGGCCGTCATTTACGCACGTGACGGCGTCGATCTAGACCGCGCCCTGCTCGCCAGCTGGGTCGGTGCTGCCAGCGCACTGTTGCGTCCGTTGGTAGATGCGATCCGGCGCCATGTGCTGGCCGGTGCCAAGCTGCACGCGGACGACACCCCGATTCCGGTGCTGGCACCGGCAATGGGAAGACCAAAACGGCTCGTCTGTGGACCTATGTCCGCGATGACAGGCCGAGCGGCGACATCGCCCCACCGGCCGTGTGGTTCGCCTACACACCTGATCGAAAGGGCATCCATCCGCAAACTCACCTCGCCAACTATATGGGCGTGCTGCAAGCCGATGCTTACGCGGGCTTCAACGCGCTGTACGAGGACGGCACGATCCGGGAAGCCGCTTGTTGGGCTCACGCCAGACGTAAGTTCTATGACTTGCATGAAGCCAGGCCTTCCGCACTGACGACCGAAGCCTTGCGCCGCATCGGCGAACTGTACGCAATTGAAGCGGAGATCCGCGGCAAGCCACCGGATGAACGTCGGCAAGCGCGACAAACCAGGGCGAAGCCTCTGGTCGACGACCTGGAACACTGGCTGCGAGGGATGCTCGGGAAGCTGTCACGCAAGTCCGATACGTCGGCGGCGATCATGTACGCCCTCAACCTGTGGCCGGCCCTGGCGCGCTACTGCGACGACGGCATGATCGAGATCGACAACTCGGCAGCCGAGCGCGCCCTGCGTGGCGTTGCCATCGGTCGCCGCAACTATCTGTTCGCCGGCGCTGACACGGGCGGCAAACGCGCTGCCGCCATTTACACCCTGATCGGGACGGCCAAGCTCAACGGTGTGGACCCCGAAGCCTGGTTGCGCCATGTGCTAGCCCACATCGCCGATCACCCCGTCAACTGTGTTGACGAGTTCCTGCCCTGGCATTGCGCCGGGCAGCTGGCTCCTGCCTAAAAACACTCCGCTTCCCAGCGGTGTGACGCTATCATCGGGGAATTCGACGGCTCAAGACGGCGCTGAGACGACGCTACGCTTATCCACCCCACGTTCTTCTCTCAATTGAATGGCAATTAGCTCAGTCCCCCGCCCCAGGCTGCAGTCGCGCGCGATGGATGCCAGTTGAAGATGTGCTCGGGTAAAATCGATATCCAAGCAGCCATCAGGGGCGATCGCCGGAGGTTCTCTTGTGACCGCAAGAGCCCATCAATCAGCATAGGGAGTAGAGCTTGATCCAGCTTGACAGCCAAATCGTTTCGGATATCGCGGCGCTTGAAGGGATTTACGGAATGCCTGCCGCAGCGTCGATAAAAAAGGAAGTGGCATACATTCATCCGCACTATCGAAAATTCATCGAGGCAGCGCCGTTTGCCCTCCTGGCAACAAGCGGATCGGACGGTCTCGACGTGTCTCCCCGAGGTGACCCCGCTGGTTTTGTCCGGGTCCACGACGAATTAACCTTGCTCCTTCCCGATCGTCGCGGGAACAATCGAATAGACAGTCTGCGGAATGTCCTGCATGATTCCCGGGTCTCTCTCATCTTTTTGATACCCGGGATTGGAGAAACGTTGCGGGTCAACGGTGCTGCATCGATTCAAGTCGATCCGGGTTTGCTGTCAACCTTCAGTATCGACGGCAAATCGCCGCTTTCCGTATTGGTCGTGAAAGTCAACGCGGTGTTTTTCCAGTGCTCACGCGCGATACTTCGTTCGCATCTCTGGGACCCGTCCAAGCATCGGGATCGTGGGGATTTGCCGAGCCCTGGAACAATCTTGGGGGATTTGAGTAGTGACGAAATTGATGGCTCAAAATATGATGCCGATTTGCCCTGGCGTTTATCAACAACTCTTTATTGATCTCGGCAGCGTCGCTGACTCGTACACTTAGAGCGCCTAACAAAACCTCCATAGCTGCGTTGCAGCGCCTCGCCGTACAGGCGTACTGTCTTCGGCGCCGCGCCTTGCTCTGAAGGTTTTGTTAGGCGCTCTTAGTGCCGATTTGTCCCGGCATTTTGTGTGATGCCAGCATCGCTTGAATTGCCGGGCGGCTCAAGACGGTGTTAGGGCGACGCTTACGCCCGAGGTACAGTTCAGGTTGATTAACTGTAAAGGGGCACCCCATGCGGCGCATCTCAATTGTGGCCGGGGCATTGATTGTCCTGATGAGCACATCCTGTGGTGGCAGTGGTGGTGGCGTTAGCCCCTGGCCTACCGAGCAGGATATCAATGCTTCGGCGCAAGCCACGCTGCAATCGGTCGCAGGCGACTGGGAAGGAGTGTCCACCGTACCGAACGCCCTGCGCCTGGATTTCAGGCTGGTGGAAGGCGCCAATGGCCAGGTGAGCGGCACCGGCACCATGAAGGAGGGCAGCGCAGCCGCTGCGGTCCCCTTCATCGTCAGCGGGACCTTCCAGCGGCCGCTGCTGACGCTTGCCTTCAATGGCATGGTGTTCGAATCGCGCCAAGTGAAAGGCGCCGCCCAGGGCAGCTATACGACGGTCGGCGGGATCGGGGCGACATTGACGCTGACCGCGCCCGGCTACTCGCGCGACGTGGCGATCCTGTTGCAGGAAAAGTAGCCGGGGCGCCTGACCAGTAGCTGCGACCTGCTTTTAATTATCTAATGTCATCAGATACTCGACACTCGCACCAAGCGAATTGGCGGCAGTGACGAGCCGGTTCGCATCTTCTACGTCTTTCAGTAGAAAAACGTAAGACGCGCTAAAAATTCCTTTGCGGCTTGTCAGCAATTGCAGTTTCGATTGTCGCAATGGAAAACATCGCATGTTTTATTTCAGAGAATTGAACAGGGACCTTCTCGGCGCCGCAAATCGCTCCGGTTCGAACGAATGGGCTTTCCACCCATTCGCCATACCCGAATTTCGCGAATGACGCGATAGCATCGGTTGTGCTCAACGGCTTCTGCGCATCCATTTTCTGCATTGCGCATCCACTCAGGAGAGATACCGAGAGCATGACAGCCACAACGTTCGCAAAACCAGTTTTCATTTTTACCCTTTTATTTTTACGCTTTGCGTGCTTCATCGCCTGTCCTGATCCTGCCTGATCAATTCGGCCAGCTCAGGATCGATAGGCAGGCGCGCAAACATGCTGATGTTGGTGCCACCCGTATTGCCGGTCGGGACGATGCCCACGGCCGAACCCAGTGCACCGAGAACGATACGCACGCCCTGCCCAAGTACCTCGCCAGGAGCACGGCGTTCGAGCGCGATGCGCAACATGGCCCAATGCGAGCGGACATGCGGCATGGCCTTGCGCTGCCCCAGCACATGCGCACGCTCCAGATGCCGCATCGCCTGATCCGGATGCCCCGCTTGGATGAGGCGCGCGGCTGACGCCATTTCATTCTCGAACGCCGCTTTCAGTGCCGAATTCATGGGAGTACCCTCCAACGATGTTCTCGCGCTTCAGACAGCTTGCCTACTGCAGAGGGCCGGCCGCCGGGCTCAGGGAACGTTGCGCTTGACAACGGCGCCAGCCTGGATCACCACTGCCGGCGTCTCCAGCAAGCGTACGTCGGCCGTCGGGTCGCCCTGCACGGCCACCATGTCGGCGAAGCGGCCCGGCTCGATCACGCCGACGTCCTTGCGTGCCAGCGCTTCGGAAGCGTTGATGGTGGCGCTCTGGATGGCCTGCAATGGCGTCATGCCATACCTGACCATGACCGCGAACTGCTTGCCGTTGTTCCCATGCGGGTGCACGCCAGCGTCGGTGCCGTACACCATTTTGGCCCCGGCGGCGCGCGCGCGGCGGAAATTCTGGCGCTGCACCTCGGTCACTTCGCGGTCCTTCCTCAGGTTATCTTCCAGCACGCCGTTTTTCTTGCCGTTCTCGGCGGTGTAGTCGCCGTTATAGATATCCATCGACAGCCACGCACCATGTTTTTTTGCCAGCGCGATGCCTTCGTCGTCGATCAGGCTGGCATGCTCGATCGTGTTGACGCCGGCGCGGATGGCCTCCTTGATGCCCGCCGCGCCATGCGCATGCGCCGCCACCTGCATGCCCCACTGGCTCGCTTCCTCGACCGCGGCGCGCAGCTCGGCGAAATTCATCTGCTGCTGGCCCGGCTCGGTATTGCGCGAGAACACGCCGCCGGTGGCGCAGACCTTGATTACCTGGGCGCCGTATTTGCGCAGCGCCCGTACCGACTTGCGCACTTCGTCCGGGCCGTCGGCGTTGTACGGCCCCTTCTCTTCCATCGACGGCGGAAAATAGGTGCTGTCGCAGTGGCTGCCGGTCGGCCCGAACGACCAGGCCGCAGGGATGATGCGCGGCCCGCGGACCTTGCCCGCAGCGATGGCCTGGCTCAGCCCCACGTCGTTCCAGTCGGACGACCCGACGTTGCGCACCGTCGTGAAACCGGCGTCCAGGGTGCGGCCCGCGTGGACCACGCTGAGCGCCGACCAGAAGCGGTCGTTATATTCCAGGTAGGTATAACCGCCATAGGTCGGATCCGAATCGAGATGGACGTGCATGTCGATGAGGCCGGGCACCAGGGTCATCCCGGGCAGTGCAATGCGCGTGGCGGCGCCCGGCACGGAACTGCCTGTATTGCGCGTGACGCTGACCACCCGGCCATCCCGTACGAGTATCTCGGGCTGTTCGATCATCCGCCCGCCCCGTACGTCCAGCAACCGGTCCGCGGTGATGATGACATCGGCAGCCTGTGCTCCCGTCCAGGGCAAACCGCCCACGCAAAAAGACGCCAGGCCCACTGCCAGATAATTCGTACGATTCAAAGATCACCTCATGTGTAATGGAAGAGACTGAACTGCAAAACAGCCAGCACGATGTCAGCGCCGCTCGCGCCACCACAGCGCCAGCATGGCGAACGCGAACAGGATGGCGAAGGGCCAGGGCGGCAGCATCCGTTCCGATGGCGTCATGGCGGCTGGGGTGCGCGCCGCATAGCGGGCGGTGGCCTCGCGTTTTTCAAAGGCCTGCCACTGCGGCCAGTCGCCGGGCGCATGCACATACACCTGGCCGATGATCGGCGTGATTCGCGGTTTGCTGCCCTGGGTCTGCATGCGCAGCCAGCCGGCCTGTTTCGGCCACACCGCCACGCACGACGCGTCGACCCGGTCCGATCGGCGCTGCCAGGCCAGGCTCTGGCCGAGGTCCGGGAAGGTCACGTTGCCGCGCACACCCAGCGCGCATACTTCCAGGCGCTGGCCGGGCAGCGGCATCTCGGCCGGGTCCAGCCAGCTCACGTCGTCGACCCGCTCGACGCCGAGCGTGTCGAGCACGCCCTGCCACCACAGCGCCAGCGCGCGCGGCTCGGCGATGGCATGGCGGTGCCAGTCGCCGGCGCCCAGCCAGCCGATGCGGCCCTTGCCCCACTGGCGGGCCCAGACCGCGCTGTCCGAACCGGCCCAGGCGCCGGCATTGCGGGTCGCTGGATTGAGGGGCGCTACCGGCAGCGTCAAGGGCCCGCCGGTGAGCTTGTCGGCCGGCTGCGCCTGCAGGTTCAGGCTTAGGGTACGCGACCAGACGGCAGCATCATTGGCATTCGCGCCGAGGACCAGCAGCGCGGCGCCCTGTCCCACCTGCTCCAGCAAGGCGGCGCGCGTTGGGCCGGCTGCGCGCTCGAACCAGGCGGCATCGACCACCAGCAGGTCGGGCTTATCGATCTTTTCGCGCGCCGTTTCGCTGCGGGTGACGGTCTTGCCGAGGGCGACCTGCCAGTCGATGACGGCGCGGCTGTTCGCCAGCACCTCGTTCAGTACGCGCAGGTCGAACGAAGGGGCGCTGAAGCGGCCGCGCACGGCCAGGGGCCGCGTCTCCTCGACGACGACCGGCACCGGTCCTTCGGCCAGCAGCTTGTCCTTCTCGCCGAGCAGCCGCGCCTTCAGCTCCAGCGTTTCGGCCAGTGGCGGCAGCCAGGTGACCGTGAGCTCGCCCGTGCCGCTCGCCTCGCCCAGCACCTGGCCGTTTTCGGCCAGCAGTTGCAGGCGGGCGGGCGCGCTGTTGTTGCTAATGCCACTGCGTTTGACGGTCAGCGCGAACATGCGGCCCAGCGGCAGCCGGCGCGGGAATGCGAGGCGCAGGGTGCCGGCTTGCGGCGGCGTCCATGCCAGCGGCCGCGCCGGCAAATCCTGCCACTGGGCAGCGCGGAGGCCGTCCCCGTCGAGCGTCAAAGCGCGCACGCCCTTGAGTGACACGGGTGGCTTGTTGCTGTCGATGGCCAGCGTGCTGCCCGCTTCGCCCGGCAGCGTCAGGCCGCCAGCCAGCAGCGCCAGCGCAGCCGCTGCGCTGGCTGCCAGCACGGCGTCCAGCCAGCGCCGGTGCCACAGGTAGAGCAGCACGCTGAGGATGCCAATGAGGCCGATGAGTGCGATGGCGATGATCATTTCGCCCCTCCTTCGCGCCACGCCCGCGTAAACGGCGTGTGCGCAACTGGCCTGGCCTGCAGCAGCACTGGCGCCTGGGCAATACCGGCGCGCAGCCAGGCACGCAGCGCCGGGCGGCAGCGCAGGCAGCCGTCCGCCACGTCCTGGATCGCGCGCTGCGCTCCCAGGCGCTGTTCGTCGTTCGTCAGGCGCTCGCGCACCCAGTCGTGCGCGGTGCGCGTCCACAGGGCCGGCAACGGGCCCTCGCCCGACAAGGCCGCCACCAGTTCGCGCAGCGCCAAGGGAATGGCTTCATCGGCGCCCGCCTGCTCGCGCCCGTAGCTGGCCGCGCCGACCACGTCGCCCGTCATGCGGATCTCTTCCTTGATCGGCGGCGGCACGAAGGCGGTCTTGTGCAGGTAGATGCGATCCGCCTGCTGCAGCTCCTTGATCGCGGCCAGCGCCTTGTGTTCGGGCGCGAGCGCGCTTTTCGGGGTGATGGCGCGCAGCGCCTTTTCCGCGTCCCACATCGCGACCAGGGCGCGGCGCAGGATGGTTTTCGTTTTTTCGTCGTACAGGGTCGCGTTTTCCGCTTCGTCGTGGGCGTGGCCGAACTGGTGCAGCACGTCCATCTTCTCACCGGGTTCGTCGTGTTCGTCATGCTCTTCCTCGCCGCCGAACAGCGTCGATTCCTCGCCCAGGAACTGCCCGTAGCGGCGGCGCAGCGCGCCCTGGTCGCCGGCGATCGCCTCGCTGCGTTCGCGCACCGCAACCGCGCTCATGCGCGTGGCACGCATGTCGGCGATCAGCTGCTCGGTATCGATGATGATCTGGCGCTGGCTGCGCAAACTCTGGGGTTTCACGAGCATCGGCATGGCCGAGGTTTCCTCCTCGTCTTCCACCTCGGGCGCCGGCAGGCGCAGCGTGTAGGTCGGCGACTGCACTGTGTGCGGCCGCGCCGCGTTGTCGGTCGCGCGCACAAAGAAGTACAGCTCGTCACCCGGCTCCATGCCCAGTTCCGCCAGGGTCCAGGTTTTGGACCAGTTGCGCACTTTCGGGTCGTTCGAGGCCGGCAGCGGCATTTCGCGGTCGGTAAACTTGATGTTCTCGCCGCTGCCGCGCGCCAGCGTCAGGTGCAGGGTTGCCCGGCGCACGGCGTAGTCGTCGCGCACGCTCAGGGCCATGGCGGCTGTGGTGGCGCCCTCTTTCAATTCCTGGATCATCTGGGACGGCTGGGAGATCGTCACCAGGGGCGCCGCGTCCGGCGTCACGCGAAGTACATAGCGCGCGCCGCGCCAGCGCCAGAACAGCGATTCGGTGGCCACGATCGAGGCGCACTTTTCGCCGGCGCTCAGGGTGCGGCCATCGCTCAGTTCCAGCGTGGTGCTGCCGGCTTCCCGGTTCTTCAGGCACCACTGAACCGTGCTGCCCTCGGGCAGGTCAATGTTGCGCGGTGCGCCGGCCGTGCGCGCGGCGCCCGTATAGGCCGGCGGCGTGGCAGTCACCACCAGCTGCGGCACCACGGCCGCTTTTACAAGCTGCACACCGGCTGGCGCCGCTGGAACAGCCGCTGCGGGTTTCTGGCCAAAGGACCAGACGATCGCCGCCAATGCCAGCCAGGGCAGCAGCCAGAGCAGGCCGGTACTCACGCGCGGACGCACAACCCGGCGCACAGCCGCCGCATCGAGGGCGCTGTCCAGGCGCGCAAGAATACGCTGGCGCTGCAGCCTGGCCAGCGGCGTCTCGGCCCCGACCAGCAGGGCACTGCTGTCTTCCAGCTCGGGCACGGCGGCATCGAGCCAGCCGGCCCAGCCGCGTGCAACCTGCTGGCGCAGGCGCGCCGCGTCCCATATGCACCAGGCGGTCCAGGCCACCAGGCCCGGCAGCAGGCGCAGCGACAGCCAGGGCAGCGTGCCCAGCACCCACAGCGGCAGGCGCCGCAGCAGCGCCGCGCGCCACAGGCGCCGCGCGATATCAGCGTCGCCGTGCATGGGTCAGTATCCTCTCGAGGGCAAACAGGGCGACCAGCGCCATCATCAATATGTCGCGCAGCGCACCGCTGGCGTAGCTGGTGGCCGGCACGGTAGAAGGTGCGAACCGCGTAGCAGGCGTGGTGTAGGCAACGGGCGCATGGTGCAGTGCGCGCCAGGTCTCCAGCAGGCGGCGCGCGGCGGCGGGATTCGCTGGCGGCCAGGCGTTCGAGGTCCAGACCCGTCCGCGTGCACTGTCGGCGTAGCGGATGCCATCCACGCTCTTCGCCTGCGCCAGTTCCGGAAAGGCGGCGTCGTTCGTAACCCACCATAGCGGCGCGCGCAGGGCGGCCGGCGGTGCGGTGGCCGCATCCCAGACGATCAGTTCCGTCTTCGCGTTCGGCGCCGGTTCGACGACGCGCAGCGGACCGTCGAGCGCCGCGAACATGCGGCGCCATTCGGGAGTACGCTCGCCGACGACCGCCACCCGGACATCAAGGCGTGCAAGCGGTTTCGACAGCGTACGCAGTTCGACCGGATGGCGGAATTGCGGCGTGGCTGCCGGCATCGGGATGTCGCCCAGCACCAGCAGCCGCGCGCCGGCTTCGAATTCGCGCTCGTGCGCCCGCACCCAGTTCAAGGCTTCGGTGGCCGGCAGCGGCAGGCGCGTGGCGTCGCCAAACCCGGCAGCTTTTATCTCGCGCTCGACCCATTGTGCGTCCGTCCCTTCGGCCACGACGACCGTATTGCCACGCCACGGGAACACCGGATCGGCCAGCCAGGCAATCGCGCAGGCTAGCAGCAGGCAGCGCAGGATCAACAGCGTCACGTCGGACCAGCGCCAGACCCGCATTTGCCTCGGTTCGGTACGCGGCAGGAAGCGCGCGCTGGCCAGCGGCTCGGCTTTTACCTGGACGCGCTTCTTGCGGTGCCACCAGATCGGCAGCAACAGGGTCGGCAGCGCCAGCCACCACAAACTGCTCATCGGCGATCCTTTTGTCGCAGCCACTGGCGCAGTACCTCGCCCGGCGCCTGCTCGATGCGGGCGGCAACCAGCGGCACATCGCGCGCACGCAAGGCAGCCGTCACGGTGTCGAAATGCGCCTCGCGGTTGCGCAGGTAGCCTTCGCGCAGGTCGGCGCCGAAGCGGAACACGCCGGCGGCCCCCTCCGGGTCGCGGTAGGCGGGAGCGCTGTCGAACGCGCCAGTGCATTCGGCGTCGGTCTGGAGGCAGGCCGCGCGCACGTCGTGGCGCATGGCGCGCAGGCGCACCAGCGCTTCCGACAGGGGCGAAGGCCAGTCGAGGAAATCGGTGGCGGCAAAAATCAGGGACGGCGAACCGGTAAAACGCAGCCCCGAGCGCAGCGCATCCGCATCCGGCAGGCCGCCTTCGGCCTGTGCTTGCGCCAGTTTCGCCAGCACGCGCTGCAATTGGCGCGGCCCGCGCGCGGCGGGCACCAGTTGCACCCGTCCACCGGACAACACGGCCAGGCCGAAGGCATCGCCCTGGCGCTGCGCAATCGCCGCCACGCAGGCCAGCAGCGTACAAGCGTAGCCCAGCTTGTCGAGACCTTCGATACTGCGGCTCGGTTCCGCCATCGACGCGCTGGCGTCCAGCAGCAGCCATACCGCGACATGGCTGTCGCGCTCGGCTTCGCGCACATAATATCGGTCGGCGCGCGCCAGCAGTTTCCAGTCGACGCGGCGCCACTCGTCGCCCGGCGCATAGGCCCGGTACTCGGAAAACTCGACGCCGGCGCCGCGTTCGCGGCCCGCGTGGATGCCCTGCCCGAGTCCGGCCAGCACGTGGCGGATGACGAGTTCGAGTTTGGTCGTGTGCGCGATCAGCGCCGAACTAGCACGTGCCAATTAATCGACCCTGATCTCGGCGCGGATCGCCTGCAGGATGTCGGCCATCGCCACGCCGTCGGCTTCCGCCTCGAAATTGCGCAGCACGCGGTGCGCCAGCACCGGCAGCAGCATGGCTTGCAAATCGTCGCGCGTGACCGCCAGGCGCCCTGCCATCAGCGCGCGCGCCTTGGAGGCCAGCACCAGCGCCTGTCCGGCGCGCGGGCCGGCGCCCCAGCCGACGTGCTTCTTGACTGCTGCCACCGTGGTTTCCTGCGGGCGGGTGGCGCGCACCATGCGCGTCGCATAGCGCACGAGGTGCTCGCCGATCTCGATGTCGCGCACCAGCGCCTGCAGGCGCAGCAGGCTGGCCACATCCAGCACCGGCTCGGCGTCCCCAAGGCCGGCTTGCGTGGTCTTCGACACCATCATCACTTCTTCGTCCTCGGTCGGGTAGCCGACGTCGATGCGCAGCAGGAAGCGGTCGAGCTGCGCTTCCGGCAGCGGATAGGTGCCGGCCTGCTCGATCGGGTTCTGCGTCGCCAGGACAAAGAACGGGCGCGGCAGGATGTGGGTATGGCCGGCGAAAGTGACGCTGCGCTCCTGCATTGCTTCGAGCAGCGCCGATTGCGTCTTGGGCGGCGCGCGGTTGATCTCGTCGGCCAGCAGCACTTGCGTGAACACGGGCCCCGGCTGGAAGCGGAACGAACGCTGGCGCGTGGCCTGGTCTTCTTCCAGGATCTCGGTGCCGACGATATCGGAAGGCATCAGGTCGGGCGTGAACTGCACCCGGCGAAACTGCATGTCGGTCGCCTGCGCCAGGGATTTCACGAGCAGGGTTTTACCCAGGCCCGGCACGCCTTCGACCAGCGCGTGGCCGCCGGCCAGCAAACACGTCACGAGGAGATCAACTACCTCTTCCTGGCCGATGATCACGCGCGCCATGCTCGTCTTCAGCGCCCCTACTTTTGCCACCAGGTCGGCTACTTCCGACTCGCTCCAGCGCACCGTTCCGTGCTCCGCCACATGATGTTCTGCCACTTAGGCTCCCAACGCATATTGAATGATGTTCACCGCAAAGCGGGTATTGTCCACTGCCAGAAAACGCTTGTTGCGAAAGTCGTAATCCCACTCGCAACCGTAATCCTTGTTCGAGTACAGCACGCGCACGCGCCCGCCGATCTCGATCGCCTTCAGGTATTCGTGCACCAGGTCGTCGCCCCAGCCGTTCAGCTCCACCGAGGTGTTCGGCGGGCCGTCGAACTTGAAGAAGCTCGAATACACCGGGTGGTTGTTCGGGATCTTCCGCAGCGCCGAGCCGCCGAAGATCTTCGCCATTTCGGCTTCAAAACTCTTGGCGAACAGGCCGTCGACGTCGTGGTTGCAGTCGTCGACAAACACGAAGCCGCCGCCGCGCACGTAGCGCTCGAAGTTCCTGCGCTCGGCAGGGGTGAACTGCACCAGCTTGTGCCCGGCCAGGTAGCAGAACGGTGATTCCAAGACCTTCGGGTCGGCGAGCTGCACCATCCGTTCGGCCGGGTCGACCTTGAGCGTGGTGTACTCGACGAGCGAATTGAGCACGTTGCTGGGCATGCGGATATCTACATCCCAGTCACCCGACTCGTACATGAGCCGGGTGAAGTAAAAGTCATAACGCGCCATCTACACCGCGTCGGACAGCGAGGTGAAGTTGAAGTCGCGCACCTTCATCGGCGGCAGCACCATCTGGAACGGCACTTCATCGCCGCCGATCACCATCGGCTTGCCCAGTTCCTCGACGTTGTTCAGCATTGTGACCGGGCTCTCGTTGAAGCGGAAGTTCTTGATCGGGTACTTGATCTTGCCGTTCTCGACATAGAAGGTGCCATCGCGCGTCAGGCCCGTCAGCAGCAGCGACTGCGGATCGACCATGCGGATATACCAGGTGCGGGTGACGACCACGCCCTTCTTGGTCGACGCGATCAGCTCCTCCAGCGACTTGGTGCCGCCGGCCATGATCATGTTGCCGGGGCGGGCATTCGCCTGCACGCCCTTCTTGTGCGCCCAATAGCGCGAGTAGCGTAGCGCGGCGATGCGGCCGTCCTTGATGATGTCGGTGCGCTGGCGCGCCAGCATCGTGTTGTCGTCCCAGGGCGCGACCGGCACGTCCGGGTTCCACGGATCGGACCAGACGTTGATCCGTTCGTCGAACAGCTTGTCGCCGAGCCGGTTCTTGCCGCCCGATTTGGTGAGAAAACTGCGGCCTTCATCGGCGGCGCGCGCCTCGAAACTGCTGAACATATTGCCCAGCACTTCGGACGTCGCCGCCGGCTCCAGGATGACCGTGTAGCGCCCCGGCTCCAGTGCCTTGGCCTCGACCGAGCGCAGCGCCTTTTCAATCGCCACGCCGGCCGCTTCGCGCGCATCGAAACGGTTCGCGTCGACCGCCGAGCGCGTGACCCAGCCCGAGCCGCGGCCGTCTTCGGTGCGCACCGTGCAGGTATAGGCCAGGTCGGTCAGCTCCTGGAAGCCGAATACGCCATTCGAGTTGGCGATCGCCGAGAAGCGCGTGCTGTCGTTGAAGAAGCCGGCAGTGACCAGCCCTGCCTTCTTTGCCGCCTCGATGCTGTAGGCCGCTACCTGGGCGCGGAATTCAGGATCGATGTTGGCGGTTGCGCGCACGAATGTCGGCGTCGCCTTGTACTCCTGCTTGCCGATGGCCGACATGAACTCCGGATTTTCAGGCGCCAGCCGGGCCGTTGCTTCGGCGCGGCGCACGGCCTTTTCCAGCGACTTGTCGTCGAACTCGTTGATCTGCGCGACACCGGATTTCTTGCCGAAAGCGACCTGCACGGAGAGCTGCATGTCTTCGTTCAATCCCGCGGTCGAAATGCTGTTGCGCGCGAAGCGCACGTTGCCGGCACGGGAGCCGTCGATCGTCACGCTGCATTCGTCAGCCTTCGAGAACTTGATGACGCGCTCGCAGATGCGTTTTGCTTCTTCCTGGTTCAGCTGTTTCATGTTTTTCCTTAACCGATCTTGCGGGCGGTGTTGATCACATTGATGCCGTTGAAGCGCGTCGTGCTCGAGCCGTGCGATACCGCGCTGACCTGGCTCGGCTGGCCCTTGCCGTCGAAGAAGGAGCCGCCCATGCGCCAGTCGCGCTCGTCGCAGATGGCGCTGCAGGCATTCCAGAATTCCTGGGTGTTCGACTGGTAGGCGACGTCTTCCAGCGGGTTCGTGATCTTGCCGTTCTTGATCTCGTAGAACAGCGTGCCGCCGAACTGGAAGTTGTAGCGCTGCTGGTCGATGGAATACGAGCCGCGGCCGACGATGTAGATGCCCTTCTTCACATCCGCAACCATCTCGTCCGGCGTCAGGCGCGCTTTACCCGGCGCCATCGACACGTTCGGCATGCGCTGGAACTGCACGCTGCTCCACGAGTCCGCGTACGAGCAGCCGTGCGATTCCTTCTCGCCGATGATGTGGGCCTGGTCGCGTGTGGCCTGGTAGTTGACCAGGATGCCGTCCTTGATGATGTCCCACTCTTTGGCGCGCACGCCTTCGTCGTCGTAGCCGATCAGGCCCAGCGAGCCGGGCGCCGTGCGGTCGGCGATGAAGTTCACGCGCTCGGAGCCGAACTTGAATTTCTTCGACTGCCACTTGTCGAGCGTCGCGAAACTGGTGCCGGCGTAGTTGGCTTCGTAGCCAAGCACGCGGTCCAGTTCCGTCGGGTGGCCGACGGCTTCGTGGATGGTCAGGAACAGGTGTTCCGGCGCCAGCACGAGGTCGTACTTGCCCGGCTCGACCGACTTGGCGGAGAGCTTCTCGCGTGCCTGCTTGCCGGCCAGGCGCGCGTCCTCGACCACGTCGTAGGACTTCGTGTAGAGCGTAGTGACGCCGCCGGCGGCTTTTACCTTACCGCCGCCTGCCACGTCGAAGTATTCGTAGCCCATGCTCACCGGCGAGCCGAGGCCCGCGCGCGAGCGGAACTTGCCGCTGGCCTTATCCACGGCGGTGGCATTGATCGGCGCCCACAGGCGGTGGATGTCCTGGTCGATGTAGGAGCCGTCGGTCGACGCGAAATACTTTTGCTGGTTAATCTGGAACAGGTTCGCCGTCATGAAGCTGGCGCCCGCCTCCAGGCCCGCCTTGTTGGCGGCGATCAGCATGTCGGCCTTTTCCTTGACCGGCACCGCGCGCCAGTCCTTCTTGAATGGCGTCGCCCAGGCGACTTCGCCCACGCCCTTCACCGGGGCGAGGCGCACCGGTTCCGTCTGCAGCCTGGCGTTGGCCTTGGCAATGGCGACGGCCTGGCGCGCGGCGCCAGCCACGGCGTCCGGGTTCATGGTGTTGGTCGCCGCAAAACCGTAGGCGCCGCCCGCGATCACGCGGATGCCGACGCCGGTCGACTCGGTATTCGTGATGTTCTCGACGTTCAGGTCGCGCGTCGTGATGAACTGGTTCAGGTAGCGCCCGATGCGCACGTCGCAATACGATGCACCGGCCTTGGTGGCGGCGTTCAGGGCGGCGTCGGCAAGGGCTTTCTTGAAGCTCGTCGCCATCGGGTTCAGGAGGTCTTCGGCCGCAATCGCGTTGCCGAATACCGGGACCAGCATGGCGCCCGCCGTGCCGGCGCCGATTTTCAAGAAATTACGTCGTTCCATTGTGTCTCCATGCGCGGCCCGATACGGCCACGTTTTAACAGCGCACGGCCGATCACCGGGCAACGGTCATCGGCCGCATTCACGTCGCTTACACCGCGTCCGACAGCGACGTAAAGTTAAAGTCCCTGACCTTCATCGCCGGCACCACCATCGGATTCGGCCCCTCATCGCCCCCCAGCACCACCGACTTGCCGATCTCCTCGATGTTGTTGAGCATCGAGACCGGGCTTTCGTTGAAGCGGAAGTTCTTGATCGGGTGCTTGATCTTGCCGTTTTCGACATAGAAGGTGCCGTCGCGGGTCAGGCCCGTCAGCGCCACCGATTGCGGATCGACCATGCGGATGTACCAGGTACGGGTGACCAGCACCCCCTTCTTGGTGCTGGCGATCAGCGCCTCGGTGGTCTTGTCGGTGCCGCCCATGATGAAGTTGCCCGGAGTGCCGATGGCGCGCTTGTTCTTCTGCTTGGCCCAATACTGCGAGTACTGGAGGTCGGCCACGCGGCCATCCTTGATCCAGTGCTGGCGCTCGCGCGGCAGCATGTTGTTATCCCACGGGAGGACCGGCACCAGCGGATCCCACGGGTCGGACCAGATGTTGACCTGCTGGTCGAACAGCTTGTCGCCGACGCGGTTCAGGCCGCCCTTTTTCGAGAGGAAGCTGCGGCCCTCGTCGGAGTTGCGCGCATTGAAGCCGTTCAACATGAATGTCATCAGGTCGCTGGTGGCGGCCGGCTCCAGGATCACGGTGTAGCGGCCTGGCTCCAGCGCTTTCGCTTCCACCGAACGCAGCGCCTTTTCGATGGCCACATCGGCCGCTTCGCGCGGATCGAAGCGCGCCAGGTCGCGCGCCGAGCGGCGCACCCAGCCCGAACCGCGGCCGTCTTCGGTGCGGATCGTGCAGGTGAAGTCGAGCGAGGTCAGGGCCTGGTGGCCGAACACGCCGTTCGAGTTCGCCACCGTCTGGAACGAGGTGGTGTCGGTCAGGAAGCCGGCGCTGACCAGCCCCTTCTTGCGGCAGGCCTCGATCGCGTAGGCGGCGGCCTGGGCGCGGATCTCGGGGTCGATGTCGGCAGTCTTCTGCACAAACGTGTTCGACGCTTTGTACGCCTGCTTGGCGACGGCCGGCATGAACTCCGGATTTTCCGGCGCCAGGCGCGCCAGGTCTTCGGCGCGGCGCACGGCCTTTTCCAGCGACTTGTCGTCGAACTCGTTGATGGTGGCGGTGCCCTGGCGCTTGCCGAAGGCGACGCGCACGGTCAAGGTGGTGTCGTCGGTCAGGCCGGCGGTGGAGACGGCATTCCGGGCGAAGCGGATGTTGCCGGCGCGTTCGCCGCTGATGCCGACGATGCATTCGTCGGCTTTCGACAGCGACAGCACGCGGTCGCAGATGCGTTTGGTTTGTTCCTGGTTCAGGATGGTCATTGTCGTTCCCTGCCTTAGCCGATCTTGCGAGCGGTGTTGATCACGTTGATGCCGTTGAAGCGCGCGGTCGAAGAGCCGTGCGAGACGATGCTGATCTGCGGCGGCTGTCCTTTGCCGTCGAAGAAGGAGCCGCCCATGCGCCAGTCGCTCTGGTCGCAGATGCCGGAGCAGGCGCTCCAGAATTCCTGGGTGTTGGCCTGGTAGGCCACGTCTTCCAGCATTTCGCCGATCTTGCCGTCCTTGATTTCGTAGAACAGTTGGCCGCCGAACTGGAAGTTGTAGCGCTGCTGGTCGATCGAGAACGAACCGTCGCCGACAATATAGATGCCCTTCTTGATGCCCTTGACCATGTCGTCCGGGCTCATCTTCTTCTTGCCCGCTGCCAGCGAGACGTTCGGCATGCGCTGGAACTGCACATTGCTCCAGGAGTCGGCATACGAGCAGCCGTGCGATTCCTTCTCGTTGATGATGTGGGCCTGGTCGCGCGTGGCCTGGTAGTTGACCAGGATGCCGTCCTTGATGATGTCCCACTGCTTGGTGCGCACGCCTTCGTCGTCGTAGCCGACCGCGCCGAGCGAGCCCTTGGTGGTCTTGTCGGCGTACAGGTTGACGATCTCGGCGCCGTACTTGAATTTCTTCGTTTCCCACTTGTCGAGCGTGGCGAAACTGGTGCCGGCGTAATTGGCTTCGTAGCCGAGCACGCGGTCCAGTTCCGTCGGGTGGCCGACCGATTCGTGGATGGTCAGGAACAGGTGTTCCGGCGAGAGCATCAGGTCGTACTTGCCCGGGGTGACCGACTTCGCGGTGAGTTTACGCTTGGCGTCGCGGCCGGCGGCGCGTGCGTCGCCGATCATGTCGTAGGAATCCGTGTACAGCGTGGCGACGCCGCCGGCGGCCTTGATCTTGTGCTCGGGACGGGCGTCGAGATATTCGTAGCCCATGCCGACTGGAGCTCCCAAGCCTTGCCTCGAGCGGAACTTGCCGCTGGCCTTGTCAACGGCGGTGGCCGTGAACGGCGCCCACAGGCGGTGCAGGTCCTGGTCGATGTAGGAACCGTCGGTCGACGCGAAGTATTTTTGCTGGTTCACCTGGAACAGCATCGACTGCATGAAATTCGCGCCGCCGTCCATGCCGGCTTTATTCGCAGCGATCAGCAGGTCGGCCTTCTCCTTGATCGGCACGGTGCGCCAGTCCTTCTTGTACGGCGTGGCCCAGGCCACGTCGCCCACGCCCTTGACCGGCGCCAAGCGCACGGGTTCGGTCTGGAGCTTGGCATTCGCCTTCGCGATCGCCACGGCCTGGCGCGCCGCATTGGCGATGCCGTCCGGGGTCATGTCGGAGGTGGCGGCAAAGCCGTAGGCGCCATTGCAGATCACGCGCACGCCGACGCCGGCCGATTCGGTGTTGACCACGTTCTCGACGTTCAGGTCACGCGTGGTGACGAACTGGTTCAGGTAGCGGCCGATGCGCACGTCGCAGTAGGAAGCGCCGGCCTTGGTGGCGGCGTTCAGCGCGGTGTCGGCCAGCGCCTTCTTGGCGGCGACCGCCATCGGACTGAGCAGTTCCTCGGCAGCGATGGCCCGCCCGGCAACCGGGATGAGCATCGTGCCGAATGCAATGGTACTGATGTTGAGAAAGGTACGACGTTCCATGGTCTCTCCTGAATTCAACCTGCTTCTTGGGGCGGCGCGCACACGGGCACTGCCGCGTATTTATATGTATGACTTGCCTTGTCCAGCCCGGGGACCAGACGGCAAACCGCTAAACATTAGCAGCAAGTTACGCTTTTGAATAGGCAATATTTGCACCAGCTCAAAGTGTCAATACGCTAGCTGTGGCAGCGCGATGTCGATGCTGTCCAGAGGGTGTCCGGGTATCCCACCTTGGTGTCCGGGCGGACACCTGCCGGACACTCATGTGGTGCATCATGTGGAGCACTGCATACAAGACTTCGCTTGACTCGACCTGTTGCTTGTTCGATCATCAGGCGCGACGGCGCCGGCCACCCCGGGCCGCGACCAACCAACGAACGGAGACTTCATGAAACGACTGATCCTGGCCGCAGTGCTGGCCGTGGGCGCCGCTGGCGCCGTGCAGGCCGACGACGCCCTCAAGGCCGTCATCGCCGGCGAGCACCGCGCAACCAACGCCGCCCGCGACCAATGGCGCCATCCGTACGAAACCCTGACCTTCTTCGGCATCAAGCCGAACATGACGGTGGTCGAGCTGGTGCCGTCCGGCGGCTGGTACACCGAGATCCTCGCACCCTACCTGCGCGACAAGGGCAAGCTGATCGGCGCAGGCCAGGAGATCGCCCCTGGCAAGCGCTATGGCGAAGCGTTCAAGAAAAAGCTCGATTCGAACCCTGCCCTGTACGGCAAGGTCGTCACCAGCATCTTCGAGCCGCCGACCCGCTACGAGATCGCCCCGGCCAACAGCGTCGACATGGTGCTCACCTTCCGCAACCTGCATAACTGGGTCGGCGCCGGCGACGAAGCGGTCAGGACGACCTTCAAGGAAATTCACAAGGTGCTGAAACCGGGCGGCGTGCTGGGCGTGGTCGACCACCGCCTGCCGGTGTCGATGAAGCAGGACGAAAAGGCCTCGAGCGGCTATGTGCACGAGTCGTACGTGATCAAGATGGCCGAAAGCGTCGGCTTCAAGCTCGCGGCAAAGTCCGAAGTCAACGCCAACCCGAAGGACACCGCGAACCACGAAAAAGGCGTCTGGACCCTGCCGCCGGTCCTGGCCAACAAGGACAAGGACCGCGAGAAGTACATGGCGATCGGCGAGAGCGACCGGATGACGCTGAAGTTCGTGAAGCAGTAAGCCGGACGGGCGGGACGCCAGGTTCCGCCCTCCCACTCGCGCCATTGCGCGAGTGGCTCCCGCCAGCGGCGTGCAAGCCGCTGCGCGCGGCTCAGGGCGACGCGCCCGCGTCGCCGAACAACATCTCCAGGCTCATCGATCCGGCCATTGCCCGGTAGCCCGCATCGCCGGGGTGCAGGTGATCGCCTGAATCATAGGCCGGCAGCATCCGCGACGGCCGTGCAGGGTCGCGCAGCAGCAGGTCGAAGTCGGCCACGGCATCGAACGCGCCGGCACCGCGAATCCAAGCATTGACCTCCTGGCGCAGCCGCTCCTTGGCCGGGCTGTAATGCCCCTCGAAGGGTGTTCCCCGCAAGGCGCCTTCGAACGGCGGCAGCGTCGCTCCCACCACCCGCACGTTGCGTGCATGCGCCGCTGCGATCAGCTGGCGGTAACCGGCGATCAGCCGGGCAGCCGTCGTGGGGCGCTCGCTTGGTGCGAAGGGGCTGCCCGGCCAGCCGATGTCGTTGATCCCGATCAGCACGACCACTGCCGCCACGCCCGGCTGGCTCAGCACATCCTGCTCGAAGCGTGCCAGCGCGTTGACACCCATCCGGTCGCCCAGCAGGCGTGCACCGGAAATCCCGGCATTTGCCACTGCTACGCCGGTAAAACGTTGCGCCAGGAAGTCGGGCCAGCGGCGATCGGCGCCCGGTGTCGAGCCGTTGCCGTCGGTGATCGAGTCGCCGAAGGCGACCACCGTGCGCGTTGCCGGCGGCGCCTCGGCCAGCACCGCGCTCAGGAACAGGCGGCCGGGTACCCGCTGCGCCGACGCCATGGCGGTGGCACCGGTCAGGTTGCCCTTCCCGACCAGGGCTTCCTGCTGGGCGCCCCAGTGGAAGGTGCGCAAGGGCGTCGGCTCGGGCACGAATACCGATACCGCCAGGCGCGCAAAGGCGGCCGGGGCGAGCTCGATCGGGTCGCTGACGAGCGGCGCGCCGGGGGGAACCGACGCACGGCGTTCGCCACCGAAGCGCACGGCGTGGCCGGCGGTGAGCAGCGCCTGCCCGTCCGGTCCCACCGGCGCGACCCGCACTTCGCCCAACACCAGCGGCGCCGTACCGTAGCGGTTCGAGAAGACGAGACGGATACGGCGTCCTCCGCTGCTCAGGCGCACGGTCTCGCGCACCGTGTGGCCGTGCAGGCTTGGGGGCAGCCCGGTCGGCAGGATGAAGTCGGTGTCCCAAAGGGGCTGCGGGCTGGCGAACCAGGAGCTGACCCAGCGGGCAGGTGGCGCCGCGGCATTGGCGCTGACGGCAAGGCCAAGGGCAAGGATCAGCGCGCAGCCATGGGTGCATGCGAAAGCTGCAGGGTTTTTCATGTTGTTCCTGTCGGACGATGAGGAAAGCGTCACGATAGGTTATGCAGATTTGTAATACTACCCGCCAAATTGCGCTAACATGCATTCCAAATATGAATGGGAAGGCGGGATGGATACATTGCGTGCGATGCGCTATTTTGTCCGGGTAATCGAGCTGGGCAGCATCTCGGCAGTCAGCCGCGAGGAAGCGACCAGCCAGCCGAACGTGAGCAAGGTGCTGCGCGCGCTTGAAGCAGAGCTCGGCACGCGCCTGGTCGAACGCAGCACGGCAGGCCTGACGCCGACGGACCAGGGGATGCGCTTCTACCGGCGTGCCAAGGGCGTGCTGGAGGAATACCGGGAAGCACTGGACGAAGCGCGCGGCCTGACCGAGCGCCCGGCCGGCCTGCTGCGCATCAATGCGCCCGTGGCCTTTGGCCAGCTGCGCCTGAACGGGATCGTGCAGCGTTTCATGTCCGCCTGGCCCGAGATCGAAGTCGAACTGATTCTCGAGGACCGCTATGTGGACCTGGTCGAAGACGGTGTCGACGTGGCATTACGCCTGGGCCGCCGCCTGCCGCCCGATGCCATCGCACGCCGCATTGCGGCCTCGCAGCGGCGCCTGTACGCTGCGCCTGCCTACCTGGAGCGCCGCGGGACGCCGGCCGCTCCGGACGAGCTGGCAGCGCACGAATTCATTCGCTTCGCCTGGGCGCTTGACGCTGGCACGCTGCCCCTGGAACGTGGTGGCGAATCCGTGCAGGTGCCGGCCGGCGGGCGCTACCGCATCAACAACGCAATGGCGATCCGCGATGCCATGATCCAGGGCGCCGGTATCGGCCTGTGTCCCGAATGGCTGGTCGACGACCTGCTCACCAGCGGGCAGCTTGCGCCCGTGCTGGACGGATGGAGCGCCGGCGCACAGGAACTGTTCCTGCTATTCCCTTCGCGCCGCTACCAGCCGCTGCGCGCCCGCCTGTTCGCCGAGCAACTGGAGGCCGAAGTCGCCACCCTGCCCGGTTTTGCGTAAAGCGGGACGGCGCTGCTGCGGTCGGGTATGGCCGCCGGTGAACCCGTCACTGCCGTGCTTTTACAGCTTCGCCGCTTTCGCCTTCACTGGCGTGAACAGCAAATCGTGGAAGTCGTAACTGAAGTCGGTCTCGGTGGACACCGCCTTCATCTTGACGTGCTCGATGCTGCCGTCGTGGTCGAGCGAGAAAGTGACGTAGGCGTCGGCGTTGAAGTTGCGCTCCTTCCAGCGCACGATGAAGGTGTCGTGCTGGAAGTGCTCCATTTCGCCGGTCAGGTCGGGCGTGCGCGTGAAGGACATGATCAGCTTGTTGCCGCGCTTGTTATCAGGAATGCGCTTGATCTGCATCGCGCCGTACCACGGGTCTTCGTACTGGCCTTCGTAAGCGGTCAGCGCCAGCGCCGGTTTCGATGCGGCGGCGCGCGTCGCGGACGCCCCTTTGAGGCGCGCCTTTTCCTTCTCGTGCGCTTCGTGTTCGAGGTCGGCGATGGCCTTGATCCAGTCGGTCGGCGCGGAGCCCGTCATGTACTGGTCGAGCAGGCGGTACTGCAGCGCGTTGAGCGACCCGCCGCTCTCGGCGTTGGTGAGAATGGCGATGCCCAGTTTCGACTCCGGCACCAGCAGCACGCGCGAATAGAAGCCCTGCAGGGCGCCGCCGTGCATGGCGACCAGCTGGCCCTTGTAGTCGCGCAGCTGGAAGCCCAGGCCGTAGGCGAAGAAGTTCGGTTTCGTCGCCGCCAGCGGCGGCTTCGGCGTGTTGATCTTCATCGGCGTCTGCGCGGTCCACATCTCGCGCGACTGCGCCTCGCTGAACAGGCGCAGCTCCTTGCCGTCCGCGCCCTTGGAACCCTCGACGCGGCCGCCGTCGAGCAGTACCTTCATCCAGCGCGCGATGTCCTCGGCATTGGTGTTGATGCCGACGGCGCCGACTGCGTTATCGACCGGCATGGATTTGACGGCAGCGATCTTGTCGTTGATCTTGCTGTGCGCGTTCGAGGTGTTCGGGTTGCCCGCGTTCTCGGCCAGGCTGGTGGTGGTCGACTTCATGCCGACGGGTTTGAGGATGCGCTCGCGCACCGTGTCGCCCCAGGATTTACCCGACTTTTGCGCGATGATCTTGCCGGCCACGATATACAGCAGGTTGTCGTAGGCATAGCTGCTGCGGAAGCTCGTCGCCGGCTTCACGTAGCGCAGGCGCTCGATGATTTCGTCGGTGCTGAAATTCGTCGTCGGCCACCACAGCAGGTCGCCCGCGCCGAGGCCCAGGCCGCTGCGGTGCACCAGCAGGTCGCGCACGGTCATTTCGCGCGTGACGTAGGGGTCGTGCATCTGGAAGCCGGGCAGGTGCTTGACGACCGGGTCGTCCCATTTCAGCTTGCCTTCGTCGACCAGCATCGCCAGCGCAGCGGCGGTAAAGGCTTTCGAATTCGAGGCGATCTCGAACAGGGTCTGGCCGTCGACCCTGGCCGGTTCCCCGAGCTTGCGCACGCCGAAGCCGCGCGCGGCAATCACTTTACCGTCCTTGACGACGGCAATCGCGATGCCGGGCACGTCGAAGGCTTTCATGACGCGCGTGACGTCCTGTTCTAGGTCGAATGCCGATGTGGCGGCTGGCGCGACGACCGGAGTAGCGGTATTAACGGCCGGGGCCTGCGCTTGCGCGGCGGCGGCGGTGGTGGTAGCGGCGGCGATCAGGATCGCGGCTGCAATGCGTTTCATCTGCTGCACTCTTCGGTTCCTTTACTGTAGGTTACTTCGTCGTTGCTGCTGCCATCTGTTTGTCGACACTCGATTGCGTCTCGGGGTGGTAGCGCTCGCGCGCCGCCTTGTAGATATTCTCGGCCCACACGCGGTCTTCCGCGTTCGCGCGCAGTGCGGCGTACAGCGGCACCACGAATTTCTGCCGCCCGACGCTGTTCAAGAAAGCCTGGAGCTGCGGACGAATGTCGCGGTAGCCGGCATGCACCGCGGCGCGGTAGAAGCGGAATGCCACTTCGTTGTTGCGCGTCTTCGCCAGGCCGAATGCGCTGTCCAGTTCCTTCAGGCGGGCCGCATCGGCCTTGTTGTCGATATCGTTCAAAAACTTCATCCACTCGTTGGCGGTCCAGTTTTTCGTATCGAGCTTCGCGGTCGGCAGAGTGCCCTTCAGCCAGGCGGCAGTGGTTGCGTCCAGGGCGACCAGGCGCTGCGACTTCGCATACTGCGCGCTTTTCGGGATGCCCGGGCCGTACAGCCATTCGTCGAGTTCCGAGTCGCTCATCACCTGCGGGTGTTTCGCCAGCAGGTTGGTGCGCAGGTAGGCGACAAAACGGTCGGTGGTAACGCTCTGGAATGCGTGCGTGTCGAACCAGCCGCGCAGGAAGGGATCGAACACGGCGCGGCCGGCGCGCTGCTCGAGGGTGCGCAGCAGCCAGGCGCCCTTTGGATAGGCAAGGCCTTCATCGGTGTAGGTGGCCGACCCCGTATCCGGGTCGCGCGTGACGAGGGCCTGTTTGCCTGGGGCCAGGTCCTTCAGCGATTCGATCGCCTCTTCCTGCTCGAGCTGCAGGTTCATGGTCGCCACTTCCTCGCCGTACAGCACCTCGAGGATGCGCGTGGTGACGTAGGTGGTAAAACCTTCGTTCAGCCACCAGTGCTTCCACGAGGCGTTGGTCACCAGGTTGCCCGACCAGCTATGCGCCAGTTCGTGCGCGATCAGGTCGACCAGGCTGCGGTCGCCCGCGATCATGGTGGGCGTCAGGAAGGTCAGGCGCGGGTTTTCCATGCCGCCGATCGGGAACGAGGGCGGCAGCACCAGCATGTCGTAACGCCCCCAGCGATAAGGGCCGTAGAGCGATTCGGCGGCGGCCACCATCTTTTCGGTGTCGGCCAGTTCGTAGGCGGCGGCGTCGATGCGCCCTGGTTCCGCGTACACGCCGGTGCGCCCGCCGAGCGTGCGCGTTTCCAGTTCGCCGATGCCGATCGCCAGCAGGTAGGATGGAATCGGCTGCGGCATGGTGAACTTCCAGCCACCCCTGCCCGTCGCTTTCGGGTCGTTATCGGCGCTCATCACGACGCGCAGGCCCTCGGGCGCTTCGATGCGCGCGCTATACGTGAAACGCACCGAGGGCGTGTCCTGCACCGGCACCCAGGAACGGGCATTGATCGCCTGCGACTGGCTGAACATGAAGGGGCGCTTGCCGGAGAGCGTCTGCGCGGGGCTGAGCCACTGCAGCGCGCTGGCGGTCGGCGCGGTGCGGTAATGGATGCGCACCTTCGGCGCCTGCGCCGGCAGGTCGATGTGCAGCGCCTGGCCCTTCTCGGCGTCGAACTTGCCCTGCGTGTACTTCACGGGCGTCCAGCGCCCGCGCGTGTCGATCGCTTCGACCTTCGAGATCGCCAGGTCGCGCGTATCGAGGTCGAGTCGGCGCGCCGATGTATCCAGCCAGTCGAGGCTCAGTTCGGCATGGCCAGCCAGCGTCTTCTTCGTGAAATCGGCCTTCAGGTCGAGGTGCAGGGCGCGCGTCCTGACCTGGTCGTAGTTCGCGTAGCTAAGGGGGTCGAGCGCGCATGCGGCGCTGGCGGACAGGCCGAGGATGGCGCAGGCGCTGGCGCGCAGGAGGGTGCTGGTGTTCATGTCGTGGTGTAAGGCAGAGCGGAGGGCGCGAGCAGAATAGCACTTTCATGAGGGGCGGGAAAGCTCTCCTCTCGAGGGCACGCTTGCGTTGGTTTTCGGGACGGATTGGCATCTGCCGGCGCGCCGACTCTGCTATGATCCGCGCTTTTGCGCTTTCGCGCTTTCACCCCCACCTGCGCCCTTATGGATGCCTTTCTCGTCGCAACCGGCATCGTCGCCCTCGCTGAAATCGGCGACAAGACGCAGCTCCTCGCTTTCCTCCTGGCCGCCCGCTTTCGCCGGCCGCTGCCGATTGTGCTCGGCATTTTTGTCGCCACCCTTCTGAATCACGCCTTTGCCGCCGCCGTCGGTGCGCTCGTCAGCGAGCTGCTGGGCCCATCCGTGATGCGCTGGGTGCTTGGCCTGTCCTTCCTCGCCATGGCGGTATGGACGATGATCCCCGACGAGATCGACGAAACCGAAGCCTCGCTGGCACGTTTCGGCGTCTTCATGACGACGCTGATTGCCTTTTTTGTCGCCGAGATGGGCGACAAGACGCAAGTGGCGACCGTGGCCCTGGCCGCGCGCTACAGCGAGATGGCGATGGTCGTCGCCGGCACCACCCTGGGCATGATGCTGGCGAACGTGCCGGCCGTGTATTTCGGCGAGCGCATTGCGGGCAAAGTGCCGCTCACCCTGGTGCATGGGATTGCGGCACTGATTTTTGCGGGACTGGGGATTGCGACGCTGCTGGGGGCGGGCGAGCGTTTCGGGTTTTGAACGCGGTGTTCGATATGCGATCGGGCGTTGAACGCGTGGACGGGGAACCCGTCCACCCTACACTGGCTTGCGGAACGCTGTCTCTTATCGGAGGGACGTAGGGTGGACGGCTCTGCCGCCCACGCGTTCAACGCACGGTTGAACACCCCCAGCCACACTCACCGCCAGCGCGTCATCCACTTGTCGTAGAAGCCCAGGTCGCGCGGCACGGCGCCGGGAATGGCGCAGATCGCGCCGGCGAATTCATTGGCGCGCGCCAGGGTCAGCTCGAGCGGCCAGCCGCGGGCGCGGCCGAGCAGGAAGATGGCGGAAAACGCGTCGCCCGCCCCTACCGTGTCGATCACGAAGGGCGGCGCCGGCGTGTCTCGGGTGTCGATGGTGGTGCCGTCGGCGCCGAAATACACCGAACCGCGATGCCCCAGCGTGACGATCAGCGCCTGCAGCCCGAACATCTGCAGCAGCGCGCGGCAGGCGGAACGCGTTTCGTCGGGCGCCATCGGCGGATCGTTCGGCCCCAGCTGGAACCAGGTCTGGAACAGCGACTGCAGCTCGTCTTCGTTGAGCTTGGCGATGTCGGCGGCGTGCAGCGAATCGGCGATGGTGCGCTCGTCGACCTGGCCGTCGCGCAGGTTGAGGTCGAGGTAGCGGGTTGTGCCGGGGATTGCGCCGGTTGCGGACAGCAGGGCCTTGAGCGTGCCGCGCGAACGCTCGGCGCGCTGGGCCAGCGTGCCGAAATACAGCGCGCCGGGCGCGGCGGTGGCGGACGCCGCCAGCGCCGCCAGCGCCTCCTCGCGTCCGATGTAGTCATACGCCTGGTTCGGCACGATGACGAAGCGGTGTCCCTTTGCGCCGCGCTCGACCAGCACACGGCCGGTTTCCTCGATCGTATCGACCTGCAGGCCGGCCTGCGACATCGCGAAGCGTTCGAACTCGGCGCGGATGGTATCGCCATTGTGGTCAGCGCCGACGCGGGTAATCATCAGCTGCGGCGCCATGAAGGCGGCCAGGTGGCGCGCGACGTTGAACGGCGCGCCGCCGACCACCTGCTCGGTGGCGAAATCGTCGACCAGCGCTTCGCCGAAGACGACGGTCGCCAGGGTGCCACTATTCACACCATTGACCTGCGCGCTCATGCTTCCACTGGGACGGTGTCCTTGAAGGAAACACGCTCGCCCAGTTTGTCGAACAGTTTTGCGAGGTTCGGATAGTCGCCGCGCCAGTCGATATCGGGGAAACGGAACGCGATCCAGCCGAGCGCGCAACCGACGGCCACGTCGGCCAGCGTGTACGACTTGCCCATGCAGAACGGCTGCTCGCCTAGTTTTTCGGACATCACGGCCAGGCCCGCATGCACCTTGCCGAGCTGGCGCTCGATCCACTGCGGGCTCTGCTGCTCTTGCGGTCGCAGCGTCTTTTCCAGGCGCACCAGCACGGCGGCATCGAGCACGCCGTCGGCCAGCGCTTCCCACACCTTGACGTCGGCGCGGTCGCGCCCGTTCCCGTTCGCGGGCAGCAACTTGCACACGGGCGTGAGCGTGTCGAGGTATTCGGCGATCACGCGCGAATCGTAGAGCGCACTGCCGTCTTCCATCACCAGGCAGGGCACCTTGCCCAGCGGGTTGGACCGGTGTACTTGCGTCTCGGCGCTCCACACATTGTCGAGCTCGAATGAATAGTCGAGCTTCTTCTCCGCCAGCACGACGCGGACCTTGCGCACATACGGACTGGTGTTCGAACCGATGAGTTTCATAGATGCTCGGAAAGGGGGATTTGGTAGGAGTATAACATCGGCTGGAGGCCTGAATTCGGCCCAAGCGACCGTTTGCGCTGCGCCCACCACAAAGCCCCAACGGGCCTGCGGTGGTAAAATCCGCGTTTTTGCACGGACCGCCCGCCATGACCGCTACCGCCCCACTTTCCTCCCTGTCGGCCCTGTCGCCGCTCGACGGCCGCTACGCGGCCAAGACCGACCAGCTGCGCCCGATCCTGTCCGAAGCCGGCTTCATGCACCATCGCGTGATGGTCGAGATCGCCTGGCTGCAGGCGCTGGCACAGGCCGGCTTTGCCGAGATCAAGCCGTTCTCGACCGAAGCAAGCGCCCACCTCGACAAGATCGCGTCGGGTTTCAGCGAGGGCGATGCGGCGCGCATCAAGGAAATCGAGGCGGTCACCAACCACGACGTCAAGGCGGTCGAGTACTGGCTGAAGGAACAGGTCAAGGACGTACCGGAACTGGTGGCGGCCTCCGAGTTCATCCACTTCGGTTGCACCTCGGAAGACATCAACAACACCTCGCACGGCATGATGCTGAAAGCCGCGCGCGATACCGTGATGCTGCCGGCCCTGCAGGGCATTGTTGCCAAGCTGACCGAGATCGCCCACACCAACGCGGCGCTGCCGATGCTCTCGCGCACCCACGGCCAGACCGCCAGCCCGACCACGCTCGGCAAGGAATTCGCCAACGTCGTCGCGCGCCTGCAACGTGCCGTCAAACGGATCGCCGACGTCGAGATCCTCGGCAAGATGAACGGCGCGGTCGGCAACTATAACGCGCACCTGTCGGCCTACCCGGGCTTCGACTGGCCCGCGTTCTCGAAGGACGTGATCGAGTCGCGGCTTGGCTTAACGTTTAACCCGTACACCATCCAGATCGAACCGCACGACTACATGGCCGAGATGTTCGATGCCATCGCCCGCGCCAACACCATCCTGCTCGACCTGAACCGCGACATCTGGACTTACGTGTCGCTGGGCTACTTCAAGCAAAAGCTGAAGGCCGGCGAGATCGGTTCGTCGACCATGCCGCATAAAGTCAACCCAATCGACTTCGAGAATTCCGAAGGCAACCTAGGCCTGGCCAATGCCGTGCTGCGCCACATGGCCGAAAAGCTGCCGGTCTCGCGCATGCAGCGCGACCTGACCGACTCGACCGTGCTGCGCAACATTGGCGTCGGCTTCGGCTATGCGCTGCTGGCCTATGACAGCTGCCTGCGCGGCCTGAACAAGCTGGAAGTGAACGCCGCCAAACTGGAGCAGGACCTGGACGCGAACTGGGAAGTGCTGGCCGAGCCGGTGCAGACGGTGATGCGCCGCTACGGCATCGAGAACCCGTACGAACAGCTGAAGGAACTGACCCGCGGCAAGGGCATTACGAAAGAGGCGCTGCGCGAGTTCATCGAGACGCTGGCAATTCCCCAGGAAGCGAAAGAATTGCTGCTGAAAATGACGCCGGCGAACTACACGGGTCTGGCGGCAGAGCTGGCCAAGGCGATCTAAGCGTTCGGCGGATGCTTCGTCCAAAAAAAGCCCGCGCCAGAAATGGCGCGGGCTTTTTTTATGTTGTTGCCGTAGGTTGGATGGTCTCCCCTTTAGTTCTGCCACACCAATTTGACCGCTACCGTGCGCGGCACCTCAGCACGCGTCGTGATACCACCGTATTCCGGATGGCTGCCGTTCAGGTTCATGGCGGCGACCGACAGCTCGAGGCCGGGCCGCACGCGCCATCCGAAGCGCGCATCCAATGCGGTGTAGCCCGGCACGGGACCGAGGTCGAGCGCGCCGACCTTGCGCAAGGCAATCTCGACATCGCGGCTTGCGTCGACGCTGTAAGTCGAGCGCAGCTGCAGGCTGTGCGACGGGTCAAACCCGGCATTCAAGGGGCCGCTGACATCGTTGCTTTCGGGCTTCAGGTACGCGCGTTCGCGCATCGCCGTCAGCCCGCCCGACAGGCGCCACGCTTTCGTCGCCTGGAAGCTGCCCCACATCTCGATCCCAAGCGCGTGGCCATCCATCAGGTTCGCAAAGCGGACCGCGGTACGGCTCGGCAACAATTCCTGGGTGCGCAGGTGGTCGTAATCGTTATAGAACAGCGTGGCCGAGTACGACAGGCGCGGCAGCGGCTGGCCGCGATAGCCCAGTTCGAACACCTTGGCCACCTCCGAGCGCACGCCGGGGCCGCCCGCCAGGATATAGGGCGGCCGCCCCGGGATGAAGGTATCGGCGTCGATGCGCGATGGGGCGCGCACCGCACGCGAGGCCGCGGCCCAGAATGCATGCCCCGGCGCCGCGCTCCATGACAGGCGCGCGCTGGGCAGGAATTCGGCACCCGTATACGGGTTGCTTTCAATGCGCGCGCCGAGCGTGGCGCGCAGCGTGGGCGTAAGCGTGATCTCGTCCTGGGCGAACAGGCTGAGCCAGGTCTGGTTCAGGCGTTCCGGCAGGAAGGCGACGTACTCGCTGCCTTGTACCCGGTCCCAGCTGTAACGCGCATTCGCGCCCCACGCCAGGCTGTGCGCCCCAAACGGCGCCAGCGTATGCTGGAATTGCAAATCGACGATGTCGAGCGATTCGGTAAAGGTCGGCGGCACCTCGCGCCGGGTGTAGTCGTAATACAGTTGCAGGTTGACGCTGCCGCCGTCCTGCAGCGCATGCTGCCAGCCGGCGGTCAGGTTGAGGCCGCGCGTGTCGACCGTGCCCAGCCGGGGATTGGTACCACCGACGCGGATCGTGCCCGGCGCCGGCTGCTCGAAGGCGCCGCGATTGGCATTACCGTTCAGGGTGAAGCGGTCCGCGCCACGCTCCCAGTCGGTGCGAAAGCCCATCTGCCCGGAGTGCCAGGCGTCATTGACGGGCGCGCCACTGGCCCGCTCCGTGTGCGAACGTCCCTGCGCCTTGCCGTAGACGCGCCAGCTGGCCTCGCCTTTGCGTCCGCCCTGGCGAAACGCGACATCGGCGCCATCGTTCGCGCCGCGCAGCATGGCCAGGCTACCCTGCGTGTCATGCGCCGAGCGAGTGGTGATGTTGATGACGCCGTTAACGGCATTCACCCCCCACAGGGTGCCGCCCGGACCGCTGACGACTTCGATGCGCTCGATGTCCTCCAGCATCACGTCCTGCACGTCCCAGAACACGCCGGAAAACAGCGGCGTGTAGACCGAGCGTCCATCGATGAGCACCAGCAGCTTGTTCGGGGCACTGTTACCGCCGCCATTCAGGCCGCGCGCCGTGATCGCATACGACGCGCCGTTCCCTTGCGCGACCTGCAAGTTGGGCGCCAGGCGCAGCGCTTCGGGCAAGGTCGAGGCGCCCGAGCGGCGGATGTCGTCGGCCGTGATGACGAACACCGACGCCGGGGCCTCGAGCAGGCGCTCGGGCTTTTTCGACACCGACGTCACCTGGATGTTGGCCAGTTCCTCGATCGACAGGTCGGCAAAGTCCGCACCTTCGGGCTGGTCGACAGCTGCCGCGCTCGCAGCCGTAACAGCGCCGGCAGCCAGCGCGCAGCCGAGCAACAGGGCCAGGGGGCGCAGGCGTGGCCGGCTCGGATGACAGTTGTACATATGATTCCTCGACTCGATGCGAACAGGCTCGCCCTGGACTTCCAGGCCTTGCGCGCTCTTTACGAATTTTACATTCCGAGCCGCTTACGCCTGTGCACGTTTAACAATTGCTGATAGTGTACAAAAGAAACAGTTGTCCGGTGAGCGCCGTTCGTTCTTTTTTGTTATAGTTTTGTTCTAGTCAGTACCAAGTACACCATCGGGCCATTATGCAGCGCTACTCTTCCATCGCCATCGCCTTGCATTGGCTGATCGCCCTCCTGATCGTCGCCACATTCACGCTTGGCCTGGTGATGACGGACATCCCCGGCCTGACGCCGACCAAGCTGCGTTATTTTTCGTGGCATAAATGGGCCGGGGTAACAGTCCTGGCGCTGGCCGCGCTGCGACTGCTGTGGCGCCTGCGCCGCAGCCCGCCCGCCTACCCCGACACGGTGGCGCCCTGGCAGGGCCGCGCCGCGCACCTGTTGCATGGCCTGTTGTATGTCATGATGTTTGCCGTTCCCCTGTCGGGTTATTTCTACAGCCTGGCGGCCGGCGTGCCGGTCGTGTATTTCGGCCTGTTCCCGCTGCCGGTCCTGATCGACGCCGACCCTGCCCTGAAACCCGTGCTCGGCGCCCTGCACTACTGGCTCAACATGGGCCTGGCAGGTCTCGTGGCCCTGCACGTGCTGGCCGCGTTCAAGCACCTGCTGGTCGACCGCGACGGCATCATGGGACGCATGCTGCCGTTCTCTAAATAAGGAAATCGATGAAAACCCTGCACCTGCTCTCCGCCGCAGCGCTGCTCGCCAGCGCATTTGCCAGCCCCATCGCCGGCGCCGTCCCGCTCAAGACCGATCCGGCCAAAAGCGGCGTCGCCGCCGTGTTCAAGCAAATGAACGTGCCGGTCGAAGCGAAATTCAAAACCTTTACGGCCAACATCGATTACGACGCCGCGCGCCCGGAAG
This sequence comes from Massilia niabensis, assembly GCF_042655085.1. Lineage (NCBI taxonomy): Bacteria > Pseudomonadati > Pseudomonadota > Betaproteobacteria > Burkholderiales > Oxalobacteraceae > Massilia > Massilia niabensis. The sequence goes on along the minus strand of NZ_JBHSMU010000011.1, from coordinate 101,670 downwards.
CGTCGAAAGCGACCGTCGACATCACGACGGCCAGCATCGACCTCGGCGACGCCGAATACAATCGGGAAGTTGCCAAGAAGGAGTGGTTTAATACGGCACAGTTCCCAAAAGCGAGCTTCACGTCGACCTCGATCAAGGCTGCCGGCCCCGGCAAACTGAACGTCGCCGGCAAGCTGACGCTCAAGGGACGGGTTGCCGACGTCAGTTTTCCACTGACGGTCAGATCCGAAGCCGGAAAACAAGTGTTCGAAGGACAGTTGCCGATTCGACGGCTGGCTTTTAATATCGGCGAAGGCGAGTGGAAAGACACGAGCATGGTCGCCGACGAAGTTGTCATCAAATTCCGCGTCACCGCGGGTAAATAACTCATTAACCAAGGGATGTACCCTATGAAATTCAAGTTCCTAATCGCCGCCACGCTTGCCACCAGCGCCAGCTTCGCCTGCGCTGCCGCCGATACCTACCAGATCGAGCCGAACCACACTTACCCGAGCTTCGAAGCCGACCACATGGGCATTTCGGTCTGGCGCGGCAAGTTCACCAAGACCAGCGGCACCGTCGTGCTCGACCGCGCGGCGAAAAGCGGCAGTGTCGACATCACGATCGACATGAACAGCGTCGATTTCGGCCACCAGAAGATGAACGAGCACGCTAAAAAGCCGGACATTTTCGACGTCGCCAAATACCCGACCGCCACTTTCAAGGGCAATAAAGTGCGCTTCAACGGCGACACCCCGGTGGCCGTCGACGGCGATTTCACCCTGCACGGCGTCACCAAGCCGCTGACGCTGACCATCAACAAATTCAAGTGCATCGACCACCCGATGCTCAAGCGCGAAGTCTGCGGCGCCGATGCGTCGGCCACCTTCCAGCGCAGCGACTACGGCGTCACCTTCGGCCTGCCGCGCTTCTCGCCGGAAGTCAAGCTGGCGATCCAGGTGGAAGCCGTCAAGCAATAAGCTTTTCGGCATCCCCGCCATAAAGAAAAAAGCCCCGCTACCTTTCGGCAGCGGGGCTTTTTTTACCTCTCTTGCGACGCCGAATTACTTGCCGTCACGGTCCGAGTCGCCCGGAATGGCGCGCTCGACCTTGTCCCAGGCCGCGCGGCTGGCCATCTTGGCCTGGTCCCACGACAGGCGCGAGTTACCCTTGGTGGTGTTCCACTCGTCCGACAGGTGCGACTCGTTCTGGTCGTAGCTGCCTGGGTAACGGCTCTTGCCGTTGTAGCCCAGCGCATAGGCCGGCTGGTAGTCGTCGTAGGTGTAACCCGGCGTGTAGTGCGACTGGGTCTGGTACGTATTGCGCCAGTGCGCGTCTTCCTGCGCAGGGTTGACCATGCCGCCGACACCCTTGCCGGCCATGCCGCCGACTGCGGCGCCGATGCCCGCACCCACGACCGCGCCGATCGGGCCGCCCACGGCGCCAACCGATGCACCAGCCAGCGCTCCGCCGCCGGCGCCAACACCTTTGGCGAGGTTATGGTCGCTGCGCTCGTCGTCCGGCTTCGAGTTGACGACTTCGCCAGCACCCTTGCCTGCAGCACCGCCCGCCAGGCCGCCGATCACGGCGCCCGCAGCCATGCCGATCGGGCCGCCGACGGCGCCGACCGATGCACCAGCCAGCGCACCGCCGCCAGCGCCGACACCTTGCGCCAGATTATGGTCGTTCAGGTCGTCGTTGCCCTTCGGGTTCACGACTTCGCCAGCGCCACGGCCGGCAGCGCCGCCCGCCAGGCCACCGACAACGGCGCCCGCAGCCATGCCGATCGGGCCGCCCACGGCGCCCAGCGCCGCGCCAGTCGCTGCACCGGTGCCGGCGCCGACGCCCTTGGCCAGGTGGTGTTCGTTCAGGTCGTCACCGGCTTTCGGGTTGACGACTTCGCCCACGCCCTTGCCGGCCATGCCGCCAGTGACACCGCCGATGGCGGCGCCAGCGATGGTACCGATCGGACCGGCTGCGGAGCCGATGGCGGCACCGGCCAGTGCACCGCCGACCGCGCCGACGCCGGTGCCGATCACGTGCGAGCCACCGTGTTCGGTCCACGAACGCTCGATATGGGCAGCATCTTCATCCGAACGGGCATTCACGCCCATCAGGATGCCGCCCTGCTTGATGCCGGCTTCATAGTGCTGGGCACGCTCTTCAGGGATGCCGGCGCCGATCAGGGCGCCGATCAGGCCACCGGTCAGGCCGCCGGCGCCGGCGCCGGCCAGGGCTGCTGCCAGGGGACCCGCTACGACCAGGCCAACGCCAGGCAGCACGAGGGTGGTGCCGACGGCGGCGATGCCTGCCAGGACGGCGCCGATGGTGCCGCCGATGCCGGCGCCAATGCCAGCGCCTTCGGCGGCCTTGCTGCCCAGTTCCGTATCGGTATCTGCAAAGTGGGTCTTGCGGGTCTCATCAGCCATCATCAGGTTGACGTCGTCCTTGCTGTAACCACGCTCCGAGACGGCGCCGTAAGCGCGCTCTGCGCTGGCACGGTCCGGGAACAGGCCGGTGACCATACGCGAATTCTGGGTATTGTTGGAATCGTAGCTCATGATGTATCCCTTTCAAAGGTCGTTATGGCATTCAGGTCTTGCAACAGTAGGTTGCCAGTGGTCGAACAATATGCCCCCCGGACACGCTCTTCTGTACGGTGCCGCACTCACTTCAGGACATTCCAAAATAGCAACTTCTAATGCAAAAAAATGTTTGCGGAACGTCATGCACTGATTCGTCGTCTAACGTTCGTTGCCGCACCGACCCGATGGGTTGAGGTTCCGTAGACTTTTTCACATGGCCACAGCAATCAATTGGCCTCGGGTAGGTTTTTTTTAACTTGAGGAGGAATCAAAATGCTATTCATTATCTGGATCGTCGTCGGTGGTATCCTGGGCTGGCTCGCAAGCATGGTCATGAAGACGGATGCTGAGCAAGGTATGATCTTGAACATCGTGGTTGGTATCGTTGGCGCCTTCCTGGGCGGCTGGCTGCTTTCCCCGCTGTTTGGTTCCGGCACCATCAATTCCGATGACTTCAGCGTCTCCTCGCTGCTGGTCTCGTTCCTGGGCGCTGTCATCCTGCTGGCTATCGTGAACCTGCTGCGTCGCGGCCGCGTTCGCTAATAATAAGTTGGACTGCCCTACATAAAACCAACGCTTTCATGCGTTGGTTTTTTTTCGCCCGGACATACCCATGCGTGCCAATACCATCGCCGTTTCAATTTCCACCAGCATCTTGACGCTCGTCGTTGGTTTTCTTGCGCTCAATTTCATGCCGAGCGAGAAGCAGATCGAGACCCAATTAATTCGCCAGTACGACGTGCACGACGCCCAGTTCCGGCGCTCGATGGGCGTGCTGCTCGGCCCCCCCATCATCGAGGGCAACCGCGTCGAGGCACTGCTCAACGGCGACCAGATCTTCCCGGCGATGCTCGCCGCTATTCGTGGCGCGCAGAAAAGCATCACCTTTGAAACCTATATTTATTGGTCCGAATCGATCGGCCACGAATTTTCCGATGCGCTGTGCGAACGCGCCCGCGCCGGCGTGAAAGTCCACCTGATGCTCGACTTCGTCGGCAGCATGAAGATGGACGACGCCGCCCTCCAGAAGATGCGCGACGCCGGCGTGCAGGTCCAGCGCTACCACAAGCCGACCTGGTGGAAACTGGCGCGCCTGAACAACCGCACCCACCGCAAGCTCCTGATCGTCGACGGCGCAGTCGGCTTCACGGGCGGGGTCGGCATTGCCGACCAGTGGCGCGGCAATGCCCAGGACGAAAAGCACTGGCGCGACACCCATTTCCGCATCGAAGGCCCGGTCGTCGGCCAGATGCAGGCGGTCTTCACCGACAACTGGACCAAGGCGACCGGCAAGGTGCTCGACGGCGCGCTGTATTTCCCGCCCCTCGTCGCCCGCGGCACGATGCCGGCGCAAATGTTTTCCAGCTCCCCGACCGGGGGCAGCGCCAGCATGCACCTGATGTATTTGCTGGCCATTACCGCCGCGCGCGAGTCGATCGACCTGTCGGCCTCGTATTTCGTGCCGGACGAGCTGGCCATCCGCGCCCTGGTTGCGGCCGCCAAACGGGGCGTGCGGGTACGCATCATCACGCCGGGCACGAAAATCGACGCTGAAGTGGTACGCCAGGCCTCGCGCGAGCGCTGGGGCCGCCTGCTCGAAGCCGGGGTCCAGATCGCCGAATACCAGCCGACGATGTACCACGTGAAGGCGCTGATCGTCGACGCGCTGATGGTGTCGGTCGGCTCGACCAATTTCGACAACCGCTCGTTCAGCATCAACGACGAAGCGAACCTGAACGTGCTCGACGCCGATTTCGCGCGCGTCCAGGTCGCCGTGTTCGAAGACGACTGGCGCCGCGCGCGCCGGATGACGCTGGCAACCTGGCAAAACCGTCCGTGGACGGAAAAATTGAGCGGCGAATTCTTCTCTCTGTTCGGTTCGCAGCTTTAAGCAGACGGCATAGGAAATAACGGTTGACGAGCCGACAGCGGATTACGGATACTCTCGGGATGCTCTTTTCGAGCCCGGTGTTTCCGATAAATTTCCTGATCGATCGCGAATGAAAAAGACTCTCCTCTCGCTGGCCATCTTCACCAGCTTCGCCGCACAAGCGGACGAAGGCATGTGGATGCCGCAGCAGCTGCCACAAGTAGCCCAGCAACTGAAGGCCGCCGGCCTCGAACTCGACCCGGCAACGCTGACCAAACTGACCGAATTCCCGATGGGCGCAATCGTCAGCCTGGGCGGCTGCTCGGCCTCGTTCGTGTCGCCGCAGGGCCTGGTGGTCACGAATCACCACTGCGTCTACAACAGCATCGCCGTCAACTCGACCCCGCAGCGCGACCTGCTGGCAAACGGTTTCCTGGCCAAGACCTTTGCTGAAGAAGTGCCGGCCTCGCCTGGCAGCCGCGTGTTCGTGACCGAGGAAGTGGCGAACGTCACCGACCAGATCATCGACGCCAAAGTGGCGAAGCTGACCGGCAAGGCACGCATCGACGCGATCGAAAAGAACCAGAAGGAAATGGTTGCAGCCTGCGAAAAGACCCCGGGCTACCGCTGCACCGTGGCCAGCTACTACGGCGGCCTCGAGTTCTATCGCCTGAAGCAGCTGGAAATCCGCGACGTGCGACTGGTGCACGCGCCGCCGTCGGGCGTGGGTAAATTCGGTGGCGACACCGACAACTGGATGTGGCCGCGCCATACCGGCGACTACGGTTTCTACCGCGCCTACGTGTCGAAAGACGGCAAGGCCGCCGACTACTCGACCGACAACGTTCCCTACGTGCCGAAGCACCACCTGAAAGTGGCGGCTGAAGGCTCGAAGGAAGGCGATTTCATCATGGTCCTGGGCTACCCTGGCCGTACCAACCGCCACCGCCTGCCGTCGGAAGTGGCATCCACCTTCGAATGGAACTACCCGGCGTTCGTGCAGGCCTCGGCCGACGTCCTGTCGATCATCGAGCGCGAGACCAAGAACGATCCGGCTGCCAAGCTGAAGTACGCTGGCCAGGTCGCGAACGTCAACAACTACTACAAGAACCGCAAGGGCATGCTGACCTCGTACGAGAACAGCGACTTCCTGGCGCGCAAGACGGCCGAACACAATGCGATGAAGGCCTGGGTCAACGGCGACACGGCCCGCAAGAAGCAGTTCGGCGCCGACATCGAGGCCGTCGAAAAGCTGATCGCCGAGCGCGACAGCAAGGCCAGGAAGAGCTTCTACGCCAGCTACATGCAACCACGTTTCCTGGGCTCGGCACAGACGCTGTACCGCCTGGCCAACGAGCGCACCAAACCGGACGCGCAGCGCAAGTCGGGCTACCAGGAACGCGACATGGCGCGCCTGACCTCGGTCATCACCGGCCAAGACCGCACCTATGACGAAAAGGTCGACAAGGCCCTGGTGCAGCACTTCCTCGCCAAGTACCTGGCCCAGCCGGTGGCCGAGCAGGACGCCGCCTTCAACGCCGCCCTCGGCATCCGTGCCGGCATGAGCCAGGACGAACTGAAGGCCGCGCTCGACAAGGCCTACGCCGGCTCGACCCTGGCCAACAAGGAAGCGCGCACCGCGTGGCTCAAAAAGTCGCCGGCCGAATTCAAGGCCAGCAACGACGCCTTCATCAAGGCTGCCGTCTCCATGTATGACGCCGACCTGAAGAACGAAGCCAAAGAGGAAGAACTCGGCGGCAAGATCCAGAAGTCGTACTCCGGCTACATGAAGGCGAAGATCGCCTACATGAACAGCAAGGGCCAGGCCGTCTACCCGGACGCGAACGGCACCCTGCGCGTGACCTTCGGCAAGATCGCCGGCCGTGAACACGGCGCCGACGGCACCGGTTCGTGGACCGCGTTCACCACCGTCAAAGGCGTGGTTGCGAAGCACACCGGCGAAGGCGAGTTCAACGCCCCAACCGCCCAGCTCGCTGCGATCAAGGCCAAGGACTTCGGCAAGTACGTCGACCCGCAACTGAAGACGGTGCCGGTGAACTACCTGGCAACGCTCGACATCACCGGCGGCAACTCCGGTTCGGCAGCGCTGAACAAGCGCGGCGAGCTGATCGGCCTGGCCTTCGATGGCACCCTGGACTCGATCATCTCGGACTGGGATTTCAATGCGGCAAATACCCGCGACATCCAGGTCGATGTCCGTTACATGCTGTGGAACATGAAACATGTGGACAAGGCGGATAACCTGCTGAAGGAAATGAACGTTCAGTAATCGGCTGAGGCGCCCTGCGCCTCCTCGAAGCGAAAAAGCCACGCTGCCGGAAGGCGCGTGGCTTTTTTTCGCCTGCCCGGCACGGCTGAGAAGCGCTACACTCGAGCATCAATTTGCACACTGCCAGAAGAAAAAACAGGGAGCGATATGCTGCAACAATCAGGCAAGAGCATTGTCCTCGGGCGCCAGAGGGAGTGGGCCCAAGGTCACGCAAAAAGCATCGATTCGCGCGGCTACCTGGATTCGATTGAAGCGAACCTGTTGCAGCCGCTGTCGGCCGTGGCGCTCGCGGGCTTCAAACGCGGCAGCGGTTCCGAACTGGCCGACACCGCCCTGCGTCCTGCCAAAATGAAGGCACTGCACTCGTCCGCCGCGCTGGCCGTGAACGTCTTCGACTACTGGAGCATGCGCGACCCTGCCCCGCTCGGGACCGCCCTGGGCCTTGCACGACTTGGGCGGCAGGACCCCATCCGCGCGATGGCCTTCGAGCGCCAGTATCCGACCGGCCTCGGCGGCAATCCTCCGAATCTGGACATCGCCCTGCACCTTGAATCTGGCTTTACGATTGGTGTCGAGAGCAAGTTCACCGAATGGATGACGCCGAAGTCGACCGGGGAGGACGTGTTCAGGCCCGCGTATTTCCCAGAAGCCAATCCTGTATGGCGCAGCCGTTGCCTTCCCCGCTGCCAGCAACTCGCTGAGGCCATCCAGGCAGGCAAGGAGCGCTTCCAGTGGCTGGACGCGCCCCAACTACTCAAGCACGCGCTCGGCCTCGCCACGGCGCTGCCTGGACAGTTCAGCCTGCAATACCTCTACTTCGACAGCCAGGGCAAGGAAGGTGCGGCCCATCGCGACGAGATCGGGCGGTTTTCGGCAATGGTCGCGGATGAAATCCGCTTCGACTCCCGGACTTACCAGACTCTGTTCGGCGCCATGGCGAACAACTCTTGCGAGCAGGATCGCGACTATATTGCCTACTTGCGCGATCGTTATTTCCTCAGCCGATAGCGCGCAATCCGGTTCTCGTCGAACGGTCAGTAGCCCGCAACAGGCTCGCGACACAAAAACGCCGCGTCAAGCGCGGCGTTTTCGTTATTGCATACTCTGCATCAGCCCTTCTTGTTCAGCCTGCTATGCCGCACGCTGTACAGGAAATAGGTCGCCACCGCCGCCGCCATCCAGATGATGAACACGCGGTAAGTCGCCAGCGGCAAATCCTTCATGATGTACAGGCAGGCGAGGACCGACAGACCCGGGATCACGTAGGGCCCGAAGGGCACGCGGAAACCGACTTCGGCATTGGGCCCCTGCTTGGCGCGGATCACCGGCACCGCGATCGAGACCACGATGAAGGCGGTCAGCGTGCCCATGCTGACCATGTCCCACAAGAAGGTCGAGTCGACCAGGCCGGCGATCAGACCGACGACCACGCAGACGATGACCGTGTTCGATACCGGTGCGCCGGTGCGGGGGTTGACCTTCTGGAAGGTTTTCGGGATCAGGCCGTCGCGGCTGATGGCGTACAGGATGCGCGTCTGGCCGTAGATCGTCACCAGCGTCACCGAGAACACCGACACCACGGCGCCGGCCGACAGCACGAGCGCCGGCCAGGCCTGGCCGGTCACGTTTTGCAGGATCACCGACAGGCCAGCCTCTTGCCCTTCGAACAGGTGTGCGGGCTGCGCGCCCATCGCCGCCAGGGCGACCAGCAGGTAGAACACGGTGACGATGACCAGCGCCATCAGGATGCCGATCGGCACGTTGCGGCGCGGGTCCTTCACTTCTTCGCCGGCGGTGGCGATGGTGTCCAAGCCGATGAACGAGAAGAACACCGTGCCCGCGGCGGCCGTGACGCCCGCCATGCCGGCAAAGCCCTTGCTGTCGTCGGTATTGAAGAAAGGGGTGAAATTGTTGGCGTCGAAACCGGAAAAGGCAATCGCGGCAAAGAAGGCCAGGATCGCCAGCTTGATCACCACCATGACCGCATTCGTCGTGGCCGATTCCTTGGCGCCGCGCACCAGCAGGAAGCAGCACATGATGATCAACAGCACCGGGGGCAGGTTGAAGTTTCCGGACTGAACAGTGAGGTTGCTGTGGTCCGACACGAACATCGGCGAGCGCAGGTGGGCCGGGATCTCCCAGCCGAAGGCGTTTTGCAGGAAGTTGTTCAGGTAATCGGACCAGCCGATCGCCACCGCGCTGCCGGCCAGCCCATATTCCAGCAGCAGGCAGGCGGCGACGATGAAGGCGGCGAATTCGCCGACGGTGGCGTAGGCGAACGAGTAGGAAGAGCCCGAGGCGGGCACGCGTCCGGCCAGTTCGGCGTAGCACAGCGCGGTCAGGCCGGCGGTCAGCGCCGCGATCAGGAACGACAGAATGACGGCCGGGCCGGCCTTCGGCACCGCTTCAACCATCGTGAAGAAAATGCCGGTGCCGACGGTGGCGCCGACGCCGATCATCGTCAACGGGAACAGGCCCAGCGAGCGGGTCAGGCCGCCGCCATGGGCATGGCTGTCTTCATGCGCTCGTTCGGCCGATTTGGTACGGAACAGCTTTTGGCCCAGTGTCAAATTCACGGAGGTGTCCTTTGTCGCGCTTTATAGAGAGATGGCTGGGCAGACGGTTGAGCAAACGCGCCGCCAAAGCTCGCGATTATAGGGTGCTTCGGGGCGCTTCGGCTGCCGTTGAGAAAATAGTTTTCGCTAAATATGCATTTCCTATGCGTATTATTTGAGCTAGAATATTTCTGTTCTCTTCCAATGGCATCCCATGCGCCTGACCCGCTTTTCCGACATTGGCCTGCGCGTCCTGATTTACCTCGAGCGCGCCGGCGAACGCCCGCATCCGGTGACCGTCGCCGAGATCGGCGCACAGTTCGACATACCGCTGAACCACCTGGTGAAAGTCGTCGGCCACCTGGCTCGCGCCGGCTGGGTACGCGCCATGCGCGGCCGCAATGGCGGCCTGCGCCTGGCCGCCGATCCCCATGTGCTGACGGTGGGCCAGGTGCTGCGCGAACTGGAAGGCGAGGACGAACTGGTCGACTGCGCCGGGACGAAATGCGCCCTGAGCCTCGATTGCCAGCTGCGCGGCGCTTTGCAAGCCGGCATGCGCGCCTTCTATCAGGAGCTGGACCGCTACACGCTGGCCCGGATGACCGAAGGCGGAACCGGCGAGCAGATCGTCCGGATGCACCAGATGTTTTGGAGTGGAACGACGGCCGGCACGGCAGCCTGAGCCGGCTCTGACGATCGCCCCATGCGGGCGTTTTTTTGAACTGCAAACCTGCATTTAAAATGCATAAACTGAGGAACACACCATGATTTCCGCCGCTTCCCGTCCGTACATCGATGCCAGCGTCCCGGTCCTGCGCGAGCCAGTACGTCAGCGTCGCGGTCGACCTGCCCGACGGGCGCCACCAGTTGCGCCAGTACAGCCTGTCCGACGCGGCGGGCAAGGACAGCCTGCGCATTTCGGTTAAACGTGAAGATGCGCGCGAGGATGCGTTAGACGCGGCACCGGCCGGCGAAGTGTCGAACTGGATCCATGCGAACGTCACCGTGGGCAGCGTGCTGCAGGTAACGCATCCGTTCGGCGAATTCACGCCGGATACCGAGTCGGATGCGCCGGTCGTGCTGCTGGCGGCCGGCGTCGGGATCACCCCGATGGTGTCGACCCTGAACCGCATCGCCATGGTCCATCCCGAGCGCCAGGTGATCTTCGCCTACGCCGCACGCGACGCGCGCCATCACCCGCTGCAGGACGACGTCGCCGCCGCCCAGGCAACGATGCCGAACCTGCATGTGGTGACGTTCCATGAGGACGTCGGCGCAGATGCCCCTGCCGGCGTGCTGGCCGGGCGCATGGACATCGCCCGCCTGCCGGCATGGGACCTGGAGCAGACCGACGTCTGGCTGTGCGGCCCGCTGAAGTTCATGCAGGCGCAGTGGCTGGCGCTGCTGGCCGCGGGCGTGCCTGCCCCCCGCCTGCACCGCGAGGTGTTCGGGCCGGATTTGCTGGACCATTTGCTGTAAGGTTTCTACCCTTAGCGCTGACCGAGCTTCGTATCGCCAAACAGGTGCTTGTGCTGGTGCGGCTGCGAGCGCCAGTATTGCGGCGGCGCGTCCACCTGCGCGCCGAGTTCGGCGGCGGCGTGCCAGGGCCAACGCGGGTTGTAGAGCATGGCGCGCGCCAGGGCGACCATGTCGGCCTGGCCCGATTGCAGGATGTGCTCGGCCTGCTGCGGCTCGGTGATCAGGCCGACGCCGATCGTCGGCATGCTTGTTTCACGCTTGATGCGCTCTGCGAAAGCGATCTGGTAGCCGGCGCCGACCGGGATCTTCTGCGCCGGCGATACGCCGCCGCTCGACACGTGGATGAAGTGGCATCCGAGTTTTTCCAGCTCGCGGGCAAAGCGCACGCTCTGTTCAATCTCCCAGCCGCCGTCGACCCAGTCGGTCGCCGAAATGCGCATGCCCAGGCTCATCGACGACGGCAGCGCCGCCCGCACGGCGGCGAACACCTCGAGCGGGAAGCGCATGCGGTTTTCCAGCGAGCCGCCATACTCGTCCGCGCGCCGGTTCGACAGCGGCGACAGGAATTGGTGCAGCAGGTAGCCGTGGGCGCCGTGCAGTTCGATGGCGTCCAGGCCCAGCTCCTGCGAGCGCACGGCGGCGTCGACGAAACCCTGCCTGATGCGCTGCAGGCCGTCCGCATCGAGTGCCAGCGGCACGGTCTCGCCTTCGGCATGCGCTACGCTCGAAGGCGCCACGGTCTGCCAGCCGCGCGGTTCATCCGGCGCGATGTTGGCGCCGCCCAGCCACGGCGACGCGCTCGACGCCTTGCGGCCGGCATGCGCGAGCTGGATTGCGACCTTGATCGGCGAATGGCGGCGGATCGCGGCGATGACCGGTTGTAATGACGCGAGATGCGCGTCGGACCACAGGCCCAGGTCGTCCGGCGAGATGCGGCCTTCCGGGGTGACGGCGGTGGCCTCGATGATCAGGAGCGCCGCGCCCGACAGGGCGAGTTGGCCAAGGTGGATCATGTGCCAGTCGGTGGCATGGCCCTCATCGGCCGAGTACTGGCACATCGGCGCGATGGCGATGCGGTTCGACAGCGCCAGCGGGCCGAGTTGGTAGGGGGTGAACAGCATGCTCATGGGGGCTTTCGGTGCTTGTTGGAAGCGCAAAGTCTAGCGAACATGGGGAGATTGTGCAGGCGCAAGGAAGCGGCAGGGGCCCCCTCGGGTGCCGGTATCGCCCCACTATTAACAATTATGCAAATCGTCTATGATGACGGCAGGAAATAAAAAGAATGGCAACATATCTGATCCGATTGTTTAACTACCCACCTTCACATGCATCCATCCCTCGACCTGCGACGACTCATCCGGGTAGCTTTGCTCTCGACGCTAGTCATTACCTGTCAGTTGGCAGCTAGCATGCGGCTGGCGCATGCCGAAGCGTCTCCGACCGTGCACATGACGGCGGACGATCTCAGCACCTTTTTCGATTCGCGTGTTCCAAACGAACTCACACGCGGCCAGGTCGCAGGGGCGGCGGTGGCAGTGGTCAGGGACGGTAAAATTCTTTTCGTGCGTGGCTATGGCCATGCCGACGTGGCAAGGGGCATCCCGGTTTCCGGCACGGAAACGCTCTTTCGCATCGCGTCGTTATCGAAAGTGTTTACCTATACCGCTGTGATGCAACTGGTCGAGCGGGGGCAGATCGATCTGGACCGCGACATCGCCGCCTATCTTGACTTTCCGGTGCCGAAGGCCTTTGGCCAACCAGTCACCATGCGTCACCTGATGACACATACCGCTGGCTTCGACGAGACGATCGAAGATCGCTGGATCCAGTCAGGCTCGCCAGGTCCCTTGCGCGACTATGTGGTGCGCCACATGCCCAGGAAAATCTACCCACCCGGGTCGACCCCTTCTTACTCCAGTTATGGAACGGCCCTCGCCGCCTATATCGTTGAAAGAGTATCGGGCGAAACTTTCGATCATTATGTCGAGAGTAATATCCTTGGACGCCTTGGCATGCGCCATACCAGCTTTCAACAACCGCTTCCGGAAGACCTGGCGGCCAAGGCCTCGAAGAACTACATGAGTGCGCGAGAGCCGGAACGTCCATTTGAAATTACCCAAGTCAGCCCTTCCGCCGGAGCGTCCAGTACTGCGGCCGACATGGCGAAGTTCATGCTTGCCCACTTGTCGGCCGGTGAACTTGCAAACAAGCTCTTCGGTCCTGGCACCCGTGCCCGGATGCACACGGTCGCCTATCGCCATCATCCTTCCGCACCCGGCGTGGCGCTGGGAGTCTACGAAATGGAGCTGGGAGCGGGGCGCGTACTGGGGCATCACGGAGATATCCCTTTGTCGAACTCGGCAATGTACTTGTTCGCCGATGGCCGGACCGGACTGTTTGTTGTCCAGAATAGTGGCGTCCATCCCATTCGTACCAGCCTCCTGAAGCAGTTCGGACATCGCTATTTCCCCTTGCTATCTCCTCCTGCGGTACCCCTGGCGGCTGCATCTGGCGCTTCAAGCCTGGTCGGGAGCTATATGCTCACGCGGAGTTATGCCTCGAGTCCCCTGTACATGAGCGATCTCCTGACAAACCAGACCGTGATACGCCAAGGACCGGGCGCATCGCTCATTATCGGAAGGACACACCGGGAAGATGGCCGGGCCATTACCTGGAGACCAATTGCCGAAAATGTCTGGCAAAGCGACGACGGTTCGGCCAGAAAATATTTCCGCCGCGACCTGCACGGCAATTGGGTGATGGGGCACAGCAGCAATCCGACCCATGTAGACAGAAGGCTGCCCTGGTATCAGCATCCCCACGTAATTATGCCGACGCTGACCATCTCGCTGGCCGTCCTGTGCCTGCATCTGATCTGGCGGGCCGGCGCCGCCGTGTGGCGAAGGCGCGCCAGCAAGCTGCCCTCCAGCGCCCGTATCGGCGCGAGTGTGGGCAAGGTAAGTCTCCTTGCTTCGGTTCTTACGCTGTCGCCCTGGCTCCTCTACGCTGCGACAGCGGTCGTGGTCCTGAACCACAAACTGCTCGTTTCGACCCCGGCCTTCGGCATGGCGCTCCGCTGCATTCAGGTCCTGTCATGGGCAGCTATCGGCGCGATTGGCCTGTACCTGTGGGCAGCCGTTCGTACATGGCGCGCAACGCCTGCTGGTTGGGGACAGCGTGCCTGGCAATCGGTTTTGGTACTTGCCGCGCTGGGTTTGGCCACAGTTGCCCTGCAAGGCAACTTGCTGTTGTGGGACGGGCGCTGGTGAAACAAAAAAAGCCGCGATCTCTCGCGGCTTTGGTCCTTCTATTCACCCCATCACTCCACGCGCACCACCATCAACCCGGCGCGCAATCCCACCCGCACATCGGGATTCGGAAACACCACCCGCTCCTCCTCATGGAACACGGTGTACACCGTCTCCCCGTCGGTGGCGATCACGTCGCCCCGCTTGAGCGAGGCGAAGTTTGGCGTTTCGCGGGAAAAGCCCATCCTGAAATCATCGGATAATTTAAGGATCTCCTGCGCCACCTTGAACACATGCGGCTTGCTCCTGGCGCCGGCATGCACGCCGCGCAGCAGGCCGTCGAGGGCAGCGGAGGCATCGACGAACTGGGCCAGGTTGTTCTGCCCCAGCGTGCCGACCCGCCCCAGTTCCACGGTGCTGCCTGCCGCGCCGTGGTGCTCGGCCGAGTAATAGCTGTAGGTGCCGGCCGACTTCGGGTTCATGACGATCGCTCCGATCGCCGCCTGCCCCAGCCAGTCGAGCAGCATCGCCCTGCCCTCTTCCCCGATCAGATCCGGCACGATCGCGAACATCGGATAGTGCGAGGCGCGGATTGCAGTATGCAGGTCGAGGTGCCAGCGCACCGGTCCCGTGCCTTCGAAAAAGGCATCGGTGGCGGCGATCAGCTCATCGGCCCGCGCACTTTCCGCGGTACCGGCCAGCGTGCCACGTTCGGGCCTGAACATGCGGTTCAGGTCCGCGTCGATAAAGCGCTTGCCGGCGGCGATGGCGTCGATGTTGCCGACGCAGAGCATCAGGTCCACCACCATCTGCTGCGGCTGGCGCGACAGCGCCTCGATCACGTGCGCGACCATTTCGATCGGCCCGGTCTCGTCGCCATGCACGCCGACCGACAGCAGCACCGCCGGACGGGAAATGTCGGGCCGCGCGCCCTTCACCGTCAGGATGCCCTTGAACGGCATCCCGACCACAAAGCCGGCATCGGTGAAGCGCTGCGCGACCGGGCCGAAATCAGCCTCGGCCAGCGCGCGCACCGCTTCGGGCACCACGGGAATGACGGGCGCGCTCATGCTTTACGCTGCCAGGCGCTCGGGATTGGAACCTTCCGACAGCGACCAGACGTCCAGCATTGCCTGTTCGAGGTCGGTGACCGGCGCGTAGCCGGTCAGGCCCATTTCCGACGTTACCGCATCCACCGCCGCCAGCGCGTCGCCGCTACCGGCACGCCCGATCACCTGCAGCAGCAGGCGCTGCTGGGTGCGGCGCAGTGCCTGCATCGCGTAGTTGCGCAGCTGTTCCTGCGACTTGCTCTGCGGCGGCAGCTTCAGGCCGCGCTCGAGCGTGTCGATGCCGGCGCGCTCGCGCAGCGCCATGCCGACCTGAAGGAACTGGGCCAGCGACATCCCGGCTGGACGCTGCACCGATACCGCGGCGAACAGGAAGGTGGCCAGCGACTCGATGGTCTCGACCGACTTCCAGGCATGCACGAAGCCCGCGTTCAGGCCGGCGTGGCCGTCGGCTTCCGCCTTGGCCGGCATCAGCTGGCGCACCTGGTCGCTATTGGCGAACAGCGACTGCAGCTCTTCCATGCCGTCGGCGCCCTGCGGCAGCGACAGCACGCCTTCGATCACGGCACGCAGCAGCGCACGGGTGCGCGCATCGACCGCGACCGACACGTCACGCGGCACCTTCAGCGCGTCGGCGTCGAGCGCGTCGAACACCGGCGCCAGGTTCAGCGCCGCCCAGGCACGGCCCCAGGCCTTGACGACTTCCGCTTCGTCGACGCGGTGCTCGGTGGCCAGGTCGCGGATCATCAGCGGGCCGCAGCGGTTGACCGCTTCGTTGGCCAGCACGGTGGCCAGGATGGCGTTGGCCAGCGGGTGGTCCAGGGGATCGCGGGTGGCAACCAGTTGCGCCGGGAAGTACGGGCGCAGCACGGTGTCGGCCCATGGTTCGTCGGTCAGCGGCAGCGCGGCCAGGATGCGCTTGAAGCGGTTCTTGACGTTGGCGACGACGACGGCCAGTTCCGGTGCCGTCAGGCCGACGCCCATGGCTTTCCGGCGCTGCAGTTCGGTGTCCGTCGGCAGCTGCTCCAGCTCGCGCGATACCGCGCCTTCGCTTTCCAGGCTGGTGATCAGGGCAGCGTAGCTGTCCACGACCGAACCGTTCGCCTGGGCCTGCACTTCGCGGGTCAGCAGGTGGGTCTGCTGCGTGTTGTCGCGCAGGACCAGGGTCTCGACGTCGCCGGTCATGTCGTTCAGGACGCGGTTACGGTCGGCTTCCGGCAGCTTGCCGGCATTGACTTCGGTGTCGAGCCAGATCTTGATGTTGACTTCGTGGTCCGAGCAGTCCACGCCGGCCGAGTTGTCGATCGCATCGGTGAAGATGCGGCCACCGGCCAGCGCGAATTCGATACGGCCGGCCTGGGTCGCGCCCAGGTTGCCGCCTTCGGCCACCACCTTGCAGCGCAGTTCGTTGCCGTTGACGCGGATGCGGTCGTTGGCGCGGTCCTTCACCTGGGCGTGGGTCTCGTTCGACGACTTGATATAGGTACCGATGCCGCCGTTGTAGAACAGGTCGACCGGCGCGAGCAGGATGCGGTGCATCAGCTCTTCCGGCGCCAGCGAGGTCTCTTCGATGCCGAGCGCAGAACGTACTTGAGGCGAAAGGTCGATCGAACGGGCAGAACGGGGGAACACGCCGCCGCCGGCCGAGATGAGCGACTTGTCATAGTCTTCCCACGACGAGCGTGGCAGCGCAAACATGCGCTGGCGCTCGGCGAACGAGGCCGCGACATCCGGTGCCGGGTCGAGGAAGATGTGGCGGTGGTCGAACGCGGCCAGCACTTTCAGCTGGCGCGACAGCAGCACGCCGTTGCCGAACACGTCGCCCGACATGTCGCCCACGCCGACCATCGTGATCGGCGTCGTGCTCATGTCGTGGCCGATTTCGTAGAAGTGGCGCTTGACCGCCTCGAAGGCGCCCTTGGCGGTGATGCCCATCTTCTTGTGGTCGTAGCCGTTCGAGCCGCCGGACGCAAAGGCGTCGCCCAGCCAGAAGCCGCGCTGCACGGCGATGCCGTTGGCGATGTCAGAGAAGGTTGCGGTGCCCTTGTCGGCGGCGACCACCAGGTACGGGTCGTCCTGGTCATGGCGCACGGTTGCTTCCGGCGGCACGATCGCGCCGCGCACGCGGTTGTCGGTTAGTTCCAGCAGGCTGGAGATAAACATGCGATAGCAGGCTTCGCCTTCGGCAGCGATGACTTCACGCGCCGCATCCTTCGGCATCTGCTTGCAGACGAAACCACCCTTCGAGCCGGCCGGCACGATGACGGCGTTCTTGACCATCTGCGCCTTCACCAGGCCCAGCACCTCGGTACGGTAGTCTTCCATGCGGTCCGACCAGCGCAGGCCGCCACGGGCGACCGGGCCGCCGCGCAGGTGCACGCCTTCGAAGCGGCGCGAGAACACGTAGATTTCGCGGTACGGACGCGGTTCCGGCGCCAGCGACAGGCTGCTGGTATCGAACTTGAAGATGATTTTTTCGCCAGCGTTCTGGAAGTAGTTGGTGCGGACCGTTGCCAGCGCCAGCTCGACCAGGGCGGCCATGATTTCTTCGGTGTCGGCGTGGTTCACGCTCGACAGGCCGGCCTTCAGCGACGCCAGCTTGGCGGTGCCGGCCGCGCGCTCGGACTCGGCCAGGGCCGGGTTGAAGCGCTGCAGGAAGGCGGTGACGAATTCTTTCACCAGGGCCGGCTGCGAGCGCAGCGTCTCGGCCATGTAGCGCACCGAGAACTTCGAACCCAGCTGGCGCCAGTAGCTGATGTAGGCACGCACCAGCTGCACTTCGCGCATCGACAGGCCGCCTTCGATCGACAGGCCGTTCATGCGGCCGTCTTCGGCTTCGTCGTTGAACAGCGCGGCGAACAGTTCTTCGGCCACGTTGACGATGCCCGGCTTGGCCAGCTTGGCGGCCGATTCGGCGTCGACGGCGAGCGCGGTCACGTAGTGATGGCCGCCGTCGGCGGTGGTGATGCGGTAGGTCTGCTCGCGGTCGATGGCGACACCGGCGTTATGCAGGGCCGGCAGGATGCGCGACAGCGGCGGCACGGTCTCGTCCGAGTACAAGCGCACCGATGCGGTGCCGACGTCGCCGGCTTCGATGCGCGCCGACACGCGGTTCGACTGTTCGTTCTGCAGGATGACCTGCAGGTCGCGGAAGGCAACCGACGGCTCGGTGGCGGTGATGTAGTTGACCGGCAGGTTCGGGACGAGCTTGCGCAGGTTGCTGCGCTGAGCAGTGTCCTGCATGTCGCTGGTGAGCGCGGCGAAGCGGTCGTGCCAGTCGTCCAGCACGGACAGCAGCGGCTGCTGGACGTCTTTTTCCAGGTCCAGTTCGTTGCGAGCGCCGTGTGCGATCAGGTAGACACGGGCCAGCGGGCCGTCAGCGACCAGGGTGAAGTAACGCACGTCATGCGCGCCGGTGCTTTCTTTCATGGCCTGGACCAGCGACGTGGCCACGGCTGCGCTGTAGCGCTCGCGCGGCAGGTAGACCAGCGCGTTCATGTGGCGGCCATACACGTCGCGGCGGGCGAAGACTTTCGCGCGCGGCTGCTTGTACAGCGAAACGACCGAGCTGCAGACTTGCGCCAGCCACTCCGGATCGGCTTCCACCGTTTCGGTGCGCGGCAGGGATTCCAGGATCTCGAGGAATTTCTCGGCGCGGAAGCCTTCCTGGCGCACACCGGCCAGGCTCAGGACTTTCGCGACGCGGCCGCGCGCGAACGGCAGGCGCGCCAGCGGGGTCGCGGTGGCGGCGCGGGTGAACAGGCCGACGAAGCAGTGCTCGCCGAGGATGTTGCCGTGTGCGTCGGTGTTGCGCACGCCGATGAAGTCGAGCGGCTGGTCGCGGTGCAGCGTGCCTTCGACGTCGGCCTTGACGATCGACAGGGTCTCGGCGCGGCTTGACAAGGTATTCAGTTCGCCCGGGATGTTGGCCAGGCAGGTGCCGTAGACCGGGTGCGAGGTGTCCTTCAGCACGCCGATGCGGCTCGGGATGTCGCGTGCCAGTTCGGTCTGGCCCGGCTGGACGACGTAGTAGGCGTAGCCGAAGGGCTCGAAGCCTTCGTTCTTGGCCCACTCGAGGAAGGCGGCCACTTCCTGGCCGGCCGGGGTGCCGTTCGCAGCAGCGGCGGCGGCAACTTCCGTCATGCGGTCGCCCATGGCGACGGCGTCGCGGTGCACGACGGCGGCATCGTTGGCGACCATGCGGATGCGCGCGGTCAGGCGGTCGAGTTCTTCGAAGGTCAGTTCGTCGTTCATCAGCACCAGCACGACCGATTCAAGGGGAGCACCAGGGTCTCCAACGCTGGTGACGACTCCGTTGCCATCCCTCTGCACCGGCAGCACGGCATTCATGACGCCGGCGGCGGTGACGCGTTCCTTGCGCAGCGCCATGACGAACGAGTCGACCAGGTAAGGCATGTCTTCGTTCAGGATCAGCAGTGCCGTGTCCTTGTTACCCTTGGTGTCCATGTAGCTCAGTTGCGCGATCTGGCAGCCAGGCCCGGTGCGTTTGGCAGCCTGCGTGAAGCCGTCCCACAGCACAGGGGCCAGGGCTTCAGGCGTGGTGCCCGCCAGGTCTTCCTCGTCGAGCGCGCCGAGCCAGGCGCTGATCAGGGAGCGGACCTGGTCGGTGGCGCCGGCTGCTGGCTGGTTCGTCACCAGCGCAAGGGTCTGGGTACGCAAATCTTGCGGCATGTAGTTCATGTGCTTCTCCAAAAGCTAATGTTGTCGCTGGTCGGCGCTACGGCTTTTGGCTTTGCGCGGACCGGCGTTTGGTGGACGGGGTTGGCCCGTCCAGGTCTCTGGCTTCCTTGTCCCGGAAGCGTGTACATCGTGTGCTTCACATGCGGTGCGTCTTGCACCGCGCTCGTTTTAATTCTGCGGACGCTTCGCTTAGCGCCGTCTTCTTATTACCGTTGTACCGCGTGGGCTCAAGAGCGGTTCGCCGCCCGGCCCACCCTACAAAAGAGGTGCACCGTAGGGTGGGCATTCATGCCCACGCGGTCTCACCGGCTGATCATCTGCAAACTAACTAAAATCGTACAACCCCGGCAACCCGAGAATGCGCTCCAATGCTTCCAGCGCCGTCGTGCATTCGATCGCCAGCTGTGGGTCCATCAGGTCCTTCGGCTCCACGCGGTCGCGGTAATAGCGCTCGACCCACTCCACCAGCTGCGCATACAGCGTCTCAGTCATGATCACGCTGCCGTGCAGGCTCGCTGCCTGCTCGTCGGTCAGCGCCACGCGCAGGCGCAGGCAGGCTGGGCCGCCGCCGTTGCGCATGCTCTGGCGCAGGTCGAATTCGAGCAATTCGTCGATCGGCCCGCCGCTGCTAACCAGCCCAGCCAGGTAGTTCGCGACCGCCGCATTTTCGCGGCACTCGTGCGGCACCAGCAGCGCCATCCTGCCGTCGGGTTTCGAGAGCAGCTGGCTGTTGAACAGGTAGCTCGCGACCGCGTCCGCCACCGGCACCATGCCACCATCTACGCGTACCGGTACAAACTCGGCACCGACACCGGCCACCGAGCGGCGCAGCGCCTCGATCGTGGCCGCCTCGTCGGCAAACGCCTGCTCATGATAGAACAAGACGTTGCCGTTTCCGACTGCGATCACGTCGTTATGAAACACGCCCTGGTCGATCACGTCCGGGTTCTGCGCGGCGAACACGGTGCGCGCCGGGTCCAGGCCGTGCAGGCGGGCGACGGCCTGCGAGGCTTCCAGGGTCTGGCGCGCCGGGTATTTTTTCGGAAACGGCGCCGACGGGTCGAACTCCACCCGACCATACACGAAGAACTCGACTCCGGCCGCACCGTGGCTGGCAGCGAAGCGCGTGTGGTTTGCCGCGCCCTCGTCGCCAAAGGCCGGCGTCGGCGGCAGCGGGTCGTGCACGACGAAGTGGTCGTGGTCCGCAAAAATCGCGCGCAGGGTGCGCGTGGCCTGCACGTGCTCTTCCGAGCGGTGCAGCTTGTTGTTCAGGTTGGCGGCCGTGAAGTGCACGCGGCCGTCGCGGGTGTCGGCCGAAGGGCTGACGGTGGCCGCGTTCGCGGTCCACATCGGTGCGGCCGACCAGGCGCAGGACAGGATCACCGGCGCCTCGCGCCAGGCCTGCGCCAGCACGTCGGCGTCGGTGCCCGAAAAGCCGAGGCTGCGCAGCAGCCGGAAGTTCGGACGCGCCTGCGGCGGCATCACCGCCTGGGCGAAGCCGCGCGCGGCAAGGTCGCGCATCTTGGCCAGGCCCTGCAGCGCGGCCAGGCGCGGGTTCGAGGCGCTCCGCACATTGCTGAACGAAGCGACGTTGCCGAACGAGAGGCCGGCGTAGTTGTGCGACGGGCCAACCAGGCCGTCGAAATTGTATTCGCGAGCGTTACGCATAATTTAAATGTTCAGCTTTAGAAGCGCAGTCCCGGCGACAGCTTGGCCGGCATTTCGAGTTCGGACGTCTCGATCGAGGCGACCGGATAGGCGCAGTAATCGGCCGCGTAATAGGCGCTCGGGCGATGGTTGCCCGATTTACCGACGCCGCCGAAAGGCGCCGAGCTGGCCGCGCCCGTAGTCGGGCGGTTCCAGTTGACGATGCCGGAGCGCGCTTTTATCGCAAAACGCTTCCAGAGTTCTTCCGACGGCGACAACAGGGCCGCGGCCAGGCCGAATTCGGTGGCGTTCGCAGCGCGCACGGCGTCGTCAAAACTGTTCACGCGGATCACCTGCAGCAGCGGGCCGAACCACTCTTCGTCCGGGATGCCCTGGGCGTCAGTCACGTCGACCATGCCGGCAGTGACGAAGCCTGCATTCGGATCGAGCTGGCGCATCTGCAGCAGCACCTTGCCGCCCTTGGCCGCCATGTCGGCCTGCGCCTGCACCAGGCGCGCGGCCACGGCGGCCGAGACGACCGGACCCATGAAGGGCTGCGGCTCAGCCTTCGAGGCGCCGACCTGCAGCCTGGACGCCACCTCGACCAGGCGCTCGATGAATTTTCGGCCCTGCTCGTTGTCCTGCACCACCAGGCGGCGCGCGCAGGTGCAGCGCTGGCCGGCGGAGATAAAGGCCGACATGACGGCGTGATGCACGGCGGCGTCGATCGCTTTCGGGTCGTCCTGCAAGTCCCAGACGACGAGCGGATTGTTGCCGCCCATTTCCAGCGCCAGCATCTTGCCCGGCTGGCCGCCGAACTGTTTATGCAGGGCGGCGCCGGTCTGGCTGCTGCCGGTAAACAGCACGCCGTCGATCAGCGCGTTCTGGCCGAGGTTGACGCCGGTGTCGCGGCCGCCGTTGACCAGGTTCAGCACGCCCGCCGGCAGGCCGGCCTGCTCCCACAGCTGCACGGTTTTCACCGCAGTGCGCGGCGCGTACTCGCTCGGCTTGAAGACGACCGTGTTCCCGGCGATCAGCGCCGGCACGATGTGCCCGTTCGGCAAGTGGCCCGGGAAGTTATACGGGCCGAACACGGCGAACACGCCATGCGGCCGGTGGCGCAGCACGGCGTTGCCGTCGGCAACCTTCGCCGCCGTTTCGCCGGTGCGCGCGCCGTAGGCCTGGACCGAGATGTCGACCTTGTTCGCCATTGTCGCCGCTTCGGTGCGCGCTTCCCACAGGGGTTTGCCCACTTCCTCGGCGATGATTGACGCCAGTTCCTCGGCGTGTTCCTTCAGCAGGTCGCGAAAACGCGTGCACACCGCGATGCGCTCTTCGAGCGGGCGCAGCGCCCAGGCTTCGAAGGCGTCGTGCGCGGCCTGGGCGGCGCCCTGCACGTCCTCGCTTGTGGACTCGTTGCTGGCCCAGGTCTGGCGGCCGGTGGACGGGTCGATCGTAACCAGTTCCGCGCCACTACCTGAGAGCCATTCGCCGTTGATGTAGTTCGACAGGTTAGCCATTGTTCTTCCTTACGTTGAGTGACAGCGTGCGCACCGGGTCGCCCGCCTGGACATGCAGCAGGGCCAGCTCCTGCACCGAGAGTGCAACCTCGCCGCCGTCGATCGTGGTCTGGCCCAGCACCATCCGGAAATCGTCGAGCTTCGTGTTCGACACCAGAAAGCATTCGGTCTCGCCTTCGGGGCGCCCTTCGACCGCCACGCGCAGCACGCTGTCGCGCACCGAACGCAGTTCCTTCACGCGGCCCTGCAGCACCGGGCCGGCGTCGAAGATGTCGACATAACCCTCGTAGTGCATGCCTTCCTGCTCGAGCAGCTTACGGGCCGGCAGCGTCGAACGGTGCACCTGGCCGATCACTTCGCGCGCCGACTCCGGCAGGTAGTCCACATACAAGGGCTGGCGCGGCATCAGTTCAGCGATGAAGGATTTTTTTCCGATCGCGGTCAGGCCGTCGACGTGGTTGAAATCCATCTTGAAGAAGTGGCGGCCCAGGCCTTCGTAGAACGGGCTGGTGCCGTCTTCCAGCAGGTAGCCGCGCATCTCGGCGATGATCTTCTCGGTGAACAGCTGCTGGAACTGGGCGATGAAGAGAAAACGGCTTTTCGACAGCCACTTGCCGTTATACCCCTTGCGGTAGTCCGGCCGCAGGAAGAGGGAACAGAGCTCAGTGGCACCCGTCAGGTCATTCGACAGGTACAGCGTTTCCATGCGCGTGAACACGTTCAGTTCGCGGCTGGAGTGCACCAGGGTGCCGATGCGGTAGTTATAGAACGGTTCGGTCAGGCCGACCGCGCCCTTGATGGCGCAGATGCCGGCGAGCTGGCCGTTGTCGGTGTCTTCCATCACGAACATGTAGTCGCGCTCTTCCGGCGGGATGGTGCCGGCGAACGAGGCCACCGCGCAGTCGACGCGGTCGCCCAGCATCTTGCGGTCGGGCTTTAAGGTGGTCATGCCGCCGCCGACCTGGTGGGCCATCTCGATCAGCGGGTCGAGGTCCGAAGCGGCAATGGAACGAATGACGAGCATGGTGCCTCTCTCAGATTCTGACGCAGATGACAGGGTCGCCCGGCTTCACGCCAAGCGCCTGCTGCGCTGCCAGCGGCAGGCAGACGACGTCGGAAGTGTCGCATGGCGGGCAGGCCACGGTGATGGCGCGGAAGCGCTCGGCATTCGTCGCCACCGCATAGGTGACGAGTTTGTCGCTGTCGGCCCCGCGCGTAGTCTCGACGCGGCGGTGCTGCGAGCCGCAGAACGAGCGCAGCGAGAGTTTATGGGCCGCCAGGATCGGGCCGCCGTCGAAGATGTCGACATATTCGTCCGCCTCGAAGCCTTCTTGCGTCAGCAGGTTGAAGGCCAGCTGGCCGCTCGGGTGGATCTGCCCCATCGCCGCCTGGGCGTCGCCAGGCAGCAGCGGCACATAAACCGGATAGTGCGGCATCAGCTCGACGATCATGGTGCGGTTGCGCGCGCCGCCGACGACGCGTTCGGCCTCCAAAAAATCCATCTTGAAGAACTTGCGGCCCAGCGCGTTCCAAAACGGCGATTGGCCGTCGTTATCGGTGACGCCGGCGAGCGGCACGAAGAAGCGGTCGCCGAAGCGCTTCGGCGCCAGCACCGCGTACAGCAGGCGCGCGCGCGACAGCAGCGCGGCCTCGATGCCGGCGTGCTCGCGGTCGCGCAGGTGGAAGCCCGAGAGCTGCGAGCAGGCGGTCAGTTCCGAACAGAGCGTCAGCGCATGCACGCTGTGGCAGATGTTCAGGTCGCGCGAGACCTGCTGGATGACGTCGTTGCGGAACGCGAAATAGGTGCCGTTCGAGCCGGCCGAGGCGTGCACGGCGGCGGTACCGACAACGTCACCTGTCGCCGTCTCTTCCAGCACGAACAGGTAGGACTCTTCGCTCGGAATGTCCACCTGCGCCGCAAAGGAAGCGATCGAGCGCTCGATGAAAGCGGCGATGGTATCGCGCGTGCGCGGCAGCGTATGCACGCCGGGCGTCATCACGGCGGCCAGGCTTTCCAGGGCGTCGATGTCCCTCAGTTCTACCGGACGGACTACATACATATGGACTCACTCCCAATCACTGCGCTGCGGACGAACCGCGGCCCGCGTCGCTGCGCGGGCCGGGTGGTATAAAAGCGGGCAGCGTCAGGCGGCGGCCAGGAATTCCGCGACCGCGGCGCGCAGGATGCGGTCCGCTTCCATGATCTGCTCGTCGGTGACGATCAGCGCCGGCGCAAAGCGGATCACGTCCGGGCCGGCGATCAGCAGCATCAGGCCCATCTTCTCGGCGATCTTGGTAACGTCCTTGGCGCGGCCCTTGAAGCCTTCGGCCAGCGGCAGGCCGATCAAGAGGCCCTGACCGCGCGCCTTGCCAAACAGCTGCGGGAACTCGGCAGTGAGCTTTTCCAGATTGGCGAAGATCTTCGCGCTCGCTTCGTTGACGCGTGCCAGGAAGGCCGGCTGGTTGATCATCTCGACCACGTTCAGCGCGACGGTGGCCGCCAGCGGGTTGCCGCCGTAGGTGGTGCCGTGCGAGCCGACGTTCAGGTGCTGGGCGATCTCCTCGGTGGTGAGCATGGCGCCGATCGGGTAGCCGTTACCGAGCGCCTTGGCGCTGGTGAGGACATCCGGGATGACTGAGGTGTTCATGTACGCATAGAAGGCGCCGGTGCGGCCCACGCCCGACTGCACTTCGTCGAAGATCAGCAGCGCGCCGGTCTTGTCGCACAGTTCGCGCAGCGCGACCAGGAAGTCATGGTCGCCCGGGATGACGCCGCCCTCGCCCTGGATCGGCTCGACGATCACGGCCGCGACGTCATCGAGGATGGCGGCGCGCGCCGCTTCGATGTCGTTGTACGGGATGTGGTTGATTTCCTGCGGCAGCGGCTCGAAGCCTTCGGTGTACTTCGGCTGGCCGCCGACCGACACGGTGAACAGCGTGCGGCCGTGGAACGACGACAGGCAGGAAACGATGCGCGACTTGTGCGCGCCGAATTTCGTGTGCGCGTACTTGCGGGCCAGTTTCAGGGCCGCTTCGTTCGCTTCCGCGCCCGAGTTGGCGAAGAAGGCGCGGTCGGCGAAGGTCGCTTCGACCAGGGCCGAACCCAGGCGCAACACCGGCTCGTTGGTGTAGCCGTTACCGAGGTGCCACAGGGTGTTGATCTGCTTCGTCATCGCGTCGACCAGCACCGGGTGGCAGTGCCCGAGGCTCGAGACGGCGATGCCCGAGGTGAAGTCGAGGTAACGCTTGCCTTCCTGGTCCCACACATCCAGCCCCGCCGCGCGCACCGGCACCATCGCAGCCGGGGCGTAGGTCGGGACGAGGACTTCGTCGAAGGTCTGCCGAGTGACAGGCCGCGTTGTGACACCCGAATCGAGCTTTGCATTCATGACTTTTTCCTCATCCACGTTGGTGACTGGCGCGCCAAGGGACGGGCGCCGAACCTGATCATTATAGGAAGACGGGGTGGCAAGTTCTTGCAGAAGTGCGACGGGGATTTTCATTTTTGGCCGGAGTACTGCAAGGTAAGCGATCTTGTGCCGACGAAGGCTCTGCAACATTAGCCACGATACCGACACGCGCGGTATGGGTTACTTGTATGGCAGACAATCATTCCCGTACACTAAGCAGCACGGACGTCCGTATACGGACTCCTCCTCGTTTGTAAACAATCCGTATTTTGGCCGTGAGGTGCGACTGCTTACGTATATGCGGTCTCGTACTGCTACACCTGTTCCAGGCGCTGGACCCTGATGGGCTATTCGCGCGCTGACTCCCTATCACTTTGACGGGCTTAAAAGCCTCAGACGTTTGCGGGTTCTGTCAGCGCCGGTTTGACCTGTTGGCCATCATGCGGCTTGTTGCTTCGGCATCGTTGACGTCGTTCTTGTTGCTCTTGACGTAGGGTTTAACGAACTGCGGGGCGACGAGCTTGACCGTATAGCCTCGAGCCTGCAGCAACCGGGCCAGTGATGCGCGCTACTGCACGCTTCCATGCCGATCTCGCAGCCCGGCTCAATTCGGTCGAGCATTGCCTTGATCCAGTCGCCCCGAACGAGCTTGCGTCGCCATATCGCCTTCTCAGACCGGTCAACACCGTGAATCCGAAAGACATTCTTTGCCAAGTCGATCCCAACGCGGATAAGCTTCATGACGGACTCCTTCTTTTCAAGCCGGTCGTGGCTCGCAGGGTCGCATTGGCTATAATCGACGTTGCAATAGTGCCTCTCGAGTGCCGAAAACCGGGACTATTCAGAGCACGAAGTCCAGGATGTTCATGCCGAGAGTTAATGATTTCGGCATGGGCCGAACGTAATTAGCTACATCCTCAAGAGGCTCTGTGTCGACCCCATCTCAACATCACCAACATGATGCGTTCCGCCCGGCAGAGTCTGCCGGCCCGGAAGGAGGATGGCGTGCGCATGTCCACGAAATCATTTTTGGGATCGAAACGCCGGCGGGACGTGCGTTTGACATCGGCCTGGTTGTTGCAATCCTGCTCAGCATCCTGGTAGTCGTACTTGAGAGCGTACCGGCAATTGGTGGCCCGCACGCTGATCTGATGAATGGCTTGGAGTGGTTCTTCACGTTGCTGTTCACGATCGAGTACGCGGTGAGGCTCGCGACTGTGCGGCATCCACTACGCTATGCGCTCAGTTTCTATGGCCTTATCGACCTTATATCGCTGCTACCGACCTATGTTTCGCTGCTGATTCCAGGAACAGAGGCACTGCTTGACATCCGCATCCTGCGCTTGCTGCGTGTGCTGAGGATTTTCAAGCTCTCTCGGTATTTCGAGGAATTTACGCGCCTGGGTGAAGCACTGGCAGCGAGCCGACGAAAGATTATGGTTTTTCTGGCCGTGGTCTTAATGGCCGTGCTCATCCTCGGTACCGTAATGTACGTGGTCGAAGGACCGGAAAACGGCTACACCAGTATTCCGGCAGCGATGTACTGGGCCATCGTCACCATGACTACCGTCGGTTATGGGGACATCACCCCCAAGACCGCGCTAGGCCAAGCAATTGCCTCGTTTATGATGCTGCTCGGCTGGGGCATCCTTGCAGTACCAACCGGCATCGTGACCGCCGAGATGACGGCGCAACGGAGCGGACGACGAACCCCACTTCGGTCAACGTTGCGCTGCGGTCACTGCGGGAGTGGCGGACACGAAGTCAGTTCACGCTATTGCAGGAACTGCGGCACTGCCTTGCCTGAACCGGCCAGGAGCACCTAAGAGCACACAGCCGGGGCAAGGCCTGGCATCCGGACACGGCCTCCACTCTAGCGTCCGCGTCCGAATTGCAGGCCTGCCCCCAACACTACCGGATCAGGCCGCCTTGCGGTATTTCAAGTCAAAGCGGTCGAGCTCCATGACCTTCGTCCACGCCTTCACGAAGTCCTGCACGAAATGATCCTCGCCGTCGCGCGCAGCATAGACCTCCGACAACGCGCGCAATTGCGCGTTGCTGCCGAAAATCAGGTCAGCCAGGGTCGCGGTCCAGCGGCGCTCGCCGGTCTGGCGGTCGGTGCCCTCGAACAGGTGCGTGCTGCCCTCGACGCGCTTCCACGCCGTGCGCATGTCCAGCAGGTTGATGAAGAAGTCAGGCGTGAGCGTGCCGGCACGGGTGCTAAATACGCCGTGCTGCACGTTGCCGCTGGTCGCTCCCAATGCCCGCATGCCGCCTACCAGGGCCGTCATCTCGGGCGCGGTCAGCATCAACAGGTTGGCCTTGTCGATCATCGCATTGGCCACATTGCCGGCGCCCCTTGCGTGAATGTAGTTGCGGAACCCGTCCACGGCGGGTTCGAGGACCTCGAAGGCGTCGACGTCGGTCTGCTCCGGCGAGGCGTCCATGCGGCCGGGCCGGAAGGGCACCCGGATATCGTGGCCGGCCGCCTTGGCTGCCGCTTCCACCGCGGCGCATCCCCCCAGCACGATCAGGTCGGCCAGCGAGACGCGCTTGCCGCCACTGGCTGCGCTATTAAACTGCTCCTGGATCGCTTCCAGGCGCGCCAGCACCTCTGCCAGCTCGGCCGGATCGTTCCCTTCCCAGTCCTTTTGCGGCGCCAGGCGGATGCGGGCGCCATTGGCGCCGCCGCGCATGTCGCTGCCGCGGAATGTGGAAGCGGACGCCCAGGCTGTCTTGACGAGTTGTGGGATACTCAAGCCTGAAGCGAGCAGCTGCCCCTTCAGGACGGCGATGTCTGCCTCGTCCACGAGCGGGTGGTCCGCCTCGGGGATCGGGTCCTGCCACAGCAACTCTTCCTGCGGCACCAGCGGGCCCAGGTAGCGCAGCTTCGGACCCATGTCGCGGTGCGTCAGCTTGAACCAGGCGCGTGCGAAAGCGTCGGCGAACTGCTCCGGATTGTCCAGGAAGCGGCGCGCGATGGTTTCGTAAGCAGGATCGAAGCGCAGCGCCAGGTCGGCCGTGGTCATCATCGGCTGGTGGAATTTGCCGGGGATGTGGGCGTCGGGCACGTTGCGGCCCGCATCGCCGACAGGTTTCCATTGGTGAGCGCCTGCCGGGCTGGTCGTCAGTTCCCAGTCGAAGCCGAACAGGGTCTCGAGGTAGCTCATGTCCCAGGTCGTCGGCGTCGCAGTCCATGCCCCTTCCAGGCCGCTCGTGATGGCATGCGCGCCGATGCCGCTCTCGTACGAGTTCTTCCAGCCGAGGCCCAGTTCCTCGATATTCGCGCCTTCGGGATCGGCGTTCAGGTGGTGGCCCGGGCCGGCGCCATGGCACTTGCCGAAGGTGTGGCCGCCCGCGACCAGCGCCACGGTTTCTTCGTCGTCCATCGCCATGCGGGCAAAGGTGTCCCTGATGTCGCGTGCCGAGCCCAGGGGATCGGGCTTGCCGTTGGGGCCTTCCGGGTTCACATAGATCAGGCCCATCTGGACGGCCGCGAGCGGCTTGGCCAGCTCGCGCTCGCCGCTGTAGCGCTCGTCGCCGAGCCAGGTCGATTCCGGGCCCCAGTCGATCGGCAGCGGCTCCCAGATGTCTTCGCGGCCGCCGCCGAAGCCGAAGGTCTTGAAGCCCATGGATTCGAGTGCGACGTTACCGGCCAGGATCATCAGGTCGGCCCAGGATAGCTGTTTGCCGTACTTCTGCTTGATCGGCCAGAGCGGCCTGCGCGCCTTGTCCAGGTTGCCATTGTCCGGCCAGCTGTTCAGCGGTGCAAAACGCTGCTCGCCCGAGCGCGCACCGCCGCGGCCGTCGAAGATGCGGTAGGTGCCCGCCGAATGCCAGGCCATGCGGATGAAGAAGGGACCGTAGTGGCCATAGTCGGCTGGCCACCAGTCCTGCGAATCGGTCATGAGCGCATGGAGGTCGGCAATGACCGCGTCGAGGTCGAGCCGCTGGAATTCGGCTCTGTAGTCGAAATCTTCCAGCATCGGATCGCCCAGGTTGGCATGCTGGTGCAGGACGGTCAGATTCAGCTGATCAGGCCACCAATGGGCGTTGGTGCGGGTCTGCTTCGGCTTGCTGCCGTGTCCCATTGGGCACTTCAGTTCATTCTCGGCGGTATTCAAATCCATCTTGTTGTCACTCATATCGATCCTATCGGCTGTGGGCTGGTGTTTGATAGAGTATGACAATTAACAACTCAAGACCAATTTGTTTTATTGATGAGCGAGATAGCCGACAAGCCGAAATCTATGTCGCGCTGTGAAGCGCTATGCCAGGCGCTGGCGCGAAACTGCTCGGTAATGAAGTCCACAAAAGCGCGTGTCTTAGCGGGCAGTAGCTTCTGGCTGGTGAAATACAGGGAGATGGCGCCGATGTCCTGATGCCAGTCGGCTTGCGTCAGCTTCGACTGCAGGGTGCCGAAGCGCGCCTGGAGCGTGACGCGCCGGCGCAGTTGCGTCAGGCCCTGAAACCGCAGCGCCGACGATGTCTGGCTTATACCTCAACGCCCACGGCAAACGAACCCATATTGGGTCACCTCGCAGGCCCGCTTGACGCATTGCACCGCGTTATACCCGTGTTCCCTGCATGCCTGGAGCGTTGCCGTCATCGTGGTGTCTCGCTTCGCCGGTCTTTCTGCCTCGGCGGCGGAGGCGCGTGCAACCTGACGCACGGGCTCACGTTTCGCTTTTTCCGTTGCCCGCTTGGCTGGCGCGTCGGTCTGCTTCTCTGCCGTTCGGCTTGGCGGTTTCGGTAACGCAGCAGCGGGCGCCTGTTTCGCAACAGGTTCAGGCTTCGGCGCCATCTGCTGCTCTACCCGGTCCGCCACCAATGGGGAGCTCTGTTCAACCTTGGCGACAGTGGACGGTTCAGGTTCCAGCATCACGAGCGGCGGCACAGTAGATACAGGACGGCTCGCGGGCACAGTGGGCGTCACACTTGGGTCACTGTCAGGCCCCGGCGTAAGCTCCCGTGGAGCGATTGCTCCCTTCACGGCATTGTCGACCTGAGGCTTTTCTCTCGCTTCATTGGCGATGAGCGCGAGCGATCCGGCGTCGTTGCGCTCCTGGTATAACCACCGGCCGCCCTGGATGAGCAGTGCACCGGACAGCACGCACGCGGCCCACAGGAGATAGCGCTTCCTGGACTGGGTCAGCCCGGTCGGGGCACGCGTGAATGGATCAGCTGCCTGTTGTGCCGGCAAGGGGGCTGTGAAGTCGAACAAAGGGTCTTGCGGCACAGTCGCATCTTGCGTCGTGTGCGGGGCAAGCGTGGCCTCGGCTTGCGGAACGGCAGGCTTATGTACAGGCTTGGCTGGAGGATCAGGAGGCTCGGGCAGAAACTTGGCTGGGGGAGTGGGAGCCTCCTGCCGAGGTGCGGCTGCAGGCGTGGCAAGCGCGTGCGGGGGCTCGACGGGCGCAATGGCAGGCTCACGCTGCTGCGTTGGATCCACCAACTGTGCCTCCAGAGCCGCGATTTCCTCGAAGACGTTTTGCAACTCCAGCGTTGCCGGTCGTTGGTCTGGCTGCTGCGTCGGGGAAATAAGCGGCTCTGCTGCAGGCTTCTGCCGCCATACGCCGAGGTCAGCGCGAGGCCTGACAGGCTGCGCCTTCCCTGCAGGCGCAAGGTTTCTCACCTGTGTGTCTGCATTCGAATTTGCGACTATTTTGGAAGGCGCAAGGGATACCGTTGTGCTTTGACCAATGTCTTCAAGCAGTTGCGTCTTCATGATGTGCTACCTACTTCTCAGTGCCGAAGGTAGAGCTTAACGCCTTTTGAAGATCGGGTTAGCACGGTTTGTAAGCAGATGTGAGCTGGCATGCCGGGACCATAGGTGGCCACTCGCGTCCACGCTGCTTTCGCGCCAGGATTGTAATCGGCGATAGATTCGGAGAGTTTCGCTGCCCGTTGGAAATGATAAGCTAGACCGGTTTATTTCTCTGCCCTAATCTGCGTCCGCCAACGTGCATCAGTTTAGTCATCATCGAATGCTTAAAAAATATATTGCTCCAATAATGGCCGCGATGCTCTGCGCTGCAGGCGCAAGTGCTCAAGAGCCTGCGAAAATCTTCGATCCGAGCAAATTAAAGGGTCCGGCAAAGGGCTCGCCAAGCGAAGTGTTAGTCCTTGGCACCCCTCACCTGGCGGATCTGCCGGCCACCTTCCAAGCTGCAAGCCTCCAAGCCCTTCATGCCCGCTTGCTCGCCTGGAAGCCTCGGATCATCGCCATCGAAGAACGCTCCGGCACGCAATGTGCCTTCATGCGTCAGTTTCCCCAGCGCTATGCGCAATCAGTGCAAAGGTATTGCTGGGATCCAGCGCCGGCGCAGACTGCCACCGGCCTCGATGTGCCGGCAGCGACCGCCGAGATCGACCGACTGCTTGCAGCCTGGCCTGCCGTCCCTGCGGCGTCGCAGCGGCGCCACCTCGCGGCTGTGTTCCTCGCCGCTGGTGAGCCGGTCTCGGCACTGGTGCAGTGGCTGCGCTTGGCAAACGCTGAGCGGCATGCCGGCAATGGCCTCAATGCTACCTTGGTCGCAACGCTCGAAAAATTGCACAACGGACAGGGTGAAGATGCCCTGATTGCCGCGCCACTGGCAGCTGCCTTGGGGCTCGAGCGCGTCTACGGCATGGACGACCATACTGCAGATGCGGGAAGCGTGCCCGATACGGACATGAAAGCGTATGGCGCAGCCATCATGAAAGCTTGGGAGAACCCCGCGTCCGCCGAAATCAGGCAAACGAATAAACACTTGCATGCCCGCCTTGCAGACGCGGAAGGTGTCATGGCCCTGTACCGCGCTCTCAACGCTCCGGCACGGGCCAAACTTGTTTACGACAGCGATTTCGGCGCGGTGCTAAATGAAGGCTCTGCGCAACAGTTCGGCCGTGGTTACGTGGCCGGCTGGGAGGTGCGCAACCTGCGCATGGCTTCCAACATCCGAGAAGTGTCTGGAACTGTTCCGGGCAGCCGGACGCTTGTCATCGTCGGTGCCGCGCACAAAGCGTATCTGGAAGCTTACCTTAACCAGATGCACGATGTGCGAATCGTCGCGCCCGATCAGGTGCTGCGCTAGAGGCACTCTAGCGTCCGTTTTGGGCCGTAAGCGGACTCAACCCTAGGTCCACAATTGGCTCAGGGCGGCTGTGGAGTTCTGTCATTTGCTTTGGATTCGGCATAGTCCATCTGTGGGATTGATCCAGCGTTGGCCTGAACTTCAACAGCCATAACTGTGTCGGGCAGTTTCGGTCGCTTGGGGTCGGAAGCGAAGGGCAGGTCCCAGCACTAGCGCCACCTATGAGGAAAAGAAAAGATCTCATGCACCGTCTGTTCGCCCTATTCCCCTTGCTGCTTGCCATGCCTATGGCCATGGCTGCCGTCCCAGTGGATATTCACCCTCCAGCCAATATACAAGCCTGTACTCATGCGAAACCATGTCCAGTAGCAATCCTAAGCCCGGGATATGGACTTTCTGGTTCGGACTACTCATTCGTCACCAACCATCTTAACAAGATGGGTTATCTGGTGGTTGCCCTGCATGACAGTGCCGGCGGCGTCATATTGGACCGGAACGCCCCGGTGTCGCCGCAAGTACAAGCAATGGCCCGGGTAGCCTCGCGGTCGATCTCCACCTTGATCGGCGAGGTCGCCGTACGCTATCCTCAGTTCGATTGGCAACGCCTGCTCCTCATCGGGCACTCGCTTGGCGGGGACAGTTCGGCTCAGTTTGCCGCTGACAACCCGAACCGCGTTTCCGGCCTGATCAGCCTCGACAGCCGGCGGGTCGCGTTGCCCCGCTCGGCTGGTATCCAGGTCCTGACAATTCGTGCCAGCGACACCACTGCGGACCCCGGTGTCCTGCCGAACGAGGAAGAGCGGAGCCGCTACAGTACCTGCGTGGTCCGCATCGAAGGCTCCCGCCACAACGATATGCAAGATGGCGGTAGCGAGCAATTAAAGGCCAGGATTACATCCGCCATCGGCACTTTCCTCGCTCCAGTGCCGTATCCGAAGTACGCCTGCGACCGGGACTCGAATCTGAATTGACAAACGTTCCACAGAGGACTGTTGGCCTGGTGTGTCCAATCTCGAAATAAGTTCGCGTGCCTAAGGTAGGTATGATTCCTGACATCCGAAACCGGCTTCTGTTTTCAATTGCGATCGCTGCTGTCGTGGCAGCGACGGCGTCTTTCGCCCCTTCCGGGGAGCGCTTTTTCGCTGCGGTCCTCACTACCCTAGGGTTAACGGCACTGCTGCTGATCCGGCCTTCCATCCCTTTGAAGAATCGGTTGCGGGAGATTCGCACATGGAATGTGGTCGCACCTATGCTTCTGTGCGCGGCAGGCGTTTTGGTAGACCCGGAAAATCTCGCGTTCTGGGGCAGGTCCTGCATATACGCGAGCGTGTTCTTCATCGGTGTCGGTACTGGGCTGTCACTCTTATCGTCCAGTAACAAAATTGATATCCGGTAGTGTCGCTTCGGGTCGTCAGCGACACTACCGAACCTCCATGCCTTACTCCGCCAACCTGCGCTGCCGCTCCTCCCGCGGCGTATTCCCAAACAAGGCCCCAAACGCCGTCGAAAAGTGCGACCCCGACGAAAACCCGCACATCAGCCCTACCTGCACGATCGAGTAATTGGTATCGATCAGCAGTTGCCGCGCCCGTTGCAGGCGCAGCTCCAGGTAGTAGCGCGACGGCAGGCTGCCGAGATATTGTTTAAATAGCCGCTCCAACTGGCGCCGCGACACTCCGGCCAGCTGGGCGACCTCGTCGGTCGAGAGCGGCTCTTCGATGTTCGCTTCCATCAGCGTCACGGCTTCCGTCAACTTCGGCTGCAGGGTGCCGAAGCGGGCCTGCAGGGCGACGCGCTGGCGCTCTTCGCGGCCACGCACGCGGTCGACGCACAGCAATTCTTTCACCGGTGCCTGCACGTTGGAGCCAAAAATGATGTCGATCAGGGTCAGCGCGAAGTCGACGGAGGCGGCGCCGCCGCAGCAGGTCAGGCGGTTGCCGTCGATCTCAAACAGGTTGGGGGTGAACACGGCCTGGTCGGCGCGGCTGTCGGCGTCGGCGTAGAGCGACCAGGGCAAGGCGGTTTTCACGCCATTCAGGGCGCCGGCCTCGGCCAGCCACAGCACGCCGGCGCCGACGCCGCCCCAGAACGGCGCGGCGCGGCAGCGTTCCACCAGGGCGCGGAAATTCGCCGGTTTCAGGCCGGCTTGCGCTTCGTCGGCGGCGAGCAGCACCAGGTGCCAGTGGCGCGGGGCGTCGCTGGTGAATTTGTCGGGGCTGCGCACGTCCACGTGCAGGCGCTCGGGACCGAGGATTTTCGCGGCCTGGCGCAGCGGTTGCACCAGGCCCGACCAGGTCAGGGCGTCCGGTTCGCCGGCATTCACGAGCAGGATGCGCAGCGGCCGTTCCTGGGCCAGGACGGACAGTTCAGCGGGCATCGTTGCGGGTCAATGAGGTCATTACGTGGGTCTGGCGCGGCGGCGCGCTGGCATTCGAAATCAATGGCTCACAATCATACCGGAGATCAACAGCCGGGCACGAGGCGTCTGCAGGCCAGCCCGGGGAGGCGCACCGACGGAACCCGTGGGAACATGCCATTGTGATCAGAAAATGTCTCGTCGATCAAAGCGCATTTGCACAATTGCAGGCGCACTAACTTCCTCACCCTAATCCTTGATCTGCGTCAGAGAGACCCATTTTCCTCCCGCCGCACCCGGATCGCATGCCTAGATTGAATCCACGCCCGACGCCCCGCTGTCGCCGAACGCGTTCCTTCACCCACTTTATTCGCAAGGGCAAGCAGGCGTGAAGGAAACGAGCCAGGAAGGAGTTCGTCATGAACCAGTTCCCCAACGACTTTCCACACACCCTGACGGGCTTTGGCGGCGACCCAAGCCTGGATCAGGCACAGCACCGGGAGCGGTGCAAGAAATGCCCGGTAATCCTTGTGCACGGTAACGCGACGAATTCTTCGGATCCGAAGTACGGCATGCAAGCCATGCGGACCTTCCTGAAGAACGCGGATTACCAGGACTGCGAGATCTGGGCCCTGGATTACCTTGGCGAACATAATACCTTGCCCGTCCTGTTCGGTCCCCATCGCAACCACATCGACGCGTTCAGGCGTTTCGTCGACGAGGTGCGCGACTACCTGGACGTGGAAAAACTCGACTTCATTGGGCACTCGCTTGGCTGCGGCATGGTCAATGGCTACCTGCGCGGGCTGCAGTCGGATGGGCAATGGAACCATGAGGACCACCGCCTCGATGCGGCCGGCACCTTTGTCGGCATCGCCGGCGCCACCTATGGCCTGGGAACGGGAATAGGCAGCGTCGATGAATTCAGGACAGGCGGCCCGTTCGAGGTCGCCTCGCACCGCTTTGGCGACGTCTCCAGCGAAGACACGCCGGCCGGGGCCAACGACCGGTCGCAGCAGATCGCTCCCGACGAAGCGTGGAAGGTCACGACCTCACTGGACGATAACCAGGTGTGCTACGTCAGCATCATCGCGCGCGAGGATTTTGTCGACCAGATGCATCCGAATACGAGCCGCCGCCATGGCGCCGACCTGAACAAGGTATTTAACGTCGGTTCGGGGACAACGGGGCATGAACGGATCATCAAGGAACAGGCCGTGTTCGATGCGTTCAAGGGCTACCTGAACCGGCAAGCGCCCGTACCGCCGGTGAGCTTCTCGGTGGACAAGGAAAGCGGCAACTATGGGGCCAACCTGCAGGTCACGCTCACGGTATCGCCTGCCGGCGCAACGGTCGATTATGCGGCACGCCGCCTGACCAGGGCGGTGCAGGCCGGTTACCTGGTCGAGACCGTAGCGGAAGCGCACGAGGGCGCGCTGTCGAACCAGCAGTCGCTGACGCTGGCGCACGACGGCGCCTGGGACGTGACCTTCACGGCCGGCAGCGGGGAACCGTTGGCGCGCACGTATGGCGTCAACGTCCTGGTCCCCGAGCTGGCTATCCTGACCGACAACGGCACGCCCTTCCAGGGCAGCCTGGAAGTCAAGACCATGACCAGCAAGGGTACGGTCTACTACAGTACCGACAAGACCGAGTGGCTCGCAAGGTCGAATCCCATCATTCACGAAACGACCACGCTGTATTTCATCGCGATCGATGCGGAAGGACTGGCCTCTCCCATCGTCTCCAGGACCTACGAGAAAAAAGCGGTGGAATTCGTCAAGGCCTCGCTGGCCGCGCACTTCATCGCGGGCCGGCTCGATGTCAGCGGCTACCTCGACCTGACACGCCAGCTTGGCGCGAATGCCGTGATCACCCTGTATTTCGTCAATGGCGAATGGGTGCGCGATCCCGACGTCACCGAGGTGGCGCTGGCGCCGCCCGACATCAGCATTTCCGACGAGGGCGGCGTCAAGGACGCACCCGTTACCGTCGCGCTGGCTGCCCACCACGCCACGGATTCGGCGCCCACCATTTATTACACGCTCGATGGTTCCCCGCCGACCCGGCGTTCGCCCTGCTTTACCTCCTCGGGCCTGATCCGGCTGGACAGCGCCGGCACCACGACGCTCACCTGCCGCGCATGCGACGCGGCCGGCCACTGGTCCGACACGGTGACCAAAACCTACACGATGGAGTGCAAGGACGGTCCACGGATCAGTTGCGACAAGCCTGGAGGCGTATATCCGGGACCAATCCATCCCATGATTTCGGTCCCCGACCAGGCCGGCTCCGGAACCGTGGTGTATTACACCGACGACGGCTCCGATCCATCCGATCCCAATAACCCGAACCGGAAATCCTTCGTAGACAAAAAACGCTTCACCATTCGCGGCAACGGCACGCACGCCATCCTCTGCTATATGAAGGACAGCGCGGGCCATGAGGCATTCCAGGCATTCGGCTGGCAGATCGACGATGACGATTATCCGGAGACGCGCATTTCCCCTTCGGCGGGCGGCAACGTCGTCGGCGAGGTCCGCATCGAACTGAAAGTTTGCGAACCCTGCGAATGGACCCGGTATACGATCGATAACGACGCCCTCGATGGCAGCGAGCCGTCGGACACGAATGGGGAAACCTATACGGCGCCGATCGTGCTCGCCCAGAACGCACGCCTGCGTTTTCGCTCGAAAAGCCTGTCGGGCAAGCTGGAACCGGTGCACACCGCCACCTTTACCGTGACGCGGCAGCCCGACCGCCTGGTGTTCGACAGCGACCCGCAGTGCACCGGCTACCTGATCGCCGAGCAAGGGGGCACCATCCTGGTCGGGACGGGGAACATGCTCCGGATCGGCGCCGTGGCGGGCAGCACGGCGGGCACCGTGCCCGCAGGCAGCGAGCAGCCCGCGCCCCATGGCGACAGCCGCGCGATCCTGCATTTCGATACCTCATCCCTGCCGGACAACGCCGGGATCCGCCATGCCTGCCTGGAAGTGGCCTTCCATGCCAAATCGGGCGATCCGTGGTCGGGCGGCAGGAACATCGAGGTGGACGTTCAACGCGGGCATTTCGGCTCCTCGCGCGCCCTGCATGCGGGCGACTGGGATGCCAGGGCGACTGCCGAGGGCGTCGCACGGATCGA
Organism: Massilia niabensis; assembly: GCF_042655085.1. NCBI lineage: Bacteria > Pseudomonadati > Pseudomonadota > Betaproteobacteria > Burkholderiales > Oxalobacteraceae > Massilia > Massilia niabensis. The sequence continues at coordinate 62,742 of NZ_JBHSMU010000011.1, read as the reverse complement.
GGAGTGCTCGTCCGGGACCTGCAATTCCACCGATTTTTCGCAGGCCGGCCTCGACGCCATCAACAAGACCGGCATCACGCAATGCCGCTTGAGGATGACGCCGCCCGCCAACGGTGGGAACGGCGCCTGCCTGATGCTGGAAGGAGGAACGATGGCCCGGCTGTATGTCACCCTGGCCAGCCCGGATCAGGCATCGCCGTGATTTGCCGTTGCGGCAGCAGACATCACTCGGGGGCGAGCGCGGCGGCGGGCCGGCGCTCGGCATTCCATTGGCTGATGATCACACCGGCGATCAGCAGCAAGCCGCCGAGCCAGCCGCGGGGCGTCAATGCCTCGCCCAGCCAGAGGAAGCCGAAGAAGGCGGCGGCGGCCGGCTCGAAGGCGTAGACGACGGCCGCCTCGTTGGCCGAGGTGCGCGACTGGCCCCAGGTTTGCAGCGAGATGATGGCGGCGGTGGCGATGACGCCCAGGTAGAGGAAGTTCCAGCGGTGCTGGCCGATGGCTTCCATCACTCCGCCGAGCCAGGCGCTGCGGACAGCGGCGTCGCCCGGCACTTCGCGCGCCAGCAGCCACAGCGCGGCGCACAGGGCGACGGTGCCGATCTGGGCGGCGGTGACGGTGAGCAGGCGCGTGGCGCGGCGGGTGCGCACTTCCATCACCTTGATGTAGACGCCGAAACACAGCGCGCTCATCAGGGCAAGCGAATCGCCCAGGCCCCAGGCGCCGCCGTCCCAGCACAGCGCCGCCAGGCCGGCAACCGACATCGCCAGCGCGAGCACGATGCGGCGTTCCGGCAGGCGTCCGCCCAGCACGCCCAGCAACGGCACCACCAGCACGTTCAGGCCGCAAATGAAGGCGTTGCGGTTCGAGGTGGTCAGCGCGAGGCCTTCGACCTGGAACACGAAGCAGAAGAACAGCAGGACGCCGAGGATGGCGCCGGAACGCATGTCGTCCAGCTTGCCGCGCCACAGGAAGGGCGACAGCAGCAGCGCGCCGAGGGCAAAGCGCACCAGGATGATCCATACCGCCGAGAAGTGGCCGGTCAGGTCTTTCATGGCGGGGAAGGTCGTGCCCCATACCAGGGTGACGAGCAACAGGGCGAGGATGCCGTGGAGGTGGCGGGTCATGTGAGCAATGCGTTATAGCCGATCGGCAAAAGCGGCTATGGTACGCCGCTCGGCAGTAAAAAGGGAACAGCGGGCGAACCGCAGGTGGCAAAGTGCTGCTGGCGGCTATAATTCCGGGATGGGGGAACGATATTTAAAGAGCGTCCGTTTGCTGGCCGAGTGCCTGCAAGGCTTCGAGCGGTATTCGGGCGAATCGGTGCGGCAGTACGGCCTGACGCACGCGCAGTTCGACATCATTGCCACGCTTGGCAATACGCCGGGCATGAGCTACAAGGAACTGGGCGAGCGCACCCTGATCACGAAGGGCACGCTGACGGGTGTCATCGAACGCCTCGAGCAGAAGGGCCTGGTGCTGCGCGAGCGCAACAGCGACGACAAGCGTTCGTTTTACGTACGCCTGACCGACGCCGGTGATGCGGTATTTCGCGACGTGTTCCCGAAAGTGGTCTCGCACGGCAAGCAGCTGTTCGCGGGTTTCGGGGATGCCGAGTTCGACGAGCTGGACGGCGCGCTGAAGAAGCTGCGCGAGCGCATCAATCAGGCCGGACGCCCGGTCCCGTTATCACTACAACAAAAGGAAGAATCTTGAAAACTACCCTGCTCGAGGGCAAAAAGCCCGCCCACTTCGACAAGCACATCATCGGCAATATCCTGCTCGACGTGGCGCCGGAAGAGGAAGTGCGCCAGGAAAAGATGCTGATCGGCGTGCGCAACGAGGCGGGCGAAATCTACCGCCTTATCGGTGCGATGAAAGTGAACAATTTCATGAACGCCGTCGAGGAACTGATCGACCTGGGCCTGGTCGATGAGCTGCAGGACACCGAAGAGCTGAAAGACGGCTGCGACGCGATCTTCAGCGAAGAGTGATTGCGTTGTAAAAGTGCCCTAGAGCAAAGTTTGTCTGGGGCACGTCTGTTCCTTGAGGGTATAATTTTTCGATGGACAGACTTGACGCCCTCAAGAGTATCGCGGCCCAGGCCATCCGCGGCGAACTCAGTTTCCCGACAAATGTCGACGCCACGCTCAGGCTGCAACAAGCCCTGAACGATCCCGAATGCCACGCCGACGCCGCCGCGCGCCTGGTGCAGGCCGAGCCGCTGCTTGCGGCGCGTACCGTCGCGATCGCCAATTCCGTTACCTATAACCGCTCCGGCGCCGACGTGACCAATGTGCGTGCGGCCGTGCAGCGCGTGGGTTTCCGCACGCTCGGGGCGCTGGCTGCCGCCGTCATCGTGCGCCAGTTGAGCAGCGAAATCACCGACCCGCAGCTGCGCGCGAAAGCGGACGCCCTGTGGCGCCACACCGCCCACGTGGCGGCGCTGGCGCAGGTGATCGCGCGGCGGGTGTCGTTTGTCGATCCGGAGACGGCGATGTTTGCCGGCATCGTGCATGAAGTGGGCGGCTTTTATTTGCTGTCGCGGGCGCACGAGTATCCGGGCCTGCTCGATGGCGACGCCGACGAATGGCTCGAGCACGGCGAAGTGGCCATCGGCCGCGGCGTGCTGCTGCGCCTGGGCGTGCCGGCACCGGTGATGGGGTCGATCGAGGCGATGTGGAACGGCATGCGCGCGCTGCCGCCCGAGACGCTGGGCGATACCCTGCTGCTGGCGAACGACCTGTCGCCGGTACCCTCGCCCCTGCTGGAACGCCCCGGGGCGACCACGGCGGCGGCTGCGATCTCCATTGATTTTGCGGTGGGCGACGGGACGCTGGCGCGGATCATGGAAGAGTCGGCGCACGAGGTACAGAGTTTGACCGCGGCCTTGATCTGAACGCCGCGACACCGCTTCTCGGTAAGGTCTCAGTAGATTCTCAATAAATCTCGGCAGCGGCCAGGCGCACCTGCTTGAGCAGCAGATCGGCGCCGGGCGCCAGCAGGTGGTCTTGCTGGCGGATGATGCCGAAGGCGTCCATCTTGCAGGGCAGCTCGATCGGCAGGATGCGCATGACGTTCAGCGAGGCGTAGTACTGCGCCACTTCCAGCGGCATCACGTGCAGCGAGTCGGTCTGCTGCAGCAGCGCGGTAATGAGCAGCAGCGCGGTCGTGTCCACCACGTTCACCGGCGGCTGCAGGCCGGCGCGGCGGAACATCATGTCGAAGCGGTGGCGCAGGATGCTGCCCGGCGGCGGCAGGATCCACGGGCGATCGGCGATGTGTTCCAGCGCCAGCCCTTTCTGCTCGAGCAGCGGATGGCCAGGACGCACCACGGCGCAGGCCGGCTCCTCGGTCAGCTCCTCGTACACCAGGCCCGCCGAATCTTCCTTCTCGAGAATCCGGCCGATCATGAAGTCGAGCGTGCCGTGCTGCAGCTTGTCGAGCAGGACGTTGCTCGGCTCCAGGTGCACGCCGATGCGCAGCAGCGGCGCCTGCTCCTTGATGCGCGCGATGGCACGCGGCAGCAGCGCCATCGCGGGCGACATGATGACCCCCACTTCCACCTGCCCGGCCAGGCCGGCTTTCAGCGCCAGCATGTCGTCGTGCGCCAGCGCCAGGCTGGTGAGCGCCATGCGTGCATGGCGGATCATCGTTTCGCCGTAGATGGTCGGCTCCATCCCGCGCGGCAGGCGGTCGAACAGGCGCACGTCCAGCATCTCCTCCAGGTCCTTGATCTGCTTGGAGGCTGCGGGCTGCGTCATGTGGAGTTCGTCGGCCGCCCGGTGGATGTTGCGGTAGTCGTCGAGCGCGATCAGGAGCAGGAGCTGGCGCGTCTTGAGGCGCGCCTTCAAAAACCAGTTCGGGTTGGTTGTATCCATCAGAAAATAATATCAGTTTCGATATTCTTCCGGCAGAAATAACACCAAACGGTTATCACTTGCAGCCCGGAGAGGGGTTCGAGGCCGGACCTTCCGCCGTCTGCGCCACCGGCAGGATTTTTCCGTCCGGGCCGTAGCGCAGTTCCTCGACGGCGGCCGAACGGCGGTACTCGCCGCCGGTCGGCAGCTTGGCGTTGTGGTAGAAGATGTAGGACTTGCCGTTGAAGTCGACGATCGCCTGGTGGATGGTCTTGACGTTGCTGTTCTTCTCCATGATCACGCCGCCGAAGGACCAGGGGCCGGTGGCCGTAGGGCCGGTCATGTACACCGTCTCTTCCGGGAAGTGGCGCGAGTACGACAGGTAATAGGTGCCCTTGCGCTTGTGCACGTAAGCCGCTTCGGTGAACGCTTCCAGGCCGGCGGTATGGATCGGGCCATCGAGTTCGAGCATGTTCGGCTTCAGCTTGGCGTACTTCATCACCGTGTTGCCCCAGTACAGCCAGGCCTGGCCATCGTCGTCGATGAAGACGGCGGGGTCGATGTCGTCCCAGCCGATGCTGGTTTCCTTCGTCATGTCGTTGGTGATGAGCGCGGTGCCGCGGGCATCTTCGAACGGGCCGGTCGGGCTGTTCGATACCGCCACGCCGATCGCCTTGCCGGGGATGGTCGCGTGCGACACCGTCGAATAGAAGTAGTACTTGCCGTTGCGCTTGACGATGTCGGAGGCCCAGGCGTCGCTCTTGGCCCACTTGAAGGTGCTGTAGCGCAGGGGCGAGCCGTGATCGGTCCACTTCTTCATGTCGCAGCTGGAGTACACCCGCCACTCGTTCATCACGTAGTCCTTGCCCCCTTCCGGCGCGTCGTCCTTGCCGACGTACAGATAGACGCGGCCGTTGTCCACCAGCGCGGCCGGGTCGGCCGTGAAGATGTTGGTGACGATCGGGTTGGCGGCCTGGGCGAGGGCCGAGGCGGCACAGGCCACCGCGAGTACGCAGGTTTTCAGCATCATGTCTCCTTGTATATCTTTTTTATGTATTGACCAGCTTTACTTCTGGCGCATGCCCATCAGGCGCTGCACCACGCAGAACACGAACAGCAGCGCCCCAATGACGATCTTGGTCCACCACGAGCTGAGGGTGCCGTCGAAGGCGATCAGGGTCTGGATGGTGCCCAGCACCAGCACGCCGGACAGCGCGCCCAGCACGTAGCCGTAGCCGCCGGTCAGCAGCGTGCCGCCGATCACGACGGCGGCGATGGCGTCGAGTTCCGTGCCCTGCGCATGCAGCCCGTACCCGGACAGCATGTAGAACGAAAACAGCACCCCGGCCAGCGCCGCGCAGAAGCCGCTGAACGCATACACGAGGATCTTGGTGCGCCCGACGGACAGGCCCATCATCTCGGCCGACTGCTCGTTGCCGCCGACGGCATACACCGCGCGCCCGAACGACGAGAAGTGCGCCACCCACACGGCCAGGGCCAGCATCAGGAGTGCGATCAGCGCCCCCGGCGACAGGAAGCCGCCGAGGAAGGGGATCTGCGTCTGCGACATCGCCACGAACAGCGGGTCTTCGATGGTGATCGACTCGATGCTGATCAGGTAGCACAGGCCGCGCGCCAGGAACATGCCGGCCAGCGTCACGATGAAGGGCTGCAGGCGGAAGACATGGATGATGGCGCCCATGGCGCCGCCGAAGGCGCTACCTCCCAGCAGCACGAGCGCGATCACCGCCAGCGGCGGCCAGCCCGCCTGCAGCAACCAGGCCGCAATCATCGTCGCCAGCGCCAGCACCGCGCCGACCGACAGGTCGATGCCGCCCGAGAGGATCACGAAGCACATGCCGATTGCGATCACCAGCAAAAAGGCGTTGTCGATCAGGAGGTTGAGCATCACCTGCAGCGACAGGAAGCCCTCGTAGGCCTGGCCGCCGATGACGAGCATCGCCAGCAGCAGCACGACCGTCACCATCGACGTGAACCAGGGCGCGGCGGCGAGTTTACCCACCCCGCTTACCCCGCGCATGGCACGCAAATTCGTCAGGGCCGCACTCATGCCGCCCTCCTCTTCCACAGGGTCTTGAGCTGGTCCGATTGCGAAATGCAGATCAGGAAGACCACGACCGACTTGACGACCATGTTGACCTCGGGCGGCACGCCCAGCGAATAGATGGTGTAGGTGAGCGTCTGGATGATGAGCGCCCCGATGATGCTGCCGACCAGCGAAAACTTGCCGCCCGCGAGCAGGGTGCCGCCGAGCGTCACGGCGAGGATGGCGTCCAGTTCCAGCAGCAGGCCGGCGTTGTTCGCGTCCGCGCTTTTTACATTCGAGCTGATCATCAGCCCGGCCATGCCGGCGCAGGCCGCGGAGAACACATACACGAAGACGATCAGCGCCGCAGTGCGGATGCCGGCCAGGCGCGCCGCCACAGGATTCACGCCGACGGCCTGGATGAACAGGCCGAGCGCCGTGTGGCGCATCAGGAAACTCGTCACCGCGAACACCGCCACCACGACGAACAGCGCGAACGGCAGCCCGAACAGGTAGCCGCTGCCGAGGAAGAAGAAGGGCTGGTAATAGACGGTGACGATCTGGCCGTCGGTCAGCAACTGCGCCAGGCCGCGCCCCGCGACCATCAGGATCAGCGTGGCGACGATCGGCTGCAGGCCGAGACCGGCGACGAGGAACCCGTTCCACAGCCCGCACAGCAGCGCCGCGCCCAGGGCCGCGAGGATCGCCAGCGCCATCGGCGTCTGCGCGACGTATTCGGGCACGCCATTGTTCATCACCATCGTGCCGCCGATCAGCATCGACGCGACCGTGCCCGACAGCGCCACCACGGCGCCGACCGAGATGTCGATGCCGCGCGTGGCAATGACGAGGGTCATGCCGATTGCCGCCAGCATCAGGGGCGCTGCGCGGTTGACGATGTCCACCAGGCCGCCATACAAGTGGCCGTCGCGGATCTCCAGTTTAAAAAAGCCGGGAATCAGGGCGAAGTCGATCAGCAGCAGCACGGCGAGGGCCGCCAGCGGCCGGAACAGCGGGTGCTGGAACAGCGAGGGCGAGGCCGGCTGCGCGGACGTGAGAGCGGCTGGGTTGAGCGGGACGTTCATGCGCAGCCCTCCCCAGCGATCACGTGCAGCACCGAGCTGTCGTCGAGCTCACCGCGGCGGTACTCGCCGCACACATTCCGGTCGCGCATGACGACGATGCGGTCGCTCACGCGCAGCACCTCGGGCAGCTCGGACGAGATGAACAGGATCGACATGCCCTTGCGGCACAGGGTGGTAACGTAGTCCATGATTTCCTGCTTCGCGCGCACATCGATGCCGCGCGTGGGTTCGTCGAGGATCATCAGCTTCGGCTCGGTGGCCAGCCAGCGGGCCAGCAGGACCTTTTGCTGGTTGCCGCCGGAGAGCGTGCCGATCGGCGTCTCGATGCTCGCCGTCTTGATCCCCAGCTGTTGTACGTAATAGGTGGCCAGTTCCTGCTGGCGGCGCATCGGGATCGCGCGCAACAGCCCCTGGCGCGCCTGCAGCGCCAGGATCAGGTTCTCGCGCACGGACAGCGACAGGATCGCGCCCTCGTGCTTGCGGTCTTCCGAACAGAAGCCGATGCCCTCTGCGATGGCGTCGCGCGGCGTGGAGAAGCTGCGGCTGCGGCCGCCGATCTCGATGGCGCCGCTGTCGGCCTTGTCGGCGCCGAACAGCAGGCGCGCCGTTTCAGTGCGGCCGGAACCGAGCAGGCCGGCCAGCCCGAGCAGCTCGCCCTTGTGGATGGCAAGGTCGACCGGCGCCAGCACGCCCTTGCGCGCCAACGCGCGGGTCGCCAGGAAGGTCTCGCCCTGGGGGGCATTGGTCGCGCCCGCGCTCGCGCCCTGCTCCGGCGCCGCCTCGGGCGCGCCGACCATCTTGTTGACCAGCGCCAGGCGCGACAGCTCGCTGCACAGGTACTCGCCTTCGCGCTCGCCGTTGCGCATCACGGTGATGCGGTCCGAGATCGCGTAGGTCTGCTCCAAAAAGTGGGTGACGAACAGGATCGCCATGCCCTGCTCGCGCAGGGAGCGCAGCACCGAGAACAGCAGCTGGACTTCGTTCTCGTCCAGGCTGGAGGTGGGTTCGTCGAGGATCAGGACGCGCGCCGAGATGTTCAGGGCGCGGCCAATGGCCACCATCTGCTGGATGGCGAGCGGGTAGGTCGACAGCGGTTTGCTGACGTCGATATCGATCTGCAGGCGCGCCAGCAGCGCGGCGGCGTCCCGGCGCATGGCACGCCAGTCGATCATGCCGAAGCGGCGCGGATAGCGTCCTATGAAGATGTTCTCGGCGACCGACAGGTTCGGGCACAGGTTGACTTCCTGGTAGACCGTGCTGATGCCCAGAATCTGCGCATCCTGGGTCGAGCCTGGCGCGATCGCTTTTCCGTCCAGGACGATGCTGCCGCGCTCGGGCTGGTAGACGCCGGTGAGGACCTTGATCAGGGTCGACTTGCCGGCGCCGTTCTGGCCCATCAGCGTGTGGACTTCGCCGGGGTACAGGCGCAGGCCCGCATCCGACAGCGCCTTCACGCCCGGGAACTGCTTGTGGATGCCGGTCACTTCCAGAACAGGCACCTGTGTTGCCGAGGCTCCCATGGCCGCCTCAGTACTTACGGTTCGGGAATTCCTTGGCCGCGACTTCAGCCGGGAACACGCCTTCGTTCACGGTGATGCGCTTCGGTACCGGCTTGCCTGCCTTGACCAGCTGCGCGGTCTGGACCAGCTGCGGCCCGAGCAGCGGGTTGCACTCGACGGTGACGTTGAGCTTACCCTGCAACATGGCCTCGAATGCGCCCTTCACGCCGTCGATCGACACCACGAGGATATCCTTGCCCGGTTTCAGGCCCGCTTCCTCGATGGCCTGGATCGCGCCGATGGCCATGTCGTCGTTGTGCGCATACAGCACGTTGATGTTTTTACCCTCGGACTTGAGGAAGGCTTCCATCACCTCCTTGCCCTTGGCGCGGGTGAAGTCGCCGGTCTGCGAGCGGATGATCTTCAGCTTCGGGTTGCCGGCAATGACTTCGGCAAAGCCCGCCTTGCGGTCGAGTGCCGGCGCCGAGCCGACGGTGCCCTGCAGCTCGACGATGTTGTAGCCGCGGTTCGGGTTCTTCTTCTGGTGCTCGACCAGCCAGCGCGCGGCGCGGCGGCCCTCTTCCACGAAGTCGGAACCGATGAAGCTGACGTACAGCGACGGATCGCTGACCTTGACCGCGCGGTCGGTCAGGATGACGGGAATCTTTGCCGCTTTCGCTTCGCGCAACACGGTATCCCAGCCGGATTCGACGACCGGCGAAAACGCGATCACATCGACGCGCTGGGCGATGAAGGAACGGATCGCCTTGACCTGGTTTTCCTGGCGCTGCTGGGCGTCGGCAAACTTCAGGTTGACGCCGGCCTGCTTGGCAGCGCTCTTGATCGAAGCGGTGTTGGCAGTGCGCCACTCGCTTTCGGCGCCGACCTGGGAGAAACCGATGGTGAGCGGCTTGGCGTGGGCGGGGATGGCGGCGGCCAGCGCAAAGGCGGCGGCCGCGCCCAGCAGGGTTCTGCGGGTGATGAGCATCACGTTGTCTCCGGTATTGTTGTCTCGCAATACTAGGACAAAGTGTGATGCTGATCCAATCAATTTTTCGAGCGCTTCGATACCGTTTTTTGTATGCGTCAGTTGCGCGCCTACCCTGATCGCGGATCCTGGCCCGACGTGCTAGCGCAGGAGGCGAAGGCCGTAGAGACCGCCTGCAATCGATCCTTCGGCGGCGACAAAGCGCACGCTGAGCTTGCCTGATGCTGCCTGCCGCATCGCGTCCGGAATCGGGTAGTCGACAGCATAGAATTCCTGCGCCGATGCCGCGTCCAGGGCTACTTTCGCGAGCAACTGGCCATTCACCAGGATGTCGAATTTTCGTCCGGCATCTGCCCTGGCAAAGGTCAGCCGCAACAGCTTCGCCTCCCCTTTCGGGTCATTCAGCTCGTAACTGAACCACTTGCTCGCATGCCGCCAGCGCCCGCCCTTGCTGATACCGGTCGCGCTGCCCTCGCCCTTGAAAAAATGATCCGACTCCGGCTGCTGTTCGCCGGGCGCCACCTTGTCGATCGTGCGCGCGTCCAGCGCCAGGCGCTCGGCCTCGCCTTCGGCATTTTGCGCCAGCATGGCTTGCAGCTTGCCCGGCGTGGAATGCTGCCAGTACATCGTGTAGCGCGAATCGTGCAGGCGGAAGAAGGGAATGAACTCGGTGGCCGGGCCCGCGGCACCGTGCACCAGGCCGGGCGCCGTGAAGGTCAGGGCCTTGCCCTTCACCGGTTTGAAGCGCCGCAGGAAGGTTAGCGAATCGCTGACCAACATCGGCGCCGATTCGAGCGGGCAGACCGGCCCCTGCGCGATATGCCCCATGCGCGACGCGTCCGCAAGGAAGTTCAGCCCCTCGTCGCCGAACAGGCGCGTTTTTGCCGCCAGCACGATCGGGCCGTGCAGCACGGCGTAGTAGTTCGAGCGATCCGGCATCTGCTCCAGGCGCGTGGTCATCGGCAGTTGCACGTCGACGACATCGCCACGGCGCCATGCGCGGGCGATGCTCACGTAGCCACCCGGCTGCGCATCGATTTTTACCGCCCTGCCGTTGACTTTTACAGTGAGCTTGCCGGCCGCCACCCAGCCCGGGTAGCGGATCTTCAGTGCGAATTTGCCAGGCGCGTCCACCGTCAGGCGCGTGCTGCCCTGGTCCGGGAAACGCGTGCTCTGCGTGATGCGCACGCCCTTCGCTTTCCAGTGCAGCGTCGAGGGAATGAACAGGTTGACGAACAGGGCGTCGCCCTCGTGCGCATAGATGAACTCACCGTACTTCGCATGGCTCTCGATGCCGGAGCCGACGCAGCACCACATGCCCTTGTCCACCTGCGAATACACGCGGTAGTGGTTCGGCCGCATCGGCGTGAAATAGACGAAGCCGCCGCCGGGGCGCTGCGAGGACAGGATGTGGTTGTACAGCGCGCGCTCGTAGTAGTCGCCGTAGCTGCCCTTCTGCTGCGACTGGAACAGCATCCCGGTGAGCTTGAGCATGTTGTAGGTGTTGCAGGTTTCCGGCCCCTCGACCTCGTTGATCATCGAGCCGAAGTCCTTGTCGTCATGGAAGTGCTCCTTGACGCTGTTGCCACCAATTGCCACGGAACGGCGCTCGACCACGGTCTGCCAGAAGAAGGCTGCGGCGGCATCCAGGTCCTGCCGCCCCGTCATGTCGGCGATGCGTTTGAAGCCGATCACCTTCGGGATCTGCGTGTTCGCGTGCAGGCCGGTGAGTTTGTCTTCGCCTTTCGCCAGCGGCTGCAGCACCGCCTGGTGCGAGAAGCGCAGCGCCAGGTCGAGGTATTTTCGCTCGCCCGTCATCTGCGCCACGTCGGCCAGGATCTCGTTCATGCCGCCATGCTCGCTGCGCAGCATCTGCTGCATCTGCTCGTCGGAGAGGCGCGCCGTGAGGCGCAGCGCCCAGTCGCTCAGGTCGATCAGCATCCTGCGCGCATCCTCGTTGCCGGCATGGCGCCAGGCGTCGCGCAGGCCCGCATACACCTTGTGCAGGTTGTACCACGGCACCCATTTGCCGTTGATCGAGAAGTTGTCCGCTTCCAGCTTGCCGGCCGCGACGTCGCGCCAGGCCTGGCGTCCGCCGGGAATGCCGCCGAGGTAGCCGTCGCCATTCGCGGCCTGCGCGCGCTTGAGCTCCGCCACGAAATGGTTCAGGCGGCGCAAGGTTTCGGGGTCGCCGGTCGCCGCATGCATCAGCGCCAGCGCCGACAGGTAGTGGCCGCCCATGTGGCCGTCCAGCCCGGTCGATTCCCAGTTGCCGTAGGCCGGCTGGCGTGGCGCCAGGCCCGCCTCGCGCAGGAAGGGCGCCAGCAGCCGGTCCGGCTCCATCGCCATCATGTAGTTCAGGTCGGTGGTCTGGGCGTCGAGGAAGGGGCCGGGCTTCAGGCGCACGTCGGCCAGCGGGAACAGCTCGGCCGCCTGGGCCCACGCACCCGTTACCAGCAGCGCCAGGGCGGCGAGTCGGGTTTTCATGGAACGAATCTCATGGCAGTTGGACACTCATGTAGCGGTTCAGGTCGGCGGCGTCGACAATGGGCCAGCCATCCCCGTCCCATGTCATGTCCAGCACTTTCAGCTTCTGCTTGAACTTGTCGGCGCTCTCGTAGGCGTGCAGCACCATATAGTCCTTGCCGTCGAAGGTGTAGGCGCTGTTGTGGCCCAGGGCCTTCCAATCGCGCGTGCCCTCGATCACGAGCGAGCCGCCGCCTTTCGCCATGTCCACGCCCTTGCGGTCGAGGTAAGGCCCTGTAACCGCCTTTGCGCGGCCGACCACCACTTTATAGGTGCTGTCCTTGCCCTTGCAGCACAGGTCCCAGGACGCGAACAGGTAGTACCAGCCGTTCTTCTTCATGATGAACGGCGCTTCGATCTGGGCCGCGCCACCGTGTTTATCCGGCGTAAAGGCCGGGCGGTCGCGGCGGGCGATCGTGTGCCACTCCTGCGGTTCGGCCAGCCTGGTGCGGCTGGCGTCGAGCTTCACCAGTTTCAGGCCCGTCCAGAATGAACCGAAGGACATCCATGGCGTGCCGTTCTCGTCGTCGATCACGTGCGAGTCGATGGCGTTCCACAGGTCGCGGCCCGGTACCGATTGCAGCACCATGCCCTGGTCTTCCCATTTGTAGTTGGGCGAGCGCGGGTCGAGCGTGGTGTTGGTGGTGACGCCAATGCCCGAGGTGTTCAGGCCGAAGCCCGACACCGAGTAGTACAGGTAGTACTTGCCGTTGTGGTGGTAGATGTCCGGCGCCCAGATGTGGCCGTCGAACGTCGGCGCGGCTCGCTTTGCCCATGCGGGTTGGCCCGGGAACACGCGCCCCTCCGGCTTCCACGACTTCATGTCGGTGGAGCTGTAGAAGGTGATGCCGGGGCCGGTGCTGAAGAGGTAGTACTTGCCGCCCTCTTTGGCCATCACCGGATCGTGCACGCCCACCTGTGCGGCGAGGGCCGGTAGCGCAGTCGCAACCGCGAGCGCGCCGGCGAGCGAATGGGAGAATAAGCGGGAGAATAAAGACATGCGATGCTCCTGATGGTCGTTGAATCCTCGCCCACGCCGGCCGGGGCCAGCGTGGGCGAACGGTGCACAAGGGTGCACCTAAGGCCTTAGCCCTCGAGCGCCACCACCACGACCGATTTGGCCGGCAGCTTCAGGGTCAGCTTGCCATCCACCGCCTTCGCGCTGTACGGCGCCGGCTTGACGGCTTGCGGCTTGTCGAAGGTGTTGTGCGCGTCCATCGCTTCCGAGGTCAGCACCTGGCCGGAAGCTCCCGTCACGTTCTGGCCCTTCAGGTCGAGCACGACATCGCTGGCCTGGCGCGGATTGGTGTTCACCAGCGCCACGTAGACCTTGCCGTCCTTGCCGCGGGCGCTCGAGGCGCTGATACCCGGGATGCTCTTGTTATCGCTTGAATACGACACGTCGTTGTTGACGGCCGTCGGCAGCGAGGTCGCATCCTGGAACGGCACGTACATCTTGTACGCGTGGTAGGTGGGCGTCAGCAGCATCTTGTCCTTGTCGGTGATGATCATCGCCTGCAGCACGTTGACCATCTGCGCGATGTTCGTCATGCGCACGCGCTCGGCATGGGCATGGAAGATGTTGAAGTTCAGCGCCGCCACGACCGCATCGCGCAGGGTGTTACGCTGGAACAGGAAGCCCGGGTTGGTGCCTGGCTCGACGTCGTACCAGGTGCCCCATTCGTCGACATAGAAGCCGATCTTCTTCTGCGGGTCGTTCTTGTCGAGGATCGCGACGTTGTTCTTGATGAAGCCGTCCATGCGCAGGGTCTGCTGCAGGGTCGAGAACCATTCGTTTTCGCCGAAGCCGGTGGCGGCGCCCTTCTTCTCCCACACCCCGGTCGGGAGGGTGTAGAAGTGGAAGCTGATGCCATCGGTGCCGCGCGCGGCTTCCTTGCTCAATACCTCGGTCCACTTGGTGTCGTTGTCGTTGCCGCCGCTGGCAATCATCTTCGGACGCGCGTTCGGCGGGGTCTTCAGGAAGGTGGCGTAGTGGTTGTACAGGTGCGCGTAGTACTCGGGCTTCATGTTGCCGCCGCAGCCCCAGGCTTCGTTGCCGATGCCGAAATAGGCCACCTTGTACGGCTCCTTGCGGCCGTTCTTGCGGCGCTGTTCGGCCAGCGTGGACTTGGTGTCCGAGGTCATGTACTCGAGCCACTCGGCCATCTCCTGCGGGGTGCCCGAGCCGAGGTTGCCGTTGATGTAGGCTTCGGTGCCGAGGATCTCGACCAGGTCGAAGAACTCGTGGGTACCGACGGCATTGTCTTCGGCCACGCCGCCCCAGTGGGTGTTGACCTTCACCGGGCGCTTGTTGCGCGCGCCGATGCCGTCGCGCCAGTGGTACTCGTCGGCGAAGCAGCCGCCCGGCCAGCGCACCAGCGGCACCTGCAGTTCCTTCAGGGCGCCCACCACGTCGTTGCGCCAGCCGCGGGTATTCGGGATTTTCGAACCCGGGCCGACCCACAGGCCTTCGTAGATGCCGGTGCCGAGGTGCTCGGCGAACTGGCCATAGACGTTCTTGTTGATGACCGGGCCGGGTTTGGTGGCGTCGATGGTGACGCTCACCTGGGCCAAGGCGGAGGCCGACGCAGCCATGATGGCGAGCGCGAGGATGGTGGGCTTGAATGCTTTCACTGCTGTCTCCCTGATCTATTTAAAATTTATTTGAATACGGCGACGAAACCGCCGTGGGCCTTGATGCTGACTGTCTGCTTGCCGCCCTTGATGCCGGACTGGCTGAATTCGCGTTTGCCCTGGCCGTCGGCGATGAGGGTGCCGCTGCGCTTTCCCATGAAGGAGAGGTCGAGCTCGAACCTGCGGTCGGCGTCGTCGGCATTCAGGCCGGCGACATACCATGCCTGCCCCGCCCTGCGCGCGATGACGACGTGGCGGCCGGGATAGCCGTCGACGAAGCGCGTCTCGTCCCAGCTGCGCGGCAGGTCCTGCAGGAAGGTTTTGACGTAAGCAGGCGCGGTGGCCATGCCTTCCGGCGTCTCGGCGAAGTGCTGGATCCCGGACAGGAACAGCACCGATTCGGCCAGCTCGAAGCCGTTGCGGGTCTTGCGCTCGATCTTCGGGATGTCGCCGAAGACCGTCGGCGTGAAGTCCATCGGGTCGAACAGGTTGCGCGTGAACGGCAGCATGGCAGCGTGGCGCACCACGGCGTCCTGGTCAGCCTGGGTGAAGGTGGTGAACTCGAAGCCCTTTACCGCTTCGGCCGTCATCAGGTGCGGATAGGTGCGCGACCAGCCGCGCGGCAGCGTCGCGCCGTGGAAGTTCACCAGCAGGCCGGCCTTGGCGGCGTCGTTCAGGATGTCGACGTAATAGGCGATCATGGACTGGCCGTCGCCGGCGAAGAAGTCGATCTTGACGCCCCGGATGCCCATTGCGCGCAGCTTTTCGAACTCGCGCACGCGGGCTTCACGCGTGATGAGCGCGCCCTTCGGGCTGTACTCGGTCTTGTTCCAGGCGCCGGACGAGTTGTACCAGACGAGGATGCCGATGTTCTTCTTCGCCGCGTAGGCCACCAGTTCGCGCATCCGGGCGTCGCCGATCTTGCGGTCCCAGTCGGCGTCGACCAGGGTGTAGTCCCAGCGCATGTCGGCGGCGTAGTCGACGAATTTCTTCTGGATGTCGAAGACGGTGCCGTCGTCCTTGAGCAGGGCCCAGCTCCACGAGGCGTGGCCGGGCTGCAGGCGCGCCTTGTCGAATGCGACTGCGGGCGCGGCGAGATCGGTGCCGAGCGTCGATTCGACGACCGTGCGCAGCGTTCCCAGCGCGATGATGCGCCATGGCGTCACCAGCTCGCCGCGCGCTGACGCCAGCAGCGCGCCGTTAGTAAACACTTCGGGCGCGGCGGGCAGGCCGAGCTTGTAGCGGCCGTTTGGCGACTCGGCTTCGAGGCGGGACGCGTGGAAGCTGCCGTCCATGTTCGCCTCGGTCAGCGCCACCCAGGTGTCGCCCGCCTGGAACAGCGCCGGGAAGACCCAGCCGGCGGCGGTCGGCGCCTTGGTGCCGACGGCGATTTCGCGCTGGTAGTGCTCCTCGTAGGCGGGATTGGTATTCATCCAGCCGGTCTGGGCGACCGACATCGGCTGCAGCCAGGCCTTGGCGGACTGGCCGAAGTTGAAGCCGGTGGCTTCGGAGACGAACTGCTTGTGCGGCAGCGCCGGCTCGGCCACCCGATAGCGGAAGGCCACGCCGTCGTTCGAGACGCGGAAGGCGACGTCCATCGCCTGCCCTTGCGCGTTACGCACGGTGTAGACCTGTTCGTTGGCAGCGTAGCTGACCTTGCGCTTCTTGCCGGCGGCGAGCTCGTAACTGTCGCGCACAAGCTTGCGTGGCGAAGTGGCGGCCAGCGTCAGCCCACTGGCGAGGTCGGCGCCCTGCAGCTGCAGGCCGAGCGGGGACGGCAGGATGACGGGTTTACCCTCACGGGCGACGGCATAGGTCAGTGCGCCGGAAGGCGCGGCCGTCACGGCGACCGAGATGCGCCCGTCGGGGCTGGTGAGAAAGGCTGCCTGCGCCTGGGTGCTGAAGGCGGCGACGAGCGCCAGCGCGGTACGGGTCAGAGCGGTCATGACGGGTTTCCTGGTAGCGTGACGCAGCCGCTGCTGGCGGCAACATCCTCCCCGCACGCAGGCGGGAGCCCTGGCCTTTGCCAGGGTGGCGGTTCATGAGGTAGCGGTGCGGATGGATGTGGCGGCCGCTAGCCGCCTCACATCAGGTCCAGCCGGCGTCGACCACGAAGTCCTGCGCGGTGCACATCTTGCTTTCGTCGGCACCAAGGAACAGGACCATCGCGGCGATATCGTCCGGCATGAGCTTGCCCGGCAGGCACTGGGCCTTCTTGATTTCCACCTCGGCCTCGGCATCGACCCAGAGGTCGACCTGGCGCTGGGTCATGACCCAGCCAGGCGTGACGGTGTTCACGCGCACGCCGAAGGGGCCGAGGTCGCGCGCCAGGCAGCGGGTCAGGCCGATGACGGCCGACTTGGTGGTGGCGTAGACCGGATAGCCGGCGCCCTTGGCATGCCAGGACATGGAAGAGAAATTGATGATGGAGCCGCCGCCCTTTTTCTTCATGCCCGGCAGGACTGCCTGTGCGGTGAAGAACATGGGGCGCTGGTTGATGGCGATGCGCTCGTTCCAGTAGTCGAGCGAGACGTTCTCGATGTCGTGGCGCTGGTCGTTGGCCGCGTTATTGACCAGCACATCGAAGTCGCCGAGCTCCGCTGCCAGCTCGGCCATCGTGCGCTGCAGCGCCGGGATGTCGGTGATGTCGCAATAGCGGAACACGGGAGCGGTCTGTCCAGGCTTCGCCAGATTCGCGCACAGCGCTTCGCTCGCCTCCTGTGCGATATCGACAAAGGCGACCACCGCGCCCTGCTCCACGAACGCCTTCACGATCGCTTCGCCGATGCCGGTCCCGCCACCCGTCACGAATACCCGCCGGCCCTGCAGGCTGGGGTACTTTGCCGTCTGAGTCATACCTGTCTCCATCTGTCTTATTGTGATGTTGCCTTACTCTTTGGTCAATGCGCCGTCTTTGCGGCGCCAGATGCCAAGAGGATTATCGTCGCGCAGCGCCTCGGGCAGCAGCGCTTGCGGCAGGTCCTGGTAGCAGACCGGGCGCAGGAAGCGGGCAATCGCGCCGGTGCCCACCGAGGTGCTGCGCCCGTCCGCCGTGGCCGGGAACGGGCCGCCGTGCACCATCGCGCTCGACACTTCGACGCCGGTCGGGAAACCGTTCGCCAGGATGCGGCCGGCCCTGCGTTCCAGCAGCGGCAGCAGCGCCCTGGCCGCGTCGTGGTCGGCCGGGTCGATCTGCAGCGTGGCGGTGAGCTGGCCTTCCAGCCCTTCCACGACCTCGCGCAGCTGGGCCAGGTCACGGCAGACCACCAGCACGGACGCCGGGCCGAAGACTTCGTCGTGCAGCTCGTGGCGCGCCAGGAACTGCTCGGCGCTGGTGCGAAACAGCGCGGCGCCGCCTTGACCCTCATCGTGTTCGACCCGCGCCAGCGTCGTGACCGCATCGTTCGTGTGCAGCGCCGCGACGCCCTTGCGGTAGCTTTCCGCGATGCCCTGGTTCAGCATGACGGCGGCTGGCGCCGCCACCAGTGCCTCGCCGGCCGCGCCGCAGAATGCGTCCAGGCCCGGACCGTCGACCGCGAGCACGAGGCCGGGGTTGGTGCAGAACTGGCCGACGCCCATGGTCAGCGAGGCGGCGAAGCCCTTGCCGATATCCGCGCCGCGGTCACCCAGCGCGTGCGGCAGGATGATCAGGGGATTGATGCTGCTCATTTCGGCGTACACGGGAATCGGCTGACTGCGCGCGGCAGCCACTGCCATCAGCGCGGTGCCGCCCGAGCGCGAGCCGGTGAAGCCGACCGCCTGGATGGCCGGGTGGCGCACCAGGGCCTGGCCGATACCGTTGCCGGTGCCGGTCAGCAGCGCGAACACGCCGGGCGGCAGGCCGCACAGGCGCACCGCCTCTACCACCGCGCGTGCCACCAGTTCCGAGGTGCCCGGATGGGCCGAATGGGCCTTCAGGACGACCGGGCAGCCGGCCGCGAACGCCGATGCGGTGTCGCCGCCGGCCACCGAGAACGCCAGCGGGAAGTTCGATGCCGCGAACACGGCAACCGGGCCGACGCCGATGAGGTGATAGCGCAGGTCCGGGCGCGGCGGGGTGCGCTGCGGCAGCGCCGTATCCATGCGCGCATCGCGCCACGAGCCTTCGCGCAGCAGCTCGGCGAACAGGCGCAGCTGGCCGCAGGTGCGGCCACGCTCGCCTTCGAGGCGCATGCGCGGCAGGCCCGTCTCCGCCATTGCGCGTTCGATCAGCGCATCGCCGAGGGCGAGGATCTGCTCGGCGACGGTGTCGAGGAAGGCCGCGCGCTGGCGGTCGGTAGTGCTGCGGAAGATGTCGAAGGCCTCGCCCGCCAGCGTGCAGGCGCGGTCGATCTGCGCGGCGTCCACCATGTGGAAGGACGGCTCGAGGTAGTCGCGCCTGGCGGGATCCCAAGCCTTGAACGAACCGGCGGCACCCCGTTCGTGGACGCCGCCAATGATGGCTTCGCCGCTGATGCTCATAAGGCCTTCACCTGGGCGAACCGGGTCTCCTCGACCGCCAGGCGGTTGCGCAGGGCCGGGCCGAATTGCGGCGACTCGACTTCGAAGGTCTCGCCCGCTTCGACGCGAATGCTGTCGGCGAAGCTCAGCGTGGCGGTGCCGAAGAAGTGGATGTGCACGTCGCCGGCGCGGTTGAACAGGCCGTACTTGAAATGGTGGTACTCGAGGTTTTCGATGGTGTGCGACATGTTCTGCTCGCCGCTCACAAACGCCTTTTCCCAGCGCACCTTGCCGTCGCGGTCGAGGATGCGCGAGGTGCCGGACACGTGGCTTGGCAGCTCGCCGACCAGCAGCGCCGGGCCGACGCCGCAGTTGCGCAGCTTCGAGTGGGCCAGGTAGAGGTAGTTCTGGCGTTCGGTGACGTGGTCCGAGAACTCGTTGCCGATCGCGAAACCGAGGCGGTAAGGCTGGCCGTCGTCGCCGATGAGGTAGAGGCCGGCGATTTCCGGCTCCTCTCCGCCGTCGAGCGCGAAGTCGGGCATCTCGAGCGCCTGGCCGGTAGCACGCACGATCGAGCCGTCGCCCTTGTAGAACCATTCCGGCTGGACACCGGCGGTTCCGGAGGCCGGCTTGCCGCCTTCGACACCCATGCGGAACATCTTCATCGAGTCGCTCAGCGAGTCGACGTCGCCGCCGATCTTCTTGTGCATGGCGTCGCGCGTGTCGGCGCTGCCCAGGTGGGTCAGGCCGGTGCCGGTGACGTAGCAGTGGGCGGCGTCCGAGTGGTCGAGCGGCGGCAGGATGCGGCCATCACGCGCGACGTCGTCGTAGTGGTAATGTTCCTGGCTGGCGGCGCTGTCGGCCAGTTGGGCCAGCGTGGCGCCGGCGGCAATGGCGGCGCGCGCCAGGTCGAGCGTCGTGGCATAGCCGTTGACGACGCGGATGGTGTTGTCGTGCAGGATGCCGACGCGGCGTTCCTGTGATTCGGTGATGAATTGTACGAGCAGCATGGCCCGGGTCTCCCGATGATGGTTTGTTTTGGCGATTCGAGTGTTCAGGGGCTGGTTGAACGCGTGAACGGCGGAGCCGTCCACCCTACGTTCGAATCAATGCGAATGCTTCGGCACCGCCGACCCACGGCAGCCGACGAGGAAATCGAAATCGCAGCCTTCGTCGGCCTGCAGCACGTGATCGAGATACAGCCGCTGGTAGCCGCTGTGCTGCACCGGCTTGTTGTTCTCCGCGCGGTCGGCCAGGCGGGTGCGGATCTCTTCGTCCGACAGTTCCAGGTTCAGGCCGCCGCCAGCGCAATCGAGCACGATCCAGTCGCCGTCGCGGACGATGCCCAGCGGTCCGCCGGCCATCGCTTCCGGCGCCACGTGCAGCACGACGGTGCCGTAGGCGGTGCCGCTCATGCGTGCGTCCGAGATGCGCACCATGTCGGTGATGCCTTGGGCCAGCAGCTTCGGCGGCAGGCCCATGTTGCCGACTTCGGCCATCCCCGGATACCCCTTCGGGCCGCAGTTCTTCATGACCAGGATGGAGTTCGCATCCACGTCCAGGTCCGGGTCGACGATGCGCTGCTTGTAGTGGTCGAAGTCCTCGAACACGACTGCCCTGCCGCGGTGCTGCATCAGGTGCGGCGACGCGGCCGAGGGTTTCAGCACCGCGCCGCGCGGCGCCAGGTTGCCGCGCAGGATGCGGATACCGCCGTCTTCGATCAGCGGCGTGTCGAGCGGACGGATCACTTCGTCGTTGTAGATCGGCGCGTCCTGGCAGTTCTCCCAGAGCGACTTGCCGTTGACGGTCAGCGCGTCCTTGTTGGCCAGCAGGCCGCCTTCGCCCAGGCGGCGGATCACGCCCGGCAGGCCGCCGGCGTAATAAAACTCCTCCATCAGGTATTTGCCCGACGGGAGCAGGTCGACGATGGTCGGGGTGCCCTTG
Source organism: Massilia niabensis (assembly GCF_042655085.1). Taxonomy (NCBI): domain Bacteria; kingdom Pseudomonadati; phylum Pseudomonadota; class Betaproteobacteria; order Burkholderiales; family Oxalobacteraceae; genus Massilia; species Massilia niabensis. Next base: position 41,719 of record NZ_JBHSMU010000011.1, on the reverse strand, counting down.
CCGATGTTGGTCCAGTCTTCCAGCTCGAGCGGCACGCCCATGCGGCCGGCGATTGCCTTCAGGTGGATCACGGCGTTGGTCGAGCCGCCAATCGCGGCGTTGACGCGGATGGCGTTCTCGAAGTTTTCGCGCTTGAGGATTTTCGACAGCTTCAGGTCTTCGTGCACCATCTCGACGATGCGGATGCCCGACATGTGCGCCAGCACGTAGCGGCGCGCGTCGACCGCGGGGATGGCGGCGTTGTGCGGCAGCGAAGTGCCCAGCGCCTCGGCCATGCAGGCCATGGTGGACGCCGTGCCCATCGTGTTGCAGGTGCCCGCCGAGCGCGAGTGGCCGGCTTCGGCGGAGAGGAAATCGTGCATCGTGATCTGGCCGGCCTTGGCCTGCTCGTGCAGCTGCCAGACGGCGGTGCCGGAACCGATGTCCTTGCCGTTCAGCTTACCGTTGAGCATGGGGCCGCCGGTGACGACGATGGTCGGGATGTCGACGCTGGCCGCGCCCATCAGCAGGGCCGGGGTGGTCTTGTCGCAGCCGACCAGCAGGACGACGGCGTCCATCGGGTTGCCGCGGATCGACTCTTCGACATCCATGCTGGCGAGGTTCCGGGTCAGCATCGCGGTCGGGCGCAGGTTCGATTCGCCGCTCGAGAAGACCGGGAATTCGACCGGGAAGCCGCCGGCCTCGAAGATGCCGCGCTTGACGTGCTCGGCAATCTTGCGGAAGTGCGCGTTGCAGGGAGTCAGTTCAGACCAGGTATTGCAGATGCCGATGATCGGCTTGCCCTGGAATTCATGGTCGGGGATGCCCTGGTTCTTCATCCAGCTCCGGTACATGAAGCCGTTCTTGTCCTGGGTCCCGAACCACGCGGCCGAGCGCAGCGTGGTTTTTTTCTTCGTCTCGGACATGCATTCCTCCTCATTATCTCCGCCACGGGAGGCTGATGCCCCCTCTCATGTCGTGTTGTTCAGCGATAGTGAAGTCTAAAATGCAGCCAGATAACTTTCCAATCAATTATTTAACGATATCGATACCGATTTTCGTATCAAGTCATGCTCTTGAACCGCATTCACGAACCGGCGTGCAGGAAGCGCGATTCCGGCAGGCCGCGCAGGTCAAGGCGCTGCTGGAACAGCGCCCCGGACAGGGGCGCCGCGGCGCGCTCGCCCTCCCCCATGCCCAGGTGGGCCGAGGTGACGTACAGTGTCGACAGGCCCGGCCCGCCGAACGCGGGGCAGCTCGGCTGCGGCGCGCCCAGTTCCAGCACCCGGTCGAGCCGGCCATCGGGCGTGAAGCGCATCACCTGCCCGGCGCCCCAGCGCGTCGTCCACAGGCAGCCTTCGGCGTCGATTGTGGAACCGTCCGGTTCTCCCGGCGCGGCAGCGGCAGCGACAAAAGTGCGCGACTCGCCGATCTCGCCACTGCACGGGTTGTAGTCGCAGCAGCGGATCTCGCGCGTCACCGAATCGGCAAAGTACATCCTGCGCCCGTCCGGGCTGAAGCAGATGCTGTTCGCGATCGCGACATTCCCCAGCGGCAGGCGCTCGAGCGTCAGGTCGAGGTTCAGGCGATAGAAACTGCCGACGGGCGCCTTCGGGCCCGGGTCCTGGTTAAACATGCCGAACACGAAACGTCCCTGGCGGTCGCAGCGGCCGTCGTTCAGGCGCGTGGACGGGATATCGGCTTCGACATCGAGGATGCGCGTCACGGCGCCGGTCGAGAAGGTGAAGAAGGCCAGGCCGGAAGCCAAGCCAAGCAGCAGGCGGTCGTCGCTGCCGGTCAGCGCAAACGAACAGAGGCGCTCGGGCATGGGCCAGCTAGCGGTCTTGCCGGTCGACGGCGAGTGCGCCCACAGCGTGGCGGCCGGAATGTCGGTCCACAACAGGCGCCCGGTGCGCTCGCACCACAGGATGCATTCGCCCAGCTCGTGGCGGGCGTCGATGAATACGTCCATCATGTTGGCTCCCTCATGATCCCTGATGATCGACCGAGAAGCGGAACCGGGATTCGGTCTGGTACACCTCGCCCTGGCGCAGGATCGTGTTCGGGAACTCCGGCCGGTTGGGCGAATCGGGGAAGTGCTGCGGCTCGAGGCAAAAGCCGCTGCGCTGCGGGTAGTTGCGCCCTTTACCCTGGAGCGAACCGTCGAGGAAATTGCCGCTGTAGAACTGCACGCCCGGCTCTTCGGTGAACAGTTCCAGCACGCGGCCCGACACTTTTTCGCAGACGTGGGCGGCGCGCGTCAGCGCCTTGCCCTGCGGTTTGTTGAGCGCGAAATTGTGGTCGTAGCCGAGGCCGTGGCGCAGCTGCTTGTCCGGCTGGCCGATGCGCTCGCCGATCGGGCGCGGCGTGCGGAAGTCGAACGGGGTGCCGGTGACCGGGGACAGCGCCGCCAGCGGGATCGATTCGGCGTCGATGGCGACGAAGGCATCGGCGTCGATCGACAGCACGTGATCGAGGATATCGCCCTGGCCGGCGAGGTTGAAGTAGCTGTGCTGCGTCAGGTTGACCGGCGTGGGCTTGTCGGTCACGGCGCGGAAGCGCACCACCAGTTCGTTGTCGCCGGTGAGCGTGTAGGTGACGACCACATCGAGGTTGCCGGGGTAGCCCTGCTCGCCGTCGAGGCTGCGGTAGGCCAGGCGCAGGGTGTCGCCCTCGACGACGGCATCCCACTTGACCTTGTCGAAGCCGGCCGTGCCGCCGTGCAGGTGGTTGTTGCCGTTGTTCGCGGGGAGCACGAACTCCTTGCCGTCGAGCGTGAACCTGCCGCGGGCGATGCGGTTGCCGTAGCGCCCGATCAGGGCGCCGAAATAGGGGCCAGTCTCCTGGTAGGGGGCGAGCGTGTCGAAGCCCAGCACCACGTCGGCAAACTTGCCATCGCGGTCCGGCGCGTGCAGCTCGGTGATGATGCCGCCGAAATCGAGGATCTTCGCCACCAGGCCGTTCGCATTCGTGAGCGTGTAGGCCGTGATGGTGGCGCCGTCGGGCAGTTGGCCGAAGGGCGCTTGGGTGATACGGGTTTGCACGTTATCGTCCTTGGTTGAAAACTACGAGGTAGACGGCCGGCCGAAGACGGGCATGCCCTGCTCGTCCCAGCGCAGGGGTTTGACGAAGGTGTGGCGGTCCGGATTCCAGAGCGGGTCGCCGACGATCTCGGTATAGGTGCGTGCATGGTAGACCAGCATGACGGTGTCGCTGTCTTCGGCATAGGTAAAGCTGTTGTGGCCGGGGCCGTAGATGCCATGCTCGTAGCAGGTGCGCAGTACCGGCTCGCGCGACTTGGTCCAGGCGGCCGGGTCGAGCAGGTCGGCGTCCTCGTCGGCCCAGAGCAGCCCCATCGCGTAGTTCTCGTCGGTGGCGCTGGCCGAATAGCTGATGAAGATCCTGCCGTTGCGGCGCACCACCGAGGGGCCTTCGTTGACCCAGAAGCCGCGGGTCTCCCAGTCGTATTCGGGTTTGCTCAGCATGACCGGCTTGCCTTCGATCTGCCACGGGGTCTTCATCGGCGCAATATACAGGTTCGAGTTGCCTTCGATCTCATGGTCCTTCTGCGCCCACAGGTAATACAGCCGGCCCTTGTGGGTAAAGGTGGTGGCGTCCAGGCAGAAGCTGTCGATGCCGGTGTCGACCTGGCCCATGAATTCCCACTCGCCCTCGAGCGGGTTGGGGTTGGGGTTGCGGATGGCGTACATCCGGTGCTGGAACAGCTTGTGCTTGATCTCGCGGCTGGGGGCGGCGGCGAAATAGACGTACCAGGCGCCCTGGTTGAAATGGATTTCCGGCGCCCAGACCAGTTCGCAGTAGTTGCCGGTGTCGGGCTTGGTCCAGGCGTCGACCGTTTCCGCCGTGGCGAGGCCGGCGATGGTGCTGGCGCGGCGCAGTTCGATGCGGTCGTATTGCGGGACCGAGGCGGTAAAGTAGTAATAGCCGTCCGTGTGCTTGTAGATGTACGGGTCGGCGCGTTGTTCGATCAGGGGCTTAAGGACGGTGTCTTGCATGATGGAGTCCGGTTGAGTCATGGTCTGTGTGGTGTCAGCCGGCGACGTAGCCGTTGGTGCGCATGTCGGCCTTGACGGTGTCGTAATAGCTGTCGCTGATGCGGTACTTGAACATCAGGGCACCCATCACGAAGTGGAAGAAGCCCGGGATCACCGACAGCATCAGTGCGATGCCCTGCAGCGCCAGGGCCGACTGTTCCTGGTTCGGCTGGTACTGGAAGTAATCGAGCAGGATGCCGACCATGCCGCCGCCAATCGCCATGCCCGCCTTCTGGCAGACCGAGATGCCGCCAAAGGCGAAGCCCGACACCCGCTTGCCGGTCTTGACCTGGCCATAGTCGATGGCCTCGGCAATCGCCGACCAGAACACCGGCGCATGCAGGTCCACCACCAGCGACAGGATGAAATACAGGACGAAGGCCAGCACGATGTCGCCCGGCGTCACCAGGAAGTACATCAGCAGGCTGATGACCGCCACGGCGATCTGCGAATTGCGGAACAGCTTGACCTTGCAGTAGAACTTGGTGGTCCAGGTCGAGACAACCATGGCGATGATGGCCGCGGCCACGCCGGTGGAGAGGAAGGCGGACACGGTGGCGGTATCGCCGCCCAGGAAGTACTTGGCATAGTAGATCGCCACCGAGCCGCGGATCACGTAGCCGATGGTGCCGGTCACGCACACCGCGCACAGGATCAGCCACTGGTCGTTCTTCATCAGCACGCGCACCTGGTCCAGCAGCGGCTGCTTTTCCACCTTGTGGATCACGCGCTCGGTGGTGGTGAAGAAGCACAGCAGGAACAGCAGCGCGCCCATTGCCGCCATCACCGCCATCGCGGCCTGGTAGCCGGCGGCCGGGTTCGTGCTGTCCCAGCGGTTGGCCAGGATCGGCACGATGATGGTCACCATGAAGGCGCCAATCTTGGCGAAGAACAGGCGGTAGCCGTTGGCCGACAGGCGCTCCTGCGGGTCCGAGGTCAGGCCGCTGATCAGGGAGATATAGGGCAGGCCGACGCCCGCCGTCATCAGGGTCACCAGGATGTAGGTCGAATACGCCCAGACCAGCTTGGCGTCATAGGTCCAGCCTGGTGTCGTGAAGAGCAGGAAGACGCTCACGCCATAGGGCACCGCGAGCAGCAGCAGGTAGGGACGGTAGCGCCCCCAGCGCGTGAGGACGATATCGGTCATCTGGCCCATCGCCAGGTCGGCGATGGCGCCGACGATCTTGACGACGACGAACAGCATGGCCAGGTCGCCGACTTTCAGCCCGTAGATGTCGGTGTAGAAGAAGGTAATGATCAGCATCATCGACGAGATCACCACGTTGAGCGCCATGTCGCCGGCGCCGAAACCCGCTTTTTCGAGGGTGGAGAGTTTTTGTGTGTGTTGTGAGTGCATAGTGCCTTCCCATCAGAACGACCCGGGGGCACTGCCGGATACGACCGTGCAGTGCCCCTGTTTTACTGCGCTGCTGTCCCCGGACAGCTTAGTTACGCCACTTGAGCGCCAGGCCGACCACGCGGCTTACATCTTCCAGCGCAAGGCGACCGAGACCGAACGTCCGACCTGGACCGTACCGAAATTGGTCAACTCTTGATTACCCGCATTGCCGAAGTGGTAGTACTGCCGCTGCATTTCGTTCGTCAGATTGATCGCACCGATATCGACCGACATCCTGTCGTTGACTTTGTAGGAGATCTGCATGTCCACGCTCTTTTCCGGATGACGCCAGATACCGATCGGATTTGCAAACAAGGCCGCTTCGTTGGCGGCCAGGAAGCCGGAGCGCCAGACATAGGACAAGCGCGCGCTGACCGGGCCCTTTTCATAAGCCAGGGTGGCGTTGTAGGAGCGGTCGGACACCCCGAAGAACGGTGTTTCGAGCTGGGCGATGATCTCGCCGGCGCTATTGGCCTCAGGAACGTTCTGCGACGAGCTGAGTCGGGTATAACTGCCCTGGAAGCCCAGGCCGTCCAGCGGGCTAGGGAGCCACTTCGGGAAGTAGATCAAGCCGAGCTCGACGCCTTTGATCGTGCCGTCGGAGGCGTTGACCGGGGAGTTGATGACGTAGTCATAGCCGTTCGTATGGTCGCCGCCCGAGGTCGAGTTGCGGAACGGGTCGTCCGCCGGGTCGACGTGAATCTTGCGGCGCAGGGGCACGACCAGGCCGTCGATCTTGCGCTTGAACACAGTGCCGTAGACTGCGCTGTCTTTCTGGAAGTACCACTCACCGGTCAGATCGAAGTTCGTCGAAAGCGTCGGTTGCAGGTCTGGATTGCCGCCGGTGCCCGAGCCATAACCCACCCGCGATACGTCGTCGCCGAGTTGCAGGACAGGATTCAGATCACCGAAGTTCGGGCGGCGCAGGGTTTTACCAAAGTTAAAGCGCGTTACGACGTCTTTGGCCGGGTCGTAAATCAGGGTCAGGCTGGGCAGGAACTTGCTGGTCGACTTGCTGGCGCCGGACGCCGTGACCGCCCTGGTGGTGGCGTCGACCTTATAGAAGCTCATGTCGGTATCGACCTTGGTGTAGCGCACGCCGACATTGGCGCGCAGGCGATTGCCGAACAGCTCGCTCTGGAAATCCCCCATCAGGTAAAGATTGCTCGTCTTTTCCTCGATCTCGAACGTCTTCTGCAGGCTCAGTTTGTCCGTGGTCAGGAAGTTGCTGTTGGCCGAGTTATAGAGCTTGCGCCATTCATCGATATGGTCGCGGATGTAGTAGGCATTGGGTTCCACCCATGAGCGCGGAACGTCCGAGATGTCCGTGCCGAAGTTCGAGTTGGTAATGGAATACTGCGGACCCAGCGAGGCGAGGTTGCGGCCCAGGAAGGCCGATTGCGTCCGGTTGGCCTCCGACGCCTTGCGTACGTCGTGGCGCAGGCCGAATTGGAGCGTCTCGAGCGCACCCCAGCCGGCATCGAAGACGCCCGCCAGAGTGGCCGTCGCGGCGCTGCCCTTGTTACGGTTGGCGTTATCGTAGAACTCCGCGACATTCCACTTGGTCGGGTCGGCCAGGTCGGCATTGTTATTGAAACGGAACGCCGTATCGCCGCCGGTATTGAAGTCGACGTCGATGGAGGGTGCAACGCGATCGATCCGGGTGGCGGTGAATTGCGTGTCGAACTCGCTCGTCTGGTATGACAAATCACCGTCCAGCTTCAGGCGCTCGCCAATATTCCACTTGCCGTTCAGGGCATACACGAAGGAATCGGTTTTCGACGTGGTGTAGTCGCCGCTGTTGAAGCCATAGACGTTATTAACTTTGCGGGTCTTGATGACGTTCGTTCCCGGGAAGGTCGTGATCGTCCCCGCCGGGTTGCTGCCGAGATCGCCCCACCAGTCGACGAAGCTGAACAGCAGCTGATTGAAGGCCTTGTCGCGATAACCGTTGTACATCGACTCGAAGGTGTAGACCGCATCGCTGTTCGGTTTCCACTGCAAGGCGATAGTGGCGGCCGGGCGCTTGCGTTCACCCTGGACGTCGCTCTGGAAAACGGCGTCGCGCGCCAGGTAATAAGGATGCGCCTTGTCGTTGAAATTCAGCGTCGAACCCGCTGCCATCGGCAAGCCGGCACGGGTACCGGGCGCCCAGATATTGTTGTCGAAGATGCGCTGCAAGGGCGTGTAACCTGCCGGCACTTCGGCGGCATTGGGGCTGGCAAACGGCACCATGGCACCCGGCGTCACGCTTTCATTGCGGTATTTCGTCTGGGTAGCGGCCAGATTGACCAGGGCGCCGACCTCGCCGATGCCGGTTTCCCAGCGGTTACTGAACATGGCGCTGAGCTGCGGGTTCCACTTTTTCGCAGGATCCAGATAGGTCTCACGCGCCGAAAGCGACACTTGCGGCCCCTTGAAATCGAACGGTCGCAGCGACTTGACGTCAATTTGGCCTGCAATTCCGGTTTCCAACTGCCTGGCGTCGCGTGTCTTGTAAACGTCGATCTGGCGAACCAGGGTCGAGGGAATGTCCTGAAGCGCGACCTGCGTGCCCGACGCGGTAAAAATATTGCGGCCGTTCCAGGTGGTCTGGACGTCGGGCAGACCACGGATGGACAAGGTGCCGACTTCGCCGCCGGCGCGGTTGGTGACCTGGATCCCCGTCACGCGCTGCAGCGCTTCAACCACATTGTTATCGGGCAGCTTGCCGATGTCTTCGGCAACGACCGATTCCACGACCTGGTCGTTGATTCGCTTGTTCGCCAAGCTCTTGATGAGCGATGCCTTGACGCCCGTGACAACCACAGTCTGGATGTCACTCGGCTCCGTCGTTTCGGCTGCTGCGGCGGGGGAAAATTCTTGGGCGCCGACCGTGGCGCTGCTGATCAGGCCGGCGCCGGCAAGTGCTGCGACCGTTGCCCGCAGCGTGAAGACATGGCAGGTACTGGCCGCGGCGCGGCCGAATGATGTGCGTTTCATACGTCTCCTGTGTCGTTTTTGTTGTGGCCGCTGTATCGCGGCTTGGCTGTTTTCACATGCTCGACAGGGATGGTAGGCGTTGGAGCAAGATCGTTCCAATCAATTTTTCCGGCGTTCCGATATCGGTTTGTATATCGGCGGCATCATCGCGTCGCGTTGCGGTCTCGACAGGAAACCGGACGGCTGCGGCAAGGCGGCAAGGCGGCACGGGCCGGATGGCGGGAAGTCTTGCGAGGAGGGGCAAAAAAAATGCCCGCTCAGGGAGCGGGCAAAGTCCAAAACTAGGGATGTCCTGAAAGAGACAGTTCCACTATAGTTCCCGGTTCCTGCACACTCTGTGCGCTAATTCACACTTATGTGACATTTTTGGTTTTATCGCCTGCCGGGTCGAGGGGACAAAAAAAAACCCGCTCCAGCGGAGCGGGTGAAGTCCAAAACTAGGGATGTCCTGAAAGAGACAGTTCCACTATAAGGTTCGGCTAGCAGGCTGCTCTGTGCGTCACCTCACACAAGTCCGGGAATTGTCACGTATCCGGCCAATCCTTGCGAAAACCCTGTGGCCGAAATGAAAAACGCCGCCGGGCTGGAGCCGGGCGGCGTTTTTTCCTGCTTCAGTTGCCGCGTACGACTTAGACGACGGCGCCGTCGGTCTCGTCCTTTTCCTTGACCGGCTTGATCAGGTCTTCACGCTTCACGCCGAACCACATCGCCAGCGCCGCGGCCACGAACACCGAGGAATAGATACCAAAGCAGATGCCGATGGTCAGTGCCAACGCGAAGTGGTGCAGCGAGGGGCCGCCGAAAAGCAGCATCGACAGGACCATCATCTGGGTCGAGGCGTGGGTGATGATGGTGCGCGAAATGGTGCTGGTGATCGCGTGGTCGATGACTTCGGTCACGCTCATCTTGCGCTGCTTGCGGAAGGTTTCGCGGATCCGGTCGAAGATGACGACCGATTCGTTGACCGAATAGCCCAATACAGCGAGCACGGCCGCGAGGACCGTCAGCGAGAATTCCCACTGGAAGAAAGCGAAGAAGCCCAGGATGATGACGACGTCGTGCAGGTTTGCCAGGATGGCGGCAACGGCGAATTTCCACTCGAAGCGCACGGCCAGGTAAATCACGACGCCGACGATCACCATGATCAAGGCGTTCAGGCCGTCGGTGGCCAGTTCGTCGCCGACCTGGGGGCCGACGAAGTCGACGCGCTGCAGCGTCACCAGTTCGGCGCCGACCGGGTTGGCACAGGTGGTACGCGCCACCTGCTGGCCCTTCTCCGTCACCGTGACCTGCTTCGGCGCTCCGCCTTCGGAGGCGCAGATGGCGTTGAAGGCTTCCGACGACACGGTGGCACCGGCGGCGGTCTTCACCGGCGGCAGGCGCAGCATGACGTCCTGGGCGGTGCCGAAGCTGGCCACCTCGGGCGCTTCATGGCCAATGCCGCGCAGCGTGGCGCGGATCTTTTCCTGGTCGGCCGCGTGCGGGTAGCGCAGTTCCATCACGGTGCCGCCGGTGAACTCGACCGAGAAGTGCAGGCCTTTGGTCACCAGGAAGAACACCGCAGCCACGAAGGTCAGCGCCGAGATCACGTTGAAGATCAACGCGTGGCGCATGAACGGGATGTCCCGTTTGATTTTGAAAAATTCCATGACGATTCCCTAGTCTTATTTCTGTTCAGCTGGCAGGCCCGGCTTCCAGACCGTGCCCACGGACAGCTTCGTGAGTTTCTTGCCGCGGCGGCCGTACCACAGGTTGGCGATGCCACGCGAGACGAACACTGCCGAGAACATCGAGGTCAGGATGCCCAGGGTGTGCACGACGGCGAAGCCACGCACCGCGCCGGAACCGAAGATCAGCAGCGCCAGGCCGACGATCAGGGTGGTCACGTTCGAGTCGAAAATCGTGTCCCAGGCGTGGCTGAAACCGTTCGTGATCGCCTGTTGCGGGGTGGCGCCGGCACGCAGTTCCTCGCGGATGCGCTCGTTGATCAGCACGTTGGCGTCAATTGCCATACCCAGCGCCAGCGCGATTGCGGCGATGCCCGGCAGGGTCAGGGTTGCCTGCAGCATCGACAGCAGCGCCAGCAGGAACATCACGTTGGCCGCCAGCGCCAGCGCGCTGAAGACGCCGAACATGTGGTAGTAGATGACCATGAAGATGGCGATGGCCACGAAGCCCCACACCGTCGAGTGCAGGCCGCGGCTGATGTTTTCGGCGCCCAGCTGCGGGCCGACCACGCGTTCCTCGACGAACTCCATCGGCGCCGACAGCGCGCCCGAGCGCAGCAGCAGGGCCAGCTCATTCGCGTCCTCGATCGTGCCGATGCCGGTGATCTGGAAGGTCGAACCGAGTTCGGCCTGGATAGTCGGTGCCGTCGGCACGGTGTACTTGCCCTTTTCCTTCAGCAGGACCGCCATGCGCTTGCCGATGGCTTCGCGGGTGGCCAGGCGAATCTTGCGCCCGCCGTCGCCGTTCAGGTCGATCGACACGGCCGGCTGCTGGTTCTGGTCGAAGGTGGCGACCGCGCCCGAGATGTAGTCGCCGGTCAGGATGATGTCCTTGTAGACCACGACCGGGGCGCCGCGGCCGTCGGTGAACAGTTCCGAGTTCAGCGGGATGGCGGCGGACTGTTCGGTGCCCGGGGTGATGGTCGGATCGACCATGCGCATTTCCAGGGTTGCGGTGCGGCCGATGATGTCTTTCGCACGGGCTACGTCCTGCTCGCCTGGCAATTGCACGACGATGCGGTCAGCGCCCTGTCGCTGGATGACCGGCTCGGTCACGCCCAGTTCGTTGATCCGCTTCGACAGGGTGGCGATGTTCTGGTTGACGCCCTCTTCCACGGTGCGCTTGAGCGCTTCCGGCTTGAGGGTGACCAGCAGCTTCAGGTCGGTGCCGTCGGCGGCGTCGGCCAGCAGCAGGTCCTGCGACTGGGCGGCCAGCGTGGTGCGGGCAGCGGCACGGGTTTCGGCGTCGCGGAAGGTGACTTCCACGGTGTTGCCGACGCGCTCGATGCCGGTGTGGCGGATGTTCTTGTCGCGCAGGATGCTGCGCACGCTCGCTTGCGTGCCCTTCATCTTGGTTTCCAGCACGGCGCGCGAATCGACTTGCAGCAGGAAGTGGACGCCGCCGCGCAGGTCGAGGCCGAGGTTCATCGCCTTCGCACCCAGGGACGCCATCCAGGCCGGGGTGTTCTTCACCAGGTTGACGGTGACGATGTAATCGGGGTCGGCCGGGTCGCGGTTGAGCTGGCGCTCGAGCGCGAGCTTGGCCTTGAACTGGGCATCGGTGGTGTCGAAACGGGCGCGCACGGCCGTCGAGTTACCTTCGCCTTCCAGGGTGACTTGGTTTGCCGGAACACCTTCGCGTTTGAGCACGTCCGCGACCCGCGCCGTGGTCTCGCTCGTGATCTTGACCGCCGTTTTGCCGGTAGTGATCTGCAAGGCCGGCGATTCGCCGAAGTAGTTGGGCGCCGTGTACAGCGCGCCAAGCAGGAGCGCGACAGCGATCAGTATGTATTTCCAGACGGGATAGCGGTTCATAGTGTTCCAGCGTTCAATGTTGAGCGGCGTGCGGCCAGCGAGGGCCGCAGCGCGTGCTTACAGGGACTTGAGCGTGCCCTTCGGCAGCAGCGTCGTGACGGCGTTCTTTTGCACGACCATCTCGGTGCCGGTCGCCACTTCGATGGTGACGTAGGCATCTTTCACCTGCACCACACGGCCCAGGATGCCGCCGGCGGTGACGACTTCGTCACCCTTGGCCAGCGCTTCCATCATTGCCTTCATTTCTTTCTGGCGCTTCTGCTGAGGACGGATCATCAGGAAATACATGACCACGAACATGATGATCAGTGGTGCGAAGGTCGTCAGGCTGCCCATCAGGCCAGGATCGGCGGCGGTGGTGGTTTGCGCGTAAGCGTTGGAAATGAACACAAGGACTCCGATTGTGAGATAAAAAATTAGCGCTGTATTCTAGCACCGGCGAACTGGCAGCGGCCATTTCGAGCTATATGGATTGACTTTCAGAAATTGCAAGTAGGAAATCAGCAACGACGGCCGGATGCGGTCAGTGTCGTCGGCGGGCACACTGTGCCCACCCACAAAATCAAATCCCGCGGGCGCGGTCGGCTGCAAACTGCAACCGGAACGCATGAAACCCGTCCGCATCGATCGCGTCGCGCATCTCCTGCATCAGGTTCAGGTAGTAGTGCAGGTTGTGGATCGTGTTCAGGCGCGCGCCGAGGATCTCGTTCGAGCGGTGCAGGTGGTGCAGGTAGGCGCGCGAAAAATTCTTGCAGCAGTAGCAGGTGCAGGACTCGTCGAGCGGCGCCGTGTCTTCCTTGTAGCGCGCGTTCTTGATCTTCACGTCGCCGAAGCGCGTGAACAGCCAGCCGTTGCGGGCGTTCCGGGTCGGCATCACGCAGTCGAACATGTCGACGCCGTTCGCCACGCCCTCGACCAGGTCTTCCGGCGTGCCGACGCCCATCAGGTAGTGCGGCTTGTTCTCCGGCAGGCGCGGGCCGACGTGGGCCAGGATGCGCTTCATGTCTTCCTTCGGCTCGCCGACCGACAGGCCGCCGATCGCCAGGCCCGGGAAGTCGATCTCTTCCAGGCCGGCCAGCGACTCGTCGCGCAGGTGCTCGTACATGCCGCCCTGGACGATGCCGAACAGCGCGTTCGGATTCTCGCCGTGGTTGAACTCGTTCATCGAGCGCTGGGCCCAGCGCAGCGACATGCGCATCGATTTCGCGGCCTCTTCGGCCGTCGCTGCCCTACCATCTATTTCGTACGGCGTGCACTCGTCGAACTGCATCACGACGTCCGAGTTCAGGGCGCGCTGGATCTGCATCGACACTTCCGGCGACAGGAATTTACGCGAGCCGTCGATCGGCGAGGCGAAGGTAACGCCCTCTTCCGTGATCTTGCGCATCGCGCCCAGCGAAAACACCTGGAAGCCGCCCGAGTCGGTGAGGATCGGCTTGTCCCAGCCCATGAACCCGTGCAGGCCGCCGAACTTGTTGAACACTTCCACGCCCGGGCGCAGCCACAGGTGGAAGGTGTTGCCGAGGATAATCTGCGAGCCGACTTCCTTCAGTTCGACCGGATCCATCGCCTTCACGGAACCGTAGGTCCCGACCGGCATGAAGATCGGCGTTTCGATGGTGCCGTGGTTGAGGGTCAATCGGCCGCGGCGGGCGTGCGACAGGCCGCTGGTGTCTTTTTTAAGGAGGGTAAATTCGAGCATCTGGTGTTATTGGCGTGATTGTGTAGTCAGCAGCATGGCGTCGCCATAGCTGAAGAAGCGGTATTCGTTGGCGATCGCATGGGCATAGGCCTTGCGAATTTCCGCATACCCGGCAAAGGCTGACACCAGCATCAGCAGGGTCGACTTCGGCAGGTGGAAGTTCGTGATCAGGCGCGTCACGGTCTTGAACTTGTAGCCCGGGGTGATGAACAGGGCCGTGTCGGCGCTGCCGGCCGCCAGTTCTCCCGACTGGGATGCCGATTCCAGCGCACGCAGGGAGGTGGTGCCAACGGCGATGACGTCGCGCCCGGCCGCTCGCGCGGCGCGCACGGCATCGACCGTCTCGCCCGGCACCGTGTACCACTCGGTGTGCATCTGGTGCGCGGACAGGTCTTCCACGCGCACTGGCTGGAAGGTACCGGCGCCGACGTGCAGCGTGACGTAGGCGAAGTTGACACCCTTCGCCTTGAGCCTGTCGAGCAGCGGCTGATCAAAATGCAGGCCGGCGGTCGGCGCGGCGACCGCGCCCGGCTCCTTTGAATACACCGTCTGGTAGCGCTGCTCGTCGAACTCGTCTGCCGTGTGCTCGATGTAGGGCGGCAGCGGCAGGCGGCCGTGGGCCTCGATCAGCTCGAACACATCGCCCTCGAAGTGCAGCGTGAAGAATTCGCCGGCGCGCTCGCCCGTGGTCACGTCAAAGGCGTCGGCCAGGCGGATGCGGGTGCCGGGTTTGGGGGACTTCGACGCACGCACCTGCGCCAGCACCGTGCGGTTGTCCAGGACACGCTCGACGAGCACCTCGACCTGGCCGCCGGTCTCCTTGACGCCGAAAAAGCGGGCCTTCAGGACGCGCGTGTTGTTCATCACGAGCAGGTCGCCAGTCTGGAGCTGGTCGACGATGTCGGCGAAATGGCGGTCGGTAATCTGGTCACCGTCGAGCTGCAGCAGGCGCGAGGCGCTGCGGTCCGGCAGGGGCAATTGCGCGATGCGCTCGGGCGGCAGTTCGAAATCGAAATCGGAAAGCGAGTACATTCTGGTCAATTCTGGGAAAATAGGTGCTGGCAGCCTTACAATATGGCCCCAAGTACGTGCGGCGAACCCTCTATTTTACGCTAGCACTGGCCCATCTGCCGCTTTTATGCCCGCTCCCAAGACCCCACCCGCCCCGAAAACGACACAAACCAAACTCGCCAAGCTCGGCCTGCGCAGCGACATGGACCTGGTCCTGCACCTGCCGATGCGCTACGAGGACGAGACAAAAATCGTGTCGATCCGCGAGGCCTGCCTGCGTGGCGGCCATGTGTCGCAGGTCGAGGGCGTCGTCATCAAGAACGAGATCAGCCTGAAACCGCGGCGCCAGCTGCTGGTGACGATCGCGGACGAATCCGGCGAGCTGCTGCTGCGCTTCATGAATTTCTACGGCAGCCAGGTCAAGCAGCTGGCCGACGGCGTGCGCGTGCGCGCCCGTACCGAGATCAAGCACGGCTTCTTCGGCGCCGAGATGGTGCACCCGACCTACAAGGTGGTCAACGAAAACGCGCCGCTGCCGACTTCGCTCACGCCGGTGTATCCGTCGGGAGAGGGCCTGTCGCAGCCGATCCTGCGCCGCGCGATCGCCGAAGCGATGCGGCGCGTGAGCTGGATCGACACCGTGCCGCCCGGCGTGCGCCGCCAGATGGGGCTGATCGACTTCGAGCCGGCCGTGAAGCTGCTGCACTACCCGCCGGTGGATGTCGACGAATACGCGCTGATGGAAAAGTCGCATCCGGCCTGGACGCGCATGAAGTTCGACGAACTGCTGGCGCAGCAGCTGTCGCTGAAACGCGCCCAGCGCGCCCGCCGCGACAAGGGCGCGCCCCATTTGCGCGCGATCGGCACGCTGTCCGAAGGTTTTCTGCGCGCCCTGCCCTTCTCGCTCACCGGCGCCCAGCAGCGCGTGGTGAAAGAGATCCGCGCCGACCTGCGCGAGGGCTATCCGATGCAGCGCCTGCTGCAGGGCGACGTCGGCAGCGGCAAGACCGTGGTGGCGGCGCTGGCCGCGGCCCAGGCCATCGACAGCGGCTACCAGGCCGCGCTGATGGCGCCGACCGAAATCCTCGCCGAGCAGCATTTCAGGAAGATCGCCGCCTGGATGGAGCCGCTTGGCGTGAAAGTCGCCTGGCTCACCGGCAGCCTGAAAAAGAAGGACAAGGCGGCGGCAAACGAACTGGTCGAATCGGGCGAGGCGCACCTGGTCATCGGCACGCACGCGCTGATCCAGGACACCGTGCAGTTCGCAAAACTGGGTTTGGTCATCGTCGACGAGCAGCACCGCTTCGGCGTCGGCCAGCGCCTGACCCTGCGCAACAAGGGCAGCGACGGCCTGGTGCCGCACCAATTGATGATGTCGGCCACGCCGATCCCGCGCACCCTGGCGATGACGTATTACGCGGATCTCGAGGTATCGGTGATCGACGAGCTGCCGCCGGGCCGCAGTCCGATCGTCACCCGTGCCATCGACCAGAACCGGCGCGAGGAGGTCATCGAGCGCGTGCATGCGGCCGCGCTCGAGGGGCGCCAGGTGTACTGGGTCTGTCCGTTGATTGAAGAGTCGGAAGCGCTGCAGCTGCAGACGGCCACTGAAACCTACGAGACGCTGGCCGAGGCCCTGCCGGATTTACAGGTCGGGCTGGTGCACGGGCGCATGAAGCCGGCCGAGAAACAGGCGGTGATGGATGCCTTCACGGCGGCCGAGGTTCACGTGCTGGTAGCGACCACGGTCATTGAGGTGGGCGTCGACGTGCCGAATGCGTCCTTGATGGTGATCGAGCATGCAGAGCGTTTTGGCTTGTCGCAGCTGCACCAGTTGCGCGGGCGCGTCGGACGCGGGTCGGCGGCCAGCGTCTGCCTGCTGCTGTACCAAAGCCCGCTGGGACAGGTGGCCAAGCAGCGATTGATGACGATGCGCGAGACGACCGATGGTTTCGAGATCGCCCGGCGCGACCTCGAGATTCGCGGGCCGGGCGAATTCCTGGGCGCGCGCCAGTCGGGCCAGGCCATGCTGCGCTTCGCGGACCTGGAGACGGACCAGTGGCTGGTCGAGCACGCGAGGGATATCGCGGCCAGTTTGCTGGAGCGGGAGACGGCGGAGAGCGTGGCGATTGTGGATGCGCATCTGGCACGCTGGCTTGGCGGGCGCGAGGAATTCCTCAAGGTGTAGGGTGGACGGCTCTGCCGTCCACGCGTCAACTCCCCGGCGTTTAATTAATTCTGGTCAGTTCGACGCCATCAACCGTCATCATCCACTTGTCGCCTACGCGGTGCGGCGGCTTGCTGACGACGAAAGTGGAGCGCACCATGAAGGCGCCGACATCGAAATTGTCGCCATTGAAGCCCTGCAGGTCGAGGCTGAGGTCCATCTTCTTGTTCGGCCGGTCCCGCTTGTACTTGACCTTGCCGTCTTTGGCCAATTGCAGGCGCATGTCCTTGCCCTGCCAGTCGCCGACATAGGCCAGCTTTTCAGCGGGAACGGGAACAGGATCGGCCTGCGCGGCGAGCGGCAGCAGGCAGGCGGCGAGGACGGCGGTGCGGAACATATGCATGACAACTCCGGAACGGATGATGGAAGCGGGACAGCCGCCGAGTATTCGCCTGTCCAGTTCCATTGTCAACATGCATACGCCGCACAGTGTTGTGCGTTACCCCCGGCGGTCGGCCTCGTAGACCAGGCCGATCTGGCGGCGGATCTCGTCCATCACGCCCATCTGGGCCAGCGTTTCCTCGTGCGTCATGCCGGGGCTTTCGATCAGCCCTGCCTGGAAACAGCGCTGCGCCTCGATCGCTTCGTGCGCGTAGCCATTGCCGAGATAGGGCGTATCGATCGTGCGCATGCTGCCATCCTCCAGGGCCACGGTCACCGAGCGGGCATGGTGGAACCGCGTATTCATGCGGACATGGCCGCGCGTGCCCGACACCGTCAGTTCGCACGGGGTGCGCGCCAGCAGCGAGCAACTGCACACCGACAGGGCGCCGCCTTTATGCTTCAGCGTGAACCCGGTCTGCACGTCAACGCCGGTGGGGCCCATCTGCGCCTGGGCCCTGACCTCGGCGACGGGCCCGAGCAGGCTGGACGCGATCGACAGCGGGTAGATGCCCAGGTCGAGCAGCGCACCGCCGCCCAGTTCGGGATTGAAGACGCGGTGCTCGGGACCGACATTGGCAGTGAAGCCGAAGTCCGCCTCCACCTGGCTGACCTCGCCGATTTCGCCGGACGCGATGATGCGTTTGACCTCGGCCAGCGCCGGCTGGAAGCGCGTCCACATCGCCTCCATCAGGAACAGGCGCTTGCTCCGCGCCAGCGCCACGACCTCTTCCGCCTCGCGCCGGTTCATCGTGAACGCTTTTTCGCACAGCACGCCCTTCCCTGCGCGCAGGGCGAGCAGCGCGTTGGCGGCATGCTGGGGGTGGGGCGTGCCGATATAGACCAGGTCGATGTCGGTTGCAGCCACCAGCTCTTCGTACGAGCCGTAGGCGGCGCCCGCACCGAACTCGCTGGCGAAGGCGTCCGCATTCTCGCGGCTGCGCGACGCGACGCCGGCCAGCACCGCGCCCGGCACCTCTTTCAATGCTTCCGCAAATGCGCGTGCAATCTTGCCTGTGCTGAGGATGCCCCAGCGTACCGTGTCAGCCATCGCCTTGCCCTTTCATGTAATGCCGGTTATGCCACACGCCTGGGACGAAATACGCTCGCGTCCAGGTAGAAGTCGCGGTCCTGGCCAAGCCACCAGCCCGGCACGCCAAGCACGGGCAGCGGCGTGAAGCTGGAAGTGGCCAGGCCTTCGTCGCGCAGCGTCGCGGCGACGGTGGTGTCGATCCAGGCGCGCTGGGCGTCCGGGTCGAGGTCAAAATAATCGTCGTCCGCAAACACGACGCGGGTATGCGCGGTGATCGCCTTGCGCGGCGCAACCAGCTTTTCCATCAGCGCATGGCCGAACAGCCAGACCCGGGCGTCCCTCTCGAACATGGCCCGCTTTTCGAACAATGCGGCGTCCCAGCAGTGCGCGCGCAGCTCGTCGACCAGCTCGCGCCCCTCGCTCGATGCCCGCACAACCAGCAGCGCGGCGTTTTCGTCGAAGATGGTGGCGGCGTCGCGCGCCGGCCCGCGCGACTTACCCACACCGCCGGCGGCCGCGATCTGCGCCGCCTGCAGCGCGTTCAGTTCACGCTTGATCAGCGGGAAGGTCTGCCACACGAGGCCATTGAAGAAGTCGTGCAGGTTGTCGCGCGTGGGCACCTGTCCGGTGGCGCTGATGAATTCCTCGTACGCCCGCCCTTCGGGCAGCGACTCCTGCGGCACGAAGGCGATCGGCAGGCCCGTGTGGTTGCGCAGCGCGAGGCGCGCGGCGTTGCGGTTGAAGGCACCCACGAAGTCCCCGCCGTCGAACGCCAGGGCCGCATGGGCGGGCCGCACCGAGTCGTACCACGGCCGCGACCAGTCGATCTGCCCGATCTCCGACGCCACTTAGAGCATCTTCCAGTCGATGCGCTCCCCCGCGTTCAGCGGCACCAGGTCGTTCTCTCCCATCGGCACCGTGGCCGGCAGGTTCCACGATTCGCGCACCAGCGTGATCGTGCCCTCGTTGCGCGGCAGGCCGTAGAAGGCCGGGCCGTTGAAGCTGGCAAAGGCTTCCAGTTTGTCGAGGGCCCCGGCCTGGGCGAAGGCTTCGGTGTACAGCTCCATCGCGTGCAGCGCCGTGTAGCAGCCGGCGCAGCCGCAGCTGGACTCCTTGGCGCCGATGGCGTGCGGGGCCGAATCGGTGCCCAGGAAGAAGCGCTCGTCGCCGCTGGTGGCGGCCGTCACTAGCGCCAGGCGGTGTTCTTCGCGTTTCAGCACCGGCAGGCAGTAGTAATGCGGGCGGATACCGCCGCGGAAGATCTCGTTGCGGTTGTACAGCAGATGGTGCGCGGTGATGGTGGCGGCGATCGGGCCTTCGGCTTCGGCCACGTACTGGGCCGCGTCCTTGGTCGTGATGTGCTCGAAGACGATGGCCAGGGCCGGCATGTCGCGGCGCAGAGGGCGCATCACGCGCTCGATGAAGACGGCTTCGCGGTCGAACAGGTCGATGTCGTTATCCGTGACTTCGCCATGCACCAGCAGCGGCATGCCGACTTCCTGCATCACTTCCAGCGTCTTGTAGCACTTCTTGAGGTCGGTGACGCCGGCCTGCGAGTTGGTGGTGGCGCCTGCCGGGTACAGCTTGACCGCGTGGATGAAGCCGGTGTCCTGCGCACGGCGGATCTCGTCGGGATCGGTGTTGTCGGTCAGGTAGAGCGTCATCAGGGGCTCGAACCGGGGCGCCGGACCGTGCATCCCTGCTGGGAGCGCCGCCAGGATGCGGTCGCGGTAGGCAGCGGCGTCGGCGACCGTGGTGACCGGGGGTTTCAGGTTCGGCATCACGATGGCGCGGGCGAACTGGCGCGCGGTGTGCGGCAGCACGCTGGCCAGCGCCGCGCCATCGCGCAGGTGCAGGTGCCAGTCGTCTGGACGGGTGATCGTGATGGATTGTGGGATCTCGATGGTGGACATGGCGGCTCTCGGATTGCGGGACGGCGTCATTTTACCTGTATGGGGAATGGGGTGCGCGCCGGTCCGGCGAAACCCGCCCCCTAATGGATGATCTTCGCCAGAAACTCGCGCGCGCGTTCGGAGCGCGGCGCACTGAAGAACTGCTCCTTCAGTGTATCTTCGACAATCCGGCCATGGTCCATGAAGACGATGCGGTCGGCGACCTTGCGGGCAAAACCCATCTCGTGGGTGACGACCATCATGGTCATGCCGTCCTGCGCCAGGCCCACCATCACCTCCAGCACTTCGCCGATCATTTCCGGGTCGAGCGCGGAGGTCGGTTCGTCGAACAGCATGGCCACCGGGTCCATCGCCAGGGCGCGGGCGATCGCCACGCGCTGCTGCTGGCCGCCCGAGAGCTGGCTCGGAAATTTGTCCTGCTGCGCCAGCAGGCCGACACGGTCGAGGTAGGCCAGGCCGCGCGCGATGGCCTCGCCCTTGCTGCGCCCGAGCACCTTCACCTGCGCCAGCGTCAGGTTCTCGCGCACCGACAGGTGGGGGAACAATTCAAAGTTTTGGAACACCATGCCGATTTTCGCGCGCAGCTTCGGCAAATCCGTCTTGCGGTCGGTGACGAGCACGCGATCGACCCGGATGACGCCCTGCTGCACGCTCTCGAGACCGTTGACCGTCTTGATCAAAGTCGACTTGCCGGAACCGGACGGCCCGCACACCACGACCACGTCGCCGCGCGCCACCTGGGTGCTGCAGTCAGCCAGTACCTGGAAGTCGCCATACCATTTGCTGACCTTGTCAATTTCAATCATGTTTACCCGTTGTTTCCAGAGCTTTGAGCGTGCTTGACAGCACCAACAGTGCCTAGGATACTGCGGAACTTGCCAAGATACCCAGGACGAGCTCCCCGTTCGGGTCCTCGCCCGCCCCAGAACCACCCGATTTTGCGACTGTTGCACTACCCAGCGGCGCCAAGACCCTGTCCTGGCGCCGCTGAACGTCATGCCCTGCCGACCACTGGAAGCATATGAACACCAATCGAAACCGCCTTACTACCTATATCCTGATCGGCCTGGCCCTCGGCGTCGTCCTGGGCTATATCGCCAACACCACCTTTGCCAACCCGGCCGGTTTTGCGGACACGATGTCGCTGGTGACGACGATGTTCCTGCGCCTGATTAAGATGATCATCGCGCCGCTGGTATTCGCTACCCTGGTGGTCGGCATTGCCCGCATGGGCGACGCCAAGGAAGTCGGCCGCATCGGCGTCAAGGCGCTGGGCTGGTTCGTGATCGCATCGATCATTTCGCTGGCGCTGGGCCTGGTCCTGGTGAACCTGTTCCGTCCGGGCGACGCCATGTTCGCAGCCGGCATGGCGCCGCCGGTCGGCACTGCCTCGGGCATTGCCACCACGGGCCTGACGCTCAAGGAATTCATCACCCACCTGATCCCGGCCTCGATTGTCGACGGCATGGCCAAGAACGAAATCCTGCAGATCGTCGTGTTCTCGATGTTCTTCGGCACCGCGGCCGCCGCCGTCGGCGCGCGCGCCACGCCGATGATCGACGCCATCGACGGCGTCGCCCACGTCATGCTGAAGGTGACTGCGTACGTGATGAACTTCGCGCCGATCGCCGTGTTCGCGGCAGTGGCCGGCGTGATTGCCAAGAGCGGCCTCGGTGTGCTGCAGACCTACGGCATCTTCATGGCCGAGTTCTACCTCGGGATCGTGCTGCTGTGGGTGATCCTGATCCTGGTCGGGATGGCCTTCCTTGGCCCGCGCGTGCTGCGCCTGATCGGCCTGCTGAAAGAGCCGACCATCCTCGCCTTTACCTGCGCCTCGTCGGAAGCGGCCTTCCCGAAAACCCTGGAAGGCCTGGAAAAGTTCGGCGTCAAGAACCGCCTGGCCGCCTTCGTGCTGCCGATCGGTTACTCGTTCAACCTCGACGGCTCGATGATGTACTGCACCTTCGCCACCGTCTTCATCGCCCAGGCCTACGGCATCGAACTGCCGATGTCGACCCAGATCATGATGATGCTGGTGCTGATGCTGACCTCGAAAGGCATGGCCGGCGTGCCGCGCGCCTCGCTGGTCGTGATCGCCGCCACACTCGCCCAGTTCAACATCCCGGAAGCGGGCCTGCTGCTCCTGCTGGGCATCGACCACTTCCTGGACATGGCGCGTTCGGCCACCAACGTGATCGGCAACGGCATCGCCACCGCGGTCGTCGCCAAGTGGGAAGGCGACCTCGAGCCTGAACCGTCACCGAACAAGGACATCGCTACCTCGCCGCTGCGCTGAGCGTCGCGATAGAGCACACGAGGCCTTCCAGCGATGGGAGGCCTTTTTTTTGATAAGAAAAACTTCGGGAGAACAAACATGAAACAACTATACGCAGCAGGTTTGCTGGCCTTGGTTAGCACTGGCAGCGCCAGCGCCGGCGGCGCGGACGCCGCCGCCCAGACGGTCGATTGCGGGCGCCTGCTCGACGTCAAAAGCGGCACCTGGCGCGAACGCGTCAGCATCGTCATCGAGAACGGCACGATCAAATCGGTGGGGCCGATGACGCCCGCCTCTGCCAACACGGGCAACATCGACCTGTCGACGAAATCCTGCCTGCCGGGCCTGATCGACATGCATGTGCACCTCACCAGCGAAACCACGCCGGTGGTGGACGCCTACCGCGACCGCCTCACCGCCGATCCGGCCGACCTCGCCTACCGCTCGGTCAGGTACGCCGAACGCACGCTGATGGCGGGCTTCACCACGGTGCGCGACCTCGGCGCGGCCGATGGCCTGAACGTGTCGCTCAAGCGCGCGATCGCGGCCGGCGCGGTGCCGGGCCCGCGCATGTTCACCGCCGGGAAGTCGATCGCCACCACCGGCGGCCACGCCGACCCGACCAACAACCTGTCGCACTTCCTGAGCGAAAAGCTGGGCACGCCCGGGCCGCAGGAAGGCGTGATCGACAGCCCGGAAGAAGGCCGACAGGCAGTGCGCGCGCGCTACAAGGAAGGCGCGGACCTGATCAAGATCACCGCTACCGGCGGCGTGCTGAGCCAGGCGGCGAACGGCCAGAACTCGCAGTACACCGAAGACGAACTGAAGGCCGTCGTCAGCACCGCCAAGGATTACGGTTTCCGGGTGGCCGCCCACGCCCACGGTGCCGAAGGCATGAAGCGCGCGCTGCGCGCCGGTGTCGACTCGATCGAGCACGGCACGCTGATGGACGACGAGACCGTGGCGCTGTTCAAGAAGACCGGCCACTGGTACGTGCCGACCATTTCCGCCGGCCGCTACGTGGCCGACAAGGCCAAGCAGGAAGGCTACTACTCGGCGCTGGTGCGCCCGAAAGCGGCCGCCATCGGCCCGCAGCTACAGGCGACCTTCGCCCGCGCCCACAAGGCCGGCGTCAAAATCGCCTTCGGCACCGATGCCGGTGTGTTCCCGCACGGCGAGAACGCGAAGGAATTCGGCTACATGGTGGAAGCCGGCATGACGCCGATCGACGCCATCCGCGCCGCCACCATCCACGCCGCCAACCTGCTCGACCAGCCGCTACGCCTGGGCATGATCGCGCCGGGCTTTGCGGCCGACATCGTCGCTGTCGACGGCGACCCGCTGCGCGACGTCAAGGTGCTCGAGCAGGTGAAATTTGTGATGAAGGATGGGGTGGTTTACAAGAAGCCGTAAGACGCAGTGGTAGTGGCGCTGTTGCGTGTTCTGTTATCCCACGCAACAGCGCCACCTACCGATCTCACTCCCCCTGCAACTCCAAGGGCACCGACGCCACATCCTCATCCGGCCGCGCCAGCTGCCGCTCCCACATCTGCGCATACAGGCCGCGCGCCGCCAATAAGCTCTGGTGCGTGCCGCGCTCCACGATCTTCCCGTGATCGAGCACGATGATTTGCTGCGCGTCCGCGATCGTCGACAGCCGGTGCGCAATGACCAGCGTGGTGCGGTTCTTCGCGATCTCCTTCAACTGCGCCTGGATCGCCTGCTCCGACTTCGAATCGAGCGCCGAGGTCGCCTCGTCGAAAATCAGGATCGCCGGATTTTTCAGCAGGGTGCGCGCGATCGCCACCCGCTGCTTCTCCCCGCCCGACAGTTTCAGGCCGCGCTCGCCCACCATCGTTGCATACCCGTCCGGCAGGCTTTCGATGAATTCGTGGATGGAGGCCGCCCGCGCCGCCGCCACGATGTCGGCATGGCTCGCGCCCGGCTTGCCGTAGGCGATGTTGTATTCGATGGTGTCGTTGAACAGCACCGTATCCTGCGGCACGATGCCGATCGCCGCGCGCAATGAGGCCTGGGTCACGCTACTGATATCCTGGCCGTCGATGGCGATGCTGCCCTTGTTCACGTCGTAGAACCGGAACAGCAGCCGCGACAGGGTCGATTTACCGGAACCGCTGTGCCCGACCACCGCCGTCGTGGTCCCGGCGGGAATCGTGAAGTCGACATCGAACAGGATCTGGCGCTTGGCCTCGTAGCTGAACTCCACATGCGAAAACTCGACGCGCGCACCCTTTGCCACCAGCGGCTGGGCGCCCGGCGAATCGGCCACTTCGCGGTTCTGGTCGAGCAGCGAAAACAGGCGCTCCATGTCGGCCAGGCTCTGCTTGATCTCGCGGTAGATCACTCCCAAAAAGTTCAGCGGAATGTACAGCTGGATCATGAACGAGTTGACCAGCACCAGGTCGCCCAGCGTCATGGTGCCGGCAATCACCCCTTCGGTCGCGCGCCACAGGATCAGGGTAACGGCGGTGGCGATGATCAGCGACTGGCCGGTGTTGAGCACCGACAGCGAGGTCTGCGAGCGCACCGCCGCGTTCTCGTAGCTTTGCAGGCCCTGGTCGTAGCGCTTGGCTTCGTAATCCTCGTTGCCGAAGTATTTCACCGTTTCGTAATTGATCAGCGAATCGATGGCCTTGGTGTTGGCTTTCGAGTCGAGGTCGTTCATGGTGCGCCGGAAGTGGGTGCGCCATTCGGTGACGACCACCGTGAAGACGATATAGCCCACCAGCGCCACGGCGGTAATGATCGAGAACCACTTGTCGTAGTTGAGCACGAGGTAGCCGAGCACCAGCGTGATTTCGACGATCGTCGGCAGCACATTGAACAGCGAATACGAGATCAGGGAATTCACCCCGCGGGTGCCGCGCTCGATGTCGCGGGTCATGCCGCCGGTCTGGCGGTTCAGGTGGAAGCGCAGCGACAGCGCGTGCAGGTGGCGAAACACTTGCAGCGCGATGGTGCGTACCGCCCGCTGCGTGACGCGCGCGAACAGGAATTCGCGCAGCTCGGTAAAGATCGTCGTGGACAGGCGCAGCAGGCCATAAGCGATGAGCGCGCCGATCGGCAGCACCAGCAGCGCCTGCGGATGGGCCGGGTCGATCGCCAGCTGGTCGATCAGCTGCTTGAGCACCAGCGGCACGCCGACGTTGGCCATCTTCGCGCCGATCAGGGCGCCGAGCGCGGCGATCACGCGCCATTTGTAGACCCACAGGTAGGGGAACAGGGTCTTGAGCGTGGCCCAGTCGCTGCGCTGCCTGCCTTTCGCATCGGGAGGCGGGGGAGATGAAGCGGGATGGCGTCGCATGGCAGGGGTCCGGGATTTATGGTTCAATTCGGGACGATTGTAGCTTCTCACGGAAATTCAAGATGACCACGCCCGAAAACACGCCCCCCGTCAATACCAACCGTCTGCCGGAAGGAAAGATGCCGCAGCTGCGTGTGATGCCGGTGCCGCATGACGCGAACGTGTATGGCGACGTGTTCGGCGGCTGGATCATGGCCCAGGTCGACATCGCCGGCTCGCTGCCGGCTACCCGCCGCGCGAATGGCCGCGTGGCCACCATTGCCGTCAACTCCTTCCTGTTCAAGAACCCGGTGTTCGTGGGCGACCTGCTGTCGTTCTACGCCGATATCGTCAAGGTCGGCAATACGTCGATTACCGTGTATGTCGAGGTGTACGCCGAACGCAACCGCCTGCAGACGAACATCGTCAAGGTTACCGAAGCGACGCTGACCTATGTCGCCACCGGCGACGACCGCAAGCCGCGCCAGCTGCCGCCGCTCGAGTCGCTGATCTCGCACCAGCAGTAAGGATGCAGGAGGCGCGGCGGACCTTCCTGCTCGATGCTGCCCGGCTGGCAGCGGCGGCAAGCGCCGGCGCCGGCTTCACGGCCAGCGCGGTGGCAAGCGGTCCTTCCTATCCGTTTTCGCTGGGCGTCGCCTCCGGCTCGCCCTTGCCCAATGCCGTCATCCTCTGGACGCGCATTCTGCCCGACCCGCTGAACGCGGCGTCGGCGCCCGCGCTCGCCCTCACTGTACGCTGGGAAGTGGCCGAGGACGAGGCCTTCCGCAAGGTGGTAGCGAAGGGCAGCGCAGTTGCCTCCCCTGCCCTTGCGCACAGCGTGCACGTCGATGCGACGGGCTTGCAACCGGACCGTCCGTACTGGTACCGCTTCATGCTCGGCAATGCAGTCAGCCCGGTCGGGCGCACGCGCACGGCACCCGCGCCGGATGCGATGCCGTCGATGCTCAAGCTGGCAGTCGCGTCCTGCCAGCACTGGGAATTCGGCCACTACGCCGCGCACCGGCATATTGCGGCGGCCGCGCCCGATCTCGTCGCTTTCCTGGGCGACTACATCTACGAGTGGGGACCCTACCGACTGCGCCATCCTGCGCGCGCGATCCGCAGCGATGAATCGTTCACGCTGGCGCAGTACCGCGCACGCTACGCCCAGTATAAAAGCGACCCGGACCTGCAAAGCGCGCACCACGCCGCGCCCTGGATCGTGACCTGGGACGACCACGAAGTGGCCAACGACTACGCGGGCGATATCGACGAGCGCCTGTCAAAAGACTTCGCCGCCCGCCGCGCCGCCGCCTACCAGGCCTTTTACGAGCACATGCCGCTGCGGCTGGCAGCGCCAAAAGAAGGCCGTTTCGGCAGCATGCACATGTTCCAGCGCTACGACTGGGGACGCCTGGCGCGCTTCCACCTGCTCGACGACCGCCAGTACCGCTCTCCCCTGCCCTGTTCGAAACCCGGGCGCGGCGGCTCGAACGTCGTGCTGGCGCGCTCCTGCGACGCATTGCGCGATCCTTCGCGCACGATGCTGGGGAGCGAGCAGGAAGCCTGGCTGGCGCAGGGCCTGTCGTCTTCACGCGCGCGCTGGAACATCCTGGCCCAGCAGACGCCCATGGCGCAGTCGAGCGGGGTGCCGGTGCGCGTCCCCGAGGACGGCCGCTTCTGGACCGATGGCTGGGATGGCTATCCGCTCGCGCGCCGGCGCCTGCTCGATACCGTGGTGAAGAGCGGCGCCAGCAATCCGCTGGTGCTGGCGGGCGACGTGCACACGTTCTATGCGAGCGAACTGCGGCGCGACTTCAACCGTCCGGCGTCGAAAGCGAATCCGGTGATTGCGGCAGAGTTTTGCGGGACCTCGATCACGTCGAGCTCGCGGCCCCAGGCGCGCACACAGGAGAACGTCGAGCGCAACCCGCACATGCAATACGGGCGCAGCGACCGGCGCGGCTACATGCTGCTCCACATCGCACCAGGCGCAACGCGGGCGCAGTTCATCGCCCTCGACAATGTCCGCGACGCCTTGTCGGGCCAGTCGGCCCTGGCCGCGTTTGCGGTCCGGGACGGTTCGCCAAAGCTGGCGCGCTAAGCCAGCATGCGCGCAGCCGGCGGGTGCGCATGCATCTCGCGAAACAGGGCTGGCGCCATGCCGAAACGCCGCTCGAAAGCCTTGGAGAACTGCGCCGCTGTCGAATAGCCCGTATCGGCGGCGATCCGCTTGACCGACACACCGGCGGCAAGCAGGCTGCGCCCCTTGTCCAGCCTCAGCGTTTCAACGAAATGCGCAGGCGTGTCGCCAACGACGCTCGTGAATTTCCGGTGGAAGCTGCGCTCGGACATGGACACCCGACCTGCCAGCGTCGAGACATCCAGCCTATGTCCCAGGTGGTCGCCGATCCAGGCGACCAGGCCGGCAAATGGTTCGCGCGCGCGTTCCTGCGCCATCAGCAAGGCGCTGAACTGCGCCTGGTAGCCGGGACGCCGCGCATACAGGACCAGGCGCCTGGCGATGGCGCCGGCGACAGGGGCGCCGAGGTCGCGCTCGACGATGGCCAGCGCCATGTCGATACCGGTCGTCACGCCGGCCGAGGTCCAGACACCGCCATCCTCGACATACAGGGCGTTCGCATCGACCTGGACCCGGGGATAGCGTTTCGCCAGGGCCGAGCAGGATTCCCAATGGGTAGCAACCCGCTTGCCATCGATCAGGCCCAGGTGCGCGAGCAGGAAGGCGCCGGTGCAGATCGAGCCGAACCGGCGCGCGCCCGTGCTTGCCTCGTCGAGCCACGCGCATACCGGGGCCTGCGCCGCGAGCGCGCGCAGGCCGCCTCCATCGCCGCCGGCAACGAACACGCTGTCGAGCGTGGACGGCGCCACGCTCGCGAGCGCTTGCGTGCCGAGCACGACGCCGCTGTTGCTCGTCACGCCACCGCCCGCCGGCGACAGGATGTGCAGCCGGTAATGCGGCTGCGCCACAGCATCGTTGGCAGCCGCAAAGACCGCGGCCGGGCCGGTCACGTCCAGTATCTGGACGCCGTCGAAAGCGAGTATTGCAATGTCGAGTGGGGGTGGCATTGGCAGAATTTAACGCAGTTTTGTCATTTCCGCCAAACAAAGCGCTGGGTAGACTGGCCACTTCTTCCACGGTGAGGCAGGACATGAACGAGCACATCCAGATTGGCTTTCTGTTGTTTCCCAACCTTACGCAGCTCGACCTGACCGGCCCGGTCCAGATCCTGAGCCGGCTGCCGAATGCCAAGGTGCATCTGTTATGGAAGAACACGGCGCCGGTCATGACCGATGCCGGGTTCGCCATCGTCCCGACCGGCAGCTTTGAGGGGAGTCCGCAACTCGATGTGCTGTGCGTGCCCGGCGGCTTCGGGATCGGCGAGCTGCTGGCGGACCGCGAGACACTCGATTTCCTGCGCCGGCAAGGCGCCGGAGCGCGCTACATCACCTCGGTATGCAACGGCTCGCTGGTGCTGGGGGCGGCAGGCCTGCTGGACGGTTACCGGTCGGCCTGCCACTGGATGTGGCGCAAGTACCTGCCCCGCTTCGGCGCCGAGCCGGTCGCGCAGCGGATCGTGCACGACCGGAACCGGATTTCCGGCGGTGGCGTTACCGCAGGCATCGACTTCAGCCTGGCACTCGCGGCCGAACTGGCGGGCGAAGAGCTGGCGAAAACCTTGCAGCTGGCTTTCGAATACGACCCGCAGCCACCCTTCGATTGCGGCTCGCCGGAAAAGGCCGGCGCGGAACGTGTCATGCGCCTCCAGGCGCTGCAGGCGGGGCGGATCGCGGCGATCGAGCAGCGTATCGACGAGGCGGCGTTGTACTGATCTGCGCATCGGGCCGGCACGGACCCTGGCAAGCAAAAGGGGTCGCAGCGCCCCTTCGATATCAAGCCGACTGCTTCTCGTCCCGCAGTTCGCGCCGCAGGATCTTGCCGACGTTCGTCTTCGGCAGCGAGTCGCGGAATTCGATGTGGCGCGGGCGCTTGTAGCCGGTGAGTTCGTTCTTGCAGAAGTCCATCAGGGCATCGGTGGTCAGGGAAGCATCCTTCTTCACCACATACAGCTTGACGGCTTCGCCCGAATTGTTGTCCGGCACGCCGACGCAGGCCACTTCCAGCACGCCCGGATGCGAGGCGACAACATTCTCGACTTCGTTCGGGTACACATTGAAACCGGAGACCAGGATCATGTCCTTCTTGCGGTCGACGATGCGGGTGTAGCCCTTCTCGTCCATGATGCCGATGTCGCCGGTCTTCATGAAGCCGCTGGCGGTCATGACTTTCGCGGTTTCGTCGTCGCGCTGCCAGTAGCCGGCCATCACCTGCGGGCCGCGCACGGCGATCTCGCCGGACTGGCCGAACGGCACCGGCTGGTCCGCTTCATCGAGGATCAGCACTTCGGTCGACGGCAGCGGCAGGCCGATAGTGCCGGTGAACTCGGTGATGTCGCAGCGGTTGGCGGTGACGACCGGCGAGGTCTCGGACAGGCCATAGCCCTCGACGATCGCGGTGCCGGTGATCTTCAGCCACTTGTCGGCCACCGCCTTCTGCACCGCCATGCCGCCGCCCGGGCAGACCAGGTAGCCGGAATGATCGAGCCTGGCGAACCCGGGCTGGTTCACCAGCCCGTTGTACAGCGTGTTCACGGCCGGGAAGACGTTGATCTTGTACTTGCCCAGTTCCTTGATGAAACCGTCCATGTCGCGCGGGTTCGGGATCAGGACGTTCATCGCGCCCAGGCGCATGCCCAGCAGCGCGCAGACGGTCAGCGCATAGATGTGGTACAGCGGCAGCGCGCACATGAATTCGATCTGGCGGCCGGCGGGCGCCCTGGCGAGCGAGGGGCCGAACCAGGCTTCGTTCTGCAGCACGTTGGCCAGCACGTTCCGGTGCAGCAGCACGGCGCCCTTGGAGACGCCCGTGGTGCCGCCGGTGTACTGCAGGAAGGCGATGTCGTCGTGGCCGAGCGTGACAGGCTTGAAGGTATGGCGCGCACCCTCAAGCAGCATCCTGTTGAAGGGCGTGCTGCCGGGCAGCGACCAGGCCGGGACCATCTTCTTGACCTTGCGCACGACCAGGTTGACGATCGTGCCCTTCACGGTGCCCAGCAGGTCGCCCATGCTGCCGACGACGACGTGTTTCACTTGCGTGTTGCCGATCACCTGCTGCACCGTGTGGGCGAAGTTTTCCAGCACCACCAGGACTTCGGCGCCGGAGTCGACCAGCTGATGCTGGAGTTCGCGCGGGGTGTACAGCGGGTTGACGTTGACGATGGTGTAGCCGCCGCGCAGGGCCGCGGCCATCGCCACCGGGTATTGCAGCACGTTCGGCAGCATGATCGCCACGCGCGCGCCCGGCTGCAGGCCGCGGCTTTGCAGCCAGGCCGCCATCTGCTGCGACATGCGGTCGAGCTCGCCGTAGGTGATGCTCTTGTCCATGCAGGCAAAGGCACGTTGGCCCGCGTACTTGCGGAAGGACTCTTCCAGCAAATGGGTCAGGGAGCGGTACTGTGTCGGGTCGATTTCCGCCGGTACGCCAGCCTGGTACGACTTGAGCCAAAACTTGTCCATCTATGCCTCGCTTCTTCAAACTCTGTGGTCAATAAAATGCAAAACCGCCCGAGCCCGGGCGGTTTCACAACCTGATCGCGCGAACGGCGTGTCAGGCTGCTTCTTTATCCTGCTTTTTCTGCTGCTGTTCGTCGCGCAGGGCACGCCGCAGGATCTTGCCGACGTTGGTCTTCGGCAGCTCGTCGCGGAACTCGATGTACTTCGGTTTCTTGTAGGCGGTGAACTGCTCCTTGCAGTATTCCATCAGGGCCGCTTCCGTGAGGTTCGGGTCCTTGCGCACCACGAACACCTTCACCGCTTCGCCCGAATGCTCATCCGGTACACCCACGACCGCGCATTCCAGCACGCCCGGATGGCAGGCGATCACGCCCTCGAGCTCGTTCGGATAGACGTTGAAGCCGGACACCAGGATCATGTCCTTCTTGCGGTCGACGATCTTCACGAAGCCGCGCTCGTCCATGATGCCGACGTCGCCCGACTTGAAGAAGCCGTCGGGCGTCATGACCTTGGCCGTTTCGTCCGGGCGGTTCCAGTAACCGGCCATCACCTGCGGGCCGCGGATCGCGATTTCGCCGGGCTGGCCGTTCGGCACCGGGTTGCCGTCGTCGTCCAGGATGGCGATGTCGGTGGACGGCACCGGCAGGCCGATGTTGCCGGTGAATTCAACTTCGTCGCAGCGGTTGCAGGTGGCGACCGGCGAGGTCTCGGACAGGCCGTAGCCCTCGATGATGGCGTGGCCGGTGACGAGCTTCCACTTGTCGCTGACCGCCTTCTGCACGGCCATGCCGCCGCCGTTCGAAATCTTCAGGCTCGAGAAGTCGAGCTTGGCGAAGTCAGGATGGTTGACCAGCGCGTTGTAGAGCGTGTTCACGGCCGGCAGCATGCTGAACGGGTACTTGCCCAGCTCCTTGATGAAGCCCGGAATGTCGCGCGGGTTCGGGATCAGGATGTTCAGGGCGCCAATGCGCATGCCCCACATGGCGCAGGCCGTCAGCGCGAAGATGTGGTACAGCGGCAGCGCGCAGACGATGGTCGGGAACTGGACCACCGGCGGCTGGGCCATTGCCGGCTGCGACCAGGTCTCGACCTGCAGGACGTTGGCGATGACGTTGCGGTGGGTAAGCGTTGCGCCTTTCGAGACGCCGGTGGTGCCGCCCGTATATTGCAGGAAGGCGATGTCGGACGAGGTCAGCGTGGCCGGGGTGAACGGCATCTTCGCGCCCTGCGCCAGCGCTTCCTTGAAGCGCACCATGTTCGGCAGGGCGAAGTCGGGCACCATTTTTTTGACGTTGCGCACGACGAAGTTGACCAGCATGCCCTTGGCGCCGCCGAGCATCTCGCCCATGCTCGCCACGACGATATGGCGCACCGGGGTGTTCTTCAGCACCTGCTCGAGCGTGTGCGCGAAGTTTTCCAGCACGATGATCGCTTCGCTGCCCGAGTCCTTCAGCTGGTGCTCGAGTTCGCGCGGGGTGTACAGCGGGTTGACGTTGACCACCGTGTAGCCGGCGCGCAGGATCGCGGCAATCGCAATTGGATACTGGAGCACGTTTGGCATCATCACCGCCACGCGTGCGCCCTTGGCCATGCCCCGGCTTTGCAGCCAGCCGGCGAGCTTCCTCGAGCAGGCATCGAGTTCCGCATAGGTGAGGAACTTGTCCATGCACACGTAGGCGTTGTTCTGTGCGTACTTCTGGAACGACTCATCCAGCATGTGCACGAGCGACGTGTACTGGTCAGGATTGATCTCGGCGGGTACGCCGGGCGGATACGACTTCAGCCAAATATTGTCCATCAGTAGTGCCCCTGTCTCCAATAGTATCGTTATATCCGGCACCAGGGTCACGATGGGCCCTGGTGTCGGTCAGCAGCCTACAGCATGAATATGCTTGTGCCTTTGCTATTGCTGAATGTGATGCTATCGGGCAGCGCGCTTGGAAGCAAGCAGTTTTGCGGCGATTGGAACAGGCACTCTACCGGAGACCTCCACTGGTGCGCTGCACCATAAGCGCCCCCGACGGCGGCGCGACGTCGATCCGGTTGATGGCACGCTGGCGCCCGTCCTTGTCGAGCTTGGCCAGGGCGTTCACCTTGCGGTAAAACGCGCCGAAGTTTTTCTCGCCGCGCAGCATGGCGCGGAAGGCCGGCACGTAGTCGTTGTAAGTGGCGATCGAGGCCAGGTGGGCATTCGAGAGCGGCTCGGCGAAGAAGCGGTCGTAACCAGCATAGCCGCCCCAGTTCGCCTTGATCACCTGATACTCGTCCTTCAGCGCCAGGAACAGGCGCGCCTTGCCGATGCGCTTGTCCTCGTCGGGAATGATGGAGGCGTAGGTGCGTTCCAGCTCGCGCCGGTACTTCAGCAGCAGCGCCAGGAAATCCTTGCGCCTTACCGTGTAGCGCTCGTAGGCCTCGCGCATCGCCGGGTTGCCGAAGCGCTCGAGCCAGAGTTCGACGCCGGCCTCCTCGACCGCGCTGGCGAAGGACTCGTTGAAGCGCGAGTCGCCCGGCACATAGGTCACCTGGTGCGCCAGCTCGTGGAAGATCAGGCGGGCGAGCTCGGCATCGGGGTAGTTGATGAAGGTCGAGATCAGCGGATCGCTGAACCAGCCGAGGGTCGAATAGGCGGAGACACCCCCTACCTCGACGTCGCGGCCCTGGACGCGCAGCTCGTTGGCGTAGGCGTCGGCATCGGCCTTGCTGTAGTAGCCGCGGTAATTCACGCAGCCCGCCACCGGGAAGCACCACTGCAGGGGTTTCAGGGACAGTTCCGGCGTGGCCACGACGTTCCACAACACATACTTGCGCTTGAGGGAGGCGTAGTTGGTGTAGCTGCCGTTGTCGGGCAAGCCCATCTGCTGCACGGCGAAGCGGCGGATCTGGCGTGCGGTCTCCAGGCGGTGTCGCAGCGAGGTGTTGGTGGCCGGGTCGGCCAGCCAGTCATCGATGGGCCGGGCGTCGGCGAGGAGTTCGAGCTGGCCCTGGGCGGCCTGGCTGTAGTAATTCAGAGTAGAACAACTGGCAAGTAATGAAACTGCGGAAGCGGCGCCGCCGATGACGAGCGCGCGCCGGAACAAACGGGGGAGTTTAGCGGATAGGTTCTTCATGTCCGGGTGTCGGCGCGGCCTGTTCGACCTGCACCAGGGTGTCGTAGAAAGTGGGCGCCCGACCCATGTCGGTCAGGCGCTGGCTGGTCACTTCATTGGCGTTCTTGCCATCCCTGGAGAGTTTCTTCCACCAGATCGACAAGCCCACCACGAGGCCCGGTCGCGCTTTCTCGGTCACGCGCGCCTTGGCGACAAAAGAGCCGCGATCATTGAAGATACGTGCCATGTCACCGTGGGCGATGCCGCGCGGGGCGGCGTCGTTCGGGTGGATGTCGAGGTGCGGCTCGCCCTCGGTTGCACGGAGACTCTGTACGTTGACAAAGGTCGAGTTCAGGAAGTTCCTTGCTGGCGGAGAAATCATTGCGAGTGGATATTTTTCTGCCAACTTCGGGTTCGACGCCTTCGATTCGTAGGGCGCGATATAGGCCGGCAGCGGGTCGAGCCCGTCCGCCGCCATCGCGCTTGAATAAAACTCGCACTTGCCCGACGGTGTCGGGAAGCCGCCTTCGGCGAACGGCGCGTCCGGCATGTTCAGCTTTTGCCAGCCCTTCAGCTTCAGGGATTCCCAGTCGAAGTGGATCGCGCGGGTATGGGTTTTATCAAAAGCCTGAGCGGCCAGTTCGTCGTCGGTTTCAACGAAGCACGGGTCGTCGAAGCCCATGCGCGCCGCCAGCAGGCGGAAGATCTCGGTGTTCGGCTTCGCTTCGCCCATCGGCGCAATCGCCGCATTATTCGCCAGCATGTACAGGTGGCCATAGGCCAGGTGCGCGTCCACGTGTTCGAGCTGGGTCGTGGCAGGCAGCAGGATGTCGGCGTAATCGGCGCTGTCGGTGCGGAAGTGTTCCAGCACCACGGTGAACAGGTCTTCGCGCTCAAAGGCCTGTTGTACCTTGCTCGAATCCGGCGCGATCGCCAGCGGATTGGCGTTATAGACGATGACGGCGTCGACCTTCGGGCCGAATTCGGGCGAGGCGTCTTTTAACAGGTCGTCGCCGATGGTGGTCATGTTGATCGTGCGCGGCGTGCGCCCGTCCAGCAAGTCCGGGCGCTGCAGGGCCGCGCGGTTGGCCGGGAACGAGCCCGAGGTCGAGAGCTGGATGCCGCCGGCCGCGTGGCGCCAGGCGCCGACCAGCGCCGGCAGGCAGCTCATGTTGCGCACGGCCATGCCGCCGCCGCGTGCGCGCTGCACGCCGTAGTTGCAGCGGATCGCGACCGGTTCGCCGCGTTGGGCCATGCCGCCGTACAGGCGTGCGAGGTCGATCACTTCCTGCGCGGTGATGCCGCAGGTGTCCGCGGTGCGCTCCGGCGTCCATTCGGCAGCGCGCCCTTTCAGCTCCTCGAAGCCGAGGGTGTAGGCGGCGATGTAGTCGTGATCCAGCAGGTCTTCCTCCATCAGCACATGCATCAGGCCCAGCGCCAGCGCAGCGTCCGTGCCGGGCAGCAGCGCAATGTGCTGGTGGCACTTCTCGGCGGTCAGCGAGCGGTAGGGGTCGATCGCGATCAGCCTTGCGCCGCGCCGCTTGGCTTCCTGCGCGCGCATCCAGAAGTGCAGGTTCGAGGCGATCGGGTTGCCGCCCCAGATGATGATCAGTCTGGCGTCCTGGAACTGCTCCATGTCGGTGCCGATGGAGGCGCCGACCGTGTACTTGTAGCCGGTGAAGCCGGCAGTCGCGCAGATGGTGCGGTCCAGCAGCGAAGCGCCCAGCTTGTTAAAGAAGCGCATCGACATCGCCTCGCCCTGCACCAGGCCCATCGTGCCGCAATAGCTGTAGGGCAGGATGGCTTCGGGATCGCGCGCGGCAATCGGTTGCAGGCGGGCGGCAATCTCATCCAGCGCGGCGTCCCAGCTGATGCGCTCAAAACGGCCCTCCCCCTTCTTGCCGACGCGGCGCATCGGGTACAGCACCCGGTCCGGCGAGTAGGTGCGCTCGACGTAGCGCGACACCTTCGTGCACAGCACGCCAGCCGTGGTCGGATGCTCCGGGTCGCCACGCACGTCGACCGCCACGCCGTTGTCGACGGTGACGAGCAAGGCACAGGTATCGGGGCAATCGTGGGGGCAGGCGGCGCGGACTTGGGTGATAGACATCGGAATCAATTCTTGGAAAAAACGTCGATAAACCAATACTTTAGCTGATTCCGCCGGGGCCGGTATCGCGTGCTGGATTTCGCATGATGAGACGGGCTACAATAGTTCACAACACTTGCATAGCTGTCCATGCAGCCAGGGAGAACAAGATGAGACTCGTTGAACCTATCCTCGCACTCCAGACCGAACTGGAACAAATCCGCCGCGACCTGCATGCCCATCCTGAACTCTGCTACGAAGAGCAGCGCACCTCCGATGTAGTCGCCGCGCGCCTGGCCGAGTGGGGCATTCCGGTGGTGCGTGGGCTCGGCAAGACCGGCGTCGTCGGCATCATCAAGAATGGGACCTCCAGCCACGCCATTGGCCTGCGCGCCGACATGGATGCGCTGCCCATGCAGGAGCTCAACACATTTGACCATGCGTCGCGCCACCCCGGCAAGATGCATGCGTGCGGCCACGACGGGCATACGGCGATGTTATTGGGCGCAGCCCACTATTTGTCGCGTCATCGCAACTTTGATGGCACGGTCTACCTGATTTTCCAGCCGGCCGAGGAAGGCGGGGCCGGCGCGCGCAAGATGATCGAGGATGGCCTGTTCGAGCAGTTCCCGATGGATGCCGTGTACGGCATGCACAACTGGCCGGGTCTGCCGACGGGAAGCTTCGGCGTGATTCCGGGGCCGATGATGGCCTCGAGTAACGAGTTCCGCGTGGTGGTAAAAGGGAAAGGTGCGCATGCCGCCCAGCCGCACCGCGGCATCGATCCGGTGATGGTCGCGGTGCAGATTGCGCAAGCCTGGCAGACGATCATCTCGCGCGAAAAGAATCCACTGGAAACGGCGGTGCTGTCGATCACGCAAATCCACGCGGGCAGCGCGACCAATGTCATTCCCGACGAGGCGGTCCTGATCGGCACCGTACGCACCTTCTCGACCGAGGTGCTCGACCTGGTCGAGCGCCGCATGGAGGAAATGGCGAACGGCGTGGCGGCCGCGTATAACGCCAGCGTCGACTTCGGCTTCAAGCGCAACTACCCGCCGCTGATCAACCATCCCGAGCAGACGGCGTTTGCGGTCGAGGCCATGCGTGCTGTCGTGGGTGCGGCGAATGTGAATACGGCGGTCGAGCCGACCATGGGCGCAGAAGATTTCGCCTTCATGTTGCAGGCCAAGCCCGGGTGCTATGTGTTCATCGGCAATGGCGATGGCGAGCACCGGGCGGGCGGGCACGGACTGGGGCCATGCCAGCTGCATAACGGCAGTTATGATTTCAATGACCAGCTGCTGCCGATCGGGGCGAGCTACTGGGTGCGGCTGGTGGAGACGGGATTGCCGGTGGGGTGAAATGAGGTGACCAGAGCGGACTCAGGGCAACGTGTCCTCCCCGGTTCCCAGGCGCTGCCCCGGATTGATCCGCTCCAGCGCCAATAACGCCGCCGCATGGTCCGCCCTCCCTAGCTCCAGCGCAATCGACTCGTAACTGCGCGTCGCCGCCGTCGCCAGTGGCAAGGCCAAGCCGACCTCCCCTGCCGCCGCCAGCACGTTGCGCAAGTCCTTCAACTGGCTTTTGACCTGGCCGCCCGGAACGAAATTGCGCTCCAACATGCGCTGCCCGTGCACCTCGAGCACGCGGCTGCCGGCAAAGCCGCCACGGATCGCCTCCACTACCGCTGCCGGATCGGCCCCTGCCGCCTGTGCCAGCAGCAAGGCTTCCGCCACGATATTAATCGTCGCGCCAACAATCAGTTGATTGCATAACTTGGCGACCTGGCCGCTCCCGGCCGGGCCCACCAGGCGCGCGCTGCCCAGAATGGCAAACAGCGGCGCCGCCTCGTCGAAGTCCGCCAGGCTGCCCCCGGCCATGATCGCGAGCGTTCCCGCTTCGGCGCCCGGCACGCCCCCGGATACCGGCGCATCCAGGAAGCGCGCGCCCTGCGCTGCCAGGCGGGCATGGAAGGCCAGCGCTTCGTCGTGGCGCGTGGAACTCATGTCG
This sequence comes from Massilia niabensis, assembly GCF_042655085.1. Lineage (NCBI taxonomy): Bacteria > Pseudomonadati > Pseudomonadota > Betaproteobacteria > Burkholderiales > Oxalobacteraceae > Massilia > Massilia niabensis. The sequence goes on along the minus strand of NZ_JBHSMU010000011.1, from coordinate 3,133 downwards.
ATCCACAGTGCACCCGGGGCCAGCGCAGGGGAGGCGGCGTCGATGCTTGCCTGCACCGCCGGCCCCGCCTCGAGCATCGAGATCACGACCGCAGCGCCGCTGACCGCCTCCGCAAGGGACACGCATGGCAGCGCACCGTGCACCGCCAGTGCCTGCACTTTCGCGCCAGTCCGGTTCCAGGCGCGCACCGGGACGCCGCCAGCGGCGAGACGTGCTGCCATCGGCCGGCCCATGAGGCCGATACCGAGAAACGCGACAGTTGGGAAGCTCATGTGGTTCCTTCATGCGAGTTGAGTGAGGACTACGCGATTCCGTTTGTACTAGTACAATAATTAATGGTTCCAGCATGGACTGGCGCCTTTTACTGACGAAAGCAATTATGTTCTCACTCCAAAAAAAAATCGGGATCTTTCTTGGCGCAACGCTCCTGACCGCGAGCCCGGCGTTTGCCTTTGACGCCGGCCTCATCGACTCGGCCTCGTTCGACTATGGCACTGGCGCCAAGGTGCGCCTCGTGCGCGTGGGCCTGCAGTCCGACTGGGACCCGCGCTGGCGCTGGCTCGCCTCGAATGGCCGCCACCTGTCGGGTTACTGGGACGTGTCGGCCGCCTACTGGCGCGGCACTGCCCACCGCGGCGTGCGCGGCGACCGCCAGCACATCGGCGTGATCGGCTTTACCCCGGTACTGCGCTACGGCCGCGAAGACAAACTCGGATGGTATGTCGAGGGCGGCATCGGCGCCAATCTGCTCTCCGAGCTGTACGATAACTACGACAACAAGCTCTCCACCGCTTTCCAGTTCGGCGACCATGTCGGTATCGGCTATATCACGCAGAACAAGTGGGATATCGGCCTGAAGTTCCAGCATTATTCGAACGCCAGCATCAAGCGGCCGAACAGCGGCGTCAATTTCGCCATCATCAGCGCACGCTACAACTTCTGAAGGGACCAAGGGCTTGCCCGGCCTGGAGTCTCCCTCCAGGCCGGGTCCTCTTGAAATCGGCCTTTTCCGAATTATGTGACAATCCGATCAGGCGCACACACCCGTACGCGCCGGACCGGATGAGGGCCGATTGAATAGTTCCAGCGTCAAGACCTACTTGCCGTGGCTGGTGGCCACTGCCCTGTTCATGGAGCAGCTCGACGCCACGGTCGTCAACACTGCCATCCCGAGCATTGCGGCCAGCCTCGGGGTCACGCCGCTGAGCCTGAAGTCGGTCGTCACCAGCTATATCCTCGGCCTGGCGGTCGGCATTCCGGTCAGCGGCTGGATGGCCGACCGCTACGGCACGCGCCGCGTGTTCCTGATCGCCATCGGCATCTTCACCCTGGCGTCGGTCCTGTGCGGCCTGGCGCCGACCGCGCAAATGATGACGGCGGCACGCCTGCTGCAAGGCCTTGGTGGCGCGATGATGATGCCGGTGGGCCGGCTGGCAATCGTGCGCACCTTCCCCAAGTCCGAACTGATGGGGGCGATGAACTTCGTCATCATTCCGGCGCTGATCGGGCCCCTGCTCGGGCCGACCGTCGGCGGCCTGATCGTGCACTGGACTTCCTGGCGCGCGATCTTCTTCATCAACATTCCGTTTGGCGTGATCGCGATGTACCTGGTCTGGCGCCATATGCCGGACTACCACGGCGACGAACGCCGCCCGCTCGACATACCCGGCCTGATCCTGTTCAGCTCGGGAACGGCCATCCTGTCCTGGCTACTGGAAGTGTTCGGCGAGCATACGCTCAGCAGTACGACGATGGGCCTGATGCTTGCCCTGTCGCTTGGCCTGCTCGCGGCCTACGTCTGGCATGCCTCCCGCACCAGGTTCCCGCTGCTGCGCCTGACCCTGCTGAAGGTGCGCACTTTCCGTATTTCGGTGGTCGGAGGTTTCGTCACGCGCCTGGGTGTCGGCGGCCTGCCTTTCCTGCTGCCGCTGCTCTACCAGCTCGGACTGGGCTTGCCGGCCTGGCAGTCCGGCCTCTTGATGATGCCGTCGGCAGCGGCGGCGATGGGCATGAAGCTGATTGCGCCGAAAGTGCTGGCGCGCTTCGGCTACCGGCAAGTACTGGTCGTGAATACGCTGTGCATCGGGCTGACCATTGCGCTGTTCGGGCTGGTCGGGCGCGAGACGCCGCTGGCCCTCATCGTGGGCATCAGCCTGATGCTGGGTTTCTTCAATTCACTGCAGTTCTCCAGCATGAACACCCTGGCCTATGCCGACATCGAACCGGGCGACTCGAGCATGGCGAGCACGATTTCGAGCTCCTTCCAGCAATTGTCGATGAGCTTTGGCCTGGCGACGGGCTCCCTCGTGACCGCCTGGTTCCTTGGCCGCATACCGCAGACCAACCAGGTGCTGGTGACCGATGCCCTGCATCGTGGATTCTGGGCGCTGGCCATCATGACCGTGCTGTCGGCCGCCGTCTTCTGGCGCCTGCGCAAGCGCGACGGCGACAGTATCAGCCGCGGTCGCGCTACCGCCAGCCAGGCCGAGCCGGTGGCGCAGTAGCGCGCCTGGTTGGCCCTGTCAGGCGTGATCTGCCGGCGCCATATTGCCGGTCAGGCGCACCAGCAGCTTTTCGCGGTTGTTCATCACGAAGCCGATGAAGGTGTGTTCCTTGATGGCGAGGCGCACGATGCCCGGCAGCAGCGGATAGCAGAACACAGCGACCTTGCGCACCGCCTCGTCATTGGACAGGGCGGCGCGTGCCGCCGTTTCGCTACCACCCAGCATGGGCATGAGCGAGGCGCGATGGCGGCAGAGGATGGCATTGAAGGGCGCGGCCAGCTTGTCGGACAAGGCTGAGGGGTTGAGCGTCTCTTGCATGTGTATCTCCGCGGAAAGGTAACCGGGAAATCATGCGCGCTATCCTGGCACACGCGATGAGCTACCGCAACGGGCCTGCGTGCGCTTGTGTCGCTCGCGTTCAGCTCTGCCGCGCCTTGTCGTGGGTGCGCCGCCGGGTGCGGCGGCGTTTTTCAACGCCCGCTCCGCCAACAAAGCAAGGAGTAAACCGGTAATTACACACCAAAAGCCAAAAGCAAAAAACCCCGCAGAGATCACTCTGCGGGGTTTTTCTTTATAACTAGCCTGACGATAACCTACTTTCACACTGGTTGCAGCACTATCATCGGCGC
>NZ_JBHSMU010000010.1:0-59978 GCF_042655085.1 Massilia niabensis | reverse complement strand
CTCTCGGCGTATCCTCAGGAGAAGCTCGATGAAGTGGCCAGGCAATTGAACGAGCGGCCCCGGAAGACACTTAACTACGAAACACCTGCGCAACGATTTCATGCATGTGTTGCGTCGACCGATTGAATGCGCAGCCAAGAGCGGACGTAAGGACTGCCGTTCATCTAGGAGTGTCATGCATATGGTGCAAGAACGATTAGAGCAATTCTGTTCCGAACTGCCTGGTCTGAAGATCATCGATAGCGGAGCCGTGTCCCACGTTCAGCTATCTGGAACGCTCCACCCGCACGAAGGGGAAGCGAGGGTGCCGTCATGACCCATGCAACTTCGCAAGGTGAATCGTTGATGTCTGCTGAGGTGCAGAGAATCGGCTTTGGTGGAGGCTGCCATTGGTGCACTGAAGCCGTGTTCGCTGCTCTTCGCGGCGTTATCCGCGTGGAGCAGGGGTTCATCCGGGCCGACGCGCCCGACGACAATTTCTCCGAAGCCGTGCTGCTCACCTTTCAACCAGACAAAATCTCGCTTGGTTCCTTAATCGAGATCCATTTGCGGACGCATTCAAGCACGTCGAACCACTCCATGCGGCGGAAGTATCGCAGCGCGGTTTATGTGATGGACGAGGCCCAGGCCGAGGCTGCACGGCGCGTCCTGATAGAAGTCGGGCCAGGATTCGATGCGCCTCTTGTCACCCGAATCCTGCCCTTTCGAACTTTCAAAGCATCGGATGAGCGCTTTCAGCGCTATTCTGAAAAGAATGCCGGCGGCCCGTTTTGCACCACCTATATCGACCCGAAGCTGGCGCTACTTAGAAAGGAATTCGGCGGTTTACTGAGGTCGGCAGGTGAGTAGCCGCGGAATCCTGACGCGTGCGAACTTCGGAGATCGGCCAGAAGCGGACGTTCGCCGTCAGACTTGTAGAGACGATTTAGCGTCCTACGTCCTGATAGAAGTGCGATCCTAGGCCAGTGCATGTGTACTGTCATCCAACGTCGACATAAAGGACAGGATCAACGAATTGACCGCATCAGCGCGCTCCTGCTGTATCCAGTGTCCTGCACCGTCGATGGTGAGGCAGCGGCGCAGACGCGGAGCTAGCTTGGACATGTCAGCAATGATGTGATCCATTCCGGGGATCGACAGTCCGACATCGCGTGAGCCAATGGCGAAAAGCGCCGGCACTTCGACACGCACGCCTTCTAAACTTGCTTGCAGCTGCCAGTTACGATCCAGGTTGCGATAGTAGTTAAGCCCACCACGGAAGCCGCTACGCGCGAAAGCAGCGGCGTACGCGTTAAAGTCGGCACTGGACAGCCATGCGGGCAGCAGAACTGGCTCAGGAAGGTCTTGCAGCATTCCGTGTTCGGGCACAACCATCCCGAAAGGATTGGGCGTACCGTCTCCCGCTTGGCGCGGTCCTGCCTCGCCCGATGCCGCATGGTAAATCCTGCGCAACGTGGTTGGCACGTCGCGTTCGAGTTCCCGCTCGGCTAGCCCAGGTTCCTGGAAATACAGGGTGTAGAACAGCGCCTCTTTCGTGCGTGGGAACATCTGTGTAGGAGGCACAGGCGAACGAGCCATCAAAGGCACGCCAAATGCGACGACGCCGCGGATGCGGTCTGGGCGCATGAGTGACATTTGCCATGCGACCGAGGCGCCCCAATCGTTGCCCACGATTACGGTACGTTGGATCGAGAGGGCATCCATCAGGCCGACCAAGTCGCCAACAAGATGAAATATCGTGTACAAGTCGCTTGATTCCGGGCAGGACGACTCCCCATAACCACGCAGGTCTGGAGCAATGACGCGGAAGCCAGCTGCAGCGAGCGCGGGCATTTGCTTGTGCCATGATTTTGACGTTTCGGGAAAGCCATGGCAAAGCAGTATCGCTGGGCCTTCGCCAGCTTCGAGATACGAGAGCGTAATACCGTTCACGTCAACTGACTTGCGTTGCATATCATCCTCCTGACTTAGAATGCGTAACATCATATGTTGCGCATTTCAGGCGGTCAAGTGGCGTAACATATAGTGTTACGGATTCTTAAAACAACAATGCGAGGTAGGAATGAGACACGACGGTAGGCTCTCGCGCATGCTTCATGTGCTGATACATATGGACAAACGGGGCGGCAAGACTACTTCCGAGACGATTGCCCTGATGCTGGGCACGAACCCTGTCGTTGTTCGTCGCACCATGGCGCCGTTGAAGCAGGCCGGACTCGTGACTTCTGATGGGGGTGCAGGTGGCGGGTGGTCCCTTGCCCGTGCTATCAACGGTGTGACCGTCCGGGAGGTCTATGAAGCGCTCGGCTCGCCTTCCGCATTAGCGATCAACGTGGCAGTCGACCATAAGACCTGTCCGGTAGAGCAAGCAGTAGTAGCCAAATTGGGCGCCGTATTCCAAGATACAGAGAAATTTATGCTTGAGCGGATGCGAGATGTGACACTTGGAACACTCGCCGAGGATGCCGACCAGATTTAAGCCAGGCCAATTGCAGGTAACGGAAACGGAATGTCGGCTTTGGGTCGTGGATTCAACTGGTGAACGCAACACTCTAAGCCTTATGGAGGAGTGTTCCCATGAAACAGCGACCTCGAATTTACTACACAGACAGTCAAAAGGCGCTCATGTGGGAGCGACGGCGCCAAGGCGATTCTCTGCAAAAGATTGCCCAGCTGTTCAACCGTAATCACTCGTCTGTTATCCAGATTCTGGCGGAAACAGGTGGCATCCGTCCAGCCCAAAGATGCCACTCTCGACTAGCGCTAACGCTCGCTGAACGCGAAGAAATATCACGGGCAGTAGTGGCTGGCCAATCGATTCGCTCCATTGCTGCCGCTCTCGGACGGGCTCCGTCCACAGTCAGTCGGGAGGTCAGACGAAATGGCGGCCTGGAAGCTTACCGGGCAACCCGGGCCGACCAGTGTGCCTGGGATCGGGCGCGACGTCCCAAGCCGTGTAAGCTCGTGGTGAATCCGAAGCTGGCCGACATCGTAGCTGGCAAACTGCAGTTCCAATGGTCGCCGGAGCAAATCGCTGGTTGGCTAAAGCAGGCATACACGGGTAATAAGGACTTTCATGTGTCGCACGAAACGATCTATCGTAGCCTGTATATCCAGGCCCGAGGCGCTTTGAAAAAGGAATTACTCGAGCACTTGCGGCGCAGCCGAAACATGCGCCGATCTCGCCATCACACACAAAAGACCGACGACCACGGCAGGATTAATGGGACGGTATCGATCAGCGAACGTCCTGCCACTGCTGAGGATCGAGCAGTACCCGGGCACTGGGAAGGTGACCTTCTCTTTGGTAGCCACAACAGCCAGATTGCCACCTTAGTCGAGCGCCAGACACGTTACGTCATGCTTGTGAAAACTGCTGGCAAAGACACCGCGTCGGTCGTTGATGCACTCATCTTGAATGCACGAAAGCTGCCACAGGAGCTCTATAAATCACTGACATGGGACCGCGGAAAGGAAATGGCTGACCACAAGCGCTTTACTTTGGATACCCATATCCAAGTATATTTTTGCGATCCTCATCAGCCTTGGCAACGTGGCTCGAACGAAAACACCAACGGACTCTTGAGGCAGTATTTTCCAAAAGGTCTGGACCTCTCAACGTACTCGCAGGAGAATCTGGACGACGTAGCCAGGCTGCTGAACGAGCGCCCACGGAAAACTCTCAACTACCAAACACCCGCGCAGCGATTTCATGAATGTGTTGCGTCGACCGGTTGAATGCGCAGTCAAAAGCGGACGCTACAATAGTTTCGCCATCGGCCAGGAGCGAATTTATGATGCTTGATATGTCAATGACGAAATGCAAATATCAGATGGGTTTAGCAAGAGCCTTCTTATACAAGTATTTTTGCGCATCATTCCAGAAGCGGACGAACTCTGTGCAACTGGCTTCGTTATCGTCATCTTCGACGGGAACCTTGCATGGAGCAGGTTGATCAGCGTAATCAGGAATAGTCCCTCTGATCAGCCGCCCTTTTTTGAAACTTGCTATCGAAAAGGGCTTTGCCGGCCCGTGTTCAAGCATCCACGCATATGCACAGCCAGAGTAGCCCGCCGGTATGGTGGCCGGGTAGAGCACGAATCCTGGCAGAATTGCGCCAGGTTCGGCAATGATTTTTCCGTCTGCCGGCATCGGAATGAAAGGACAATTTGGCACAGGTGAATTGTTTTGATCAGCGTGGGCGTTGCCGTGCACCAGGATGATTCCCACGCACGCAATAAGTAACCAAGCTCCCATCACTTTAGACATAACTAAATACCTCAAGCTGGGCAATTTCTGCATGTTTGCCTCTTAATCCCATCATGATTAGGAGTTCGGATGTGATCCGCGCCGACGAATGCCATCGTTAACGATACCGAGCCAGAAGGCGAGATTCCGTGATGGTCCACTAGATATGCGACAGGCAAACCGCCGGCCACAAAGGTGCACCCCTGAACGCAGTCCATGCTTGCTGGTATCAGCGCGACGACCTCGCGCGGCACAAGGCTAGAGAGCAACGTTGCCGTCATACCTGCAAAAAAGTGCAAGGAAATCTTCTTCATGGGGGTTGCGCTCATCGATAAATGAGGCGGGTTCTAAAAAGGCAGCTTCTGGCCGAATGCTCCCGGCCGCGACCGATGGATCCGGCTACTCATGTCCGGCGATTATTCGCTCCAGCGATTCTTCAATGCCACGTACCTTCGAAAGTCATTCATCTGACGCTCCGGAATCAGGCCCTTTGCAAAGGCTGCTTCTACTCGGCTTCTATAGGTTTCTGTGAATTCCCTTGAGCTATGCTGAATCACGAGAAATGCCACCTCAAGGTTACTGCCTATAAAGGGTCCGTCTTGAGGCCAACCGCATGCTGCAACGATCGTGTCGAGCTGCGCCTGGTTCTCTACGTCCTGTGCTAAAAGTCGATGGCGCAACTCCATTTGACGGTCTTGACCTGCTACGTTGAACTCTGCAGCTGCAATGGGCCCGCGCAGTTTCTGATCCTTTACGAAGAGGTCGCGATAGAAGGACTTCTGGGCTTCGGCCGAACAAGATTCCAGCGCTGTTTGGGCATAGGGGAGATTACCACTGCCAGCAAGCAGGGCGATGCTGATCAGAATTGCAATATTTTTCTGCGTTCTCATCATTGAATTGTAATCTTTGCTTGCGCCCAAAAGCGGCCGGCGTTTAGCGACGCACGACCTGCGCGCGAAGCATCATTAAGCTCGTTGCGCAAGCATCCGAATCGACACCCATGGCTTGGCGTTTCAGTTCGCGTTTGGACCCTTTTCTTTTTTGAACCTAGGGCATCAATAGTACGTCCGCTTCTGGCCGAGGCTGTGTAAAAACGCCAGATCCGAATGTGTTCAGGGATCTTTTTACCATTCCAGACCTTGAGAAAGCGCCGTAGCGACTGTTGTGAGAGGTCGAGTGTTGCGAGCGTGCCGTTCGTTTCGCGTTTTTACACAGCCTGGGCCGTTTGCGGACGTTATAAGGCCATCAGTCTGCCGAAATTGTTGCTTTATGGGGAAGTTTGGCGTGCCTGAGAGAGGCGAACTGACCTCGACTTCCGGCCCGAAGCGGACGCAAGCTGAACAATGGGGCGCTCAAGGATTCCGACGCTGGTGTTGGGTTCACAAATTTGCCTCCTAGACAGCGCGCCCCTACCGTGTGCTCCGCATCCCATGCTGTTTCACAGCCAAGCTCAGTCAGCGTTCCACCACCAATCTGGGTGACGACAAGAAAGATGAGTTTCACATGCTTCCATCCTTCCTTCAGCAAGGCGATATTCGGAAACGGATGCCGACGGTATCGAATTCGCCTCGCCGATGTCCGTCCAGACACATGTCCGGAATGTTCAAACACTGCCTGCGTGACGATGGGAAGCCATCCAGGTAGAAGACCGGGTATCGCGCATGCGGCCGTTAATGCAGCAGGGCCGGGGGCCTTAGGCGGGCCAAAGCTGCAGGCGGTACCAACCGTTGCCCCAGCCCGTCAGGTGACATAGAGTCAAGGCCCTTCAAGCTGACGCGAACGCGATAGGAGCCCGAAGGATAATCCTGGACGCAGCGACTTCGAGCGGTTGCATCAGCGTGCGCGGCTGCGCCGCTGGCAGGGGAGTCGATGCGCCAGGACGGTCATCTATCGAGTCTGGCAGCGCCCTTCAGCCCCAGCAGGCGCTGGAAGGTGGGACATTCCATGTGAGTCGGCGCCGGACAGGCGGCAGCGTGGCGCAACCCGTCGCGCATGGCGGTAAGCTTGTGGATGGTGACATCGAGTTCATCCGCTTTGCTGCTGAGCATGCCGCGGTCTATCTGCGGGCCACCATCGGGCCCGAACATCGTTGCAATCTCGTCCAATGAAAAACCGGCGGTACGGCCCAGCCTGATCAGGGCCAGCCGCTGCAGTACATCATTGCCGAACAACCGGCGCAGGCCCCGTCTTCCAACCGAACTGATCAAACCCTTCTCCTCATAAAACCGCAGTGCCGAGGTCGATATTCCGGAACGCCGCGCCACTTCCCCAATGTCCATGATATTTCCCTTGACTTCAAGTTGACTTGAAGTCGTACGCTACCAGTACTGCATGACAAACGCAAACCGGTGGGGAGATCATGGAACTGACATTCGCAGTACTCGTCATGGGTGTGGGCGCCACTTGGACAGTCGACGTATGGGCCGTTGTCCGCCAACTGTTGCTTGGCGTGCCCCGGCCGAACTATGGACACCTTGGGCGCTGGCTGGGGCACATGACGCGGGGCCGGTTCCTGCACAAGTCGATCGCTGCGGCTGCGCGGTATCCGGGTGAGGCGGTGATCGGCTGGATTGCCCACTATCTGATCGGGATCGTGTTTGCCGCGCTACTGCTGGCCGTCACGGGCCCAGGCTGGCTGGCCCAACCCACCATCGGTCCGGCTCTGTTGTTTGGCATCAGCACTGTGCTGGCGCCGTTTCTCTTGATGCAGCCTGGAATGGGGGCCGGCATCGCGGCCGCGAGGGCGCCGCGCCCGGCCTTTACGCGCTTGCAAAGCGTCTTCACCCATGCAGTGTTCGGCCTTGGACTGTATGCCAGCGCCTGGCTAACACATTAATCATTTTCAACCAGGAGAGTCACCATGCAAATTCAGGCCCGCTTCGCACCAATTCTCTTCAGCGCCATCTTGTCGGCAATCATGGTCAGTATCGTCTCGGCGTTCGTACTGCTTAATACACAGGGCCTGCACCCCGGACTTCCCGGGCAGTGGGTGCGCAGTTGTCTAACCACCTGGCCGGTTGCGTTTCCCACTGTCGCGATCGTCGCGCCCCTCGTGCGCAAGCTGGTTGCCAGGCTCACCATGCAAGTCTAGCTACCTACGGAGCTAGCCAGGCATGGCCCGCAAGCATGCCGATGAGCGCCAGAGCGACCGCCGGCAGCAGACATGCAATCCATCGTGCACCTCTGCACTAATCCGATTTCTCGACGCTTGGAACGGCCCCCTTCTGGCCGTTCTCGGCCGATCATTGTATGGAAGCTGTCCGCCCATTCGGGACGTTCGGGTAAACCACCAGTTAACCCATGTGTTCAGCCTGATCCAAAGCGATCAGCAGGCGCGTTCTCTCGATTCTCGCAACATCTTTCCAATGTCGGCCCGTAAGAGCGCCTTCCAGAGCCCATAAGAGGTTCAGGCTCGCAGGCTGACCTGTCCGTTTCACGGCAATAAACGCCTGAACAGAACCCGCTATCCGTAGCTCTTTTTCTGTAGTAATACCTGCACGGGCGAGCATATAAGCGGATTTCGGTCCAAGGCCCGCCATGTCCTCTATTCGCATTGTTCAGTTGCTCGATCAAAAAGGTTCATCGCAGCCGGTCGGCACGGGAGCGGCCGCTCCTGGTCGACAGACCGGCAAATCACATTGAATCGGCCTTCCTTTGGCTTGCCTGCTCGCTCATCTGTTGGAGGTAGGTCGAGAGGTCTTGTCGGGCGTTCTAAAGCAGGAACGCGCGCCCGCCAGCAGGCGCGAGCGCGCCGACACCTATCGTCTCGTCCTTGAGATGGATGCCGGTCAGCCGCCGCCTGCGCGCCTCGGCCAGCAAGTAATGCAGCTTGCCCGCCGCGGCGTCGATGGACAGCCCGGCCGGCCGGACGTTCGAGATGCAGTTGCGGCGCTCGTCGGTCAGGCCCACGCGCGGCGCCCAGGTGATGTACAGGCCCATGCTGTCGGGTGAGCTCAGGCCCGGCCGCTCGCCGATCAGGACCACAACGACCTGCGCACCGAGCAGTTCGCCGACCTCGTCGCCGATCGCCACACGGCCCTGCTCGACAATGGCCAGGGGCGCGAGCGTCCATGCCTCGGCCGACAGCCGTTCGCGCAGCGCCTGCAGCAAGGGGGTGGCGTTCTGCTCGATGCCGAGCGCGCTTAGGCCATCCGCGACGACGATCGACAGGTCGTATCCCCTTTCGCCGCCGCGGTCGGCGCGGAGCCGCGCGCGCGAAGCGTCATCGAGCCTGCGGCCGAGATCGGGACGTTGCAGGTAGACGTTGCGGTCCGCCGCCGCGCTGTGCAGCAGCAGGGGGGAAGGTACCTCCGGCCACGCCGCCCCGAGCGCGCGCGCGAGGCTGGCGGTATCCAGGGCCTGGTGCACGGCGTCGCGCGCCCGGGCGTGGGCCAGCTGGAAGTCGAGCTGGGCGCTCGTGCGCTGGCTGACCCCGCTGTGCCCGAGCGCGATGCGGGCGGCGGTGAACTGGCGCAAGGCCTGCCAGGGGTCGGCATTTGAATCAGGATCAAGTTCGGTCGTGATGTCCGCCATGTTGTCTCCTTCAGGGAAGCTGGAGCAGCGCGCGCTGGAACGGCGCCGGCACCGCGCCGCCCAGCGTCGCCCGCGCGTTGTCCGTAAAAATACCCAGGCCGCGCAGCCAGGCGTGGAATTCCGGCGCCGGCTGCAGGCCGAGCGCACGCCGCGCATACAGGGCGTCGTGGAAGGACGTGGTCTGGTAGTTCAGCATGATGTCGTCCGCGCCGGGCACGCCCATCACGAAGGTGCAGCCGGCGGCGCCCAGCATCGTCAGCAGCACGTCCATGTCGTCCTGGTCGGCTTCGGCATGGTTGGTGTAGCACACGTCGACCCCCATCGGCAGGCCGAGCAGCTTGGCGCAGAAGTGGTCTTCCAGGCCGGCGCGAATGATCTGCTTGCCGTCGTACAGGTATTCCGGCCCCATGAAGCCGACCACGGAATTGACCAGCAGCGGTTGATAGGCGCGGGCCACCGCATAGGCCCGCGCTTCAGCTGTCTGCTGGTCGAGGCCGTGATGCGCATTGCTTGACAACGCGCTGCCCTGGCCGGTCTCGAAGTACATGACATTGTCGCCCAGCGTGCCGCGCCCGAGCGACAGGGCAGCCGCCCGTGCTTCACCCAGCTGGGCCAGGTCGATGCCGAAGCTGGCGTTTGCGGCCTGGGTGCCGGCTATCGACTGGAATACGAGGTCGACCGGCGCGCCGCGTTCGATGGCGGCCATCGTATTCGTGACATGGGTCAGCACGCACGACTGGGTCGGGATCGCGTAGCGGCTGATGATATCGTCCAGCATCGTGACCAGCTTGATCACCTGCGCCACGTTGTCGGTGGCCGGGTTGATGCCGATGACGGCGTCGCCGCTGCCGTACATCAGGCCGTCGAACAAACTCGCCGCGATGCCGGACGCGTCGTCCAGCGGGTGGTTCGGCTGCAGGCGGGTCGACAGCGTGCCGGGCAGGCCGATGGTGCCCCGGAAACGCGTGAGGACGCGGCACTTGCGGGCGACGAGCACCATGTCCTGGATGCGCATGATCTTCGAGACGGCGGCCGCCATCTCCGGCGTGATGCCGGGGGCGATCCGGGACAGCATAGCGTCGTCGGCCGCGTCGCCGAGCAGCCAGTCGCGCAGGCCGCCGACGGTCAGGTGTCGGATGGGGGCGAAGGCCGCCGCATCGTGGCTGTCCATGATCAGGCGGGTGACCTCGTCCAGCTCGTAGGGCACCACGGCCTCGTTCAGGAAGGTCGTCAGCGGCAGGTCGGCCAGCGCCATCTGCGCCGCGACCCGTTCCTCGGCGCTGCCGGCCGCGACACCTGCCAGGTAGTCGCCGGAGCGCGCGGGGGAGGCTTTGGCCAGCAGCTCGCGCAGGCTGGTGAAGGTATGGGTGCGACTGCCGACAAGGTGGGTGATCTGGCTCATGGCGTGCTCCTGGTTCGCCGCTCATCTTGCCACATTTTTTGGTGCTTCCTACAAGAAGGACAGCGGCAGGTCGCATGAGAGAGCGTTACTGGACGGATACCCGCCGTCTGGGCACCCTTAAAAACCTCAGGGACAGGTACGTGCATGTGAACGGCGGCCCGACAGGCTTTTGACAGCCGGGATCGCTTCGACATGCGGCATGTTCGCATCCACAAGGCGACGGAATGCTGGCAGCGTTAATGCCGGCTCGATCCCACAGGATCTGGTCTTGCTCACGGAGCCGGCGCAAGCCTGCCTTATGAATGCGCTGCCAGATACGGGCTTCCATTCATCGACTGCCTCATGGTAAGCCACCCGACCGTGCGGTTGATTATTTACGGGAACGAGACAGTCATTCAGAATTAACCGCTGTGTTGCAAACTGCCAGCGTTAAAAAACCGCTATTGATATTTAAAGTTGGGTTTTATTAACAAAGTTATTCTAATGATTTCTGTTCCGAGTTGCCTGGTCTTGCTTGCGGCCTTGTCATGTATGGCGATACCTGTGGGCGCTATCGATGCAAAGCTGCTCGCCAAATTCGACACCTGCGAACGTCCCGAATACCCGGAACGAGCCATGAAGGCTTCAGAAGACGGGATTAGCCTGCTCGGCTTTCTCGTGGGGGGCGATGGCGCGGTTGTGGATGCCGTGGTACTGAATTCCAGCGGTTCGCGCCACCTGGACCGCGCAGCGACCCTTGCATTGTCCAAATGCGCGTTCCAACGGCCTGGCGACATCGACAAGGCTGCCAATCTCTGGGTGAGCGTTACCTATATTTGGGGGTGCACCGACGACCCGGGCATGCTTCGCGCAATGCGCGCCGCGGCCGTCGCTGGAGGTAGAGGCAACGTCTCCGCACGCTATCACCTTAGTCTTCTTCTATTTTCTACGGCAAAGACCGATGCCGACCGCGGGAAGGCCTTGATCGTGCTACGCAGCGCCGCCGAATTGGGGCACGCGCACGCACAGTTCGATCTGGGCAGGCGTCACGAAATTGGCGATGGGGTCGAGGCTAATCTCGACGAAGCACTTCGCTGGTATCGGAAATCTGCCGAACAAGGCGATCCGCTTGCCAAGCAGCGTTTGACGCTGGGGATGCTGCTAAGCTGAACTTCCACTTTATCCAGGCACTGAATTCATAAAATAATAAGTCCGCTCCTGGCCTATTGTGGTGAAAAACTTGGCTAAGTTGAACGCTGGATAGAAACCCTGGCAGGCTCGACTGATCAGAACAGTTGCTATCGAACGATCTCGAAGGTGTTGAACCCCTAAGGCGTCCTAAAACTGTTGCCGTCGGACTTTTTCACCACAATAGGTCGGATGTAGCCCCCAGAACGGCGCAGTGTAAGTGCTGTGTGATTGTTCCAGCAAGCTGGAACGTCGGTTGGACGTCCTGCATCATGGCGATGTTGGGTCGCGCCCAACCAAATTGGTCAACCTGTCGTTTCAAATACAACTTCCAGTCCACTCAGAAAAGTCTTCAAGTTCGCCGCTCGCCGACTTCCCCCGAGCATCCTTGATCGTGATGGAGTTGCGCTCGAACCCTGGCACATTCCATGCATGGAGCATAGGGTGCGCACACATGGCGCTCATTCCCTTCACCTTCATCTGTCTTAAGGAGCACGATCATGAAAACCCTGGTCATCAAGGATCTGCCGGTCCCGCACGGCTCGGCATGCAGCACCGGCACCGAAGTCCGTTCGCTGTCGCGAGAGGAAATGAAACGGGTGCAGGGAGGCCGGCTCATCTCCGTCCTGGTCGACGGCCAGCCCGGCGGGGTGGTCGACGATTTTGCGCTGGACATGGCGATCTTCAAGGGCGACATCGGCGTCCGGGTCGTCTAGCCGGCATGAGGCCCGCCGCGGCGGGCCTCATGCCGGTGGCAGGGATGCGCATGGAACAAATCCGGCGCAGGGAAGTCCCACGATAAAGAGCGGCGGCATTGAAATCCGTTCGCCGGGCTGCTACAACAAGTAGGGTGCAAGGAGAATTCATGGCTGGGATTGTGCGCATCGACGATGAGGTGATCGACACCGACTACTTCATCCGGACCCTGAAGCTCACCGGGCAGTTCGAAGCACTTGTCGAGCAGCTGGTGCGCGAGAAACTGACGGTGCTTGCTGCGAAGAAGCAGGGGCTGGTGCTCGCGCATGAAGAGATCCAGGAGCGTGCCGACCAGTTCCGCCGCATCCAGGGACTGCACCGTGCCGCCGACATGAACCATTACCTCGACGCGCTCGGGATCAGCCTGGACGAATTCGAAGACTACGTGACCGAAGAGCTGTACCACGAAAAAATGATGGCGCAGGTCTGCAGCGACAAGGCGGTCGACCAGTATTTCAAACTCAATTCGCCGAAGTTCGACAGCGTCGACATCAGCCATATCGTGCTCGATTCAGAAGGCAAGGCGAAGGAAATGATGTCGGCCCTCAGCGACGATCCGGACAGCTTCGCCGAGATGGTGGAGGAACATTCAGTGGGCGACGCGCGCGAGAACGGCGGGGTGATTGGCAAGGTGCTGCGCGGTTCGCTCAGGCCCGACCTCGAGGCGCGCGTCTTCAGCGCCGCCGCCGGCGACCTGCTGGGGCCGTTTCCATCGCCGGACCGGTCCCTGTACGAGATCTTCGTCGTCAACGCCCGGCATCCGGCGGCGCTCGACGATGAGACGGCAGTCGAGGTGCGGCGCCTGCTGCGCGAGGAATGGCTGGCGGCGCGGGCGCAGGAACACATCATCGAAACCTGTCCCGCGCGCTAGGGCGGCCGGCCACACGCCAGATGGAATCCTCCACAGCGCAACGGCAGACTTCCGCCGACTTCCTGTCGTCGGTTGAAATCCTCTCGAGCTTCACGCCAGAGGAACTGGAGCAGCTGGCCGAGGCGGCTGAAAAACGCGTGTTCGCTTTCGGGGACACCGTCTGCAGCGCCGGCGACGCGGCCGAGGGCCTGTATGTCGTCAAGTCGGGGTCGGTACGCGTGTTCAGCGAGGAACACGGCAAGGAAACCAGCATGGGGGTGCGCAAGGCGGGCGAGGTATTCGCCGAGATCGCCATGCTGCGCCCCTGGCGCCACGAACTGTCGGCGCGTGCCGCCCTGAAGACGGAGTTGTGGTTCATCCCCCGCGCCGCGATCGAGCCGGTCCTCGCCCGCAACCCCGCGGCACTCGAATTCATCAACAACTACGTGGCCATCAGCTCGGCCGGCGGGCTCGTGGCGCGCCTGTTCGACCTGCGCGGCAAGGTCAGCAAACCCGAGCTCGACGAGTTCGTGCGCAGCGTCGGCGTCAAGCGCGTCGGTGCCGGCAAGGAGATCCTGAAGCAGGACGCGCGCGACGACCGCCGCCTGTACGTGGTGCGCCAGGGGCAGGTGCGCGTGGTGGTGCACGATGCGGGTGACGAGTATCTGCTGGCTACCCTCGGTCCGGGGGAGATTTTCGGCGAGAAAGCCTGCCTCATGCGCCAGCAGCAACCTGCGCAGGTCGTTGCCGCGACCGACGCGGTGCTGCTCGTCATCCCGGAAAAGTGGGCGCATTTCATCCTCGAGCGCAATGCCAAATTCCGCGAGGTGATCGAGGACCGGGTGCGCTTTTTCGAGCGCGAGCTGCAGCGCCAGAAACGGCTGGCCGAACGCCGCCGGCGTCCCGTCATCCTCGACCTGGCATCGACGCCGAAGGCCGGCGAAAAAATCATCAAGCGCTTCGCTTGGGTCGAACAGGCCGAAGAAATGGATTGCGGCGCGGCCTGCCTGGCCATGCTGTGCCGTCACTACGGCATCAACATCACGCTCGGCAAACTGCGCGAACTGGCCAACGTCACCACGCAGGGGGCAACGCTCGACAGCCTGGCGCGCGCCGGCGAAGCGTTGGGTTTTGGCGCGCGCGGTGTCCAATGCACTTTTGATGCGCTGCTCGGCTTCGAGCTGCCCTTCATCGTGCACTGGGAGGGCTACCACTATGTCGTCGTCTACGGCGTCTCGCCGAACGGGGTCTGGGTGGCCGACCCGGCGGTGGGTTTCCGCAAGATGAGCACCGAGGAGTTCGAACGCGGCTGGAGCGGCACCTGCCTCGTGTTCACGCCTGGCCAGCAGCTGGCGCAACTGGACGTTGCGCGCTCGCCCTGGCTGCGCTTCGTGGGCTACCTGCAGCCCTACAGGAAAATCCTGCTGCACCTGTTCCTCGCGACGTTTGTCATCCAGATGCTCGGCATCGTGCCGCCGCTGATCATCCAGAACATCCTCGACGGCGTGCTGGTGCACCAGAACCTCGGCCTGCTGCACCTGCTGATCCTGGGCCTGGTCATTTCCACCGTGTTCAGCCAGGTCATGTCGACGCTGCGCGCCTACCTGTCGAACTACATGGTGCGCAACCTCGACTTTTCGATGATGGCGCAGTTCTTCAAGCATACGATGTCGCTGCCGTATTCCTTCTTCGCCAAGCGCAAGACGGGCGACATCCTCGCGCGGTTTTCGGAAAACCAGACGATTCGCGCCTTCCTCACCGAGTCGACGGTGACGACGCTGCTGAACCTGCTGATGGTCTTTATTTACTTCACGATCCTGTTCTTCTACAACGTGAAGCTGACCCTGCTGCTGATCGGGTTCGTCATCCCGATCATCGCGCTCACCGTGCTGGTGACGCCGAAAATCAAGGACTACGCGCGCGAGGTCTTCACTGCCTCCACCGACGCCCAGGCCTTCCTGATGGAAGCGCTGGGCGGCATCGAAACCATCAAGGGGATGGGCAGCGAGCGCCCGGTGCGCCTGAAATGGGAAAAGAAATACGTCAAGGCGCTGGAAGTCCAGTACCGGTCGCAATCCTTCAACATCCTCGTCGGGCTGGCCAGCCAGGTCCTCAATTCGGCCACCACGATCGTGATCCTGTGGGCCGGCGCGACCCTGGTGCTCGCGCGCGAGCTGACGATCGGCCAGTTGATGGCCTTCAACGCCCTGATGGGCAGCGTACTCGGGCCGCTGATGGGCCTGGTCGGCCTGTGGAGCCGGATGGCCGATGCGACGGTTGCCATGGAACGCCTGGGGGACGTGCTCGACATCGAGCCCGAGCAGAAACCGGCGGACCTGGCCTCGCGCGTGGTACTGCCCGACCTGCAGGGGGAACTGAGGCTCGAGCGCGTGTACTTCCGCTACGGCGGCGAAGACACGCCCTGGGTGCTGGAAGACATCAGCATCGACATCAAACCAGGCGAGCTGGTGGCCATCGTCGGGCGCAGCGGTTCGGGCAAGACGACGCTGGCAAAACTGCTGGTGGGCTTCTATCCGCCCGTCGAGGGGAAAATCTTTGTCGACGGCTACGAGATGGGCGCCATCGACAAGGATTACTACCGGGCGCAGGTGGGCTATGTCATGCAGAGCAATCTGCTGTTTTCGGGCACGATCGCCGAGAACATCGCCAGCGGCGACGACAGCCCCGACCGGCGCCGCATCGAGGAAGTGGCGAAGATGGCCGACGCCCACGCCTTCATCGCGAAGATGCCGCTCGGTTACGAGCAGGTGGTGGGCGAGCGGGGTGTGGGCCTGTCGGGCGGCCAGGTGCAGCGGCTGTGCATCGCGCGCGCCCTGTACCACGACCCGCGCCTGCTGGTCTTCGACGAAGCCACCTCGGCGCTGGACACCCAGTCGGAGAGCAACATCATGGCCAACATGGAGGCGATCCTGGCTGGACGCACGGCGGTCATCATCGCCCACCGGCTCAGTACGATCATGCGGGCCGACAAGATCGTCGTGCTGTACGAAGGGAAGATCGTCGAGCAAGGGCGCCACGAGGAACTCCTCGCGCGCCGCGGCATGTATTACGAACTGGTGCAGAAGCAATTGGGCGCAGGATTAGACTCATGAAACTCTACAACCCCGGTGGCGAGCGCGGATCGGCGATGTCCTACGCGGCGCTGCTCGAGAAGATCGAGATCATGCGTTCGACGCTGCGCTGGGCAAGCAGGATCGAACGGCCGGAGGTCGAGAAGCTGCTGCGCCAGGCCAATACGCTGCGCGACGAAGTCATGGGCCTGTCGCACAAGGAGCGCTTCGTGCAGGCCTTGGGTGCGGAAACTGCGGGCGACCGGCGCGCCGAAACGCCGGCCGAGCTGCCGCCTGTCGAACGGGCGGCCGGCGAACGGCGCCAGGCGCTGCTGGCGCGCAGCTTCGTGTTCGAAGGCACCTTCGGCGATAACCCGAAGCTGCTCGACGCCCTGGAGATCGCGGAAAAGGCGGCGCCGACCGACCTGCCGGTGCTGGTCGATGGCGAGAGCGGCACCGGCAAGGAACTGATGGCCAAGGTCATCCATGCCAACGGGGCGCGCGCCGACAAGCCCTATATCTCGGTCAATTGCGGCGCGATTCCCGACAGCCTGCTCGAGTCGGAACTGTTCGGCCACAAGAAGGGCGCCTTCACGGGCGCCGCCAACGACCGCAAGGGGAAATTCGAAAGCGCGCACAAGGGGACGATCTTTTTGGACGAGATCGGCGAACTGCCCCTGCCCGGGCAGGTCAAGCTGCTGCGCGTCTTGCAGTCGCACGAGATCCAGCGCGTCGGTTCCGACGAGACCATCTCCGTGGATGCGCGCATCGTCGCCGCCACCAACAAGAACCTGCGCCGGCTCATCGAGCAGGGGACCTTCCGCGAAGACCTGTTCTACCGGCTCAGCGTGATCCACGTGACGCTGCCGCCGCTGCGCGACCGCAAGGACGAGATACCGCTCCTGGTTGCGTATTACGGCGACGAGTCGGCCGAGGCCCTCAAGCGCCGGCCGGTGACCTTGACACCGCGCCTGCGCGCCTTCCTGATGGCCTATTCGTATCCAGGCAACATCCGGGAACTGCGCAACATCATGTACCGGCTTTCCTGCCTGGCCGGCGAGACGGCGGACCTGTCGCACCTGCCGGAAGATATCCGGCAGGAGGTCGGAGCCGGGGCCATTGCGGCGCCGAAAGCGCCGGCACCTGCCGCCGAGATCACACTGGCCGAGGCGAAGCGGCTTGCCAGCGATGAGGCCGAACGCAGTTGCCTGGAGCGCGGCCTGCAGGAAGTTGGCGGCACGGTAGCCGAGCTCGCGCGGCGCTGGGACATGAACCGCTCGCACCTGCAGATCCTGCTCAAAAAGCATGGCTTGCACTCGAAGGATTTCCGCAAGCATTAGGAGCACCTGACGCTCGACCCTGCACATCACAGCGAAGGGTTGATGATCGCCGGGTTAACGATTGTCTTGTCGCTCGACATGTCGTCGACCCGCACCACGATCACCGTGATGTTGTCGCGTCCGCCACTGGCCAGCGCCAGCGCGACCAGCTCGTCGGCCGCCCTGGCGCAGTCTCCGGGCGCCAGCGCGGTCATCAGCGCGGGCTCCTCGACCGGATTGCTGAGACCGTCGCTGCACAAGAGGAACATGTCGCCATCGCGTACCGTGAGCGTCACCGCGTCGACATCGATCGCCTCGGCCGCGCCGACTGCGCGCGTGATCATGTTGGGACTGGCCATGCTTGCCGCCATGTCAGCGCCGCGCGCCTTGAGCGCTTCGAGCTGGCTGTGGTCGCGCGTGAGCTGCTGCAGGCGGGCCTGGCGGTACAGGTAGATCCGGCTGTCGCCGGCCCACAGGCAGGCAGCCTCCATGCCGCGGACGAGCAGGGCGGCGACGGTGCTCCCGATCACGGGCACCTGGCGCGCGCGCGCTTGCGCCCGCAAGTCCTCATTCACGCCGTGCAGCCGCTGGCGCGCTTCTTCAATGGCGTCTGCCACCGTGCCGCCCGGCGGCAGGCTGGCAAGCGCATCGACCACGGCGCGGCTGGCGACGTCGCCGAAGGCGTGGCCGCCCATGCCGTCCGCCACGGCCCACAGGCCGCGCTCCGGCTGCGCGAGATACGCATCCTCGTTACGGCTGCGCACCAGGCCGACGTCCGTGCGCGCCGCGCAAGTCCAGCGCAATCCGCTGTCAACACCCATCGCATCGTCCAGGTTAATTCACATCCCAGCCGCCGTCAGTGCATTGTTCACGCTGCTCTCGTCCACGGTCACATTGAGCGTGGCGTTGGCGCCGGAATTACTCACCGACACCGTCTGGAACTGATTGATCATCTGCTCCGCGAAATTATTGATTTGGAAGAAGTTGATTACCGGGCGTTCGCTTGGCGCCAGGTCGACATAGGGCCGGATCCATCCAAACACCCAGGGCGCGCCGGCGCCGCGGATGGCCGACATCGCCTTGCGGTCCAGGGGCGTACTGGATGGAAGGTCGTGGATCGTTAGGCTGGACATGATGGGTCTCCGTGCTCGATAAGGAGGTTGACACTGGGGAGAGCGGACCGGTATCCCCAGTGTAGGCCAACTTGGGCGAAACTTCGATGGGTGGCGTGGGGTGGCGTTGGGTGGCGTGTAGCGGCATCAGGCACGCTGCGGCAGCGTGGGTGCGCGCACGACTATCGCCCTCGGGTCGGCCGCCGCGCCGTCGCGTGCGACGGACGTCGATCGTTCCGCGTCCGCTTCCCGAACGCTGTCGAGCGCGAAGGTGCCGGTGCTGACGACGACCAGCGTGACGACGAAGATGGCTTCCATGTGCTTGTGGATGTTCATGATGTTCCCCCTGGATGGTTAATGTCGAAAAAGGCGGCGCGTTTCGTTTCGCCCGCGACGTCAATACAGCACGAGGCGTGCCAGCTCTTTCGGACATGGCGCTACGAGGGGAGAGGGCGTCCGCCGGCCGCAAAGCGTCGGGGCAGGGGCAACAGCCTGGCGGAAGGTGTCGGCCCTGGCCCAACACCGCACCGTAGCGCTCAGCGGACGGACGAAAAAAAAACCGTCCGGCTTGCGACCGGGCGGTTGGGTGCGCAACGCGCGGTCAGCGCGCTGGCGGCCTGGCCGCGGGCTGCCTGGCGGTGGCGGGTGCGAGCTCGAACAAACGGACCTTGGGCGCGGCAGGCCGCACGACGGCCGTTGCGCCGGCGCGAAAGCGCGCGCCGCCGGCGATCGCGAGCATTGCGCTGCGATCGAGTTCGGTACTTTCGGTTAAATCGTTGATGACGATGGTGGCCATGGTGCCTCCTTGGTACGGCAAGTGTTAACGACCTCCATCCCATTGCTGGGATGGAGGGTGAAACTGCGGTGCGGTGTGATCAGAATACCACCTTGTTCTCCGCCCACAGTGCGGCGGCGACATCGATGTCCGGGCCCTTGAAACCGGCCCCGATCACGCCGTTGTTGTTCAGGACGTTGATGCCGATCTGCTGGAACTGCCCGATCTGCTGGTTCACGTCGACATTGACGTTGACGTCCTTGCCGAACCCGCTGCCGCCGCGGACGGCCGACATTGCACGGCGGTCCAGTTCGGCGTTGTGGGCCAGGTCGGAAATGGCGATGGATGACATGTCTGTCTCCCCGCGCTTAGCCGACGATCGTGTTGCGGCCGTCCTGGTCGACGTCGCTCTTCACATGCACGCCGTGCACGAACGCCGAGCCGTTGGCGGTGGCCAGGGCCACGCTCTGTTGCTGCAGCAGGTTCTGGGTGGCGGTGATCGACGAGTCGTGGCTCGGGGCGTAGCTCAGGTCGCCAAACTTGTAGGAGGGCGCCTTCGTGCTCCAGCCGCCGCGCACGCCGGCCATGGCGCGGCTGTCGAGTTGTTCGGTACGGGCCAGGTCTTTGATGGTCAGGGTTTTCATGGTAATGCTCCTTGAATTGATCAATACGTAAATGGGTCAATGATTTCTGGACAGATCAGGACCGGCGCACGATCTTGTTTTGGCCGTCCTGGTCAACGTCGCTGTTCACATGCACGCCGTGGACGAAAGCCGAACCGTTGGCAGTGGCCAGCATGACTTCCTGCATCTGCGCCAGGTTCTGCGTGGCCGTGATCGACGAGTCGAATTTCGGGGCATAGCTGACGTCGCCGTGCGGGTAGCCGGGCGTGCCCATCTTGAAGCCGCCGCGGACCAGCGTCATCGCGCTGCGGTCGAGTTCTTCGGTGCGGGCCAGGTCGGTGATGATCAAGGTTTTCATGGTGATTCTCCTGAAGTAGTAAGTAGTAAGTGGTTTGGGTTGAGGCATTTGGTTTGCGCTCGATGGACATATAGCGAAAGGCGTGCCAGGTCCCGGCGCCACTCGAGCGAGTGGCACAAGTCATTGAATTGAAAGAGATTTCCTAAGATCGTGTGGAGGCCGGGAATGAACTGGCAAGAACCGCGAATGCCGGGGTGACGGGTCTCCCCCAACACGTTTCGAAGACCTGTTCGGCGCCGTCCAACAGGGCGTGCGGCATGGCCGGATTGAGGTGCCGCAAAGGCTTCATCATCCGCCGCTTCATGCTAGTCTCAAGCTGGCGGCTTGAAATCCAAACAATCACATCATGGAAAGTTTCGCTCAGGCGATACATCAGTTGCAGAGCGGCGCCTTGTCGCATCCCGCGTTTTTCGCGCAGCTCGACCGGGTGCTGGAGAGCGCCCCGGAAAGCGCCGGCCGCCTGCTCGAGCTGCTGAGCGAGGAGCACGCACGTCACCCCTTGCCGGGTGATGTCTACCGGGAAGTGCAGCAGCGCATCGGGCGCCTGATCGCGGCGCGCCAGCGGCTCGGCGGGGACGACACCTACGTCCAGACCAGGCCCGGCGCGCACGCCGGCCTGCACACTTCGCCAATGCCGCCGCACCAGGGGAGCGAACCGGTCGACACCGAGCCGGAGCGGGTGAAAGGGGTCGGCGAAACGCTGAACGGCCGTTTCGTGCTGGAAGAATGCATCGGTTTCGGCGGCATGGGCACGGTGTACAAGGCGCTCGACCTGCGCAAGCTCGAGGCCTCCGACCGCAAACCGTATATCGCCATCAAGGTGCTGAACGTCCAGTTCCGCGGCCACCCGAAGTCGCTCATCGCCCTGCAGCGCGAAGCCCGCAAGGCGCAGGCGCTGGCGCATCCGAATATCGTGTCGGTCTACGATTTCGACCGCGACGGGCCGATGGTCTACCTGACGATGGAATACCTGCAGGGCAAACCGCTGAGCCAGGTCCTGCGCGCACCGGGCTTTACGGGCATGCCCTACGAGCAGGCGCTGCCCATCGTGACAGGCATGGCCAATGCACTGGCTTACGCGCACGAACGCGGTTTCGTCCACTGCGACTTCAAGCCCGGCAACGTGATCGTGACCGACGCCGGCGTCGTCAAGGTCATCGATTTCGGGATCGCGCGCGTGTTCCAGAAGACCGAGGCAGACGCCGACGCCACGGTGTTCGACCCGGGCAGCCTCGGCGCCTTGACGCCGGCCTATGCCAGCCCGGAAATGCTGGAGCAGCGCGAACCCGACCCGCGCGACGACATCTATGCGCTGGCCTGCATCACCTACGAACTGCTGACCGGGCGCCATCCATTCAACCGGATGTCCTCCGCCCAGGCGCGCGGCACCGGCATGAAGCCGCAGCGCCCGGCCAACCTGGGGCGCATCCAGTGGCAGGCACTTAAATGCGCCCTGGCGCTCGAGCGCGACGCGCGTACGCCCACGGTGGCCCGGTTCCTCGCCGACTTCGGCAAGGGCGGCTTCCAGGCGCGCTACGGTCCCATGGCGGCAACAGCCGCCGGCATCGTTGTGATTGGCGTGCTGGCGGTGGCCGGGGGGCGCTACCTGGGAACCGGATCTGGGGGCCAGGCATCCGCGCCGGCCGTGGTGGAGGCGCCGGCCATGCCGCCGGCAAGCGCACCGGCGCCCGAGCCGACGGTGTCCACTGCGCCCACCGTGCCCGTACCGGCAGCGCCCGCCATTGCCGCCACCCTGGCACGGATTCCCTGCTCGGCGCTGGCCGCCGATGTGCGCGCCGACAGGGTCGAGGTGCAAGGTGTCGTGTCGAAGGCGGTGGGCGCCGCCGGTGTCCGGGAGCGGCTCCTGGCAATGCCCGGCATGCCGGAAGTAGACCTCGATGTGCGCGAGGTCGATCCCGGCATGTGCCCCGTGATCTCGACGTTCGCGCCGTACTGGCTGGCGCACCGGCAGGCGGGCGGGGGCGCGGCCCTTCGTCTTGCGGGCGCCGCCGCCGGCAAGGCGGCCCTGGCCGAGGGAGACTCGCTGATGGTCGAGGTGACGACGCCGGCGGCCGCATCCTTCATGACGGTCGATGCCTATTTACCCGGTGCCGGCGTCATCCACCTGCTGCCGAATGCGCTGGCGCTGGACAACCGGGCGCCGCCCGGCCGCAAGGCGACGATCGGCAGGCCGGGCGACTGGACGATCGGCAAGTCCAGCGGAGCCGGGCTGGTGGTCGTGCTCGTGACCACGCCGGCGCCGCTGTTCGAGACGCTGCGGCGCGAGTCGGAACCGGGCGCCGGATACCTGGCGGACGTTGCGAAACGCCTGGAGCGGATCCGCGCGCAGAGTGGCGCCGGCAAGATCGGCGTCGAATTCCTGCCGGTCGCTACCCGCTGAGCGAAGCGGGGATCACCTCACTTCAGGCTGCGGGCAACCCTGAAACCGTTCTGCCACTGGCGCACGCTGGCGTCATACCGGAAGCGCGTGGACGCCACCATATACGCGGCCCCTTCGCGCCACGATCCGCCGCGGATCACCCGCACCCTGCAATTGGGCTGGTCCCACGAACTGCCGTCGACGGGCGCATTCTTGAAGTTGTTGTGCCAGCAGTCGCTAACCCATTCCCACAGGCTGCCGCTGGTGTCGTGCACGCCGTAGGGGTTGGCGGCAAAACTCCCCACGCCCGCCGGCCTGTCGGCGCTCCAGGGAGGGCCGCAATCCTTGCAGTTGGCTTTGCCGGGGACCATTTGTTCGCCCCACCAGTAGCGCGTCGCGGTGCCGCCCCTGGCCGCGAACTCCCATTCGGCCTCGGTGGGCAGGCGGTAGGGCTTGCCGCTGGCGGTGCCGAGCCACTTCACATACTGCTGGGCGTCGTCCCAGCTGAGGTCGCGCATCGGCGCATTCGGGGGGGTATTCGCAGGCTGCGCGATTGCCGGGCAGCCGCGGGCGTCCACGCAGGCATTCCACTGCTGCACGGTGACCTCGAATTTTCCGATCGCAAATGGTGTCGCGATGGTGACCTGGTGCGCCGGCTTCTCGCTGGGGTCGCTGGTATTGTTCCCCATCGTGAACGAGCCGGCGGGGATGGCGACCAGCACCGGACAGGCCGGGCAATCCCTGATTTCCGCGCCCGCTTTTGCGACGGCAGGCGTAGCGGCCGCGGCCGCAGGTGGGGCGGCAGGTGAGGCGCCAGATGAGGCGGGCGCGGCTGGCTTGGCTGGCGCCTGTTTCGCTTTGGCAGCCGGCGCCGGTGGGCCCTGCGCCGCGGCGCCCTGGGCCGGCGGGGCACGCAGGCGCGCCATCCGGGCTTGCGCCAGTGGCGCGAAGCGCCCCTTCGGATAGGCCTTCAGGTAGGCCTCGTAATCGCTGGCGTGGGTGCTGTCCTTGATCGAATTCCAGAACGCCAGTTCGAACTGTTCGGGACTGGCTTTCGGAACGATGCCCGGCGCCTGCATGTCGGGCGCGCGCCCATGCGCGTTGCCGCAACACGCGAAGGCGGGCCCAACCAGTACGCAAACCTTCAACAGCGTGTGCCACATGTCCCGCTCCTCGTCCGTGTTGCCTTTGACAGGAATTGACTTGCGATCTGACTGAGAGTGTGCCAGATTTAGATGTATCGATGCGCACATCCATACGACCCCGGCTGGAGTTTCCCATCATGCGCCAGACCACCGTCTTTTTCGTGCTGTTGGCGGCAGTCCTGCAATCCGCGCTGGCCGGTGCCGGCGCGATCGCCGCGCCCGCCGCCGCAGCTGCGGCCGAGTCTGTACCCAATCCCACGAATGCCCAGGTCTACTTCATCTGGCCGCAGGACGGCACCGTCATCAACGGCGGGAAATTCTGGCTGCGCATGGGATTGCGCAACATGGGCGTGGCGCCGAAGGGCACCGACATTCCGAATACCGGCCATCATCACGTGCTGATCGATACCGAACTGCCGTCGATGACGGAACCGATTCCGAACGACCGCAACCACCTGCATTTCGGCGCGGGCGAAACCGAGGCCCGCATTGAACTGCCACCCGGCACGCACACCTTGCAATTGCTCGTGGGGGACATGAACCACGTGCCGCACAAGCCGCCCGTGGTGTCGAAGAAAATCACCGTCACGGTCCGCTAGCTGACGATACCCCGGCGCCGCCCCAAGGGAGAACACCATGCGCACACCGTTCGCCGCCTTCGCCCTGATGCTGCTGCTTTCCGGCGCAACCGCTGGGGTTGCCAACGCCGTGAACGCTCCCGCCAACGCCTACTGCTACATCGGCTGGCCGAACGACGGCCAGGTGCTGGCGGCGGGCAAGCCCTTCCGCGTGTGGTTCGGGCTTCGCCACATGGGCGTGGCGCCGAAGGGCGTGCGCTTCGAGAACACGGGCCACCACCACCTGCTGATCAACACCGAATTGCCGCCCGCCGGGCAGCCGATTCCATCGGACCGCAACCACCTGCACTACGGCGCCGGCGAGACCGAGACGATGATCGAGCTGCCGCCCGGGAAGCACACGCTGCAGCTGTTGATGGGCGACGAAAATCACGTCCCGCATACGCCCCCC
This sequence comes from Massilia niabensis, assembly GCF_042655085.1. Lineage (NCBI taxonomy): Bacteria > Pseudomonadati > Pseudomonadota > Betaproteobacteria > Burkholderiales > Oxalobacteraceae > Massilia > Massilia niabensis. Next base: position 35,209 of record NZ_JBHSMU010000010.1, on the reverse strand, counting down.
GTGATGTCGAAACGCATCACGGTCACGGTCAAATGAGCCGTCAAGTGAGCCGTCATGGAACCGAAGGCCGCATTGTCCGCTGCATTCTCCGGCCCTGAGGGGACCGGCGATCCCGTCAGGGCCTATATCGAATGGATGGGTGCGCCGTCTCCCGGGCCCGCGGTGTTTCCCCTGCACGACGAAGCGGTGCTGGGGCGCGACCAGCAGGATGCGCTGGCCTCGAGCAAGTACATCTGCATTCCCGAACAGACCATCAGCCGCCGCCATGCCCGCATCCGGCGCCGCGGGGCCAATTATTTCGTCGAAGACCTGCATTCGCGCAACGGTACCTTCGTCTGCGGCGAGCGGCTTGCGCCGGGCGCCTGGCATCTGCTGCGCGATGGCGACGAGCTCGCGCTGGCGTCGGCGCAACTGGTCTTCCACTCGCTGATGGTGCCCGAGCGCGGCAACCTGGACACCGTGATCACGCGCTCGGTCGATGCCACCCAGTTTGCACCCGTGGTCGACCCCGCCCGCGCCGGGCGCAGCGACCTGGAAAAGACGGTGCACCGGCTGCACGCGATGGCCCAGGTCAGCATCGCGCTCGGTGCAGTCACCGACCAGGCCACGCTGATCGAAAAGATCATGAACTTCATCTTCGACCTGTTCCCGCTGGCTGAGCGGGCCTTCATCATGCTGCGTGGCAGCGAGCAGGACCCGCCGCGCCCCGTCGCCGCGCGGCGCCGCGGCGGGGCGATCGAAGACCCCGCGCAGGTGCGGATCTCGCGCACCATCGTCGACCAGGTACTGGTGAAGAAGCGCGCGGTGCTGTCGGTCGACACGCTGTCCGACCGCCACTATGCGGCGCACGAGTCGATCGTCGCGCAGGCGATCCTGAGCGTCATGTGCGTGCCGCTGATCCTGGGCGACGAGGTGCTCGGCCTGATCCAGGTCGACACGTCTTCCGACCCGCACGCCTTCCAGGAAGCCGATCTCGAAATCCTGAGCGGCGTGTGCGCCGAGACCGCTGTCGCGCTGCGCAACTTCCAGCTGTATTCCGACATCAAGGGCCTGCTCGACGGCTTCGTGTGCGCATCGGTGCAGGCGATCGAGGAACGCGACCCCGTCACGGCCGGGCACTCGTTCCGCGTCGCCGACTACGCCGGACACTTGGCCATGGCGCTGGAACATGCCGACGATCCTTCGCTGCGGCGCGCGGCCTTCAGCCCGGCCCAGCTGCGCGAGATCCGGTATGCGGCGCTGCTGCACGATTTCGGCAAGGTCGGCGTGCGCGAACACGTGCTGCGCAAGGAAAAAAAGCTGCACCATGCCGACATGCGCCTGCTCGAGGGGCGTTTTCGCTACGCCCGTGCCTGCCTTGAACGGCATGCCTGGCGCGCCCTCGCGCAGCAGCACCTGCAGGGCGAGCTCGGCATGGAGGCATTTCGCCGCGCGTGCGAGCGCATCGAGGCCGAGCTGCAGGCGGAAGGGGAGCGCCTCGACGCCTTCCTCGACACCATCGTGCGCGCCAACGAGCCGTCGGTGTCGCATACGGCACCCGTGTCCGGCCTCGACACGATCCGCAGCCACCGCTGTGCGGGACTGGACGACCGGGAGTTCCACCTGCTCGGCGACGACGAATTCGCCGCGCTGAACATCGGCAAGGGCTGCCTGACGCCCGACGAGCGGCGCCAGATCGAGGCCCATGTGGCCGATTCCTATTCCTTCCTGATCCTGATTCCCTGGACACGCGAACTGGCCGGCGTGCCCGCCATCGCCCATGGCCACCACGAAAAGCTCGACGGATCGGGATATCCGATGGGCCTGAAGGGCGACGAGATCAGCCTGCAGACCAGGATCCTGACGATCAGCGACATTTTCGACGCGCTGACCGCGCGCGACCGTCCCTACAAGGAGGCCGTCCCGGTCGAGCACGCGCTCGACCTGATCGCCGAGGAATGCCGCGTTGGCCACCTCGATGCACGGCTGTTCAAGGTGTTCGTGGATTCGAAGGGATGGGAGGCGCGCGCCCACGCATGATCGGGGCTGGCCGGGGAGCTTGCATATGACGGTACCAGGGAAGTCGAGGAGGAGCCTTCGGAAGGGCGCGGCAGCGGTGGTGACTGGCGCGGCCCTGCTGTGCGCCTGCGCCGATGTCAGCATGAAGCCCTATCAGACTCCCGACAGCCCGGGGAAGGCGGCGTGGTCGAGCCAGCAGGGCTTGCCCGTCGCTCCGAGCGAGATGATCGCGGCCGACTGGTGGAAGCAGTTTCGCGATCCCTACCTCGACGGCCTGGTCGAGCGCGCGCTGGCATCGAACTTCGACCTGAAGGTGCTGGCGGCGCGCATCCGCGTGGCGGGGGCGCAGATCGGCGAAGCGCGCGCCGGCGCCCTGCCGACCCTGGAGGCGGGGGCGGGCGCGAGTTTCGAGAAAAGCACCGGGCAGAAATTCAGCAAGCAGTTCAATCTCGGCACCCAGGTCAACTGGGAGATCGACGTCTGGGGCCGCGTGGCCAAGGGCGTCGAGGCGCAGACCGCCGAGTTCAAGGCCACCGAGGCCGACTGGCGCGCGGGATACCTGTCGCTAGTGTCGGATGTCTCGACGACCTATTTCCAGATCCTGCAGTTCGACGAGCAGATCCGGCAGCAGCAGGCGAGCCTGGCCAAGAACCGGGAGATTCTCGCGACCTACGAAGCGATGCTGCAGCAGGGCCTGGTGCCGCAGACCCGCGTGCTGCAGCAGCGCGCGGAAATCAACCAGGGGAGCCGCGACCTGATCGAGCTGGGGCGCCTGCGCGCGCTGGCCGGCAACGCGCTGGCCACCCTGCTCGGCACGCCCGCCGGGGAATTCACCGTGCCACCCGGCGCCCTGCAGGGGCGCGTGCAGCTGCCGACGGTGCCCGAAGGCCTGCCGTCCCAGCTGCTCAAGCGCCGGCCCGACATCGTCGCCGCCGAATACCGCGTGCTGGCGGCCTACGACCTGGTGGGACAGGCCAAACTGGCCCAGCTGCCGTCGATCAGCCTGACCGGGCGCGGCGGCACCTCCAGTTTCGCGCTCGGCTCGCTGTTCAAGTCGTTCACCCTGGGCCTGCTTCCCAGCATCAACTTCCCGATCTTCGACCCGAGCGTCAAGGCGCGCCTGAAAACCAGCGAAGCGCAGACAGGCGTGGTTGAGCAGGAGTATCGGCGCGTCGTCATGGCGGCCTTCGAGGAAGTGGAGAACGCGCTGGTCAACTTGGACGCCCACCGGCGCCAGCGCATCGAGCTGCAGGAGCAAGCGGAACGGCTCGGCATCGTCGCCGCGCAGGTGGAGGCGCAGCTGAAGGAAGGCATGGTGTCGCAGCTGGAAGTCTTCGAGGCCGAGCGCACGCTGCTGGCGTCGCAACTGGCGCTGCTGGCCAACCACCAGCAAATCCTGTCCGATACCGTGACGCTCTACAAGGCCCTGGGCGGGGGCTGGCCGCCAGTGCAGGTACAGAATGCGGCGAGCAATGCGGCCACAGAATAACCGGAGCGAGCCGTGATGGCGCTTGATGCGATGACCACCACTTCGCGCGCTGCGCCGGCAGGCCGGCTCATGATCGTGCTCGAGCCCGTTTCGCACCCGGAACTCGAGCCCATCCATATTCACGAGAGCCTGTTCGCGATCGGCCGCACGGAAGCGCCCTTCGACAGCTACCCGAAGGAACTCGCCGCCGACCTGTCGCGCCGCCACGCGCGCATTTTCTGCGAACACGGCGCGATCTATTTTGCCGAACTGGGCAGCAAGAACGGCAGCACCGTCAACGGTATCGCGGTACGGCAGGCGATTACCATGCTGCACAGCGGCGACGTGCTCGGCCTGGGCAAGTCGCTCGCCTACCGCGTGCGCTTCGAACCCGCCGCGCTGCAGCCGCACGCCAGCCTGGCCAGGCTGTCGAGCCTGACCCTGGTCCCGGAAGAGGGCGGGGCCGGCCTGCAGCCGATCTTCGTCACCGACTTTCCCTTCATGGTCAGCAAGGCCGACGACACCTTCGCGCGCTATCGCGACACCGAACCGGCGCAGGTGAACTACCTGTCGCGCCGCCACGCGCATATCTTCCTCAGGGCCGGCGCACTCCACATCGAGGACCTGGGCAGCACCAACGGCACGTTCGTGAACGGCAAGCGCCTCGACGAACATGCGGTCGCGCTGGTCGACGGCGACCTCCTCGCGTTCGGCGGGCGCCACTTCGTCTACCGCGCCAGGCTGGAATGGGAGGCTGCGCGCGACCCGACACTGACGCGGATCGGCGTCGCGCATGGGGCGGCGGCCTCGGCCGGGCTGGATGCCGACCGGACCACCTTCGTCGCCGCCGCCGATTCGTTCCTGGATATCTTCTGTGTCGACCCGGCGCCCGTGCCGGTGGACACGCCGCAAGCGCCCGCGGCGTCCGCAAGCCAGGCGCAGGACGACGCAACGGGGCGCCCCCAAGGCAGGGCTGCGGCCATGATCTCGGGCCTGTACATGGCGCTCGGCGGCAAGGGGCCGCTGCAAGGACGGCGCCTGCGCACTTGGGGGATCGCCGCGCTGCTGCTCATCGTCCTGCTGGGGTGGGCCATTCATCGCGCCACCAGCCCCGAGCGCGAGGTGGAAAACCTGCTGGCCTCAAAAGCGTACGCGCAGGCCGCGGCCGGCGCCGATGCCGCGCTGGCAGGCGACCCGGGTAACAAGAGGCTGAAGTCGCTGGGCACGGAGGCACTGCTCAAGGCCAACCTGCCCGCCTGGATGGCATCGATCGAATCGGGCCAGTACGCGAATGCGGCGCGGCAGGTGGCCGCCATGCGCCAGCATGTGCGCAACAACCCGGAGCTCGCGCCCCTGCTGGACGAGCTCGACTGGATCGTCGCGCTGGAAGCCTTCGTGGCCGGCAGGGGCGGGGCGCAGGTACCGCCCCTCGATGCGCGCGACGGCGCCAGGATCGAGCAATTCCTCAAGCAATGGGAAGAGCGGAACGATGCCTACCAGCGCGCCTTCGAGACCATGGCCACCCACGTGCCGGCCTACCGCGACGCCTATGCGCGGGCACTGAGCAACGTGCGCCGGCTCGCGCTGGCGAGGGGGCAGGTATAAGGGGGGGCCATGAAACGCGACCTGATCAAACCGCAATCCTTGCGGCCACTGGCCGAGGCGCTGGAGGACCACAGCGCGGAAGGAATCTCGATCCTGACCGCCGATCCCTGGCGCTTTACCAACGCGCTGGTCTACGGGATGGCCGCGCTGGTCGTCGCCGCGCTGGTCTGGTCGTTCTTCGGGCACGCCGATGTGCTGGTGACGGCCAACGGCAGCCTGGTGCCGGCGTCCGAGGTGCGGCGCCTGTACGCTCCGATCGATGGCGAACTGGCCAACATCTACATCGCCGAGGGGCAGCCGGTGAACAAGGGCGATGTGGTGGCCCGGCTGTATGCGCGCGGCGCGATCGAGGCGGCCAGGAACGCGCTCGAGGCGCGGCTCAAGCTCGAGGATGCCGAGCGGGAGTGGAAGGAATTTCCCGAAAAGAAGGCGCTGATGGAGCGCAATGCCGCCGCGTTGAAGGAAGCGACCGAAGTCGAGGAGCGCCAGCACCGGCGCCGGCTGCTCGAGGGCACCGGCAGGCTGGCCCAGGGCCAGGCTGCGCAGCAGCAGGAGGCGCGCACCAACTTCGAGGACGCCCGGCGCGCGCGCGACGCGGCGGCGCTCGAAGCCGACAAGTATGCGCGCCTGTTCGCGCTGCCCGGTGGCGGCGGCGTGTCCCAGCTTCAGGTGGAAAGCAAGAAGAGCGCGCTGCAGGCGGCGGAGAATGCCATGCGGGTAGCGCAGGCGCGCATGACCGAGCTGGCGGCCAGGCAAGGCATGGAAGCGACGCAGGCCAGGTCGGAACTGGAAACGAGCGGCCAGGAACTCGAGAAGCTGCGCCTGCAGGCGGAAGCGGCGGCCAGGGAGGTGGCCAATGCCGAGGACAAGCTGCGGCTCCAGGTGCAGACCGCGCGCCTGGTGGCCGACGCGGCGGCGCGCATCCGTTTCGAAAACATCGACAAGGACAATTTCCTGCGGATCGTCGCCCCGGTCGACGGCGTGATCACCGGCGTCACCTCGACCCAGCCCGGCGACAAGATCCAGGCCAACGCGCCGCTGGGCGGCATCGCGCCGAAGAACGCGAAGGCGATCCTGAAGATCGAGATTGCCGAGCATGACAGGGGTTTCCTGCGCGAGGGCTTGCCTGTCCAGATCAAATTCAATGCCTTCCCCTACCAGCGCTACGGCGTGGTACGCGGCACGCTGCAGTTCATTTCGCCAGCCACGAAACCGTCGCTGCAGACCAAGCAGCCGGTCTACGAAGGGCGGGTGTCGCTCGAGCAGAGCCAGTACAAGGTAGGGGAGACGGTCTATCCGCTGCGCTACGGGATGACGGCGACCGCGGAGATCGTCGTGCGGGAACGCCGCCTGATCGACCTGGCGCTCGACCCGTTCCGGAATATCGGCGGGTGAGGATGAATTTATGCAGACTGCATGGAGCGGTGGAACTCTACGCAAAAACGCACCGGCCCGTCGATTGCCACATGATGCGCGACCTGTGGCTCGACGATCCCCGCATTGCCGGGCCCGAGCAGGTGCTCTTCGAATTCCGGCTCTTCAATCACGTAGCGCAGGCTGCCTTCGTGCACCACGATGCGCCCCCAGACGCCCGCCGCCGTCGTGTGATTGCGCTGCAATCCGGCCGGGACGGACTCGTGGTTGAACTCCGGCGTCGTCTTGTAGAGGACGACATTGGCGGGGAGGGGTTTCATGCTGACTCCAGTCAGGCCGCATCGAGGCGGCCAAAATAACCATATTGCAGGCTGGCGGCGATACGCCGGGCCACCACCAGGAACTCGTCGGCCACCGCCGGCTCGAACAGGCGCCGCACATGCGTCTCGAACAGGCCCAGCCAGTGCCGGAAATGTTCCATCTCGATTCCCTGAAGCGCCATGTGCTTGCGGAATACGTTGCCTTTGAACTCGCCACTGGACAGCATCACCGAACACCAGAAATCGACCATGCGTTCGAGATGCGGTTCCCAGTTGGCGCCGATGGCGCGGTCGAAGATCGGCTGCAGCACACTGTCGCGCCGGATGTCGGTATAAAAGTCGCCGACCAGGGTAGTAATCGAGGCGCGGTTGAGTTCGGAATACATGATGTGATGTGCTTGTGACGGGAAAGAACGCGGCTGCCGTACGCGCATTGTGGCAGATGCCGGAGCTCGCCTGCGTGCGGGGTTGAATACGGACTTGGCACATGTCCCGCGCACTTAACTATTGGAAACCTCGCGCCGCGCTTACATGATCGCTAGCATCATATGCGCAAACGATCATGCGCGACGAGGAGACCGCTGTCCATGAACCATGACTTGTTTGGGATTGACCGGGGCAGGAACAAGGCGCTGCCGGCGCGCCTGGCCGCGCTGTGCACCGCGGCGCTGCTGGCCAGCGGCTGTGCGCACCAGGCTGCGCAGCCGACGAATCCGATCGGCGACTTCCCCGATCCCTTCATCCTGGCCGACAGCGCCGGCTATTACGCCTATGCGACAAATGCCAACGGCAAGAATGTGCAACTGCTGGCGTCAAAAGACTTGCGGGCCTGGCGCGCGCTGCCGGACGCGATGCCGGCCCTGGCGAGCTGGGTGCGCAAGGAAGTGCCGCACGTCTGGGCGCCCGAAGTCATCAAGCTGGGGAACCGCTACGTGCTGTATTACACGGCGCGCGACCTCGCCTCGGACAAGCAGTGCGTCGGCGCGGCCGAGTCAGGCTCGCCCGCCGGGCCTTTCGTTGACGCCGCCAGCAAGCCGCTGGTCTGCCAGGCGGAGCTGGGCGGCACCATCGACGCCAGTCCCTTCCTGGACGGCGGCCGCCTCTACCTGTATTTCAAGAGCGACGGCAACTGCTGCAAGCTGCCGACCCACATCTTCGCGCAGGAGCTGCGGCCCGACGGCCTGGGCCTGGTCGGACAGCCGACCAGGCTGCTGACCAACGGCCGCAGCTGGGAGGGCAAGGTGATCGAGGCGCCGACCATGCTCAATCGCGACGGCAAGTACACCTTGCTGTATTCTGCCAACGACTTCGGGGACGGGACCTATGCCGCCGGCTATGCGCAATGCGCCGGGCCGCTCGGGCCCTGCCAGCCGGTCGGCGACGCGCCTTTCCTGAAAACCACCAAGGAAACCGGGCTGTTCGGGCCGGGGCACCAGGGCGTGTTCCGCGTCGGCGCGCAGGATTACATCGCCTATCATTCCTGGGAACTCAAGCCGGACGGCAAGCGCGGCGACCGGCGCGTCCTCTACATCGACAAGCTCGACTGGGTGGACGGCAAGCCGCTGGTACGGGGCCCGACCCAGGCGCGCTGAGCAGACATGGAGGCAATGTGACGCAACGCAGGAATTTTCTCGCAGCTTCCATCCTGTTCGGGACGCTGGGCGCGCCGCCGCTCGTGCGGGCCCAGGGCCAGGTCCAGGTTCGGCTGTGGACGCTGCTCAGCGGCGGCGACGGCGCGCGCATGCGGGCCCTGATCGACGAGTTCAACGCCAGCCAGGGGCAGGTGCGGGTGGTCAGCACCACGCTGAAGTGGGGCGAGCCTTTCTATACCAAGCTCATTACCTCGTCCGTGGTCGGCGAAGGCCCGGATATCGCCACCGTGCACCTGTCGCGCCTGCCCAACCTGGCCGGCGGCGGGGTGCTGCGTCCGATGGGCGAGCCGGAGCTGGCGGCGGCCGGCATCAGGGGCGGCGATTACTTCCCGCGCCAGTGGGAAAAGTCGCGCTACGGCGGCTTTCATTACGCGATTCCGCTCGACCTGCACCCGCTGGTCCTGTACTACAACAAGACCGTGGCCGGGCAGGCCGGGCTGCTCGACGGCGCCGGGCGCTTGACCCCGATCGTCGGCTACGAGGCGCTCACCGCGGCTTTTCGCGGCGTGAAGGAGCGCAGCGGCAAGGCCGGGCTGGCGATGGAGTCGGGGCAGGGCTCGTATGCGATCTGGCGCCTGTGGCTGTCGTTGCTGGCCCAGCGCAAGGCGCCGCTGATCGAGAACGGGCGCTTCGCCTATGGCAGTGCCGGCGTCGAGGAACTGGCCAAGGTCAGCGCCTGGTTCACGCGCGGCTACGCCCCCGCGGGCCTGGACTACCCGGCCTCGACCAGCCAGTTCATGGGCGGCGGCGCAGGTTTCATGATCAATGGCGTGTGGGAGGTGCCGGAACTGGTGCGCGCAAGCAAGGCCGGCACGCTCGGCTTCGACTACGGCATCGTGCCGCTGCCGCGCCTGTACCAGGATGCCAGCGTCTGGACCGACTCGCACGCGTTCGCCATTCCGTCCAACGAAGGCCGCCCGATGCCGCCTGAGAAAGTGCGCGCGGTGCTCGCCTTCATGGCCTGGGTCAGCCGGCACTCGATGGGCTGGGCCGAGGGCGGCCACGTGCCCGCTTACCGGCCCGTCGCCGAATCGGCGGCGGCGCGCGCGCTGATGCCCAACGCGCTGTATGCGGAGGCGGCGCGCAGCGTCGTCTACGACCCGGGCGGCTGGTACATGGGTGCGGCCGGGCCGGTGCAGTCGATGGCGTCCAAGTTCATGCCGGGCGCGCTGTCCGGCCAGCTGACCCCGGCCAAGGCGCTGGGCATGTTCGAACGGGAAGCGTCGCGCCTGCTGCGCAAGCGCCCGCCGCGTTATTAAGGGAGATGCGTGATGGAGAATCCGACCTTGACACGCGCCGCGAAAGTAAACGACGCCCTAAATGCCCAACGCGCGCTGCCGGCGGCCACCGCCACGCGTGGCAAGCAGGGCGAAAACCTGCCCGCCGCGCTCCTGCTGGCGCCCTTCCTGCTGGCCTTCCTGCTGTTCTTCCTGGGCCCGGCGCTCCAGACCTTTTACCTGAGCCTCACGGAAAGCAGCCTGACGCGCACCAGCGTCTTCGTGGGCCTGGCCAATTACGCGACCCTGGTGCAGGACCCCTCGTTCTGGGCCTCGCTCGGCAACACCTTCTATTTCGCCGTGCTGACCGTGATTCCGCTGACCAGCCTCGGCCTCGTGATGGCGCTGCTGGTGCACCGCTTCGTACGCTTCCAATCCTGGCTGCAGGGCGCCTTCTTCCTGCCCTATGTGCTGCCGATCTCGGTGATGACCCTGATCGCCGACTGGATGCTGCAGCCTTCGTCGGGCGTCATCAACCACCTCGTCGGTGGCCAGCGCGCCTGGCTGGCCGATGTCCACTGGGCCTTGCCGATGGTGGCGATCGGCACCGTCTGGTGGACCGTGGGCTTCAACATGCTGATGCTGCTGGCGGGCCTGCGTAACATCCCGGCCGAACAGTACGAGGCCGCGGCGCTCGACGGCGCGCGCGGCTTCACGCTGTTCCGGGCGATCACCTGGCCGGCGCTGAAACCGGTCTTCAGCACCGCGCTGCTGCTGCAGCTGATCGCGTCGCTCAAGGTCTTCGGCCAGACCTATATCCTCACCAGCGGCGGGCCGTACAACACCAGCCGCGTGACCCTGCACTATATGTACGAAACCGCCTTTACCCAGAGCGACGCTGGCTACGCGGCCGCGATCGCGATGGCGTTCATGTTCGTCGTCATCGCCTTGTCGCTGCTGGCGAGGATGGTCGCCAGGAGGGCCGGATGAAAAATCGCTCCCAACTCTGGTGGAGCGTCGCCGCCGTCGCCTCGGCCGTGGTGCTCGCCGCGCTGTGGATGTTCCCCTTGCTGTGGGCGGTGTCGACCGCGCTGCGGCCCGAACACGAGACCGTGTCCGCCACCTTCCACTGGCTGCCCCAGACCTGGACCCTGGACGCCTTCCGCAAGACGCTCGGCGCCGGCAACCTGCCGCTCTGGCTGTTCAACAGCGCGCTGGTGGCCACGCTCGTGACCGTGGTGACGATGGCGATCAGCTTGAGCTCGGCCTACGCTTTTTCCCAGCTGCGCTTTCGCGGGCGTTCGCTCCTGTTCGGCCTGGCGATGCTGGCCTTTTTGCTGCCCTTCGAGGCGCTGCTGGTGCCGCTGTTTCGCACCATGCACCAGCTCGGGATGATCAACAGCTATGCCGGGCTGGTGCTGCCGCAGGTGGTGTCGCCGGTCGTGATCTATGTGTTCAAGCAGTTCTTCGACCAGGTCCCGGCGGACTTTCGCGAAGCGGCCGTGATGGACGGCGCCAGTCCGCTGCGCGTGCTGTGGAGCGTCTACCTGCCGCTATCGGGCAACATCGTCTGGGCGATGGCGATCGTCACCTTCATCGGCGCCTGGAACAACTTCCTTTGGCCCTTCATCATCGTGACCTCGAACGAGATGATGACGATCCCGCTCGGCCTGACCCAGACCTACGACGCCTTTGGCGTGCGCTACGCCCAGCTGATGGCGGCAGCCCTGCTGGGCGCGCTGCCGGTCGGGCTGGCGTATGCAGTCTTCCAGCGCCGGGTGACCCAAGGTTTCCTGGCTACCAGTGGACTCAAAGCTTGACTATTCAGGAGCAGTTTTCAGGAGCAATACATGGCATCGGTCACCCTTCGCGGCATCAGGAAGCAGTTCGAGAGCAACAGCGTCATCAAGGGAATCGACCTGGCCATCGAGGATGGCGAATTCGTCGTCTTCGTCGGCCCCTCGGGCTGCGGCAAGTCGACCCTGCTGCGCATCATCGCCGGGCTGGAGGACATTACCGAGGGCACGCTGGAAATTGGCGGGCGCGTCAGCAACACGATCGAGCCGGCCCAGCGCGGCATCGCGATGGTGTTCCAGAGCTATGCGCTGTACCCGCACATGAGCGTGTTCGAGAACATGGGCTTCGCCCTCAAGCTGGCCAAGGTGCCGAAGGCGGAGATTGCCGAGCGGGTAGGGCGCGCGGCCGCGATCCTGCAGATCGGGCACCTGCTCGACCGCAAGCCCAAGGCGCTTTCCGGCGGCCAGCGCCAGCGGGTGGCGATCGGCCGCGCGATCGTGCGCAAACCCGAGGTCTTCCTGTTCGACGAGCCGCTGTCGAACCTCGATGCCGCGCTGCGCGGCCAGACCCGCGTGGAGCTGGCGCGCCTGCACCGGGAACTGAAAAGCACGATGATCTACGTGACCCACGACCAGGTCGAAGCGATGACCCTCGGTACGCGGATCGTGGTCCTGAACGGTGGGCGCATCGAGCAGGTCGGCACGCCCTTCGACCTGTACGAGCGCCCGGCCAACAAATTCGTCGCCGGTTTCCTGGGCTCGCCGCGCATGAACTTCTTTAATGCGATTCTCTCCGGGGAGGGCGACGACTTGTACCCCTGCGCCAGCGTGCAGCTGGCCGGCGGCGCACGGGTCCAGGTGGCCGCCGACGTCGGGCGGGCCGCAACCGGCGCGCGCGTGACGCTCGGCGTGCGGCCCGAGCACCTGCAGATCGCCCGCCACGCACATGGCGACGGCATCGGCGCCACGGTGGCCCTGGTCGAGTACCTGGGCGACGTGACCCTGGTCTACGCCCAGGTCGAAGGGGCCGGCGAGATGGTAGCGGTCAAATGCGATGCCGATACCGCGCCGCCCAGCCTGGGCGCCCGGGTCGAACTGGTGTTCCCGGCGACCCGCGCCTTCCTGTTCGACGAAGAGGGCCAGGTGTTCGCGCCGGGATGGGTCGACAGCACCGCCGAACCCCTGTCGCGGGTGCCATGAGGGATTCGGATAGCTCCAGCGTGTTTGGTTATTGGACTTAACAGGAGACACGATGCAGCGCACTTACCAGAATCCGGTGTACCCCGACACCATGGCCGACCCCTTCGTGTTGAAACACGAGGGCATGTACTACGCTTATGGCACCGGGCCGGGCGGCGCGGACGGGCGGCAGGTGCCGGTGCTGCGCTCGCCCGACCTGGTCGACTGGGAGCCGCTGGGCCACGCGCTCCTGCCGAACGGCGCGAAGCACTACTGGGCGCCCGAGGTAGCGTTCCACGAAGGCCGTTTCTACATGTACTACTCGTCGGGCTCGGCGGACGAGGGCACGGACCAGCGGTTGCGCGTGGCCGTCGCCGGGCACCCGGCAGGCCCGTTCGTCGATGCCGGCAGCGTCCTGGTCCCGGACCAGCCGTTCTCGATCGACGCCCACCCGTACCGGCACACTGACGGCCAGTGGTACCTGTTCTACTGCGTCGACTTCCTCGAGGAGTCCGGCGAGCACCTGGTCGGCACCGGCATCGTGGTCGACCGCCTGCTGGACATGACGACGCTCGCCAGCGCGCCGCGGGTCGTGGTGCGCCCGCACCAGGACTGGCATGTGTTCCGCAAGGGACGCACGATGTACGGTGCAGTCCATGACTGGCACACGGTGGAGGGCGCATCAGTGCTGGTGCACGGCAACCAGATCTACTGCTTCTACAGCGGCGGCGCCTGGGAGCGAGAGAACTACGGCGTCAGCTACGTGGTAGCCGACCATCCGCTCGGCCCGTATCGTCTTCCCGAAGGCGGGCAGGAAGCGCTGCTGATGCGCAGCCGCCCCGGTGCGGTGATCGGCCCCGGCCATAATTCCTTCACCACCTCGCCGGACGGCAGCCAGACCTGGATCGTCTACCACGCCTGGGATGTGGCCCAGACGACGCGCCGCATGTGCATCGACCGGCTCGACTGGGAGGATGGCCGGCCGGTGACTGCGGGGCCCAGCTGCGGGCCGCAGGCAGCGCCGTCGAGCGCTGCGCCATAAGGGACGCTTCCGGACAGGCCCGCGCCGGCGGGCTGTTCCTTGGGTAGAATGGCTGGTCGTTTTCCACTACTCACAGACTTCAGCGTGCAATCCGCCATCAAGCCACTCATTCGGACCATCGTTTTTTATGTGCTGTCCGTATTCATGGTTGCGGCGGTGCTTGTGGCGGGTACCTTCGCCTACGACGCGATTCGCGATGTGATCGTGTCGCGCGGCGATCTGGAGACGCTGCGCCGGGTGCAGGTGGACGTTGCAAGCTACCGGGAACGGCAGGCAGGAAACCTGGCGGAACGACTGGGCGGCGCCACACAACAACCCCTTGCGGCGGTGGACCGGCGTATCGGGGCGCTGGCGCGCGAACTGCGTACGAATCCGGCGCAAGGTGACTTCGACCCGTATGCCTTGTTGCGCACCGGTCCGGCCCGGTACGCCGAACGGCTGGCCTCGCACTACGAGACGGCGCTCACGCGCGAGCTGGCGGCGCAGGAACTCGCCTACCTCCAGCAGGTGCGGGCGCATCTGGTGATGATCGAAGGCCGCGCCGCGGCGCAGCGCGAACTGGAACGGCTGCACAGAGTGCACATCGCCATCGATCAGGCCTACCGCCAGAAACAGTTGCAGGTCGCCCAGCTTGGCTACCTCGATCAGCGGCGCATGGAGATCAAGCTGTTGCGGGGGCCGGTGCTGAACCAGCTCCTCAGTGATGTCGCCGCACGGCGCATGGACGAGCAGCGCGCCGCCGCGGCCTGCAACGCGCAAAAGGCCGCACTCGACCGAATGGAAGTGCCAAAGCAGCTGGTGCCGTTTTCGCTTGACGCGCCGGCGCTGGACCGCGCCGTTCAGCCGCTCGACGCGCTGGTGGACGAGTTGGAAAGCGCCGTCACCATGCACCCGGTGTCCCGTATTTCCGGGCTGCTTTTGCAGGCCCTTCCTGTGGCAGCCGGCTTGCTGCTGATCGCCCTTGCCGGAAAGTTCGGGCTGCGGGCCTTCCTGTATTTTGTGCTGGCTCCGCTGGTCACCCGGCGGCCCCCGGTGCGCCTCGACAGTCCAGTGCCGGGCCAGCGCAGCGGGCCCCCCGAGGCGGTGTCAGCCTCCGCCGCATCGCAAACGATCCGGCTCCGTCCGCACGAAGAATTGCTGGTCCTGCCGCGCTACTTGCAGGGCACGCCGGTCGCCGCGGCGAAGACAACACGCTGGTTGTTGCATGGCCGCCCGTGGACCAGCCTGGTGTCGGGCATGGTCCTGCTCACCTGTGTGCGGACCCGCACGGGCGAGGAGCCCGTCGTTCTGTCGGCCGGCGATGGCGGGGTGGGCGAACTGGCGCTGGTCCGCGTCCCGCCAGCGTCGGCCCTGGTGTTCCAGCCGCGCGCCCTGGTCGGCCTGGTGTGCGACCAGGGCGCGCCGCTCCTGGTCGAGCAACACTGGCGCCTGGCGAGCCTGCATGCCTGGCTGACCCTGCAATTGCGTTATTTCGTGATCCGCGGCCCGGTCATCCTGATCCTGCAAGGCCGGCGTGGCGTGCGTGTCCGGCAAGCCGACGGCGGCCACCTGATCAGGCAAACGGCAACCCTGGGATTTTCAAGCGATGTGGCGTATTCCACGCGGCGCAGCGCTCCCTTCCTGCCTTACCTGCAGGGCCAGACGGATTTGTTCTACGACCGCTTCGAAGGCGACCACGGCATTTACGTGCATGACGAAACAACCGATGCCACAGGCAAGGGTGGCCGGGTCAAACGGGGGCTGGAAGGCCTGACCGACGGGGTGTTGAAGGTTTTTGGCCTCTGAGCGCAAAATTGCACGCTTTTTGTCCAGCCTGTGTCTCCCATTGCACGGTTCTCAACGGTTCTTTTCTGCAAAATCGACGGGAGACAGTCAATTTTGGAGGAAAACACAATGTCCACATTGCCGATCACGGTGGAGCAGGGCATTCAGGCGGCAGGCGTGGGGAAATTCCAGTACCGCCTGTTCCTGATTTTCGGCCTGGTATGGATGGCCGACGCCATGCAGGTGCTGTCGATCGGCTTCAGCGCGCCGTCGATCGCCAGGACCTTCGGGATCGCGATGCCACAGGCGCTGCAGACCGGGACGCTCTTCTTCATCGGGATGCTGGTCGGCGCCTTCGTGTTCGGCCGCCTGGCCGACCGCATCGGACGCCGCCCGGTGCTGATGGCCGCGGTCGTGATCGATGCCTGCTTCGGCGTGGCCTCGGCGTTTGCCCCTGATTTTACGTGGCTGCTCGTGTTCCGCTTCGCGACCGGCATCGGGGTCGGCGGCACGCTCCCGGTCGACTACACCATGATGGCCGAATTCCTGCCGAGCGACCGGCGCGGGCGCTGGCTGGTGCTGCTCGAATCCTTCTGGGCCGTCGGCACCATCCTGCTCGCCGTGCTGGCCCTGGTCGCCCTGCGCTGGGGAGACGATGCCTGGCGCGTCATCTTCTTCGTCACCGGCCTGCCTGCCCTGATTGGCGTCGTACTGCGCTACTTCGTGCCCGAGTCGCCGATGTACCTCAACCGCAGCGGCAAGCCGGCAGAGGCGCGTGCGGTGCTGCAGCGCGTCGCCGAAGTCAACGGCCGCAAGGTGACGATCCCGCCGCTGGAGCCGGAAATCGCCGTGAAAAAGCCGCTGTCCGCGCTGTTTGCGGGCGCGCTGCGGCGCCGCAGCATCGCCCTGTGCGTGGCCTGGGCGCTGATCTCGATCGCCTACTACGGCGTGTTCGTCTACCTGCCCGTAAAGCTGAGTGCCGAGGGCTTCGGCTTCATGCGCGGCCAGGAATTCCTGATCCTGCTGGCCGTCGTGCAGCTGCCCGGTTTCGCCCTGTCAGCCTATGGGGTGGAGCGCTGGGGGCGCAAACCGACCCTGGTCGGCTTCCTGTTGCTGAGCGCCCTGGGCTGCATGCTCTACAGCTTCGGCAACGCGACCGCCGTCGTGGTGGGCTCGACCTTGCTGATGAGCTTTGCGCTGCTCGGCACCTGGGGCGCGCTGTACGCCTTCACGCCCGAGGTCTACCCGACCGACCTGCGCGCCAGCGGCATGGGCATGGCGGGGGCGATCGCGCGCTTCGGCGGCCTGTTCGCCCCCATGATCGTGGCGCCGGTGATGGCGACGCAGTTCACGCTGTCCCTGGTGATGCTGGCCGCTTTACTCGTCATCGGCGCCATCGCGATCATGTGCGTCGACGTGGAATCGCGCAACCGCGCCCTGGAGTGAGGGGCGAACCTGCGCATTCTGGCAGGTGCAATTTCGCCGGCCCTGGCGCACAATGCATGTGTTATCCGGGGGAGGAAGCAGATGCGGGACGTCGTCATCGTCGGAGCCGGCCACAACGGCCTGGTATGCGCCTTTTACCTGGCCAGGGCCGGTTTGAAGGTCACGCTGCTGGAGGCGCGCGGCGTCGTCGGCGGCGCGGCGGTCACCGAAGAATTCCACCCCGGTTTTCGCAACTCGGTGGCCGCCTACACGGTCTCCCTGCTCAACCCCAAGGTTATCCATGACATGGACCTGGCCGGGCAGGGCCTGCGCATCGTCGAGCGGCCGCTGTCGAATTTCCTGCCGCTGGACGACACCCGTTACCTGAAGCTCGGCGCCGGCAAGACCTTCGATGAAGTAGCCCGTTTCTCGCAGCGCGATGCCGACCGGCTCGATGCCTTTCACAGCTACTTGGGCAGCGCAGCGGACCTGCTGCGCGACCTCGTGCTGCAGACCCCGCCGAACCGGGTGCAGGGCAACTGGCTCGCCGCGCTGCCCGAGCTCATCAAGGCAGGCAAGCTGGGCAACCGGATGCGCAAACTGTCGGTATCAAGCCAGCGCGAACTGTTCGACCTGTTTACCAAGTCGGCGGGGGACTACCTCGATGGCTGGTTTGAGAGCGCGCCGATCAAGGCGGCCTATGGCTTCGACAGCGTGGTCGGCAATTACGCCAGCCCGTACTCGCCCGGATCGGCCTACGTGCTGCTGCATCATGTGTTCGGTGAAGTCAACGGCAAGAAGGGCGCGTGGGGGCACGCCATCGGCGGGATGGGCGCGATCACGCAGGCGATGGCCAAGGCCGTACAAAGCCTGGGCGTCGAGATCAGGACCGGCTGCCCGGTGGACCAGGTGCTGCTCTCGAGGGGGCGCGCCACCGGCGTCGTCACCACGAAGGGCGAACGCATCGACGCCCGCGTGGTCGTGTCGAACCTGAATCCGCGCCTGTTATATACAAAACTGGTCGACCCGGGCGCGCTGCCGGCGGATTTCCTGCGCCGCATGCAGGCCTGGCGCTGCGGTTCCGGGACCTTCCGCATGAATGTGGCGCTGGCGGAGCTGCCCAGCTTCAGCTGCCTTCCCGGCCGAGAGGCGGCTGAACATCACGGCAGCGGCATCATCATCGCGCCCAGCCTGGGGTACATGGAGCGGGCCTACCACGACGCCCGCACCCATGGCTGGTCGCGCGAGCCGATCGTCGAGGTGCTGATTCCGTCCACGCTCGACCCGACGCTGGCCCCGGCCGGCCGGCACGTCGCCAGCCTGTTCTGCCAGCATGTCGCGCCCCAGCTGCCGGACGGCGCGAGCTGGGACATGCACCGCGAAACGGTCGCCGACCTGATGATCGATACGGTCGACCGCTACGCGCCCAACTTCAAGCGCGCCGTGCTCGGCCGGCAGATCATGAGCCCGCTGGACCTGGAGCGCACCTTCGGCCTGGTCGGCGGCGACATCTTCCACGGCGCGCTCGGG
This sequence comes from Massilia niabensis, assembly GCF_042655085.1. Classification (NCBI taxonomy): domain Bacteria; kingdom Pseudomonadati; phylum Pseudomonadota; class Betaproteobacteria; order Burkholderiales; family Oxalobacteraceae; genus Massilia; species Massilia niabensis. Next base: position 16,839 of record NZ_JBHSMU010000010.1, on the reverse strand, counting down.
CTCGACCAGTTGTTCGCGGCGCGCCCGATGCTCGGCCATGCGGACTACCGGGGGCCAATCGCGGGCCTGTACACCTGCGGATCGGGCACCCATCCAGGCGGCGGCGTCACCGGCGCGCCGGGGCATAACGCCGCGCGCGAGGTGTTGCGGGACTTCGGGAACCGGCACAGCCGGCAGCTATAATCCGGCTGCGGCCGCCATCGGACACCAGCGGCCACCCGATTCCCATAAAGACAAACAAGAAATGACAAAAGCAACGATTGGCGGCCTGGCCCTGGGTTTGGCGCTATGCATGGCCGCGACGCCGCATGCCGGCGCCCAGAACGCCGACCGCAAGCTCCAGGGCGTCACGCAAAACGGCAACACCCTGGAAATCGCCACCAGCGACGGCCGCTACCTGGTCAAGCCCTACTCGAGCAACATCGTCGAGACCACCTTCATCCCCACCGGCGAACGTCTCGATCCGGCCTCGCACGCCGTGATCCTGGCCCCAGGCCAGGTGCCGGTCACGCTCAAGGACGAGGGCGCGCGCCTGAGCTTCGCCACCCCCGGCATCACCGTCACCATCGACAGGCAGCCGTTCAGGATCAGCTATGCCTACAGGGGCAAGCCGCTGGTGGCCGAGAAGCGCGGCTATGAAGCTAAAAAAGCTGCCAGGGACATGGAAACGATCGAGTTCGCGCTCGAGGATGGCGAGGCGCTGTACGGCGCCGGTGCGCGCGCGGTCGGCATGAACCGCCGCGGCCACCGCTTCGAGCTCTACAACAAGGCCCATTACGGCTACGGCGATCGTTCGGAACTGCTGAACTACACGATCCCGGTGGCGCTGTCCTCGAAAAAGTATGCGATCCACTTCGACAATCCGCAGACCGGCTGGCTCGATTTCGACAGCCGCAAGGACGGCACCCTGCGCTATGAGGTGGGCGGTGGACGCAAGACCTACCAGGTCGTCGCCGGCGACAGCTGGGACGAGGTCATGGCGGGCTACACCGGCCTGACCGGACGCCAGCCGCTGCCGCCGCGCTGGGCCTTCGGCAATTTCGCGAGCCGCTTCGGCTACCGCAGCGAAGCCGAGACACGCGCCGTGGTCGACAGCTTCATCGCTGAGAAGATTCCGCTCGACGCCGTCGTGCTCGACCTGTACTGGTTCGGCAAGGAGGTCAAGGGCACGATGGGCAACCTCGACTGGGACCGCGATACCTTCCCGAACGCCGAGAAGATGATGGCCGACTTCAAGCAGAAAGGCGTCAAGACCGTCGTCATCAGCGAACCGTTTGTCCTGACCACCTCCAAACGCTGGCAGGAAGCGGTCGACGGGAAGGTGCTCGCGCTCGATACGAGCGGCAAACCGTACACCTACGATTTCTATTTCGGGAACACCGGCCTGATCGACCTGTACAAGCCGGAAGGCCGCAACTGGCTCTGGGACATCTATCGCAAGCTGAAGGCGGGCGGCGTGAGCGGCTGGTGGGGCGACCTGGGCGAACCGGAAGTGCACCCGGCCGCGCTGCAGCACGCCAACGGCGCAGCAAGCAAGGTCCACAACATCTACGGCCACGATTGGGCGCGCCTGATCGCTGAAGGTTATGGCAAGGAGTTCCCGAACGAGCGCCCGTTCATCCTCATGCGCGCCGGCTATTCGGGTTCGCAGCGCTTCGGCATGATTCCGTGGTCGGGCGACGTCAGCCGCAGCTGGGGCGGCCTGCAGTCGCAGATGGAGATCTCGCTCCAGATGGGCATGCAGGGCCTGGCCTACATGCATTCGGACCTCGGTGGCTTTGCCGGCGCGGTGCTCGATGACGAGCTGTACGTGCGCTGGCTGCAGTACGGCGTATTCCAGCCCGTGTTCCGTCCGCACGCGCAGGAAGAGGTGGCGCCGGAGCCGGTGTTCCGCTCGCCGCGCGCCAAGGTGCTGGCGCGCGCGGCGGTGTGGCTGCGCTACGCGATGCTCCCCTACAACTACACGATCGCCTTCGACAACAGCCAGACCGGCATGCCGCTGATGCGTCCGCTGATGTTCGTCGAGGCCGATCCGGGCAAGCCGTTCGAGCGCGCCGGCACCTACCTCTGGGGCCCGGACTTCCTGGTCGCGCCGGTGGTCGAGCCGGGCGCCACGCGCCGGGAAGTGTATTTCCCGAACAGCGGCAGTGTCTGGTTCGACTTCTACACCGGCGACAAGCATCGCGGCGGCGTGCTGGAAGTGGTCAAGCCGGAAGAAGCGCATATCCCGGTGTTCGTGCGTGCCGGTGCCTTCGTGCCGATGGCGAAGGTGGTGCAGACCACGCGCGACTATACGGGCCGCCAGATCGACCTCAACTATTACCACGACGCCTCGGTGGCCGCATCGAACGGCAAGCTCTACGACGACGACGGCGAAACCGCCGGCGCTTTCGAACAGGGCAAATACGAGATCGTGCGCTTTACCAGCAGATACGTCGGCGGCAGGCTGGAGATCGGTTTTGCGACCGAGACCGGCAAGGCCTATGCGGCCGCCGAGCGCGGCTTCAGCCTGAAGGTGCACAACGTCCACGCGAAGCCGCGTTCGGTCACGATCGATGGCCGCGCCGCGGCCAGCCGCTGGAATGCCCGGCACAAGCTGCTGGAAGTGACGGTCCCGGCGCGCAAGGGACAGGACGCGCAGCTCGCCATCATGCTGTGATCATCGTGCCGTGATCATCGTGCTGTGATTCGGGCCGGCCCGCCGTCCTGCTACAGGAAGCCGGTATCGAGTTCCAGGCAGGTCTGGCCGGCGTGATACAGGGCCAGGGCCCGGCCGACGTCGGGCGCGGCCAAGTAGCGCGCCAGCAGGTGCGCCAGTCCGTCCAGACCGAGCGCCAGCAGGGTCGGGCGCAGCGCATGCAGCTCGTCGTCGCGGCGCGCCAGGTGCAGGTGGCCGCTCATCGCCTTGCGCTCGAGTTGCGCCAGCAGGGCGTGCACGACGCGCCCGTGGCCGCGCACGGCGGGAGCCGCTGCGGGGGCGGTGCGGCCGCGCAGCATGCGCCTGATGCGCGTCGCCAGCATGGGCCGCGCCTGGCCGGCCTCGAAGTCGAGCGAGACCGGGTGCACCCTGGCGTCGCGCCCGACCAGCAGGGTCACGGGTTCGAGCAGCCCCTGGCCGCCGCGCTCCAGGCGCGCGCCGACGCCGGCGATCGTATCGCCTGATGCGGCCCAGGCCTCGACATTGTCCAGGCGCGCGGCCTTCCACGCTTCGTAGGGCAGGCGCAGCGTGAGCGAACGCCCGGCGCGGTCGCGGATGCGCCAGGTGAGCTGCTGGGCGGCCTCGTCGAGCTGCGGCTGCTCGCAGGCGGCGGGGCGCAGCAGCACCATGTCCAGCGGCTCGCCGAGCAGGCCGGCCGTGCCGGCGATTGCCTCGCGCAAGGCGCTCCAGTCGTCGAATCCCGCTTCCTGCCAGCGGCTGTCGCGCAGCAGCCAGGCCGGCTGCGTACTGGCCCGCGTCGCGCCGCCGGTGCCCAGGCGCCCATCCTCGGCCAGGCGCGGTTCTTCGAGCACCAGTGCCTTGCCGGCGAGCGCGGCGGCTGCTCCGGCGCCGGGCCACAGGCTGTGGCGGGCCCACGCGCCGTCCTTGCTGAACCCGGGATCGCTGTCGTCGCGGCGCGCCAGCACGGCCTGCCGTACCTGGCCCGCTTGCGGGTCCCAGAACGCGCTCGTCAGTCCCCGGGCGCCGCTGCGGGCCTCCCACCAGTAAGAACCAAGCGGCAGGAGTTCGAGGGTGGCGCCGGCCTCGAAACTGCGCCGGGCGGTGCCGCGCAGGCGCGCCAGCAGCGCCGGGTCGGCCTGCGCTGCCGGGGCGCCCAGGGCATGGATCAGCGCATGGGCCTGCGCGGCAAGCTGCAATGCCTGCGCTTCGTCGGCGCCGAAATCGCGCGCGGCGAGCAGGTCGGCGATCCCGGCCAGGCCGCGCAGCAGGCCCGCCAGGCGCGGGAAGGACTCGACCCGGGCCGAGGTGGCCAGCGCGCGCAATTGCGGGGCGGCGATGTCGCTCACGTGCGACCAGCCGGCGGCGCAGGTTTCGTGCACCAGGGCGCGGGCGTGCAGCAGGAAGCGCCGTTCCTCCGCGCTTACGCCGCCGGTGGATGGGGTTGTGTCCGCATCGGACGGGGCGGTGCCCGCCTGCGCCGGCCAGGGGAGGACGCGCCCATGCGCATGCCAGACCGCGGCCAGCGCCAGCAGGTGCAGGGCCTTGGCCAGGCGCGGGGCGGCGCCCGACACCATCCCTTCGTAGCCGGTCCCGGCAACATAGCGGCACACCAGGTCCAGCTCGGGAATGGCGATGACCAGCACCGCGCCCTGTTCCGCGATATCGACCCTGCCCAGACCGGCGAGCATGCCGGCGGCCTTGCGCACGGCAGCGGTGCCGGCAGCCTTGAACAGCGCGTCCTGGTCCAGCGCCAGCACCTCGTCGAGGACGCCCGCCTGGCCCGCTTCGGTAGCCCCTTCAGTGGCCGCTGCGGCCGGCGCATCGGTGGCGGCCGGCGCGCGCAGCCAGAGCGCGGCGGCGAGGATGTGCTTGCAGATGCCGGGCGCCGGGCAATCGCAGCGCGCGCCGCCCGGTCCCTGGATGGCCAGCTCGACCCGCTGGCCGTCCGCCGCGACCAGGCCGGCCGCGGCGCCGCCGTCGGGATGCCAGCCTACCTTGCCGGCCTCGACATCCTTGCCGGCGCGCCGCAGCAGGCCGGTGCTGGCCAGCGCGGCCAGTGCCTCGTCGTCGTAGTTGCCCCAGGCGCGATGCCAGTCGGCGGGGCCACGGACGCCGTTCCCGCTCATGCCATGACCTCGGCCAGCCACTGCGCGAAATGGGTGGGCGTGAGCGCCGCCACCTGCATGCCGCGGTCGGCCAGGCGCTGCGCCATCGCGCGGTCGTACACGGGCTGGGCGTCCTGGTCGAGCGCCGCCAGTCCCAGCAGCCTGACGCGCGCTTCGGCCAGGCGCCGCACGCTGGCCAGCAGCGCACCGGGCGCGCTCCCCTCCATGAAATCGCTGACCAGGGCCAGCACGGTGCGCTGCGGCGACTGCACCAGGCTTTCGCAGTACTGCATCGCGCGGCCGATATCGGTGCCGCCGCCTAGCTGGACCGTCAGCAGCACCTGCACCGGGTCGTGCGCCAGGTGGCTCAGGTCGACCACATTGGTGTCGAACACGACCAGGCGCACCCGCACCGCCGGCAGGCTCGACAGGATACCGGCGACGATCGCGCTGTACATGACCGAGTCGAGCATCGAGCCGCTCTGGTCCACGCACAGGATCACGTCCCACGGCAACTGGCGCTTGACGCGGGCATTGAAGCGCGGCCGCTCGATCAGCAGCTGGCGCCGCACCGGGTCGTAGTGCTTGAGGTTGGCGTCGATGGTGGCGCGCCAGTCGAAGTTCTGCGCGCTGCGCAGCGCCGACTGGCGAAAACGGTTGCGGCGCCCCTGCAGGGCATTGACGAAGTCGCGCCGCAGCGTGCGCGTGATCTCGTCGACCACCTTGCGGATCACGCTGCGCACCGCGTCCAGCGTCGCGGCGTTCATGCGGCCGCGCATTCGCAGCAGCGTGCGCACCAGCGCCTGGTTCGGTTCCAAAGAGAGCAGGGTGGCCGGATCGTCGAGCAGTTCGCGCATGGCGTAGCGCTCGAGCGCATGGGACTGCACGCGCTCGAATACCTCGCGCGGGAACAGTTTGCGGCTGCGCTCGAGCCAGTCGAGGGCCTGGATCTGGCTCGGGTCCAGTCCGGCTCCGCGCGCGCCGCCCCGGGAGCGGACCTTGCCGTCGTACTCGCGCCCGTACAGGTAGTCGAGCGAGGCGTCGAGCTCGCGGTCGCGCGCGTCCAGCGCATCCTGGCCGAGGGTGTCGCCGGCATAGCGGCCGAGTACCAGGCGCCAGCGCCGCGCCGCGTCCTGGCCGCTCATGGCGCCGCTCCCGCGAGCCACTCATCTGCCCACTCACTTAATCCGTCGCGCGCCAGGCACTGCGCCAGTGCCGCCTGCAGCGCGGCGCCGGCCGCCATGTCGTCCTCCGACATGCCGTACTGGACCGTGGAGAGCGCTTCGTCCAGCCCGGCGTGGGTGCGCGCCAGCGCTTCGGCCAGGCGCGCGGTCTCCGGCGGCTTGAGCTGGGCAAAAGCCAGGCGCAGGTCGGGCAGGTAGGCGAGGAAGGCCGCTTCGTCCCAGCCGGCCATGATGCGGTCCAGGTCCGCCTGCAGGCCGGGTTGGGTCAGCAGCAGTTCGGGGGCGGCCGCCATCAGGCCGCCGAGCGCGCGCACGGCGCCGCCCGGTTCGGCGCCCGGCCCGAAATGGGCGCCCAGCACGGACGTCAGCTGCGCGCCGCTCCAGGCGCCGCCCAGGAACAGCAGGGCGCCGGCGGCCAGCCCGATGCCCGGTACCCCGGGAGCGGCCGCCAGCCGGCCGAGCGCCGTGGTCCAAGCCTCCTCCTGTGCCGGATCGGCCAGCGCCAGCCCGATCGCGCGCAGGTCGATTAAGGTGCGCACCGCGGCCGCCTCCTGTTCCGGCTTGACCGCCGCCAGGCCGGGCAGCAGGGCCAGGCTCGACGCCCAGGCCAGCTGCAGCAGCGCGTGCACGCCGGCGTCGTCCTGCACGCCCAGCGGCTCGCGTGCGCGCCACAGGCTCAGGAGCTGGTGCGCGCAGCTGGTTACCGAAGCGATGTCCGGGTCTTCCGCCAGGTGGCGCGCGAGCAGGTCCAGCAGGTGCGGCAGGCGCGGCTGCAGCCCGACCAGGCAGGCGCGGGTCAGCAGCTTGACGGCGGCGCCGGCGCAGCGCCCCTGTCCCTGGTCCGCCAGGGCCGCTTCCTCGCGCCGCAGCCGCGCCAGGGCCACTTCAGGCAAGGTGGCGCCGTCGGTCGCCAGCTCGATCAGGCGCGCCTCGACCAGCGGCGTCCAGGCGACCGTCCACTCCTCGACCAGCAGCTCCAGGCGTATGCCGGCGAGGAAGTCGGGGCCGCCCTGCCACCGCCCCAGGCCCGTGCCGAGGTAGTCCATCAAATGCAGGAAGCGGCTGCGCACGCGATGCCCTTCCTTGCGGTACAGGTCGAGGCGGACGGTACGCGGCGCGCTGTCGTCGAGGCGCACGCGCTGGGCCAGGGCGCGCCGGCGCGCATCCTCGAGCAGGGGCGGGGAGCCGGCCGACGGCGGGATGTCGCCCAGCGCCGTGCCGCCGAGGAAGCTGCGCAGGTCCTGCGCCAGGCCGGCCGTGCCCTCGTCGATCGCGTCCTTGACGAAGCACGAGCGCAGCGCGTCGAGCACGTCCTCGCGGCCCGGGCCGGCGTGCCCGCGCAGGGCGGCCAGGCGCAGCGCCTGCAGCACGCCTGCCTGCACGTCGGCGGTCGACAGCTGCAGCAGGCCGCGCTCGCGCCCCTGGCGCGCGAAGCGTGCCAGCGCGTCGGCCGCCACCCGGTCGAGATGCGGGCCTTCGGGCCCGGCCTGGGCGCTGTCCCAGACCCATTGGTGCCAGGCGGGGGAAGTCATGCCGGCGGCATAACCGTTGAGCGCGTCGAGCCGGTCGAAACTGTAGCGGATCAGCCAGTCGCCCGCGCCCGCGGCTCGCCCGTGCTGTCCGGGTGCGGGAGCGGGCGCGGGCGCCGCCAGCATCTGCTGCAGGGCGAGCGTGTGAAAGCCGCCGCTGACCACGACGATGGCGCCGCTGTTGCCGGCCGCCCGCAGCGCGCTGTGCCTGCGCCGGACATGGTTGGCCATGTGGCGCTCGCGCGCCAGGCTGCCGTCGGCTTCCAGCACCTCGGCTTCGTAGTCCGTGCGCGCCAGGGCGCAGTAGGCAAAGATGTCGCCGAACAGCGTGCGCCAGTCGCGCAGTGCGCTTGGGGGGCGCAGCTCGAACAGGTGGTCCCAGAGTTCGTCCTGGCTGCGGCAGCCGCTGGCGCGCGCGAGCGCTGCCAGGTAGGCGCTGTGGGCCAGGTAGCGTTCGGCCATCAGGCTGCGGGCCTGCTCGTCCACCGCCGCGTCCTCGCCGTCGTCCTCGCCGTCGTCCGCGCCGCGCGCCTGCCAGGCGAGGTCGATGAAGGCGAATTCGGCCCCGCTCTCGCGCGCCAGCCGCAGCGCCACCCACTCGGGGCTGTAGTCGCAGAAGGGAAAGAAGGCGCTGCGCATGCCCGCTGCGCCATCGGCCTGGGACAGGATGGCGACCGGCGGGCGCGTGCGTTCGTCATGCAGGAGCGGCAGCAGGGCGTCGAAGCTGTCCGGGCCCTCGACCAGGATCGCGGCCGGCCGCAACTCGCGCACCATCGCCTGCAGCGCCAGCGCGCAGGCCGGGCTGTGGTGGCGCACGGGCGCAAAGTGCACCCCGTCCATCTCCATGCGCGCCAGGCCTTCGCGCACCTGCGGCGGCAGGGTGCCGGCGGGCGCGCCCGCGTTCATGCCCACAGGCTGCGCGCGGCGTCGCCGAAGGCCTTCCAGGCGCCGTCGCGGCGGCCGCGCTCGCGCACCACGGTATCGAAATAGTGCTGGACGCGCTTGACGTCGTCGGCGCTGTCCTTCAGCAGCACGCCCTGCATCTGGTTGGCCACCTCGCGCGGCGTGACCCGGCCGTTGCCGAGGAAGGTCGCCTCGAGGGCCGCTGCGTGCACCACGTTCACCGCTTCCGCGGTCGACATGACGGCGTCGAGCGTCTTGAGCGGCGTGCCTTCGCGCGTGCTGCCGGCGCGCAGTTCCTGGAACACCGTCACCAGCAGGCCTACCACGTCCGGCTCGACGCGCGCGCCGATGGCGGCGCCGTCGAGTTCGCGCTGCACCTGGGCCAGCACCAGCTCGACCTCGAAGGCGTGGTCGCGGATCGGGCGCACGGTCTCGAAGTTGAAACGGCGCTTCAGCGCTGAGGACATCTCGTGCACCCCGCGGTCGCGCAGGTTGGCCGTCGCAATCACGTTGAAGCCGCGCCGCGCGTGCACCCGTGCGCCTTCGCCCAGCTCGGACACCATGATGTGCTTTTCCGACAGCAGCGAGATCAAGGTGTCCTGGATCTCGGGCGGGCAGCGCGTGATCTCCTCGAAGCGCACCAGTTTGCCCGCGACCATGGCGCGGTACATCGGCGAGGGCACCAGCGCGCGCTCGCTCGGCCCTTCGGCCAGCAGCAGCGCGTAGTTCCAGGCATAGCGGATGTGGTCCTCGGTGGTGCCGGCCGCGCCCTGGATCGTCAGCGCCGAGTCGCCGCTGATCGCCGTGGCCAGCAGCTCGGACAGCAGCGACTTGGCGGTGCCGGGCTCGCCGACGAGCATCAGGCCCTGGTGGCCCATCAGGGTCACGATGGCGCGGTCGACCAGCGGGTCGTCGCCGTAGAACTTGCGGCTGACCGCCAGCGCCGGGTCGCCCAGGATGAAGCGCCGCACCGCGCGCGGCGACAGCACCCAGCCCTCGGGACGCGGGTCGCGGTCGGCCGCGCGCAGGCGCCCGAGTTCATCGCTGTAGCGGATTTCGGCGCTGCTGCGCAGGGTTGCGGCGTTCTCGCGCATGGTCGTCATCTGTATATCGTCCCGTTGTCCCATGAACCCTGGCGCTTACCAGGGCATCTTGCGTTCCCAGTCCGGGTCGAAGCCCTGGCAGGCGGCGGCCACGGCGTGGTAGTCGCAATACGCCTCGGCCAGCAGCACCGGCGGCACCTTGCCCAGTGCGACGCTGCCGCCCCTGTGCATGCCGAAGCCGCGCCCCGTACCGATGCGGACAAACTCCAGGGTCTTCAGCGCGGCCGGCATGTTTTCCTCGGGCAGGGAGCTGCCGGAAAATTCGATCCGCACCTGCAGCCCGGCGTTGGCGAAGTCCCTGGTGTATTCCATGAACACGCCGCCATCCTCGGCCGAGCCGCGCTGGTAGCCCAGCTTGTTGAAGGCGCCGCGCAGGGTGAAGGTGTCGCTCGTCCAGCCGAGGCGGTCGTCGATCTCCTGCGCCGCCGGGTCCGCCAGCACCGGGCCGCGCCGTGTCAGCTGGGAGAACAGCGGCGCCACCTTGTAGTCCTTGAAGTGCGCCAGCCAGGCGCGCACCTGCTCCTCGTCCAGCAGCGAGGCGTGGGCAAGGCCGATGCGTTCCTTTTCGTCCAGGCTCACTTCCTCGTCTTCGGCATCGATCAGGCTGCCGTCTTCGGTCGGGCGGAACAGCCCGGAGATGCTGCCGTCCGCGGCCAGGCGGGTCCAGGCCAGCCTCTGCGCCAGGCGGCCGACGATCGGATGGCGCCGCACGTATTCGGTCCACTCGGCGGCCGGCCAGGCCCGGCTTGCGCACATCGCCTCGTACAGGCGCGCCGTCTGCATGTCGAGCACCTGCTTGACTTCCTTCTTGCAGGAGGTGAACAGCTGCTTGCCTTCCTTGATCGCTTCCGGCGCATCGTTCTGGCGCGCGGCGGGCAGGGCGGCGATCGCCTTGCCCTCGGCGTTCTGCAGCACGATCTTGAGCTTGTCGTCCAGGACCACCGACAGTTCGCGCGCGCCGTACTGGAAACTCATCCTGCCCGATTCGTCGAGGCCGCCGGTGGGGATGGTGCGGTCGGCCAGCTGTTCCTCGGTCCAGCCGTTGCGCTCGGCGATGCGCTCGACCAGCACCCGCGCCTTCTGCTGCACCGAGGCGGTGCGGTAGCGGCGCGCGATGCTCAGCACGAACTGGATGACGGCAGGATCGTCCGATACGGCGGCCGCCTCCAGCATGGCTTCGATCTGGGCGCGGCGCGGATAATGGTCGCGCATGTACTGGCGGATCGCGTCCACCGCTTCGTGTCCCGGCATCGCGCAGGTCAGGGCCAGGATGCCTTTCTCGCCGATCGCGCTGCCCAGGTATTCGCCCAGCTTCTCGCGCTTGACCAGCTCGAATACCTGGCCCTGGCTCATCTCGCCGAGCTCCGTGTAGTAATCCGGATACTGCTTCGCCATTTGCTGGAACTGCTGGTAGCGTGCGGGCGCATGCTGGCCGGCCCAGGCGATGGCTTCCTCGAGCGGCGGATGGGCTGTGTCCTGGCCAATGAACGCGTGCAGCAGGAAGCGGCCCAGCGCGGCGCGGCTGGGCGCGTCGAGCAGGCCGAGGTAGCGCACCAGCAGGGCGTTGGCGGCAGGTTCCTTGAGCTTGGCGGCCAGGATGACCCACCAGCGCACTATCTCCGGATCGACCGCGCCATTGCCCCCTTTCGCATCCTGCCAGGCGCAGGCCGGCAGTTGCTCCAGCTTGAGCCAGGCAAGGCCCGCCGGTGCCCGCGCCTTCAGTCCCTTGAGCGCCTGCGCCAGCAGGGCCTCGGGCGCCAGGCGCGCGGTGATGTCTTCGCCGAGGATTTCCAGTGCCGTCATCAGCTCGGCGCTGACCGGTTCGCGGGTTTCCTTGTCGAGCGCCGTGTACAGGGCCGGCACGGCCGCCCGGTAATCCATCCGCGCCAGCCAGCGCGCCGCCTCGATGCGCAGTTCCTGCTTGTTCGACTGCAGCGCATCGGCCACGCGCTTGCCGATATCGGGCAGCTTGCCGAGCAGGCGCTGGGCCGCCTGGCGATGCAGTTTGGTCTCGCCCAGCGCGAATTCCAGCACCCGCGGCAGCCAGCGCGCCGGGACCGTCGGGAAGGTGCCCAGCACCGCCAGGGTCTGGCCGAGGTCGAGATTCTGGTAGCGTCCCCGTTCGGCTGCGGCCATCCCCAGCCCCTCGTCGATCAGGTCGGGGTGGCCGGCCAGGCAAGGCCAGACCCCCTCGGGCGGCAGGATTGCCTGGGGCAGCGACCCGGGCGACCAGGTGTGGCGCAGGCACTCCAGCGCAATCGCGTCGGCTGGCGCGCCGCAGCGCACGGCAGCATCGCGCAGATGGCGCAAGTCGACCTGCGACGGGTCCTGGCGCCGCAGCCAGGCCTGGATGCGCGGGCTGGACCAGAGCCATGCTGAGCCCGACCCCCAGTTCAGGTGCCAGCGCAGCGCCTGCAGCAGGCCGAAGTCGGCGCGTTCTTCGAGCCGGCCGCCATAACCCAGGGTTTCGTTGACGTTGTCGTCCGCCAGGACCTGCAGGGCGTCCCGGTCGCCGTTGAGGGCGCGCACGGCGTCGCGCAGCTTGCCCGTGCCGAGCCGGCGATAGCGCTCGTAGTGCCTGGCGCGCCAGGTGTACTTGTGTTTGCCGCTGCGGTTCTCTTCCTGTTCTTCCTCCGCCGCCAGCCGCAGGTGCTCGAGCAGCTGCTCGCGGTTTGCCAGCAGCAGTTCGACCGCGTCGTCGGCCAGCGTCACCTCGGGCAATGGGGGCAGGGGCGGCGGGTCGGGCAGGCCGATATCCGCGGCGTCGGCGGCGGCGCCGATGCGCGACAGGGCCAGACGGATCGCCTGCTGCACGGCTTTGCCCGGTTCCTGCGCCAGCGCCGCTTCCAGCACCGGACCCGCGGCGTCGCCCTGCACCCGCGCCAGCAACTCGGCGGCATTCGCCCGTTCCTCGCCCTGGCCTTCGCGCAGCAGTACCGCGAGCCCGGCGTGGCAGGCGGCGCGGTCGAGCGCGTCGAGGTGGCGCGCGGCGGCGGCGCGCACCGTCTTGCTGTCGCTGACCGCAAGCCGCATCAGCAGGCCGGCATACGCGGCGCGCAAGGCGTCGGCGCCGCCGATGCGCTTGACCAGCACGACCCTGCCGATTGCCGACAGCGTCTGCGCGGCCGAGGCCACGTCGTCGGGCCGGGCCAGCATGTCGTCGTCGAGCGGGCCCGCGGCCAGCAGGCGCCGGTAGACCTGGTCCTGGTAGTACGAATCGATCGCGCGGCGCTCGAAGACGATATTCAGGGCCATCGCCTGCGGCAGGCCCGCTTCGTCCAGCAGCGCGCGCAGTAGGCGGATGTCCCAGGCGGGACGCGCCTCTGCGACCTTGCCTTCATCGCGCGCGCTGCCGTCGTTCGGCATGCAGGCCCAGAACGCGTCATTCAGTACATAGGCCAGCCAGTCGGGCGCGCTCGAGCCGGCGCGGTCGAGCGACTGGCCCTGGTCGGCCGCTTCGAGCAGCCGCCCCATGCGCATCAGGAGGGCCATGTCGGCCGGCCGTGCCTCGATGCGCCGGTACAGGGCATGGCGCGCCGCCATCCCGGCTTCGATCGCCTTGGCCTGCTGCTTGTCGTCCTGGACGGCATGGAAGTTCCAGCGCAACCGGCCCGGCTTCCCCAGCAAGTCGCCCGCCTGCGCATGGCGGCGCAAGTCCAGTAGCACGGTGGCGTCGCTGCCGTCGGCAAGGTAGCCGGCGGCGCGCGCTGCCAGCGCGGCGTCCAGGTGAGCGAGCGGCGCCGCGACCTGGCGAATCAGGGAAGTGTCCGGGGACAGGATGTTGCGTGCCGTATCGAGTACACCGAGGAGCGATTTGAGCATGGCTGGGCGATAGCAGTGAGGTGGCTCATGCTGCCATGGATCATGACGTATTGCAACGATATCGGGGTCGCATTCGCTTCGGAGTTAGCGGCGGACCCGCGGTGAACGATGGCATCGGGCGTCCGTCTTCGATGCACTCAGTTTCATGATTCTTTCGTAGGTGCGCCCCGACAGGATTGACTGCGGTGCCGCTCGATCCCGATACTGGCGCCACCCCGCCGGCGATATCGATGCCGCTGCGGATTCGATAACGCTCTTTTTTGTGGTGGACGCTTCCCGATGAATGCTTTCCCGCGCGCGCTTGCCTGCGCCATTACCTTCGCCGGCGCATGCGCGGCGGTGCACGCCGAACCGGCCAATCCGCCCGAGGGCCAGCGTGCCGAGTCGCCGTCGACCCTCGGCAAGGTCGCCGCCAAGCCGCTGTTCCGCGACCCCGTATTCGATGGCGCGGCCGATCCCGTCGTCGTGCGCAACCCCGCGCGGGGAAGCTGGTGGATGTTCTATACCAACCGCCGCGCCACGGAGACCGGCCTGCCGGGCGTCTCCTGGGTACACGGCACCCGGATCGGGATCGCGGAGTCGTTCGACGGGGGCGCGAGCTGGAAGTATGCCGGCACGGCGGACATCGCGCTGCCGCCGGAACTTGGCGGGGCCGAGGCGACCCACTGGGCGCCGGACGTGGTGCGCGCCGACGACGGCACCTGGCACATGTTCCTGACCGTGGTGCCGGGCGTGTTCACCGATTGGGCGCACCCGCGCCGGATCGTGCACCTGACCAGCAGCGACCTGCGGACCTGGCGCAATGCCCGGCAAATCACGCTCGCTTCCGACCGCGTCATCGATGCCGGCGTGGCGCGCCTGCTCGGAGGTGGCTGGCGCATGTGGTACAACAACGAGCGCGATCGCAAGTCGATCTACTACGCCGACAGCCCGGACCTGGCCAACTGGACCGAAAAGGGCCGCGTGGTGTCCGACCAGGCCGGCGAAGGGCCGAAGGTCTTCCAGTGGCGCGGCGCCTGGTGGATGATCACCGACGTCTGGCGCGGGCTGGCCGTGTACCGTTCGCCGGACGCCGTCACCTGGGCGCGCCAAGCTGGCAACCTGCTCGAGCAGCCGGGGCAGGGCGTCGACGACGCCGTCATCGGCGGCCATGCCGACGTCGTCGTCAGCGGCGACCGCGCCTGGCTGTTCTACTTCACCCATCCCGGCCGGCGCGGCGCGGACAAAGGCAAGGACGGCGCCGAGCAACGCCGCAGCACGCTCCAGGTAACGGAACTTTTCGAGTCGGGCGGCCTGCTGCGAGTGGACCGCGACGCGCCGACGCACATTCAGCTGCGCGAGCGCTGACGCGCCCACGCGGCCCTCCTTACGGGGCGCTCTTCGGTTTGAGCACCGCGTCGACGCGCACGCGGTCGGCTGCCGTCAGCATCGGACCGAGTTGCGCGAGCGCCTTCGCGGCGCCTTCGTGGCCGGCGCCTTTTGCCAGCGTAATCCAGGCGTAGGCGGTTGCCATGTCCTTGACGCCTGCTTCGCCCTGGGCCGTCATCACCCCCAGGTTGAACATCGCGTCGGGCTGACCCTGCCGGGCTGCGGCCGCGAAGAGTTTACGCGCCGTGGCCAGGTCTTTCTGCACCACTTCGCCCGTATAGAAATAGGTGGCGAGCGCGCTCTGCGCATCGGCGTTCGATCTCAGGGCCGCTTCCTTGTAGTAGACGATGGCCTTCTGCTGGTCGACCGGCACGCCTTCACCCAGGTCGTACATGCGTCCGGCCGCAAACAGTGCGCCTGCGTGCCCCGACTTGGCCGCTGCCGCAAACCAGGCGCCTGCGAGCTTCAGGTCCTGCGGGACCTCATCTTCTCCCATGTAATGGAGCCGGGCCAGGTTGTACTGCGCAGGTGCGTAGCCCGCTTCGGCCGCTTCCTTGAACCAGGCGGCCGCCTTGCGTGCGCTCTTGGGCATGCCGAACCCGTTCATCGCCGCCATGCCCAGCGTGTTCGTGGCCGGGACAAAGCCGATCTCCGCCGCCTTGGCGTACCATTTGCTCGCCTGGGCCGGGTCCTTTGCCGTCCCGATTCCGCGCAGGTAAATCTTGGCCAGCAGGAGGGTCGCCTCGACGCGCGCCGTCATCGCTTCCGGATCCTGCGGATTGAACTCGACGCGGTCGCGTATCGGGTCGAAACGGGCCAGTGCCGCTTTCTCCAGCCAGGACACGGCTTGCGGGGTGTTAAGCGGCACGCCCAGGCCGGACAGGTGCATCCGGGCGAGCATCAGCGCCGCTTCGTCATAGCCGATCTTGGTCCAGGCAATGCTTGCCTGCTCCCTTGCCGTCGCGTAGTCCTGCGCCGCGAAGGCATCCAGGGCTTTGGCCAGGGACTTGTCCTTGCGCAGGATGCGGTTGCGGCCCGCCGCGAAACGCCTGTCGCTCGGCCCGCAGCCGCCGGCGGCGCGCTCCACGGAGGGGTCCTCTTCTTTAGGAATGCTGCTGGCAATGCTCGACGTCGAAGCGTCCCCGTCCGGGCTGCGTTCGTCGAAACGTTCTACCTCGTTCGACAAGCTGTGTTCCATGCCCATGTCGCGCATATAGGCTTGGGTGACATCATCCTCGGCAGCGCTGTAGGCGCTCATATAGTTACAACCCGAGGCAAGATTGCGCGACAGGACGGCGCTCTTGGCAGCTGTAACCATCCTCGGATCGCTATTCGTGACCCGCTTGCCGGTGACGGTGACGCTCTGTGGAGCAGGTTCGGGCGCGGCCTGGGCAAGGACGCTGCCCGCCGGGGCGAGCATGACCAGGCTGAGTGCGGTGATGGACTTCAAAACGGACATGGCGGATTCTCCTGGCAGGAATGGCGAACGCACGCGTTCCGGGAAGGCGAGGAGGCCATAAGGAATACCGATGCGCATCGTACATTCTCATGTATTCCGTTCAGTTTCTTTCGTCGCGGCATCAATTGCTCATGTTCTTGATTGTTCCCATTCGGAAAGCATAAAGAGGCAACCCTGCGGAAATCTCGCCGTACGGAAACTTAAATCGCATTCCGTCGTAAAAAAGACACTTGCGGATTGCCGCGAGGGTTCGCTATAATTCGCCTCCTGCTGCAGTGGTGCTGCGAAACGGTCAACGAAATCAAGTAGTTGAGTGTGTCGAAAGTGCGCCACAAACAGCGGGGTGAAGTAAAAAGAGGTTGACGAAGAACGCGAAACACTGCATAATCTCATCTCTCTGCTGCTGGCGAACAAAACGATTCGCAGAACACAGCAAGGCAGTACCGAACAAGTTCTTTAACAATTAACAGTCGATAAGTGTGGGCGTTTGATGAAGGTGCCAGGAACTTCGGTTCTTGATTACTTAAATTATCAAATGTTCACAAAAGTATTAAACGTTATCTCAGCAATGAGGTGACGGTCAGTATCTTGAGTGAGCGACCCCCGACCAATGGGAGGGGTTCGAAACCGGAGCAATCTGGTTTCGACAAACAGAGATTGAACTGAAGAGTTTGATCCTGGCTCAGATTGAACGCTGGCGGCATGCT